>CAVUIF010000007.1:0-86359 GCA_963741455.1 uncultured Thermoleophilaceae bacterium
ATAAGTGCAATCCGTTTATATTGTTGGTGAGCACGCCGCGGATATTTGCCCAGCTGGTACTGCCGCCCAGGAAGTAAAACTTTTCGTAACCGGTAAAATTATTGATAATAGTATGTTGATCAACGGCAGCCGGATTGCGGCTGGCAGTCTTTGGGCATTTCCACATCGGGCGTGCCGGTGATGGTTGCCCATACACCGCGGGCAGTTCCGTAAGTGGGGGTAAAACAATGGTCGAAAAATATGCCCTGCCGGCAAAGGCTGTCAAAAAACGGCGTTGTATTCAGCGGATTACCGAAAATGGAACTTTTGTAAGCGCTGAACGATTCGCAAATGACCAGTACAATATTCGGTTTGGTAGCAATGGCGCCGGGCCGTGGCGTACCAATGCGGGTGAATTGTAAAGGATTATCAGCAGGTTTAAAATTAAAATAACTGCCGATCACCGGGGCCAGCTCCTTTACTTTCTTTTCATCGTAAGTGCTGTGCCGGAATTTGAGCGTGCTGAAAAAACTCTCAAATGGGTTCAACGCTACATAGGCCTTATAATCGCTTCCCTGTGAAAAAGCATCGCTCCAACGCAACGGGTATTGACCAAACTTACCAAATATGAAAAATCCGCTGACAACAAATAACAGAATGAAAGAAATAATGCGACTGCGGCGTGTTCCGGTAAAGGATTGTTTGCTTACCAGCCGGTGAGACCGGTGCATCAGCCATATCAATAAGGCAGCTACAACCAAAACACCCAGTATCATCCGCACAATGGGATACGATTGCCATACCATGCTCATGGAAATTTTGGCATCTTCCAGGTAGTTCAATACGCTGGCATTCAGCCGCTGTTCCAGGTAAGCGTAATGGGCAAAATCAACTGAAAAAATAAAAAGTGCAAATAGAGTAACCACGCCCAGCATGATCATCCAGAACTTTTTGCCCCGTTTACTGCTAAAAGGGTGCAACGGCGGTATGCTGCCTATTATAAGCATAGCCAACAGCAAAATAGAGATCATTCGTAAATCGTACCGGAGACCCAGGAAAAAAGCACCACCCAATTGACGTAGACCATAACTTTGTTGGTTGGAAAGAATATACAACCCCAACCGCATGAGAGTAAATAAAACCAGGAAAATCAAGCCAGTCCATAAAATCCACCGAATCAGTTTAGGAATTTTCACCATACGTAATAAATAAAAAAATCAAGGCCTAAAATTATAGTATTTTATTTTTGTATTATGATTGTTGATCCTCCCTTTTGCCTCTTAACATTCTGGCAACTTATTCAGCCTTTCGACACCTGGTTAATTACCCATATTAACCAGGATTGGGGCAGTACTTTTCTCGATACCGTGTTGCCCTTTATGCGTGAAACCATGTTCTGGGTACCCATGTATTTGTTCCTGTTATTATTTGTAACAACCAATTACGGCATAAAAGGTTGGTGGTGGGTAATGGGCGTGGTGCTGTGCGCGGCGGTGAGTGATTTAATCAGCAGTCAGCTTATTAAGCCCAACATATTCAGAATGCGGCCCTGTGGTGATGAAGTTATGGGCCCGCAATTGCGATTTTTTATTAATTATTGTCCACATAGCTCCAGTTTTACATCTTCCCACGCCACCAATCATTTTGCCCAGGCCATGTTCTTTTTTGCAACATTGCGCCCTGTTATGGGCAAATGGGCCGGTGTTTTTTTCATTTGGGCGTTTATTATTGCCTATACGCAGGTTTATGTAGGTGTACATTATCCATTTGACGTATTTTGCGGGGCGCTTCTGGGTTGCGGAATAGGGTTTATGCTAAGCAAACTATTCCATAAACGAATAGGAATGCTTACAGTATCTTAGTTTAACCAAACCAACCGGCTAATGGAAATTTTTATTTTACTGGCGTTGATTTTTTTGAATGGTTTATTTGTAATGTCTGAAATAGCCTTGGTATCGGCCCGCAAATCCAGGTTAGAGAACCTGGCCAACAAAGGTGATGAAACAGCACGCAGGGCGTTGGATTTAGCCAATAACCCTGAACTCTTTTTATCGGCTGCACAAATTGGCATCACGCTGATTGCCATCCTTACGGGTGTGTACTCCGGTGAACGTTTTGGCAGGTACCTGCAACCCTCTATTGAACAAATTGAGTTTGAAGACCGTATGCCCAAACCATATCCACTACCATCATTGTCATCATCGTTACTTTTCTGTCCATTGTATTTGGCGAATTAATACCCAAACGGATAGGCCTGATAAAAGCCGAAAAAATAGCCCGCATCGTGGCGTTGCCGGTATTATATTTCTCCAGAGCCACGCATCCCTTTGTATGGCTGCTGAACAAAACCAGCAATTTGTTCCTGAAGATCCTGAATGTAAAGATCAACCTCCGATAATAACGTTACGGAAGAAGAAATAAA
Organism: uncultured Thermoleophilaceae bacterium; assembly: GCA_963741455.1. Classification (GTDB taxonomy): domain Bacteria; phylum Actinomycetota; class Thermoleophilia; order Solirubrobacterales; family Thermoleophilaceae; genus JACVRW01. The sequence goes on from CAVUIF010000007.1 coordinate 2,402, forward strand.
AGCCATCATCAGCGAAGGCACCGAACAGGGCACCATTGAAGAAGTGGAACAGGAGATCATCGAGCGGGTTTTTCACCTGAGCGATCGCAACATCACCTCTTTAATGACCCACCGCAGTGATATTATCTGGTTCGATTTAAACGATACGGAAGATTCCATTCGCGATAAAATTATCAGAGAACCGCACTCGGTATACCCCATTTGCGATAAAGACCTCGATAACATCAAGGGTAATGTTACCTTAAAAGACCTGTATGTTACCAACGACTTTACGGCTTTTCAAATCCATTATGAAACCGGCCGTGTTTGTGCCGGAAAATATTACGGCTTACCAGGTTGCTCGAACGTTTTAAACAACAGCGGGTTCACCTCCTGCTTTATTGTTGATGAATACGGCAGCCTGCAGGGGATGATCACCCTGAACGATATTTTACAGGCCATTGTTGGTGAAATGCCGCAACCGGATGACGACTACTATGAAATCGTAAAACGGAAAGACGGTACGTACCTGGTAGATGCACAAATCCCTTTCTATAACTTCCTGAGCTATTTTTCCAGAGCCGAATGGATGAGTGAGGTAGAACAGGAGTTTGATACCCTGGCAGGTTTTATTTTACATCAGCTCGAACGCATTCCGCATATCGGCGATACCATGGAATGGAAAGGATTTCAATTTGAGATCATTGATATGGACGCCCAGCGTATTGATAAAGTACTGGTTGCCGCTTCCGATGAAATAAAGGAAGATATGGAGGAGAATGAAGAAGACGAATGTTAATGTGATCAATAGTACAATACGCAATATGCAATTGGCCAATAGGTGAGGTTACCTGTATTATTGCCTATTGTAAATTGCTCATTGCCAGTTTGGTTCTTCGGAGCTGGGAGTTAGAATTGAAAAGTGGCTTCCTTATCCGGATAATTCAGCCGCGTACTTTTCCGGTTGCCGCCTACCGACACATGCATCAGGTTCATTTGTTTATCGTACGACTCGTACAAAATGGAATTGACCACCTCTATTTTTTTGGGCGCCGTGCTAATGTGTTTCACTTCAAAATAGCTCCATACTGCATCATTCTCTTTCTCAAAACCAACAAATTCCAGCGTCACCGCTTTCGTATCCAGTTTCAATTGCAAATGGCTTTTAAGTATTCCATTACCATTTTGTCGGCTTCAGCTTTTATTCGCAGGTGCAGTAAGGTCAACCTTTGTATGATAGATATTCGACAGGGTTTTCTCAAAATCGTCGGTAAAGATCTTACAGCTTATTTCAACATTTTTATCCGCAGCGTTATGGTTCATTTCGGTAACACTAATAAACAACGGGTGCCGGGCGTGGTTATCCGTCAGGTCGGCCGCATGCCCGTTACCTGTTAACATCGAAGCCAGGAACAATCGCGCTGCTCATTCAGCTTCTGCTCGTGGGCCCGCTGATCGCCGCGACCGGCGCGTCCGTGCGGCAGAACGTGCTCGTGTCGGCGCTCGCGATCGTGGTGTCGATCCCGATGGTCGCCGGCAGCGACGCATTCGGCAGCGACCGGCACATCGTCGCGTTCGCCGTGCTCGTCGCGGGGAGCGTGCTCGCGGTGATCGTGGCCCGCCTCCGGGCCGACCGGGAGCGCAACGCCGCCCGGCTCGAGGCCCAGTATCAGGTGGCGCGGATCATCAGCGACGCGCACAACTTCGACGAGGCCATCGTGCGCGTGCTCGCCGTGATCGCCGGCGCCCTCGGCCGCCAGGTGGCCCAGTACTGGGCCATGGACAAGGACGACGGCGTGCTCCGCTGCATCGCGAGCTGGCACGAGGACGGCTTCGAGGCAGACCCCTTTACGCGCCGCGGCGCGAGGAAGCTCTCCTTCGAGCCCGGCCACGGGCTGCCCGGCGAGGTCTGGCAGACAGGCCGCCGGCCTGGCTCGGCGACGCCGTGGCGGCAGGAAGCTTCTACCGGACCGCCGAGGCCCAGGCGGCGGGGCTGAACGGCGGCATGGCGTTCGCCGTGTATGCCGGCGACGACCTCATCGGCGTCATCGAGGTGTTCTCCGTGAGGTCCGCGAGCGCGATCCCGCGATCTACAAGCTGACCGAGGCGCTCGGCCGCCAGCTCGGCGAGTTCATCGAGGGGCTCCGGGCGCAGGAGGAGCGCGAGCAGGCCCGCCGCCAGCTCGAGGCGATCCTGAGCGGCGTGGCCGACGCCGTGACCGCGCAGGCCCCCGACGGGCGGCTCCTGTTCGCCAACGACGCCGCGGTGAGGACGCTCGGCTTCGAGACCAACGAGGAGCTACTGAACGCCCCCCGACCGCGTTCGTCGACCGCTTCGAGATCCTCGACGAGGAGGGCCGCGACTTCCCGCTCGAGGCGCTCCCGGGGCGGCGCGCGCTCGGTGGCGAGGACAACGCCGAGTCCGTCGTCCGGTTCCGCGTGAGGGACACGGGCGAGGAGCGGTGGTCGGCCGTCAAGGCCACCCCGATTCGCGATGGCGGCGGCGAGGTGACGATGGCGATCAACGTGATCGAGGACATCACGGCGCAGAAGCGGGTGGAGCTCTCCCAGCGGCTCCTGGCACGAAGCGGCGCGGTGCTCGCCTCCTCGCTCGACCTGGACCAGCTGCTCGTGGAGATCGCGAACATGGTGGTCCCGGAGATCGCCGACTGGTGCGCGGTGGACCTCGCCACCGACGCCGGCGGCATCGAGCGGAAGGCGCTCGCTCACACGGACCCGACCGTGCGCCAGCGGGCGATCGAGATCAGCGAGCGCTACCCGCCCGACCCGAACGCGGAGGTCGGCGTGCACCACGTGATCCGCACCGGCCAGCCCGAGCTCTATCCGGAGATCCCCGAGGAGATGCTGCGCGCCGGCGCGCAGGACGAGGAGCACTACGAGGCGCTCATGGAGATCGGCATGCGCTCGGCGATCGTCGTGCCGATGACCACGCGCGGGCGCACGCTGGGCGCGATGACGTTCGTTACCGGCGCGTCGGGAAGGCGGTTCGACGCGCAGGACGTGGAGGTTGCCCACGAGCTCGCCCGCCGCTGCGCCACCGCGATCGACAACGCGCGGCTCTACACGGACCGCTCGTACATCGCGCGCACCCTCCAGCAGAGCCTGCTCCCCGTGGAGCTGCCGGACATCCCCGGGATCGAGGCGGCCGCGCGGTTCCGGCCCACCGGCGAGGGCAACGAGGTGGGCGGCGACTTCTACGACATGTTCGAGACCGGGGACCGCGGCTGGACCGTGATCATGGGCGACGTTTGCGGCAAGGGCCCGGACGCCGCCGCCGTGACCGCGCTCGCGCGGTACACGCTGCGGGCGGCGGCGATGCGGGAGCGCGTGCCGAGCCGCAGCCTCGCGGTGCTGAACGAGGCGATGCTGCGCCAGCGCGACGACCGCCGCTTCTGCACGGTCGCCTACGCGTACATCGAGAAGCTCGACCGCGGCGCCCGCGCCGGCGTCTCCACCGGCGGCCACCCGCTCCCGCTCCTGCTGCGGGCGGACGGCACCGTGGAGACCGTGGGAGCGCCCGGCACGCTTCTCGGGATCGTGCCCGACCCCTCGCTCGTCGACGAGCTCGTGACGCTCGAGCCCGGGGACGCGCTCGTCTTCTACACCGACGGCGTGATCGAGAGTCGCGCCGGCACCAACGGGGTGCTGGACGAGCGCCGGCTCGCGGAGCTCGTGGGCACCTGTGCCGGCCAGGGCGCCGATGCGATCGCGTCGAAGGTCGAGGAGGCGGCGGTGCTGACCCAGGGCGGGAAGCCGAAGGACGACATCGCGGTGCTCGTCCTCCGGGTGGCCGAATAGACGACCCCCACGGGAATCTTTTCTCTCATGGGGTTGGCCCGGATGGGCGACCGGGTACACCCATGCCATGGGCGGCGGGACCCGCGTGCGCGGGGTCGAAAGGCAGGGGCGGGATGGCCTCCGAATGCGGCTTGGCAGCGGCCCGGATGCCGCTGCGCAGGCACGCCGCGCGATCGGAAAGCTGCGGCAGGACCTCGATCCCCCGCTGATGGAGACGATGCGGCTGCTCGTGACCGAGCTGATCACGAACGCCGTGAGGCACACGAACTGCGACACGGTGGTGCTGAAGATCGCGATCGGGAAGTCCGCGGTGCTCACCGAAGTGTGCGACGACGGGCCCAACTTCGACCCGCAGCCCTCCGACGCGGAGGGCGACGGCTGGGGCCTGTTCCTCGTCGAGCGCCTGGCGGAGGACTGGGGCGTGAAGACGAACGGCTCGAAGCGCGTCTGGTTCCGGCTCAGCCGCGCCTAGGCCCCGCCGCGCCTACAGAGTCAGCTGAGGATCCTCGGGCACGTCCTGCCCGAGCAGGGCCCGGAACCGCTGAGCGGCGGTGGGCGCGTCGTCACCGCGGTTGTTGTTGAAGGCCACGTGCACCTCTCCCGCGCCCTCGGCGAGCGTGCGGGCACGCCCCGCGATCTCCTCCAGCTCCTCGTCCGTGTACTGCCACGCGAAGCGCTCGGCCACCGACTTGCCGGTGAGATAGCCCTGCGCATTGCGGCCGTGCGCGCGCAGGTAGGCGCGGGCCGGATTCGTGAGCGCGTCGATCGGGGGCATGATCTGGAAGTTGTCGCCGGGCGGCGCGTCGACGCCCACGTAGGTAACGGCGCGGTCGGCGAACCAGTCGAGCGTCTGCTCGCGCTGCGCGTCCTCGGCCACCCAGTTCCGGTTGCGGAGCTCCACCGCCAGCCCATGCGGACCGAGCACCTCGACGACGCCGTCCAGCTCCTCGAGCCGGTGCTTCCGCGGCGAGAACGCCGGCGTCAGCTGGAGCAGGTAGGCGCCGAGCTTCCCGGCATCGCGGAGCGGCGCGGTCTCCTCGACGAGCCGCTCCGCCAGCGGGCGCTCGAGCTCCGGCGTGCCGTGCAGCTCGCGGAGGTCCGGCGGGAGCGAGTCGACGGGCGCGGAGTGCCGCGAGAGCGCCCGGTGGGCCTTGACGTCGAAGACGAAGCCCGGCGGCGTGATCTCCACCCAGTTGTGGACCGTGGTCCGGTCGGGCACCGCGTAGAAGCTCGAGTTCAGCTCGACCATCTCGAAGCGCTGCGCGTACCAGGGCAGCCGCTCCTTGGCGGGCATCTTCGGCGGATACCACTCCTTGACGAACCCGGGGTCCGCCCAGCTCGAGGTGCCTACGAGGATTCGTCCGGGCATGGCCCACATATTGCCCGTGCGGGCGTCCGGCCCGCACCCCTGATGGCAGCGGCGCCGTCCCGGCGCCGTGACCGCGGCTGCGCCGCTCCTAGCCGCGGCGGCCGAAGCTGTGCGCCGCCGGCAGCACGGCGCTCAGCTCGCCGGCGTCGCTGGACCACACCCGGCGCGGCTCGATGTGGGTGACCTTCGCCGGCGGCAGGTCCGGGCGGTCCAGGCGCTCGATGCTGTCCACGATCACGTTCGTCGTCCCGTCGCGGCGCTCGAGCCGGCCGGAGGCCAGCACGAGCGGCTCCGAGCGCACGGCCAGCCGGAAGCGCTCGTGCACCGGCGGCGAGACGATCAGGTTGATCGTGCCGAGCTCGTCCTCCAGCAGCATGAACGTGACGCCCTTCGCGGTCGCCGGCCGCTGGCGGGCGATCACGAGGCCGGCCAACCGCACCCGGCGGCCGTGCGGATGGCGCTCGAGCTCCGCGCTCGTGCGCAGGTCCTCGGGCAGGCTCGGGCGCATCAGCTCCAGCGGGTGCTCGCGCAGGGTCACGCCGGTGGAGCCGTAGTCGGCCAGCATCCGCTCCCACGCGCTGAGCGCGCGGAGGTCGGGGCCCTCCTGCGGCTCGAGCGGCAGCGCCAGCTGGGTGCCCTCGGGCACCTGCGTGCCGGGCACGGCCACGCCGAGCATCCAGAGCGCCCGGCGCCGCCGTGAGGCGGGGTCGCCCTCCACGAGGGCATCGCACGCGCCCGCCCACGCGAGCCGGCCGAGCGTCTGGGCGGAGGCGCCGGAGCGGCCGGCGAGGTCGCCCAGCGAGCGCCAGCCGGAGCCACGTTCGGCGGCCAGTGCGCGCACCTCCGCCTCCTTCACGCCGGTCACGTAGCCGAGGCCCATCCGCACCGCCCCGCCCTCGACCCGGCACTCGGCGTGGCTTCGCACGACGCACGGCGGCAGCACCTCCACCCTCCTCCGCTGCGCCTCGTGCACCAGCGCGTCCGGTGGGTAGAAGCCCATCGGCTGCTCGTTCAGGAGCGCGCACAGGAACTCCGGGTGGTAGTGCACCCGCAGCCAGGTGGACTGGTACGCGAGCAGCCCGAACGCGGCCGAATGGGCCTTCGGGAAGCCGAAGCCCGAGAAGCCGACGATCTGCGTCCACACCGTCTCGGCCGTCTCGCGCGACGCGCCCCGCTCCATCGCCCCCTCGACGAACCTCTCCTCGTAGGCGCGGATCGCGGCCTCCGAGCGCCGCCTGCTCATCGCCCGCCGCAGCCCCTCGGCCTGGCCCGCGGTGAAGCCGGCGAACGCCATCGCCACCTCGAGCACCTGGTCCTGGAAGACGATCGTGCCGAGCGTGTCGCGCAGCACGGGCTCGAGCGAGGGGTGCTCGTAGGGCACCTCGTAGGAGGGGTCCTCGCGCAGCGCCTTCCGCCGCTCGATGTACGGGTGCACCGCCCCGCCGATGATCGGCCCCGGCCGCACGAGCGCCACCTGCACGGTCAGGTCGTCGAGCGTCTCCGGCCGCGTGCGCTTCAGCATCTGCATCTGCGCCCGCGACTCGATCTGGAACACGCCCGTGGTCTCCGCCTTCTGGATCTCGGCGTAGACCTTCCGGTCGTCGTACGGGATGCGCGACAGGTCGATCCTCTCCCCGCGCACGCGCGCGATCTCGTCGATGCAGCGCTCGACCGCGGAGAGCATCCCCAGCCCCAGCAGGTCGATCTTGAGGAACCCGGCGTCGCCGCACGAGTCCTTGTCCCACTGGACCATCTGGCGGCCCTCCATCGACGCCGGCTGCACCGGGCAGAGGTCGATCAGCGGCTGCGTCGAGATCACCATCCCGCCCGGGTGCTGGGACATGTGGCGCGGCAGCCCCCAGGCGTCGTGGGCCAGCTTCACGAGCGCGTCCCAGCGGGGCGAGCCGCCGCGCGGGACCTCATCACCAATGTCATTTCGGTCCTTCCACGGGTCCACCTGCCGCGCCAGCCGCTCGATCTCGCCCGGCGGCAGCCCCAGCGCCTTCGCGAAGTCGCGCACCGCCGAGCGCACCTGGAAGGTCGAGAAGGCGGCCACCAGCGCGCACCGGTCGCGCCCGTAGCGGTCGTGCACGCGCGGGATGAGCACGTCGCGGATGTCGCGCGGGAAGTCGAGGTCGATGTCCGGCAGCGCGGTGAGCTCCTCGTTCAGGAAGCGCCCGAGGAGCAGCTCGTTCGCGATCGGGTCCACGTGCGAGAGGCCGGTCAGGTAGCAGACCACCGACGAGACGCTCGACCCGCGCCCGCGCCCCGGCGGCAGCAGCCGCCGCGACGACTCCGGCCCGCGCACCTCCGCGGCCACCTCGCGCGCGAGCTCGAGCATGTCGCGGTGCAGCAGGAAGAACCCGGACAGGCCGAGGTGGCGGATCACCCGCAGCTCCTCGTCGAGACGCGCGGCAGCCGCCGAGGAAAGCATCGCTCCGCCGGCGGCACCGCGCCGGCCTCGCGCACGGCGGCGCGAGCCGTAGCGCTCCTCGAAGCGGTCGCGGCAGAGCTCGGCGAGCTTCCGGTCGGCGTCCGGGTCCTCCGACCCGGGATAGCGGTAGCCGAGGTCCTCGGTCAGGTCGAACTGGAGCCGCTCCGCCAGCCGCCCGCTCTCCTCAACCGCGTCGCGGTGCTCGCGGAAGCGCTCCGCCATCCGCTCGGGCGGCGCGAGCACGTGCGAGGAGTTGCCGCGCCGCATCGGCTCGGTCTCGTCGAGCGTCTTGCCGAGGCCCACCGCCACCATCGCGTCCTGGAGCGCGAGCCGCTCGCGCGCGTGCACGTGGGCGTTCCCCGTGGCCACGGTGGGCACGCCGAGCCGCCCGGCCAGCTCCGCGAGCAGCCGGTTGCGGCGCCTGTCGTGGCGCCAGAACGGGCGCTGGAGCTCCACCCGGAAGCGGTCCGGGCCGAAGATCCCGAGCAGCCGCCGCGCCACCGCGGCGGCCTCGGCGTGGCGGCCCGCCTCCACGTGCGAGGCCACCGCGCCGTCGCGCGCGCATCCGGACAGGCACACGAGCCCCTCGGCGTACGTCTCGAGCTGGTCGAGCGCCAGTGACGGCTCGCCGTCCAGCGGGTCCTGGCGGCCGCCGCCCTCGGTGAAGCCCTCGCGCGCCCACCGGCGGGTGGGCCAGTGCGAGGCCGTGAGCAGGCGGCAGAGGTTCGTGTAGCCCTCGCGGGTCTCGCAGAGGAGCGTGATGTGGGTGCCGTCGTCGAGCGTGACCTCGGCGCCCGTGATCGGCCTGACCCCGAGCGGCTTCAGCGCGCGGGCCATCTCCATGGCGCCGTGCAGCCCGTCGTGGTCGGTCAGCGCGAGTGCCGAGTGGCCCTGCTCAGCCGCGGCTCCGGCCAGCTCGGCCGGATGCGATGCCCCGTCGAGGAACGAGTAGGCCGAGTGGCAGTGAAGCTCGACATAGGGCACGAACGTATGTTCGCATATCAGACGGCCAGCTGGTGCCGGCGGCGCCGCTTCGCGCCGTACAGGATCTGGTCCGCCCGCGCGACCAGGCGGTCCGCGCTCTCCCCCGGCTCGTACACCGCCAGGCCGAAGCTCGCCTCGATCGTCTCGAGCGGCGGCCGCGCGGCGCGTGCGACATCCTCCTGGAGGCGCTCGATCACCCGCTCCGCATCCTGCTCGGTGGCCCCGGCGAGCACGACCGCGAACTCGTCGCCGCCGAGCCGGTAGGCGTCGTCGGGGCGCAACCCGGACCGGAGCGCGGTGCCGAGAGCCGTCAGCGCCATGTCACCGGCCTCGTGCCCGAGCGTGTCGTTCACCCGCTTCAGGTTGTCCATGTCGCACAGCACGACCGCGAATGCCGCCTCGGGCTCCGCGATCTCGCGTCCCAGCCGTGCGCGGAACGCGCGCCGGTTGAGCAGGCCCGTGAGCGCGTCGTGGGTGGCCTCGTGGCGGAGCTTCAGCGCCTGGTCGGCGGACTGGAGCGCGGCCACCGCCTGGTTGGCGAACAGGCGCAGCGCCTGCGCCCGCGCGCGCGTGGGCAGCAGCCGGTCGCGGGGGTCGTCCACCCAGATCAGCCCGCGCCGGCGGCCCTGTGGCTCCGTCAGCGGCACGATCAGCCAGTGGCGCGACCACGCATGCGGCCCGCGTCCCTGCAGCTCGGAGTACTCGGCCGGGTTGCCCAGCCGCTCCGCCGCGACCTCGGTCGGCAGCAGGAAGCAGCCCGCCACCTCGAACTCGTCCGTGAGGAGCGGGTCGAGCGCGTCGAGCGTGAGCGCGCTGCTCACCCCGTCGGCGTCCGGGTACCACCCGCTCGACGCGGCGGGCACGAGCGGCACGTCCGCCCGCGGCGCCAGCTCGATCACCACCTTCTCGAAGCCGAGCGCGTCGCGGATGCCGTCGCAGACGGCCTGAAGGATCTCCTCGGGATCGTCGGCCTCGGCCACTCGGGCCGACACCTCGAGGATCCCCTCGAGCATGCGCTGGTGCTGGACGTCGGTGGCGGTGTCCTGCGCCATCCGGAGCGCCAGCGCCGCGTGGCTCGAGATCGCCACGAGCGCGTCGATCTCCTCGTCGCTCGGGCGCCGGCCGGTGACCGGCTCGTCCACCGAGACCACGCCGATCAGGAGCCCCTTGGGGTCGCGGAGCGGCACGAACAGCGCGTCCTCGGCGGACCAGGCGGCGGGATCGTCGCTCGGGGCGATGCGCGGCACGTAGCTGTGCACCCCCAGGCCGTCCCAGTCGAACTCGCCGCCGGGCACGAAGAAGGCCCCGCGGCGCTCGAAGCGCGCGTCCAGGAGCGGCACCCAGGTGCTCCGCGGGGAGCTCTTCCCCACCAGCTCCTTGACCGAGTCCTCCGAGCCCACGGCGGCCGAGGTGAGCATGTCGTCGAAGGCCGGCCGGTACACGTTCACGACCACGGCTCGATAGCCGAGCAGCTCGGCGATCGTCTCGCAGACGTCCTCGAGGACCTCTTGAAGATCCGCTTCATCGCGAACGAGGGCAGTCCGCTCGAACATCTTGCCGAGACGGGCGATGGTCGGAAGCTTGGGTGGGGGCACTACTTCGACTTGTATCGGCCCACCTTCTCAGATCCTGAAGCGCGCGTGTTGCGCAAAATGCGGGGTTGAAGCGCCAAAAAAGTGGCCGAGTCAGGATCGCTGAAGGAACCAGCCCCCGCTGACGAGGTCACGGAACACCACGACGTTCCGGCCGTCCAGCAGCACCACCTCGAAATAGCGCCGCCGGAGCGGCCTGCCCGTCCACCAGCGGTCCTCCACCACCCACTCCTCGCGGACCGAGTCCACCTCCCTGCCGGCGACGCTCCGCGGCGACCCGCCGTCGCCCTGGATCACGGAGGTCGGCTTGGGCGCCCCGAGGCGCCTCGCCCTGCGCTCTGGCGGGGTCACGACGCGTCGGGGAACGGCGCGAGCACCGCGCGGCGCTCGGGGATGCGCGAGTCGGGATCCACGTCGAGCACGCGGAGGGCGGCGTCCGCCCCGGCCGCCTGCCGGGCCTGGCGCACGGCCTCGCCGAGCCGCGCCTTTCGCACCACATCGGCCTCGTCGAGGAGCCGGCCCTGGTCCTGAGCGGGCGGCCCGAACGCCTCCACCTCGAGCGCCAGCGACTCCGACGGCGCGGGCAGCTCCGCCAGCCTCTGCGAGAGGGCGAGCCGGATCCGCGCGGGGTCGGCGCTCGCGTGGCGCAGGGTGACGGCGGCGCGCCAGGTGCCGCCGGCCACGAACCGCGCCGACACCGCGAGCGCGCGCAGCGAGCGGCCGCGGCGCTCGCGCCGGGCGAGCACGCGCGCGATCAGGAGCTCGAGCGCCCGCTCGAGTTGCTGGCCCGAGGCGGCCTCGGGCAGGTCGAGCCGCTCGACGACGGGCTCGAACGGCCGCCGCGGCTCGAGCGGCGTGTCACGCCCGCGGCTGAGGTCGAGCGCGAGCAGCCCGGGGTGCCCGAAGCGCTCCGCGACCGCGCGCGAGGGCAGCGCGGCGAGCTCGCCGAGCGTCCGGATGCCGAGTCGCTCGAGCACCTCGGGCAGCGCCTGGAGCTCGGGCCGCGTGCGGAGGAGGGAAACCGGGAGCGGAGCGAGGAACCGGCGCACGGAGCCCTCCCCCACGACCTGGGAATGACGGCCTCTCCGCGGCCGCACCTGAAGCGCGGCCGCGTGCGAGGCGAACCGGCTCGGCGCCACTCCGAAGCGGGCGCCGACGCCGAGGGCGCGCCGGGCGGCCGCCAGCACGCCGTCGAGCCCGCCTCCGTGGATCCCGTGAAGGCCCGCGGCGGCGAAGAACGCGGCTCCGGCGTGGTCCGACTCCACCTCCGCCCCGATCCCCTCGAGGCGGTCGAGCACCGCGCCCCACAGCGAGCGCACGCCCTCGGGATCGGCCGGCACGAGCCGGAGGCCGGGACAGCGTGACATCGCCTCGCCGAGCCGCATCCCGCGCACGATCCCGTACGCCTCAGCGGGCGGCGACACCTCCCCCACCACCTGCTCGCGGCCTGCCTCGGGCGCGACCGCCGCGGGCTCCGAGAGCAGCGCGCGGCGATCGCCGAGGGCCGCCAGCAGCTCGAACCGGGGGTAGAGGACGCACACGATCATCGTACGAACACATGTTCGCACTCGCCCCGGTCGGCTGCAAGCGATCGGTCAGGCGCTACTTCGCCGGCGTGCAGGCGTCGCCGACGCGGGCGCGCCTGCCGCGGTCCACGACCACCTGCCGGGTCGCCCGCACCCTGCCGCTCGCGTCCAGGCACGTGAGCGTCCAGCTCTCCTTCGTGCCGGTCTCCACGCGCGGCGTCGGCGAGCGGAACGTGACCTCGCCCGCGAACCAGTCGTCCGGCCGGTTCATCACCTGGTCGTAGTTCACGACGTGCACCCTGTACTCGCCCGGCGGCGGGTCGAGCAGGGACGCGTCCTCCGTCGTGTCGCCGTACGACGCGGACTGGGCCACGATCTCCCCGCCCGGGCCGAGCACGTACACGTCCCAGTCGGTGTCGGGGCTCCCCCACTCCACGTGCACGTTCATGCGCCCGTTGTCCACGCCGTCGGCCGGCCCTCTGACCGTGAACGGGATCTCGTCCACGCGGCCGCGTGGCGGGTACACCCTGTTCTCCGCGGGCACACCGGGCGGGTTCGCCAGGGCGATGCGCCCCTGCGGCGGGCCGGCCGGGTCGCGTCCGTGGCGGCCCGCGACCAGCGGCCGTGTGGACGGGTTCACGTGCCACGCGAACGTGGGCCCGGTCGTCGTCAGCTCGGACCTGAGCGTGTCGGTGAACATGATCCGGTCGCCCACCAGGCTGCCCACGCCGTCCCGCCACACCGGGGAGGTGGCGGTCCTGAAGCTCTTCGACAGCCGCAGCGTCGACCCCGCCGGCGCCGAGCCCTCGATCACCGAGTGGAGCGAGCTGTCGGCCGTGGCCTCGAGCATCGCGTAGTAGGCCTCGCGATTCCCGCCCCGCCCGGCGCCCGCGGCCGGCGCCCGGCCGAGGTACTCCGCCTCGACGCCCCTCGCGAACGGCGGATGGAACTCGTCCGAGCCGATCTCGAACGTGAACGCGAGGCCTCCCGTGGACCAGAACGACCAGTCCTCGGTCGAGCCGGTGGTGTCGTAGAGCCGGAACCCGGGCTCGTTCGAGTACCCGTTGCGGGCGGCGAGCGACGCCCCGAGCGCCCGGTAGGCGGGCTCCTCGAGCGGGAAGCCGAACTCCGCGGTGCCCGGCGGGCGGAGCACCAGGTTCGAGTAGGTGTGGTTCGAGATCAGGTTCGTGACCTGGCGCGACGACACGAGCGCGCGCACGTTCTTCACCTCGGGCTCCGAGAACGGGGAGTCGCCGCGGAACGTGTCCTCCGCCCAGCCCATGGAGGCGCCCGCCCCGCCCCAGAGCCCGCCGTAGTTCCGGTTCGGGTCCGTGCCGCGCAGGCGGCCCGCCGCGTTGTCGTTGCAGGTCCCGCGCGCGTACCGCCTCGGCGTCGACCGGGACACGCCGCAGTTCTTTCGCTTCATCTCGTAGTCGAACATGCGAGAAGTCGCCGTATCCGGCCGCCTCGCGCGAGATGTTGAACCCGTCCGGGTTCACCACCGGCACGACGATCGTGCGCGTCGATGAGACGAGCCGGGTGGCGCGCTCGTCACGGCCGAAGCTCTCGAGCAGGTCGTAGGCGAACTCGATCGTGTGCTCGGACGACGGCCACTCGCGCGCGTGGTGCGCGCCCAGCATCAGGAACACCGGCTTGCCGTCCGCGGTGTCGTGCGCGCCGGTCGAGATCTCGATGCCGTTCACGTCGCGGCCGAGCACGCTCCTGTGGCGGAGCGTCAGCGGGCGCACGAGCGAGGGGTACCGCATCGCGAGCCGCTTCAGGTCGAGGTCGTAGTCCGGCAGGCGGCGATAGCCCACCCGCCCGCTCGGGAGCCGCGAGCTCGCCGTCGCGCGCGCGTGGGTGAGGTCGCGCTCCTGGTTGCGGCGCGTCCGCGCCGCGAGATCGGCGATCCGAACCGTGTACCTGAAGCCGGCCGCGCGGAGCGCGCGCTCGTCGGCCCGGCCGTGCAGCAGCACCTCGAGGGAGTTCGCGTCGCCGTGCTCGGTGAGGTCGAGCCCCAGCGCCTGGAGCCGCGCCCTGTCGGCGCGCTTCGGCGTGAGCACGTCCACGACCCGGAAGCGGCCGAGCCGCTTCCGCTTGGCGATGCGGGTGAACCGCACCGCGACCCGCGCTCTGCGCGTGCCACCACGGAACCGGCACGCCTGCACGGTCAGCCGCTCGCCCCTGCGCACGAAGCCCGATGCCAGCTCGTTGCCGCCGAACGACGCCGAGCCGGCCACGAGCCGGCCGCGGGCGCCGAACACGGCCACGTCCCAATCGCCGGCCGAGCGCAGCCGGACGCTCACGAGGCCGCGCGCGGGCGCGCGCCTGCGGATCAGGTCACGCCCGGCCTTCGACGACGCGAGGTCCCGGTGGCACGGCCGCGCCACCGCGGCGCCCGCGCTCACGGTCTCGGCGGACGCCGGTGCGGGAACCGCGAGCGCGAGGATCAGAAGAGGTGCGCCGAGGGTGCGGCGCGGCCGGCCAGGCATCTGCTTTCGACCCTAAGCCCGGGTCGCCGAACGGCGCAAGCGTTCTGGACAACCCCGTTCGCGGCCCCGCCGCGTCCAGCGCCGGGACGTTCAGCCGACGGTCACGAGCTCCTTGGGGAACGCGGTGAGGATCTCGGGCTCGCCGTCGCGGACGATCACGAGGTCCTCGATCCGGACTCCCACGCTCCCGGGCAGGTAGACGCCCGGCTCCACCGTGACCGCGTTGCCGGCGACGAGCGCGCCCTCGGCCGTCTTGCCGAGCCGCGGGTCCTCGTGCACCTCGAGCCCGACGCCGTGGCCGAGCCCGTGGCCGAAGTGGTCCTCGTGCCCGGCGGCGTCGATGATCTCGCGCGCCACCGCGTCCACGGCCCTGCACTCGGCTCCCGCCGTGGTCGCCCCGAGCGACTCCGTCTGCGCCCTCAGCACGACCTCGTAGACCTCGCGGGCCTCGTCGTCGACGTCCCCGGTGGCGAGCGTCCGGGTGCAGTCCGAGCAGTAGCCGTCCACGAGCGCGCCCATGTCGATCACCACCAGCGTGTTCTCCGGGATCGCCACGTCGCGCGGCACCGCGTGCGGCAGTGCCCCGTGGCCGCCCGCGGCGACGATCGGCGGGAACGACGGCCCCTCGGCGCCGGAGTCCTCCATGAACCGGACGAGGTCCACGGCCACCTCGCGCTCGGTGCGGCCCGCGAGGCCGCGCTCCAGGAGCGACTCGTAGGCGGCCGTCGCGAACTCGGCGGCGGCCCGCATCGACGCCACCTCGGAGTCCTCCTTCACCGCCCGGAGCTCCTCCACGATCCCGCCGGCCCGCACCAGCTCCACCCCCTCGGGCGCCTTCTCGGCGACCTTCCCGTGCGCCGCAACGCTCAGGTGCTCGTCGTCGAAGCCCGCCCGGCCGCGCAGCCGCTTCGCGAGCTCGCCGAGGATGTCGCGGCCGACCTCGATCCGCTCGAACTCGGGCACCTGCTCGCGGGCCTGCTCCACGTAGCGGAAGTCCGTGAAGAAGAGCCGCTCCTCCGGGGTGACGATGCAGGCGCCGTTCGTGCCGGTGAACCCGGTCAGGTACCGCACGTTCACGAGGTTGGTCACGAGCAGCGAGTCGAGCTCGCGCGCCGCGAGCAGCTCCACGGCCCGGTCGGCGCGGCTCACGACTCGAGCTTCGCCTTCAACAGCGTGAGAGCCTCGTGGTAGCCGTCGACGCCCTTCCCCTGCACCGAGGCGATGCAGAGGTCGCGGATGACCGACTTGCGCCGCCATTCCTCGCGCTCGTCCACGGCGGAGAGGTGCACCTCGACCGACGGCAGGCCGGCCACCTCGAGCGCGTCGCGGATCGCGTAGGAGTAGTGCGTCCAGGCGCCCGGGTTCAGGATGATCCCGTCGGCGCTCTCGCCGGCGCGGTGGAGCCGCTCGCAGAAGTCGCCCTCGTGGTTCGTCTGGGAGAAGCTCGGCTCCATGTCGAGCTCGCGCGCGAAGCGCTTCACCTTCACCTCCAGCTCGGTGAGCGTCAGCCCGCCGTAGTGAGCCGTGTTACGGCTCCCCAGCACGTCGAAGTTCACGCCGTGCATCACCTCGATGCGGTGCCTCATGCGGACACCTCCTCCACGGCCGCGCGGAGGTCCGCCGACTCGATGTGATTGCCGGTCGTGACCTCTCCGGGCGCTTCCACGAGCACGAACGGTACCCGTCCGCCCTCCCGCTTCTTGTCGCGCCCCACCAGCTCGAGCACGTCGGCCACCGGCGCGCCGGTGAACGTGCCCGGCAGCCCGCGCGCGCCGAGCAGCTCAGCGACCTCGTCGCGCAGCGCGTCGCGGCCGGAGAGCCGCAGCGCCACGAGCAGCCCGATCGCCACGGCCTCTCCGTGCCGGTAGCGGGTGTAGCCGGTGGCGGCCTCGATCGCATGAGCAACGGTGTGGCCCAGGTTCAGCACCTGCCTCCGGCCGGCGTCGCGCTCGTCCTCGGCCACGACGGCGAGCTTCGTCCGGACGCACCCGTGGATCGTCTCGGCGTCGACGTCGCCGCCCTGGCGGACCCGGGCCCACAGCGGGCCGCCCGCGATCAGCGCCGTCTTCACCACCTCCGCGTAGCCCGCCGCCAGCTCCTCGGGCGGCAGCGTCTCGAGCGCGGCGGGATCGCAGATCACGGCCGACGGCTGGTGGAAGGCGCCCGCGTAGTTCTTCCCCTCAGGCAGGTCCACGCCGGTCTTCCCGCCGTAGGCGGAGTCCACCTGAGCCACGAGCGTGGTCGGCACCTGCACGTGCCGCATGCCGCGCTGGTAGACCGCCGCGCAGAAGCCCGCGAGGTCGCCCACCACCCCGCCGCCCACCGCCACGATCAGGTCGCCCCGCTCTGCGCCCGCCTCGGCGAGCGCGCGCAGCACGAACTCGGCGCCGTGGATCGACTTGTGCTCCTCCCCCGCCATCGTCACGACCCGCTCGTCGCCCTCGAAGGGCTGGGCGCGCGCCACGACCTCGTCGGTCACCACGAACCGGCGACCGTCGGGCGGGAAGAAGAACCCGGCCTCGATCAGGCCGCGGCCGAGGAAGACCGGGTACTGGCTCGACTCGGCCGACGCCCAGATCAGCCGCGTCCCGGCGGGCGCCTCCTCGAGCGCGCGCAGCGCGGGCAGCGCGCGCCGCAGCGCGTCGCGGTCGGACGGGGGCACCACGGCGTCCGCCACCGACTCGTACAGCGCCGCCCGGTCGGCGTGCAGCTGGTCGAAGCGGCCGCGGTCGCGCGCGAGCGGGCGCCCCTTGCCGGACGCGCGCCGCCACGCCTCGCCCGGCTCCACCTCGAGGTGGACCACGGTGTGCGGGTCGAGCGCGTCGCGCACCCTCTCTGAGCCCACGGCCCCGCCGCCCACTGAGATCACGGACGCGTCCGGCCGCCCGAGCAGCTCGAGCACCACCTCCTCCTCGCGCGCGCGAAACTCGTCCTCGCCGGCGCGGTCGAAGAACGACTCGAGCGGCTCCCCGAGCCGCCGCTCCAGCTCGCGGTCGGCGTCGAGCGGCTCGGCGCCGAGCTCAGCCGCGAGCGACCGTGCGCCGGTGGACTTCCCGGCGCCCATGAAGCCCACGAGCACGAGCGCTATGCGCGCCTCCAGCCGATGCGGTCCTCATACGCCCGGAGCGCGCCGCGCACGTCGTCGATGTGGTCGCCGCCGAGCTTCTCGCGGTAGGCCGCCGCGAGCACGAGGGCGACCATCGCCTCGCCCACCACCCCCGCGGCCGGCACCGTGCACGAGTCGGTCCGCTCGCGGAGCGCCTGCGCGGGCTCCTTCGTCTCGGTGTCCACCGAGCGGAGCGGCTTCGTCAGCGTCGGCAGCGGCTTCATGGCGCCCACCACGACGAGCGGGTCGCCGGTCGTCATGCCGCCCTCGATGCCGCCGGCGCGGTTCGTCTCGCGGTTGTAGCCCTGCTCCTCCGACCAGAAGATCTCGTCGTGGGCGGCGGAGCCCACGCGCCCGGCGAGCGCGAAGCCGTCGCCGATGCCGACCCCCTTCAGCGCCTGGATCGACATGATCGCCTGCGCCAGGCGGCCGTCGAGGCGCTCCTCCCAGGACACGTGGGAGCCGATCCCGGGCACGAGCCCGAACGCGATCACCTCGAACTCGCCGCCGAGCGACTCGTTCGCCTTCCGGGCGGCGTCGATCTCGGCCACCATCGCCTCGCTCGCGTCCGCGTCGAGCGCCCGCACGGGCGATTCGTCCACGCGCGTCGAAGTCGCGCAGGGTCAGACCCCTCGCAGAGGGGTCTGACCCCGTCGTTGTCCCGATCCGGGTCACGTGCGAACGCACGGACACGCCGAGCTCGCGCAGGAACGCCTTCGCAAGGGCCCCCGGCGGCCACGCGGGCGGCGGTCTCGCGCGCCGAGGCGCGCTCGAGCACGTTCCGCACGTCTGAGTGCCCGTACTTCTGGATTCCGGCCAGGTCGGCGTGCCCCGGGCGAGGCAGGTGCACCTCGTCCACCTCGGCGTCCACCGGCCACGGGTTCATCCGCTCCTCCCAGTTCTGGTAGTCGCGGTTCTCGATCCACATGGACACGGGGCTGCCGAGCGTGCGCCCGTGGCGGACCCCGGCGGTGACCTGGGCGCGGTCCTTCTCGATCTTCATGCGGCCGCCGCGCCCGTGGCCGAGCTGGCGGCGTGCGAGGTCGGTGTCGACGTCCTCCGGGCGCAGCTCAAGACCCGCGGGCAGGCCCTCGACTATCGCGGTGAGCCCCGGACCGTGGGACTCCCCCGCGGTGACGAAGCGGAAAGACATGGCGCCCACACCCTACAAACGAGGGTGCGGGCGCCAGGTTGGAGGAGGAACTGCCGGGAGGGGCTTAGCCCATGGGGATGCGAGTCGGGCAGCTGCGCGACCAGTCGACCGGGGCACACGGGTTGAACGGGTTGATGGCACGGTCCACGCCGTCGACGTCGATCGTCGGGATCCAGCCCTCTTCCTTGCCGCACCACATGGGATTCACGCGGAGGACCCGCCCGCCGGGTCCGGGGTACACGGCCCCGTTGCCGTCGAGGTCGTACTCGGTCTCGTAGAGCTCGGTGATGTTGTTGTAGTCGTCGGCGTCCTGGTCGTCCTCGCCGTCGAGCAGGGTGTCGCCGTCGACATCCGGATCGGCGAGGTCGAGCTCGGCGAACGGACGCTCGTCGTAGTCGCCGGGGCGCTGCCGCAGTATTCGCCCTTGTTCCAGGGCTCGATGGAGCGTGCCTCGACCTTCCAGTAGCCCGCCCACCACGTCGGAGTGCTGGGCCCGCGGGCGGACTCGAGGAAGTTCGAGAGCCCGTCGCGCGTCCGCGTCGCGCTCGTCGTCCTGGTAGGAGCCCGCGTCGCCCTGCAGGTCGTAGGTCGCCGGGAACGGCTGCGTCGGGTTCGACGCGCCGAAGGACGAGGACCTCCACGCCGGGGCCGACGGGGTGTCGCTCGCGCGGCTGTACTTCGTGCCGTCGCTGTAGCCCAGCGCCGACTCGAGGCCCACGGACTGCCTGGACGGTGTCAGGTTGCTCCCCGTGATGCGCCAGGCCCGGTACTCCTCGAGCGTCGTCAGGCCGTCGCCGTCGAAGTCGATCTGGCTGAAGCGGTTGCCGGCCGGTGCGCCGTCAGACGGGTCGAGCGCGTTCGGGAACGGACGCTTGCCCGGGTACGGCACGGCCTTGATGTTGAGGTCCTTGGCGGAGTAGTACTCCCAGCCGTCCGTCATCTGGTCGTTGTCCGTGTCCGAGAGGCACGGGTCGGTGCCGATCGTCAGCTCGCAGGCGTTCGACAGCAGGTCGTTGTCGTGATCGGAGTCGTTGTCGCAGATCGCGATGCCGCCGCCGCCGTTGCCGCCACCCGGGCCGTCACCGCTGCCGGCGCGCGGTCACCACCGGCGAGAGCCGCCTCGGGGTGAACTTGGAGAACTTGCCCGCGAGCACGCGCAGCTTCAGGCGCGTGGGCTGCCTGGCGGCTGTTCGTCACATGCAGCAGGCGGCCGACCGAGGCCGGCACCGTGAGCACCAGCTTGCGTCCGCGTCGCGCGGCGCGGCTTGGCGAACGCGGTGCGCCCGTCGGCGGACGCGGAAGATGACGTGTTCTTGTGGCGCGCGGTCTTGAAGCGGCGGCCCTTGATGGTCAGCGTGCCGCCGACGCTGATGCGCATCGGCTGGACGCGCGTGATCTCAGGCGCCGGGCTCTTCTTGGGTGCGGCGGTACGCGACCGCCGGCAGCACGAGGAGAGCCGCCGCGACCAGCGTCAGGCAGGTGATGATGATACGTCGCATGCCCTCTCCCTATCGGCTGTCTGGAGTCGTTGTTGGAGGTCTCGGACCGCTCGCTGGCCACGACTACGAGGTCGACCAGGATCGGGGGCACGAAGCGGCGCTGCGGTCCGACGGACGCGCGTGCCTTCGCGCCCTTGGCGCCGCGCGGCGGTCGCACCCACCTTCACCTTGCGGATCTCGTCGATCTTGACGGTGTAGGTGTCGCCGTCGTCCTCGGTGAAGACGTACTCGTTGCCGGCGCCGATGTACGCGAACGCGCACTCGGACGGGCTCGGCTTGCAGCGGCCCTCGCCGGCGGCCTCGAGCGTGGAGTCCACGAGGAACACCGCGTTCGGAGCCCTTGGCGGTCACGCCCATGAAGATCAGGAGCGGCGACGAGTCGTTCGGCAGCATGTCGAGCTTCTCGAGGCCCTTGATGCTTCCGCTTGCGGCCGTTCGCCTCGAAGGTGATGTCGACGACGTACTTGTAGAGCGTCGTCTTCGTCGTGGTGTCGCCGCCGCCGCCGCCGGTGCCGTCGCCGCCGCTCGGCGCGTCGCCGAGGTTGAAGTTCACGTCGCCGCCGCCCGTGTCGAGGCCGCCGCCGGCCGAGCCGGCGTCGGTGCCGCCGGTCGCGGGCGCCCCATCCGAGCCGGGGAGGCTGGACGCGTCGTCCTCATCCTTGATCGTGCCCTTGGGCGGGGTGAAGGGGTTGTCCGGGTCGAAGACGCCGAGCGTCGAGCCCTTGCCGACCTCCTCCTCGCCGAGCTTGACCTTGGTCGAGCGCGGCGAGCTCGTCGCGGTCGGCCTTCGTCGGCGCGGCGCGTGACCGGGCGCGGGGCCGGGATCCTACGCGGGCTTCGCGAGCACGAGCGGGACGGCCACCAGGCCGAGCCAGCAGGACCACGGCCACCGGGGCCAGGCGCTTCTCGCGGAGGTCGTGCCAGAGATCGAGGAGGAAGATCTTCATCGCTCGGGTCCTTAGCGCGGAGTCGCGGCTGCGATCGGGGTCGGGGTCGGAGTGGGCGCCGGCGTGGCCGCCGGCGGCGGCGCGGCGGGCGTCGTCGCCGGAGCCGGACCCGCGGGGGTCGCTCCGGCCGTCGTGCCCTCGCACTGCCGGCGACAGGTACACCGTCGCGGTCAGCTCGGCCTTGATGCTTCGGGAAGATCGTGGTGTCGCTCGAGAAGTTGACCCCCTCGATCGTCATGAGCCGCCCGTTCACGATCACGTTGTCCTCGGCGACGTGGACGAACCGCTTGATGTCGTGGAAGAAGTCGGCCAGGCTGAAGAAGTTGCCGACGAACTCGAGGTCGAGCGGCACGGTCTCGAGACCGACCGGCGCCGGCGCGGCGCCCTCGCTGCCGGCGCACCGCGCCACCGCCCACGGGCAGGCCACCCGGCCGCCGAGGTCGAGGTCGGGCGTCCACCGGGTCTGACGCCGGCTGCTGCAGCGGCCTGCCTGGTTGCGACGTCGCCGCGGCGTTGTTCGCCGACTCCGTCGCCGGTCCGGGCGCGCTCTGCGGCCGGGCGCCGCCAGCCGCGACGGCGGGCGTCGCCGCGCGGCCGGGGTGCCCGGAGCGGCCGGCGCGGCGGGGGTGGTGCCGTCGGCGGGCGGAGTCGTCGCCGGCGGCGCCGCCGGCGCCACGGCCTCGCGCTCTCCCTGCGAGATCTTCGTGAAGGTGATGCCGGTGCCCTCGGCGGCCCGGTCGAGCTGGACGAGCAGGCTGGGCATGTCGACCTTGGCGGGGATCGCCTTGCCGAGGCGCACGATCTCGCCGTAGTCGGCCGCGAAGTCGGTCTTGTCGCCGCTCGCCTGGCCGCGCGGTCGCGGGCCTGCGCCAGGCGCTGCTGCTGCTCGCCGTCGAGGTCCGTCGGTGCCTTCGAGGCCTCCTCGCGCTTCGGCGCGAGCAGCAGGAACCAGTACGCGACGAGCACGAGCAGCGGCACGAGCGCCAGCAGCGATCTTGCGGTCGCGGTCGGTCAGGCTGTCACGATCCACCTCCGAGCGACGCGGGCACGCTCTTCGAGCCCTCGCGGCGCCTCTTCGACAGCCAGCGGCGCGAAGGTCACGGTCACGTCGAACTTGTAGAGCGCAGCCGCAGCTGTCCACGGTCACGTCCGACACGGCCTGCTCGCGGACCGACTCGTTGAGCTCCACGTCGGTCACGCGGTGCATCGCGCGCAGCCGGACGAGGATCTTCGCGACCTCGGACTGCTTCGGGGTGCAGCCGACGAGCGTGGCCTGCGGGCCCGGTCGGGCGCCGCCTCGGCGGCCGCGGCGGCCGCGGGGTCGGCGGTCGCGGCGGGGTCGCCGAGCCACGGACGCCTGCGTCGTCTGGAGCCAGCTGCCCTTCGGCATGACCCGCGACAGCTCGCGCATGAGGCGCTCCCAGTCGAAGCGGGTCTGGGCCGCCGTCATGACGGCGGCCGATGCGCTGCTCCTTGATCGACGCGAAGTCGGTGTAGGAGTTGAGCTGCGCGGCCTGAGCCTCGAGCACGTCGGCCTGCTGGCTGCGCCTCGGCGGTCTTGCGTGGTCTTGTCGTTCACGCTGTTGGACGGTGAAGACGTAGGCCACGGCCATCACCAGGAGCACGCCAAGCACGCCGAGCACGACGTAGGCGCTGCCGGCGGCGCTCGCCCGTGGCGGCTCGCGCGACGCTGATCGCCCGGGATGAGGTTGACGGCCTTCATGCGGCCTTCCCCATCGCGAGCCCGGCGGCCACCGTCAGGCGGTGCGGGTCCTCGCTCGCGTCGAGCGCGGACCGGTCGAGGACGCCGAGCGGCGCCGCGACCGTCGTCGGCAGAGCCAAGATGGACGCCCAGGCTCTCGACGAGCTGCTCGTCGGACGGAGCCGGGGCCGGAGAGGACGACCTCGCCGACCGGCTTCGCCTGCGCCTGGGTCATGTAGTAGTCGATCGAGAGCCGGATCTCGTCGGCGAGCCGCGCGCCGGCGTCCTCGTCGTCCCAGACCGCCGAGAGCGGCCGGGTGAAGAAGCAGGTGGAGCCGACGGCGATGGCGAGGTTGGTCACGCCGCCGAGGTGGCAGTACACGCGGGCGGTGTCCTCGGGCGCGTCGCCGGTCGCGGCGGCCAGCGTGCGGACGAGCGCGAAGGCGTCGAGGTCGATGCCCTCCGGCTTGAGGCCGGCAGCCTTGGCCGCGTCGAGCACCGCCTCGATCATCGAGCGCCGCGCCGCCACGAGCACGACCTGCATGCGCGGGGAGCCGTCGGGCGCCTCGGTGTAGCCGGCGATCTGGTGGTCGAGCACGGCCTCGTCGAGCGGCATCGCGATCGCCTCGGCCGCCTGGAAGCGGACGGCGGCGTCGCGCTGCTTCTCGTCCTCGATGCGCGGCAGCTCGACGACGCGGACGACGATCTGCTGGTTCGCCACGCCGAGGCGGACGCTCTTGGGAAGCCCGGTCTCGGTGACGAAGTCTCTTGAGGGCCTCGGCCAGGCCGTCGCGGTTCACGACCTCGCCGTCGGCGACGAGGCCGGCCGGCAGCTCGAGGCTCACGCCGCGGACGACGCGACCGCTCTCGACCTGGGCGGCGGCGAGGTAGCGACCGTCGATGTCGAGACCGACGGAGCCACCGGAGGAGTTCTTGCGGAGGGAGAACTTCATGGGCGTACGCAAAGGGGTATCGGCCAGCGGCTGGACACCCTTAACGACGAGCCGCAAAATGTCCAGAGATGCTGGACGCGGCCTGGACCGCTCAGCGTCTATTCGAGGAAGTTCGTCTCGTAGACGTCGATCAGCTCGGGCCCGGCGAGCACCCCGACGATGCCGCCGAGCGCCAGGAAGACGCCGAACGGGACCGCCTTCTTGCGGCCCGCGGCGCCCTCGCGCGCGATGATGACGACGCCCGACGACGGTGCCCGACAGGAAGGCCGCGAGCAGGGCCGGGATGATCGACAGGCCGAGGTAGAGGCCCATCGCGCCGGCCAGCTTCACGTCGCCCATCCCCATCCCGCGCGGGTAGGCGATCACCGCCAGCGAGCAGGAACGCGAACGCGCCCGCCCCGGCGATCAGGTTCTCCACGAGGTCGTCGCGGTCCACGAGCAGCGTGGCGATCACGCCGTACACCGCGAGCGGGTAGACGATCTTGTTCGGGAGCAGCTTGTGGTCGAAGTCGATCGCCGCGAGCGCGATCAGCGCCGCCACGAACGGGCAGCTCGAGCACCAGGTCGTCGTCGAAGCCGCGCACGGCCACCACGGCCGCGAACGCGAGCGCCGTGGCGAGCTCCACGAGCGGGTAGCGGGGCGAGATGGGCGCGCCGCAGTTGCGGCAGCGGCCGCGCAGGAGCAGCCAGGAGACGACGGGCACGTTGTCGTAGGGCTTGACCGGCGCGCCGCACTCCGGGCAGCGCGAGCCGGGGCTCACGAGCGACTCGCCGAGCGGCACCCGGTGCGCCACGACGTTCAGGAAGCTGCCGATGAGCGGCCCCGAACAGGCCGGCGGCGACCACCTCGGCGGCGGAGGCCTCCATCGGGCGCCGCAAGCTAGCGCCGGCCGGTCGTCACCGGCCGAGTCGGGTCCCGAGAACGCAGAAGGGCGGGCCCGAAGGCCCGCCCTCTGAAACTGCGACGCGATTAGCGGTACTTACCAGGTACCGCTGTTGCAGCCGCCACCGCCACCGGCGGGTGCAGGTCTTGTCGACCGTCGCCGCCGTCCTTCTCATAGGTGAAGGTGTGGCTCGAATTCGACGTGCCGACGATGGTGTAGCCCGTCGCGCTCTGGTCCGAGATCGCCAGCTCGTCGAGCGGGAGACCGCTGCCGGCGATGTCGGCCTGCGTGCGTCGGTGCAGCCCACGTACGTCTCGGCCGTGCGTGAAGCAGGACTCCATGTGCGAAACGAGGTTACGCACGTTGGACTTGGCCTCGGAGTCCTGACCCTTCTGACGCTGACCAAGGAACGCCGGCAGCGCGATGGCCGCCAGGATGCCGATGATCAGAATGACGACGAGCAGCTCGATGAGGGTGAAGCCCTCCTGCCCGTTATGAATGCGCTCGCGGAGCTTCCGCAGCATGTGTCTCCTCCTTTGAGGTGACTCTGGTTTGGTCTGGTGCCAGTTGCCGCGGATAGCCGCCTGGGTGAACCGTGGTGGCAGCTCGGCCGGCTCCTCCTGGATGTGAGCCCCGTCGGAGCTCCGGAGCTTTGCGTCCCCGCCTCGCGACGGGTTTGCCTTTACACCGTGGCTCTGGCCTATGCGCCTAGATCGGCTCGCTGGAAGGCGAACCTTTACCCCTGGAGGTGGCGCGACGACAAAACGTCGATGGGGCGCCACGAGCCGCACGGCCATGAATGCGGCCAGCGGCAGGCTCCAGGCGAGGTACGCGACCGCCTGCAGGTCGGGACTCACGGCGCCCGGCAGCGACACGAGGGTGATCCAGCACAGCAGCGTGGCCGCCAGCGACATGACCGGCGGCCGGCGCTCGGCGTGGACCTCCCAGGCCACCAGGGCGAACAGGAACGGGAGCGCGTAGTAGGACACGTTCCACGGGTCGAGCACGCAGCGCAGGAGCATCACGAACGCGAACAGCAGGAGGCCGTCGTGCCACGACCGCCGTCTTAGCAGCGGCAGCAGCGCGAGGCCGATCGCCGTCGGTATGAGGACGACGAGGAAATGGGAGACACCCGGCAGCCAGCCGGGTGGCACGCGATACCCCGGCTTCTCCCCGTGCGGCCCGATCACGACCTCGCCGGTGTCGCCGAGGAACCACCACACCTGCCATGGCTGGAAGATCGTCGATGAGTTGCGCGCGACGTGCGAGGCCTCCTCGATCGCGCCGCCGCCCACCATGAGCGGCGCCATGACGATCGTCGCCGTCAGCCCGGCCGCCCCGAGGAGCCGCCACCATCCGGCGCCCGCGATCGCGAGCAGCGGCACGACGGCGAGCACCGCCCACGGCTTGTTGGCGATCGCGAGCCCGAGGAGCACCCCCGCCAGGAGGACGCGCTCGCGCCCGGCGGCGAGCAGGGCGGCGACGCAGAAGACGGCGCCCAGGATCTCCTCCGGATGCCCGATCTCGAGCGCGCGGAGAGTCAGGGGATTCGCCGCGACGAGCACGAGGGCGATCCACCCGGTCGCGCGCGAGCAGCCAAGCGCGCGGGCATGACGCCAGAGCACGACGGCGAGCAGTGCGGCCGCCGCCAGGCACGGCGCGGCCATGGAGCGGAACAGGGCGAGATCGCCTCCGCCCCAGAGGTCGGGGAGGAACACGAACGGGGATCGCAGCAGCAGCGATCCTCCGTACGAGGGCGCCTGCTGGAGAAAGGCGAGCAGGTCACCGGCCCGGAGGGCCTGGAGGGAGGGCTCGGCCTCCAGCTCGTAGTCGGTAAACGCCGGTGTCAACAGCCCCATCGCGCCCAGCAACAGCGCGCATGAGCCCGCGACCAGCACGGCCGGCGCGAGATCGCGCCGCGGGACGTCCATTCGGTACCCATCGGCCTTCCCCTCGGTTGCTTTAGCGGCGAAAGACCGGCGCATCTAGCATCGGGGCGGTGCACCTGAGGCGCGCACTCCTGCTCTTCGCGATCGTCCTGGGAATGGCGGCGCTCGCCGCGTCGCTGTCCCGGCCCGCGGACGACCGCAGCGAGCCCGAGCGGCCGGCCGAGCCGGCGCCCCGCGACCGCGGTCCCGCCACGGCGACTCCGGGCCCGGCGTCCGGCCCCCGCGAGCCGGTCTCCTTCGACGCCGCCGCGGACGAGTCGCGGCGGGTCCCGGCCGGCAGTGCCGCGACCGTCGAGGTGTCCGTGACCGAGCCCGGGAGCGTGGCGATCCCCGACCTCGGGCTGAGCGCCGAGGCCGACGAGCTCACCCCGGCGCGCTTCGAGGTCCTCCCCTCCCGGCCAGGCGACTACGAGATCCTCTTCACCCCCGCCGCCGGCGACGCCGCCGGCGAGCCCGCCGGAAGGCTGGTCGTCACATCCGCCGGGTGAGCGCGCTCCTCGTGGCGGCAGCGGCGCTCGCGGGCTGCGGCGACGACTCACCGGAGCCGGCGCCCGCTCCCCCGCCCGCCGATCCACCGCGCGCGGAGCGGCCGCGCACGAAGGCGCCCCTCCCCCGGGCCCGGTGCCCGGCCGGCCTCGACCGCTGCCGCACCGCGACGGGACGCGTCGTCTACGTCGAGCGAGTCGACCCGGACGGCGACGGCGACGCGCACTTCGTGCTCGCTTCGCGCGAGGCGGTCACCGCTCCCGGGATCTCGGTGATCGACGTGCGAAGGGACCTGCGCCCGAAGCCGCTCCCCCGCCCCGGCGACATGCTGAGCGCGGCCGGCCCGGTGTTCCGCGGCAGCTACGGGCAGCGCCAGATCGAGGCGGTCGCCGTGGAGGTCGGGCGGTGAGGCTCGCGACCGTGGGCGTGTACGGCTTCTCGCTCGAGGAGTTCCTGGCCGCGCTGCGCGCCGCCGACGTGCGCCTGCTGCTCGACGTGCGCCAGCGCCGCGGCGTGCGCGGCCCGCAGTACGCGTGGGCGAACGCGAAGCGGCTCCAGGCGGCGCTGGACGAGGCGGGAATCGCGTACCGCCACCACCCCGAGCTGGCCCCCACCACGGAGCTCCGGCAGCTCCAGTACGCGGAGGACGACCGCCAGGGCGTGGGCAAGCGCTCCCGTACCGAGCTCTCGGCGGCGTACACGGAGCGCTACGTGGACGAGATCCTGAACAGGGCAGACCTCGGCGCGCTCGTCGCCGAGCTACCCGCCGACGGCGCCGCCGCGCTCTTCTGCGTCGAGCGCGACCCGGAGGCGTGCCACCGCTCCCTGATCGCCGGGCGCCTTGCTGCGGAGCACGGAATCGCGGTGGAGCACCTCAGAGCGCGACGCGCTACTTGATCGAGTCGTACACCTTGAACATCGGCAGGTACATCGCGATGACGATGAAGCCGACGATGCCGCCGACGATCATGATCATGATCGGCTCGAGGATCGAGGTGAGCGCCTTCACCGCGGCCTCGACCTGCTCCTCGTAGAAGTCGGCGACCTTGGTCATCATCGTCTCGAGGGCACCGGTCTCCTCGCCGACTCCGATCATCTGCGTGACCATGACCGGGAAGGCCTCTGGCACGTCCATCATCGGCGCGGTCAGCGAGCCGCCCTTCTTCACGGACTCGCGCACGTCGAACATCGCCTTCTCGATGACCTTGTTGCCGGACGTCTTGCCGGTGATGTCGATCGCCTCGAGCATCGGCACGCCGGCGGCGATCAGGCCCGAGAACGTCCGCGAGAAGCGCGCCAGCGCGACCTTCTGGACGATGTCCCCGATCTTCATCGGGAACTTCAGCTTGAGCCGGTCCCACTGCATGCGCCCGCGCTCGGAGTTCTTCCACTTGCGGAAGATGAAGACCACGGCGAAGGCGCCGCCGAAGAGGACGTAGAAGCGCTCCGTCGCCAGGTGCGACAGGAACACCGTGAACTTCGTGATGGCCGGCAGGTCGCCGCCGAAGTCCTGGAAGATCTTCTCGAACACCGGCACGAGGAACGCGACGAGCGCGAACAGCACGACGAACGCGAACCCGCCGATCAGCGCCGGATAGATCATCGCGGCCTTGATCTGGCGGCGCAGGGCAGCGTCCTTCTCGAGCTGCTCCGCCACGCGCACGAGCGTGTTGTCCAGGATTCCTCCGGTCTCGCCGGCCTGGACCATCGCCACATAGAGGTCGTTGAAGAGGTCGGGGTGCTTCGCCAGCGAGTCGGACAGCGCGAGGCCGGCCTCCACGTCCTTGCGGACGGCGACCCAGATGTCGCGCAGCTTGTCGTTCTCCGTCTGCTCCTCGATCACGTAGAGCGAGCGCAGGAGCGACATGCCGGAGTTGACCATCGTCGCCAGCTGGCGCGTGGCGATCACGAGCTCGTCCGGCTTGACCTTCTTGAAGCGCGCGAGGAGGTCGCCCGCGTTCGCGGGAACCTGCTCCTCGATGTCGACGACGATCAGGCCCTTGGAGCGCAGCTGCGCCGCGACCGCCTGCTTGTCGCCGGCCTCCATCTCCCCCTTGCTGGGGACGCCGGAGAGGTCTAGCGCCTTGAATGCGTAGGTGGCCATCGCCTACGCCGCCCTTACCGTGCCCATCAGGCGGCGAAGCTCGTCCGGAGCGCTCGAGCGGGCTTCCGCCAGCTCGCGGGTGATCTTGTGCTGGCGCACCAGCTCGACCAGCGACGTATCCATCGTCTGCATGCCGTGTGACCCGCCGGTCTGGAGCGCCGAGTAGATCTGGTGCGTCTTGCCCTCGCGGATCAGGTTGCGGACCGCCGGGGTCGGCACGAGCACCTCGGTGGCGACCGTACGGCCCTGGCCGTCGGCCGTCGGCAGCAGCTGCTGCGTGACGATGCCCTGGAGGGACACCGAGAGCTGCACGCGCACCTGCTGCTGCTGCTCGGGCGGGAACACGTCCACGATGCGGTCCACCGTCTGAGCGGTGTCCTGCGTGTGGAGCGTCGCGAAGACGAGGTGGCCGGTCTCGGCCGCGGTCAGCGCGGTCGAGATCGTCTCGAGGTCTCTCATCTCGCCGACGAGGATCACGTCCGGGTCCTGGCGCAGCGCGGCCTTCAGCCCGAGGCCGAAGCTCTGCGCGTCGGCGCCGAGCTCGCGCTGGTTCACGATGCACTTCTTGTGCTTGTGCAGGAACTCGATCGGGTCCTCGATCGTGAGGATGTGCTCGTGGCGCGTGTCGTTGATCAGGTCGAGCATCGCGGCGAGCGTCGTGGACTTGCCCGAGCCGGTCGGTCCCGTCACGAGCACGAAGCCACGCGGCTTCTTCGTGAAGTCCTCCAGCGCCGGCGGAAGCCCCAGCGAGCTGAGCTTCGGCATGTCGTGCGGGATCAGGCGAAAGGCGGCCGAGAGCGCGGCGCGCTGCATGTACGCGTTCACGCGGAAGCGGGCCTTGCCCGGGATCGAGTAGGCGAGGTCGATCTGCCAGTCGGTCTCGAGGCGCTGGCGCTGCTCGTTCGTGAGGATCGAGTAGATGACCTCACGCGTGAGCTGCGGCGTCATGTGCGGGTAATCCAGCGCATGCAGCCGGCCGTGGTGGCGGATCATGGGCGGTGAGCCTGCAGTCAGGTGGAGGTCGGAGGCGTTTCGCTCCATCACCTGCAGCAGGACTTCAGCGAAGTCGAAGTCCATGGTTTCTCCTATCGGCCGGAGGGCCTCATTACGTGACCCTTGCCACCTCGGCAATGGACGTCACGCCGTTCTTGACCTTTTCGAAGCCGTCCGCGCGCAGCGGGCGCATGCCCTGCGAGACGGCAACCTTGCGAATCTCCTCCGAAGAGGCGCGCTCGACCGTGAGGTCGCGAATCTCGTCCGAGATCGACATCACCTCGTACAGACCGGTCCGGCCCTTGTAGCCCGAGCCGCCGCAGCGGCCGCAGCCGACGGGCTCGTAGGCCTCGAGGTCGAAGGCCACGTTGAAGCCGGCCTTCTCGAGCGAGGAGACGCTCAGCATGGTGCGGCTCTTGCAGTAGGTGCAGAGCTGGCGCACCAGTCGCTGGGCGACGATGCAGACGATGGCCGACGCGCTCAGGAACGGCTCGATGTTCATCTCCGTGAGCCGGGTGATCGCCGACGGCGCGTCGTTCGTGTGGAGCGTCGAGAGGACGAGGTGGCCGGTGAGCGCGGACTCGATGGCGATCTTCGCCGTCTCGCCGTCCCGGATCTCGCCGACCATGATCACGTCGGGGTCCGCGCGGAGCATCGCGCGCAGGCCGCCGGCGAACGTGAGGCCGGCCTTCATGTTCACCTGAAGCTGGTTGACGCCCGGGAGCTGGTACTCGACCGGGTCCTCGATGGTGATGATGTTCCGCTGCGGCTCGTTGATCTCGTTGAGCGCGGCGTAGAGCGTCGTGGACTTACCGGAGCCCGTCGGGCCGGTCACGAGCACGGCGCCGTACGAGCGGCGGAACCCCTCCTCGAAGACCTCCTCGCTCGAGGCGGACATTCCGAGCTGCTCCAGGCCGATCAGCGCCTGGGACTTGTCGAGGATTCGCATGACGATCCCCTCGCCGTCGACGCGCGGCATCGTCACGACGCGGGTGTCGATGGCGTGACCCTCGACCGTGAGCCCCACGCGACCGTCCTGCGGCACGCGCTTCTCGGCGATGTCGAGGTCGGCCATGATCTTCACGCGCGAGATGACGCCGGCGATCATCCGGCGCGGGATCTGGGTCGTCTCCCGGAGCACGCCGTCCACGCGGAAGCGCACGCGCATCTCGCGTCCCTCGGGCTCGAAGTGGATGTCCGACGCGCCCTCCTCGACCGCCTGGGCGATGATCGAGTTGACGAGCTTGATGACCGGCGCGTCGTCCGCGGACTCGCGGATCTCCGAGACCTCGGCGAGCTCCTCCTCGCCGATCTCGATCGCCTCGGCGACCGCGTCGTCGAAGCGGCTCATCCGGCCGATCAGGCCGCCGATGTCGTCGGGCGAGGCCACCACCGGGCGGACCTCGTTGCCGGTCATCAGCTTCAGGTCGTCGAGCGCGAGCACGTTCGACGGGTCGGACATCGCCACGATCAGCATGCCGTCGTCGTCGTAGCCGATCGGCACGGCGCCGAGGCGGCGCGCCGCCTGCGGCGTGATCGAGTTGAGCGCGCTGACGTCCGTCTTGTAGATCGTCAGGTCGACGTGGTCGAGCCCGAAGCGCTGCGCGACCGCGCGCGCGAGCTGGTCGCCGGTGAGCGCGCCGCCCTCGATCAGCACCTGCTCGGGCGAGCGGCCCGAAGCCTTCCCCTCCTCGACTGCGGCCTCCACCCGCTCGCGCGGGAGGTATCCCATCTCGACGATCACGTCGGAGATGAAGCGTGAGCCGGCCTTCTTCTTATGGGGTGGAGTGAGCCCGTTGTCGGGCACCGGGGCGGCTGCCTCGCCCTCGGCCACGGCGCGCAGCGGCGCCGTCGCCCCCTCCTTCGTGCTCATCGCCGATCCGCGATTACCTGTGCGAGCGAGGGGCCATCAACGTAGCCCTCCACCAGGCTCGCCGTCCCGCGGCGGTCGATGTACACGATTGCGGGGGCCTGGGTGACGCCGAGGTTCTCGACGAGCTGGCCGTAGCGCTCGGTGTTCGCGACGTCGTCCGTGAAGACGACGAGCTTCTTCGTGTGCCCGTCCAGGTACTTCACGGACTGCGACGGTCACCTTGTCGTCGAGCGCCTTGCGGGTTGCGGAAGAAGACCACGGTCTCCTTGTTGTCCCGGACGGCGGCGAGGACCTTCTTGGCGACCTTGTTGCTCGCGGAGAAGCGGTTGAGGGCGAGGACGGTGTAGGTGGTGCCGACCACGCCGCCGGGTGCGTCGAGGCTCATGGCGACCACGGTGAACGTGTCCCGCGCGTTCTTGGCGGGCGCGTTGCCGAGATCCTTGGCCGCGCCGCCCGTCTGGGCGTCGGCGGGCGCCGCGATCTTCTGCGGCTTGTTCACGTCGGTGAGACGAAGGTCGAAGTCGGCGGTCCAGCGCGTGCTGTCGCCGGGCTCGCGGAGCTGCTTCGGCGCGTCGAAGGCGACCGCGAGGCGGGCGCGGCGGACAATGCGGTCCGAGCCGACCCACGCGTCGATGCGGGCGTCCTTCACGGAGCTGCTTCGCGAGAGCGCGCGTGTTCGCCGGGCACGTCCGGCTGGGCGCCGTTGGCCCTGGCCTCGGCGGTCAGGAGGCGGACGACGTCGCGGGCAACGCTGCCCTCGGCGATGTCGGCGCGCACGTGCGTCGCGTCGACCCCGTCCATCTTCTCCACGCCGACGACCTTCGGGTCGGAGACCCAGCGGGTGAGCTGGAACTCGCGGAAGCTTCGCGATCGGGCCCCCGGACATCGCGGTCCGGAGCGTGCCGATGTTCTTCATGCGAGCGCTCGGGCACCGCGTACATCTCGTCGCCCAGGCCGAAGTAGCCCTTGCCGTCGATGGCGACGCTCCGCGCAGCCGTGGTCGCCTCGAGCTCGGTGGCCGAGATCTCGTCGCGGCTCCGGTAGCGGACGTCGAAGTTCGAGACGCCGGCACCCTTGTCGGCGTCGTCGAACGCGCCGGTGATCGTGACGGTGTCGTGCTCGCGGCCGCCGGCCACTTCCTCGGTGTCGAACGCGATGCGTGAAGCGCGCGCTGTCGACCGGCGTGCCCGGCTCGAGGATCGCGGCGAGCGCGTCCTTGGCGCTCAGCGGCTCGGCCTTGGCGGGCTCAGGCGCCGGCGTCGGCGCGGGCGCGGCCTGCTCGGCCGGCTGCTGCGCGACGGGCGCCGGGGCGTCGGTCCCGGTGTTGCGGGCGTTCTGGACCGCGAAGACCGTCGCTCCGAGAAGCGCGACTCCGAGGAGGGCGAGGAGGAAGGGGCGGGAGATCGCCATTGCCAGGCATATCGGCAGGCGTCCGCCTCTTGTTTAGACCTGGTCGGATGTACTAGACGACGACTGGACGACGGCTCTCCGCATGGCTTCGAGCGGCGGCTCCGCGGCCGGTCCAGATCGCGAGGCTGCGGGCGCCCTGGCGCACGAGCACCTCGAGGCCGTCGACGACGCGCGCGCCGCGCTCCTCGGCCCACCGGGCCACCGGCGTCGTGCCCGTCGCCGTAGACGAGGTCGACCACGACGCGGGCGTCGACGAGCGGCAGGCCCGTCGAGCGAATCGTCCGGCCGGAGGCCGACGGAGGTGGCGTTCACGAGCAGCTCCGCGCCGGCCGGGCCGCTCGACGGCCTCGACGCCGAGCTCCTTCGCCAGCGCCGTCGGCCCTCTCGCGCGTGCGGTTCCAGACGGTCACGTGCGCGCCCGCGTGCGCGAGCGCCCAGACGGCGGCGCGGCCGGCGCCGCCCGCGCCGAGCACGAGCGCCGTCGCGGGCGGCGGCTCGCCGAGCGCGTCGAGCAGGCCGCCGGCGTCGGTGTTGTCGCCGGCGATGCGCCCGTCCTCGTCGAACGTGAGCGTGTTCACGGCGCCGATCGCCCGGGCGGCGTCGCTCAGCTCGTCGGCGAGCTCGTGCGCCGCGAGCTTGTGCGGGATCGTCACGTTGGCGCCGCGATAGCCCGAGCCGGGGAGCGCGCGCACGAGCCTCCGTCGAACCGCGCCGGCGGGACCGGGAGCTTCAGGTAGCGCCAGTCGAGCCCGAGCTCGGCGAACGCCGCGTTCATCATCGCGGGCGAGCGGCTGTGCCCGACCGGGAAGCCGAGGACCCCCGCGAGCGTGCTCAACACTTCGTCGGAGACTTGCCGCCGCGCGCCTCGCGCGCCCGGTTGTACTCGTTCACGTAGGCCTGGAACTCCGCGTCGGTCTTCGCGAACTTGTGCTCGCCGCAGCTGTCGACCTTCACGACGTAGAAGAGGTAGTTCGTCTTCGCCGGGCTGCGCGGCCGCCTCTGATCGACGCGAGCCCGGGGTTGCCGATCGGGCCCGGCGGGAGCCCCGCGTGCACGCGCGTGTTGTAGGGGCTCGGGTTGGCGAGCTCGGACTGCCGCAGCGGGCGCTTCCAGTTGTTCGTGACGAACCGGACCGTGGCGTCGATGCCGAGCGGGATGCCGTCGCGCAGCCGGTTGTAGATGACGGAGGCGATCAGCGGGCGCTCCTTCGCCACCATCGCCTCGCGCTCGATCAGCGACGCGATGATCAGCACGTCGTACGCGGTCAGGTTCTTGCGCTTGGCGAAGCGCAGGTCGACCTTCTCGAAGTTGCGCTTGAAGTGGGCGACCTGCTCGTTCACGAGCGCCTGCACGCGGCGGCCCTTCTTGAGCTCGTAGGTGGCCGGGAAGAGGAAGCCCTCGAGGCTCGCGCCGCGCGGGGCGTCGTAGTCGCGCGGATCGAGCTCCGGGCGAGCGGAGGCTCGCGCGCATGTAGTTGCCCGCGCAGGCCCTTCGTGAGCGGGCGGATCTCCCTGCGCGAGAGGCCCTCCGGGATCGCGACCTGCACGACGTTCGGCGGCACGCCCTCCTGGAGCGCCTCGAGCGCCGACGCGAAGCTCATGTCCTTGCGCAGCTCGTACGAGCCCGGCCGGAGGTCGCCGCTCGCGCCGTCGATGCGGGCGCGGAGCTGGAAGAAGCCGGCGTCCTCGACCACGCCGCTCCGCTCGAGGCGGTCGGCGATCTGGGAGAGAGTCGAGCCCTGCGGGATCGTGACCCTGACCGGCTCGCCGCCGTCGCCCTTGAACGGCTGGAACAGCGAGTTGGCGAACCAGGCGATGGCCAGCGACCAGGATGGCGAAGCACGCCGAGCGCGATGAGCCGCCGCCAGCGCCGGCCACCGCTACCCGCCGCGCGGGTGCGGGGACGCCCGGCCGCGCCGGCCACCGCCACCGTCCGCCCGCGTGCCGTCCGGATCCCCGCGGCCGGTGAGCCGGCGGGCGTCGGCGAGCCAGTCGGGGCGGTCCGCCGGGGGGGCGTCCGCGTCGGCCCATGCGACCTCGTCGGCCGGGTGATTCCCGTCCACCCACGCGGGGTCCTGGGCCGGCACGGGCTCCGCCACCGCCGGCGGCGCATCCACCACCGGCTCAGGGGCCGGAGGCGGTGGTGTCGCACGCGTCACGGGCTCCGGTTCCTGGGGCAGCGGCCGCCCCTCGCGCGCGGCGCGGCGCGCCTCGCGCTCGCGGCGCGCGGCCTCCCGCTCCTCGGGCGTCCGTCCGCCCGGAACGGGCGGCGGGCCGGAGCTCACTCGGGGATGCCCGCCCGGGTGCGAGCAAGGTAGCTCTCGAGCAGGTGAGCGGCGGCGCGCGAGTCGGCATCGCCCTCTCCCCCGGTGCGCTCCGCGAGACGCGTAGTGAGGCGCTCGTCGTGAAGCTCCACCGGTATCGAGACTCTCCGCTCGAGCCGCTCGGCAAACGTCCGGGCCTGCTCGGCCTGGTGACCCACGTCCCCGCTCAGGGTGAGTGGCAGGCCCACCACGACGCGCTCGACCCCGTGGTCCTCGACGAGCCGGACGAGCGCCGCGAGCCCCCGCTTCGTGTCGGGCCGCTCGACGGCGCCGAGCGGCGTCGCGAGCGTGCCGCTCGGGTCCGAGACGGCGACGCCGCAGCGCGCCGAGCCGTGATCGAGCGCAAGCACGCGCATCAGCCGAGCGCCTTCTCTATCTCCGCGCGCGCGGTCGCGAGCGCCTCGTCCAGCTTCTCCGGATCGCGCCCGCCCGCCTGCGCCAGCGTGTCCCGGCCACCGCCGCCACCGCCCATCACGGGCGCGGCCGCGCGCACGATGTCGCCGGCCCTCACCCCTCGCTCCACCACCGCGGGCGACACGTTCGCCACGATGTGCGCACGCCCGTCGGCAGCGGCGCCCAGGACCACCACGGCGTCACCGAGCTTCTGCCGAACGGTGTCGGAGACGTCGCGGAGCGCGTTCGGGTCGAGCCCCTCCTTCGCCTGGACGAGCACGTGGACGCCGCCGACGTCCGACGCCGCCTCGACCATCGCGTCGATCCCGGGGTCGGCGCCGCCGCCCTTCGGCTTCTTCTCGAGCTCCTTCACGCGCGAGGCCAGCCGCTCCACCGCGTTCACCACCTCGTGCTCGGGCACCTTGAGGCGGGCGGCGATCTCGTTCAGCCGCTGCGTCCGCTCCTGGAAGAGCCGCGCGGCCTCCGGGCCGGTCACCGCCTCGATGCGGCGCACGTTCGACGCGCTCGAGGTCTCGGTCGTGACGTGGAACAGCCCGATCTCGGACGTGGCCGCCACGTGCGTGCCGCCGCACAGCTCGCGCGACACGTCCTCGATCTCGACCATCCGCACGCGGTCGCCGTACTTCTCGCCGAAGAGCGCCATGGCGCCGAGGCGCTCGGCCTCGTCGCGGGTCGTCTCGATCGCGCGCACCCGGCGGTTCGACGCGAGCCAGCCGCCCACGAGCCGCTCCACCTCCGCGAGGTCCTCCGGCGAGAGCCGCTCGCCGTGCGTGAAGTCGAAGCGGAGCTTGTCGGGGCCCACGTAGGAGCCCGCCTGGCGCACGTGCGTGCCGAGCCGCTCGCGCAGCGCCGCGTGGAGCAGGTGCGTGGCGGTGTGGTTTCGCATCGTCGCGAGCCGGCGCTCGCGCTCCACCACGGCGCGCACCGTCTCCCCCGGCCCCAGCTCGCCCTCGATCGGCTCGAGCGCGAGCGCCTGGTCGTCGCCCACGCGGTACACGTCGACCACGCGCGCGCGGCCGGAGGGAGTCTCCACGAGCCCGCTGTCCGAGATCTGGCCGCCGCCCTCCGGATAGAAGGGGCTCTCCTCGAG
Source organism: uncultured Thermoleophilaceae bacterium (assembly GCA_963741455.1). Lineage (GTDB taxonomy): Bacteria > Actinomycetota > Thermoleophilia > Solirubrobacterales > Thermoleophilaceae > JACVRW01. The sequence continues at coordinate 39,482 of CAVUIF010000007.1, forward strand.
CTTCGCGAGCAGCCAGCCGTTGGCGCGCTCGGCCACGCGGAGGACGGTCTCGGCCTCGGTCGTCTCGTAGCCCACGAAGCGCGTGCGGAAGCCGGCCTCGCGCGCGAAGCGGAGCACGTCCTCGTGCTCGCACGTGCACCGGCGCGCCGCCGCCGGCGTCGGCCGTGGCGCGGGTGCGCGACGAGCCTCCCGCGCGGCGAGACCTCGCGGGCGCGCTCCATCAGCTCCTCGAAGCCCTGGTCGTCCACCGACAGGCCCTCCTCGGCGAGCAGCTCCTTCGTCATCTCGTACGGGAAGCCGAAGGTGTCGTGGAGCCGGAAGGCGTCCTCGGCCGAGACCCAGGAGGTCTGGTCGGCCTTCGCGCGCTCGATCACCTCGGCGAGCAGGCGCTCGCCCTGCTCGAGCGTGCGGCTGAAGCTCTCCTCCTCCGCCTTCGCCCAGCGCTCGATGGTGGGCCACTCGCCGACCATGTTCGGGTAGGTGTCGCCGCAGGATGTCCCGCACGCGCTCGCACACGCGCACGAGGAAGGGCTGGTCGATGCCGAGGACGTGCCCCTGCAGGATCGCCCGGCGCATGATCCGGCGGAGCACGTAGCCGCGCTCCTCGTTCGACGGCACGACGCCGTCGGCGAGCAGGGCGGTGGCGCCGCGGCCGTGGTCCGAGATCACGCGGAGGGCGCGAGTGGTCGCGGGTCGTCGCCGTACTTCTTGCCCGACAGCTCCTCGCCCAGCTCGATCAGTGGCTGGAACAGGTCCGTCTCGTAGACCGACGGGACGCCCTGGAGGATGCTCGCCATCCGCTCCACGCCGAGCCCCGTGTCGATGTTCTTGGTGGGCAGCTCGGGGAGCGAGCCGTCCGCCTGGAGGTTGAACTGCATGAAGACGAGGTTCCAGAACTCGAGGAAGCGCTCGGTGTCGTCGCCGGGGCGGTCGGTGTCGGGACCGAAGTCGGGGCCGCGGTCCAGGTAGAGCTCGGAGCAGGGACCGCACGGGCCGGTGGGACCGGACTGCCAGAAGTTGTCGTCGCGCCCGAGCAGCACGATCCGGTCGTCCGGGACGCCGACCGCCCGCCAGTGCTCGATCGCCTCCCCGTCCGGCCCGACGCCGAGCTCCTCGTCGCCGCCGAAGACGGTGATCCAGATGTCGTCGAAGTCGAGCCCGAAGCCGTGCTCCTTCGACGTGGAGAGGTCGAGCGCGAACTGCACGGCCTGCCCGCTTGAAGTAGTCGCCCACCGAGAAGTTGCCGAGCATCTCGAAGAAGGTGAGGTGCCGGAGCGTCGTGCCGACCACCTCGATGTCCACCGTGCGGAACGACTTCTGGCACGAGCTGAGCCGGCGGCTCGGCGGCTCCTCCTCCCCGCTGAAGTACGGCTTGAACGGCTGCATGCCCGCCGTGGTGAGAAGAACGGTGGGGTCGTACGAGCTCGGGACGAGCGACGCGGAGGGCACGCGCAGATGGCCGTTCCGCTCGAAGAACGACAGGAACCGCTCCCGGATCTCGGCAGCCTTCATCGGGGTTGGAGTCTAGGTGGCGCGGCCGCCGCAAATCGTCGCGCTCGCGGGTTGTCCCGTCACCCGGCATCATCGAAGATGCACCGGGTGATGTGTATCGTGATGTGTATGCGCACGAACATCGAGATCGACGACGACCTCATGGATGAGGCCCAGCGCCTGACGGGGATTCGGACAAAGCGCGAGGCAGTCGATTTCGCGCTGCGGGAGGTTGTGGCCCGCCACCGCCGGCTGGGCATCCTCGAGCTCCAGGGCCGCGTGCACTGGCAGGGCGAGCTCGACATGAGCCGCCGCGGCCGCTCGTGATCGTCGTCGACACGAGCGTCTGGATCGAAGTCCTCGCCGGACGGCGGACCAAGGAGGCGCGACGCTGCGTAGAGCTGATCGAACGGGGCGAGCCGGTCGCGCTCACCGACGTGGTCCTGGCCGAGCTTCTCCAAGGGGTCCAGTCCGACGAGGAGGCTGACCTGCTCGAAGGACACCTCCGAGCTTTCCCGATCCTGCGGCTCGAGGGCCTCGATGACTTCAGCCTCGCCGCATCGCTGTACCGGGCCGCGCGCGCCCAGGGCGTCACGATCCGAAAGACGCTCGACTGCCTGATCGCCGCCCCGTGCGTACGTACCGGCGCACCACTGCTACATGCGGACGCGGACTTCGACCGGCTGGCGTCCTGCTCTTCGCTGCGGATCTTCAGCTAAGACGCTCGAGTCGAAGAACCGCGGAGGCGTGCCCAGGGGCCCTTCTCGACTACTCCTCAGCCGTCCGTCGCCTCAGAGCGACGACGGCCACGCCGACTGCGCAGGCAAGAGCGAGCCCGATGAAGAAGCCCACAGAGGTCGCCGAGCCGAGCGTGAGTTGCAGCGCGACGAACGCCACGTTACCGCTAGGTCCCGTCAGCGACTCGCGCGAGGGTCTCCGGCGCGCACAGGATGGGTTGCTGAAGTCCGCGAGGCTGACCGTTCGCATCCCCGCTCGTCACGGCCTCGCTCTAAGCGCGAGCCACGGGTCGCCGAGGCCACCGAGTCCCGCGCCTGACTATTTCACCTGGGGCCCCCAAACTGCCGCCCAGAGACGCAAGTCGGGTTGCAGCGCACTTCTGGCCTGCAATTTCCGTCCAGTTTCCGACCAACTCTCCTCGCGATGTGGAGCTTTGGCACCGAAAACGTGTGCATTGCATGTGCACGCGCGCGAGGAACGCGCGTGAGCGCCGACGATGCCGAGGAGATGCTTCTCGCCGAGCGACTTGTTGGGGAGGCGCGCCAGCGCCGCGCGCGCCGCATGAACGAGCGCGAGAGGCTCGTGACGGGCGTTTCGGCGTGCGCCTATCTCGCCGTCGCCGTCGCGATCGCAGCGTTCGTCCCCGATGAGCGCCACGTCGATCCGCTTGTAGTTCTCGGCCTGCTGGTCGGCTATGCCCTGATCCTTCAGGTCAGGTTCGAGTTCGGCGGCTACTACGCCTCGCCAGAGCAGCTCGCGTTCGTTCCTCTGCTGCTGCTGGCGCCCCTTCCGTACGTACCGCTCCTGTTCGCCGCGGCCGGCGTTCTCGCCGCGGTGCCGGACATCGTGCGGAACAGCTGGCACCGCCAGCGCTGGCTCGACACATTCTCGGATTCGTGGGCTGCACTCGGCGGAGTCGTCGTTCTTGCCGTGCTGGCACCCGGACCTCTCGAGAGCGCGCACCTGCCGGTATACCTCGCGGCCTTCGCCGCCCATTTCCTCACGGACCTCACCTGGACCGTCGTCCGCAACCGCCTTCTCGACCAGCTTCCGCTTGATGGAGGTGCTCCGCGGCTTCGCCGGCACTGCCCGCGTGGACGCGATCCTGACGCCGATGGCTTTCGTGGTCTCGCTCGCAGCGGTCGATCAGCCCGGCTATCTCCTCGCGATCGCGCCCGTCGTGTGGCTCTTTCACCTGTTTGCGAACGACCGCCGGGAGCGCTACTCGAAGACCTTGGAGCTCCATCGGGCTTATCGAGGCACCGTCATGTTGCTCTCTGACGTGATCGAGTCCGAGGACACGTACACCGCGCAGCACTCTCGCTCTGTCGTCGACCTCGTCAATTCGGTGGCGGATGAGCTGAAGGTTCCGGAGGACGAGCGGCAGGAGCTCGAGTTCGCCGCCATGCTGCACGACGTCGGCAAGATCGCGATCCCGAAGGAGATCCTGAACAAGCCGGCCGCGCTCACCGAGACCGAGTTCGAGGTGATGAAGACCCACACGATCGAGGGGCAGTTCATGCTCGACCGCGTCGGCGGACTGCTCGGGAGAGTCGGTGAGATCGTGCGGTCTTGTCATGAGCGCTGGGACGGGACCGGCTACCCCGACGGCCTCAGGGGAGAGGAAATCCCGTACGCGGCGCGGCTCGTCTTCTGCTGCGACGCCTACAACGCGATGACAAGCGACCGCGTGTATCGCGCGGCGCTGCCGCGTGAAGAGGCCATCGCGGAGCTGACGGCGAACTCCGGCACTCAGTTCGACCCGCGGATGGTCGACGCGGTCGTCAAGGTAGTCAGCGAGCGGCCGGTGGCGATCTCAACCACCGACGGGGTCCGCGCCGTGCTCGCGAGCGCGCCGCTGCCACGCGAGATCAGCGCCAGCACCGCCAGCTGACGGCGCCCGAGGATGCGGCGACAGCCCAGAGCGTCGCAGTCCGATTAGCGTCACGGCCCAAACGACCAGGCCACAGACCCCGGCCGCGGTGATCAACGCACGGGTCCCGATCGCATCGAGGAGCAGTGGGCCGGCCAGAAAGCCGAGCGCGAATGCCCACGCCGTGAGGGCGTCGCGGATTCCGAAGATCCGGCCGCCAGCGCATCCGGAACCAGCGCCTGAATCAGCAGTCGCTCGTAGATCAGCAGCATGCCGTTTCCGTAGCCCGCGGCGAGAAAGGTCACGACCGCGGCGGCGACGGCCGGGGCCAGACCGCTGGCGGCGAACCCGAACGCCATGAGAAACGCCCCGGTCAAGTATCGGCGTCGCAGCAGCGCCACGTCGCCACCTCGGGACCCGCTCAGAGTGCCCCCTATGAACCCGAGGCCGTAGGCCGTCACGAGCACGGCGAAGCCCGCATCGCTGCTGCCGAGCTCGTCCTGAGCGAGAAGCGGCTGGCCGACGTTGAAGATCGCCCCGAATATGAGCGCCGCCCCCGAGGCCACCAGCACGAGGCGCAGGCCGGCCATGCCCGCCGTGGCGACGATCCCGGCCCGTGCGTCGCGAGAGATCGAAGGACGCGCCCCTGGCGTCGTCCTCGGACACGGGAGCCTCGCCGAACCGCAGGAGCGCCAACGCCACGGCGGAGATCGCAAAGGTCACCGCGTTCGCCGCAAGGATCAGTCTCGGGACCGCCGACAAGCAGCACAGCTCCCGCGATCGCCGGTCCTGCGATGAACCCAAAGTCGGCAATGGCCCCGAAGAGGGAGGTGGCGGCCGGGATCCGCCGCTCCGTGAACCAGGCTCGGAAGTGACGGCGAGCGCCGCCGGCGTGAAAGAGCCAGTGCCCACACCCGCGACCACGGCGAGCAAGATCATCCCGACGAAGCCGTCGATCAGCACGAGTCCCAAGAACGCAACCGCGCGAAGGATGTCGCCAAGGATGACGCAGCCTCGACGTGACCAGCGGTCGGCCACCGCCCCGAACAGCGGTCCGAGCAACATCGCCGGCACGACGTCCGCCAGCAGAACGAGCCCGATGGCCCACGGCGAATCGAACCGATCCAGCGCGACGAGCAGCAGGGCGACGTACGCCGCGCCTGTCCCCAGCGCCGACTGCGCAAGCGCGGCGAAGTAGACGCGCGCCCGACGCTCGTACCTCAGAAGGTCAATTACGGCTCGCATCAGGCACGCACCAGATGCGAGCGTACAAGGGGTCCAGCAGACGAGCGAGACCGCGTATCGGACGCGGTCTCGGCGAAGTCATTAGTTCCTAACGGCGGCAGATCATCCTAAGGGTCCCTCCCGTCTTGTGGGCTGCCAGCTCTGCACGGTTTAGGGCTCCAAACCGATGCAGACAATCCGCAGCGTCGCACATCTGACGGCAGAAATGCCAGCCTTTTCTGCAAGAAGTTGTGCACAAGTTGGTCTCAACGCAGCGTTGAGCCACTTTCGCGCCACCGCGCACCCTCTATGGGGTGCCGACGGGCAGCGAGGGCGGGTACGCGGAGGCGCTCAGCTGCCGTCCGTCGAGGCGCCTGCCTCGGCGGGTGAGGGCAGATCGTCGCCGCAGGACCAGGGGCTTGTCTCGTCCTTCACCGCTCCCTTGATCTCCTCTTCGGTGAGGTTCAGGGGGTGGTGGCAGGCCGCAAGGTGGCCGTTGGGGTAGCGGGCGAGCGGAGGCTCGACCTCGCGGCAGATCTCGGTCGCGCGGGGGCAGCGGGGGTGGAAGACGCAGCCCGCGGGCGGGTCGATCGGGTTGGGGGGCTCGCCGCTCACGACGATCCGCTCGCGCCGGCGGTTCTCCTCGGGGTCCGGGATCGGGATCGCCGAGAGGAGCGCGAACGTGTACGGGTGGATCGGCTTCGTGTAGAGCTCCTCGGACGGCGAGACCTCCATCAGCTTGCCGAGGTACATCACCGCGATCCGGTCGGACACGTGGCGCACGACGGACAGGTCGTGGGCCACGAACATGTAGGTGAGCTTGAACTCGTCCTGGAGGTCGTCCAGCAGGTTGATGATCTGCGCCTGGACCGACACGTCCAGCGCCGATACGGGCTCGTCGAGGACGATCAGCCGCGGCTCGAGCGCCAGCGCCCGCGCCACTCCGATCCGCTGGCGCTGCCCGCCGGAGAACTCGTGCGGGTAGCGGTTGAGATGCTCGGGCGCCAGCCCGACCAGGCCGAGCAGCTCGCGGACGCGTCCCTCCACCTTGTCCCGCGGCGTGCCGTGCAGCCGCAGCGGCTGGCCGATGATCTGGACCACGCGCTTGCGCGGGTTGAGCGAGGCGAACGGGTCCTGGAAGACCATCTGCATCTGGCGCCGCAGCGGCTCGAGCTGCTTGCGGCCGGCGGAGGTGATGTCGTCGCCTCGGAAGCGCAGGCATCCGTCGGTGGCGTCGATCAGCCGCATGATCGCCCGCGACATCGTCGTCTTCCCGCACCCGGACTCCCCCACGAGCCCCACGGTCTCGCCCTCGTCGATGGAGAACGTCACGTCGTTCACGGCGTGAACGCGTGCGACCTCCCGGTCGATGAGGAAGCCCTCCTTGATCGGGAAGTAGACCTTCAGGTGCTCGACGTCGACGAGCGGGGTGCCGCCGTTCTCCGAGCTCATGCCGGACCCGTCCCGGCTGCCGAGGTCTTCGCGGCCAGCCCGATCTGCCCGGACTCCACCACGCGGCGGTCGCGCTTCTCCTCGGGCGTCAGCCAGCACCGGTCGCAGTGGTCCCTCGACCCCTCGAGGCGCGCCTCGAGCGGCGGCACCTCGGTGCACTTCGAGAACTCGTGCGGGCAGCGCGGCCGGAAGTGGCATCCCTCGGGCCGGTCCGACAGCGACGGCGGCATGCCGGGGATCGCCGGCAGGCGCTCGGGGCGTGGCCGGTCCACGCGCGTGATCGAGCCGAGCAGCCCCCACGTGTACGGGTGCTGCGGGTCGTAGAAGATCTCGTCGAGCGTCCCCTCCTCGACTATCCGGCCCGAGTACATGACCGCGATCCGGTCCGCGATGTCGGCGACCACGCCGAGGTCGTGGGTCACGAGGATGATCGCCGCCCCCGTCTCGTCCCGCAGCTCGCGCATGCGATGGAGGATCTGGGCCTGGATCGTCACGTCGAGCGCCGTGGTGGGCTCGTCGGCGATCAGCACCGACGGGTTGCAGGAGAGCGCCAGCGCGATCATCACGCGCTGCCTCATCCCGCCGGAGAACTCGAACGGGTAGTTGTCCACGCGCTCCCGCGCCCGCGGGATCCCCACCTTCTCGAGCAGCTCCACGGCGCGCTCGCGCGCCTGCTGGTCGGGCAGCGCCTCGTGCTCCTGGATCTGCTCGACGATCTGGGCCCCGATCTTCAGCACCGGGTTCAGCGACGTCATCGGGTCCTGGAAGATCATCGCGATCTCCGCCCCGCGCACCCGCCGCAGCTGCTCCTCGGAGGCGCCGATCAGCTCGGTGCCCTTGTAGTGGGCCGTCCCCGCGAAGTCGGCGTTCGGTGAGCGCGTGAGCCCCATCAGCGACATCGCCGTGACCGACTTGCCCGAGCCGGACTCCCCCACCACGGCGAGGATCTCGCCCGGCGCCACGGAGAAGGACACGCCCTCGACGGCATGCACCAGGCCCTCCTCGGTCGCGAAGGAGACCTGGAGATCCTCGACCGAGAGGATCGGCTCGCCGCTCGGAGGCTCGCTCACTGGAGGCGGATCCGCGGGTCGAGGTACGCGTACACGATGTCGACGATCGCGTTCAGCAGCACGATGAAGAACGCCGCGAACATCGTCGTTGCGAGGACGGGCGGCACGTCGAGCTGGCCGACGGCCTCGGCCGCGTACTGGCCCACCCCCTGGAGGTCGAAGACGGTCTCCGTGAGGATCGCGCCGCCGCCCACCACGGCCCCGAAGTCGAGCCCCCACAGCGTCACGATCGGGATCAGCGAGTTCCGCAGCACGTGCCGCACCATGATCTGCCGCTCGCCGAGCCCCTTCGCGCGCGCGGTGCGCACGTAGTCCTCGTTGATCGTGTCGAGCACGTTCGAGCGCAGGACGCGCGAGTAGAACCCGATGAACAGGATCGCGAGCGCGGTCCAGGGCAGGATCAGGTGGTAGGCCCAGTCGACCGGGTCCTCGCTGAACTCCACGTAGCCGCCGTTCGGGAACCAGCCCAGCTTGAAGCCGAGGTAGTGGTTCATCAGCGCGCCGATCCAGAACACCGGCATCGAGATGCCGATCAGGGCGATGATCGTCAGGAACCGGTCGGCGAACTTGCCGGCCTTCACCGCGCTGTAGAGCCCGAAGCAGATCGCGACGAACATCCACAGGAGCGCGGCCCCCACCGCGAGCGAGAGCGTTCGCGGCAGCCCCTTCACGATCTCCTCGCCGACAGGGAGCTGGGTGAAGTAGGAGATCAGGTCGCCCGTGAAGACCTTCTTCATCGTGGTGAAGTACTGAACGAAGATGTTCTCGTCGAAGCCCCACTCTTCGCGGATCGCCTCGATCTGCGGCTCGGTCGGCTGCTTGCCCGCCATCCGCACGGCCGGGTCGCCGTTCGGGATCACGTTGAAGATGAAGAACGTGAGCACGGACACCGCCCACATCACGAACACCATCTGGGCGACGCGGCGGACGATGAAGCGGCCCATCGGCTAGCGCTCCAGCCTGACCTTCGCCCGCGGGTCGAGCGCGTCGCGCACACCGTCGCCGAACACGTTCAGCGACAGCACCGTGAGCACGAGCATCAGCCCGGGCACGATTGCGAGATGGGGCGCGGTCGCCACGCGGTCCACGCCGTCCTCGATCATCGTGCCCCACGAGGGATTCGGCGGCTGGACTCCCGCGCCCAGGAAGGACAGCGCCGCCTCGAGCAGCACCGCGTTCGCGATCAGGAGGGTGAAGAAGACGAGGATCGTGGACGCGAGGTTCGGCACCACCTCGCTGAACATGATCCGCAGCGGGCTCGCGCCCTGCGCCCGCGCCGCCTCCACGAACTCCTTCTCTCGCAGCGACAGCACCTGGCCCCGAATCGGGCGCGCCATGTACGGCACGTACACGAGGCCGATGATCAAGATGGGGATCGCGAGCGAGTCTCCCGCGATCTCGATCGGCCCGATCTTCAGGCCGCCGAGCGCGAGCGCCACGCCCAAGGCCGTGCCGAGGATGATCACCGGGAACGACCACAGGATGTCGAGCAGCGTTCGGATCACGGTGTCCGTCGACCCGCGGAAGTAGCCCGATATCACGCCCAGGATGATCGACAGGAACACGGTGATGATCGCCGCCGTCAAGCCGATGAAGAGCGAGTTCCGGCCGCCGTAGAGCAGCCGGACCATGATGTCGCGGCCGTTGCCGTCCGCGCCCAGGAAGTACTTGCCGTCGGCCTTCCAGTACTGCGGCCCGATAGGCACGCCGTCGAGGCCGACGACGTTCACGTCCTCCCCGTCGACGCTGATGGTGCCGGACAGGTTTCCGTCGGCCGGGCCCCTCTCCGCGATCTGGTCGGCCCAGAGCGGCGCGGCGGCGCAGACCACCACGAGTAGCACGAACAGCAGGGCGAACAGGAGGGCGACCTTGTTGCGGCGGAGCCGGCGGAGACCAAGCTTCCAGGGGCCCAGCCCGTGGACGTGCTCCCTCTCCGCTTCCTCCTCCCAGGCCGCCGGGCCCTGGAGGGTCGTCTCGGTTGCGGGCTCAGTGGCCAAGCGCTCTCCTCACCCTCAGAGCACACTACCCGACAGGGAGGGCGCCGAAGCGCCCTCCCTTGCCGGACAGCGGATCAACGTCCTACTTGAGGCACCAGCTCGAGTAGTCGTTGAAGTACACCGGGTGGAAGCGGGAGCAATTGTCGAAGTCCATCCGCTCTGAGAAGAACGTCGACAGCTTCCGGTGGCCGTACGGAGCGATGTGGCCCCGCTCGACCAGCTTCGTGTTGAGATCGACCCACTGGTCTTCTGCCTTGGTCAGATCGGGCTCCTGATTCAGGTCCGCGATCCCCTTGGTGATCTCCGGGTCATCCACGTTCCCGAAGTTCTGGTTGTTCGTGGGCTGAATCGACTTGCCGTCCACGAGGAACATGAAGTTCTTCGGGTGCGGGAAGTCCTGGAACCAGTTGGCGAAGCCCGTCTGGGCCCGCGTCTTGGCGTTGCCGATCGTCTGGAAGTAGACGCCGCCGTCGAGGATCTTCGGCTGCGCCTTGAAGCCCATGTCGGTGAGCATGTCGGCGTATGCCTCGGTGACCTTGTCCGTCGGGTCGTCGTTGTTGCCGAACACGGTCACTTCCGTGCCCTCAACTCCGGCTTCCTGGATCAGCTGACGAGCGCGCTCGAGATCCGGCGGCTCGTTCGGGTTGCCCCACGGGCACTCTTCGACGTCGAGTGCCTCGTCGAAGCCCGGCACGCCGGGCGGCAGGAACGAGCATCCCGGAGCCAGCTCGCCCGCGAAGATGCGCGCGAGGCCCGGCTTGTCGATGCCGTAGTTCACGGCCTGGCGAACCTTCGGGTCGTCGAACGGCGGGACCCGCGAGTTCATGAAGAAGTAGTACGTCGAGGCCGCCGTCTGCTCCGAGTAGCGGTCCGAGTACTTCGCCTTCACCTCCGGCTTGAGGTCAGCCGGCGGGGGGTCCTGCATGTAGTCGAGGTCGCCCGAGATCACGTCCTGAGCCTGGCGCTGGGCCGACTTGACGATCTTGGTCGTGATCGTGTCGATGTTGCCCGACGGGATGCCCTCGATCGGGTTCTTGTCGTACTCCGCGTTCCGCTCCATCACGAACTGCCGGTTCGGAACGGACTCCGTGTACATGTAGGGACCGACGCCCGGGGGCGGATCCTCGGTCATGTTCTTGAACGGCGTGTCGCTCGGCACGAGGCCCGCGAACCACATGGCGAGCACGTGTGAGAACGAGCCGTCCGGCTCGGCAAGCGTGATCGTGATCTCGCCGCTCTGGTCGTTCGTCTCGATGCCGGAGATGTCGCCCTCGGGCTTGCCCGCGTCGAGGTAGTCCTGTGCCCCGTCGATGACGAGGTAGAACGCGCTACCGCCCGACTCCAGGTTCAGCACACGCTTGATCGCGTGCTCGAAGTCGGCGGCCTTGACGTCCGAGCCGTCCGAGTACTTCAGCCCCTTGCGGAGCGTCAGCTTGTACGTCAAGCCGTCCTCGGAGATCTCGGGCAGCTCCTCGGCGAGACCGGGGATCAGCTGCGAGCCCTCGGGCCCCTCCTCGCGCGCGTACGTGATCAGCGGCGTGTAGACGAGCCACGAAGGCTCGATCGCGTTGACCGTGTACATCAGCGCGGGATCAAGATAATCCGGCTGCGAGGTCTGCGAGATCGTGATCGACCCGCCCTTCTTCGCCTCGCCGCTCTGACCACTGCTGCCGTCGCCGCCTCCATCGTCGTCGTCGTCGCCGCACGCGGCGATCACGAACAACGAGAGACACGCAAGGAGCAGCGCCAGCGCACGCTTACCGTGCTTCCCCATCAATTCCCTCCAGCGGTTGTTTCGGCGAGCAGGTCTGCCCGCCGCGCGGCAAGATACCCCCTAGTTCGACGGAAACGGCTGCGTACGGCAGACGAAAATGTGCGCTTAACGCGCGCCTATGCCGTGCCGGGAGGGGTCCGCATGAGCTCCTCGCGCATGATCGTGAGGGACTTGCGGATGAGGCGGGAGACGTGCATCTGCGACAGGCCCACGCGTTGGGCGATCTGCGTCTGGGGCAGCCCTTCCTCGAAGCGCATGCGCAGGATCTCGCGCTCGCGGTCCGGCAGCCGGTCGAGCGCCGGCTCGAGCGCCGCGCGGTGCTCGGAGCGCTCGAATTCGGCGTCCTCGCCGCCGATCGTCTCGAGCGGGTCGAGGTCCTCGTCGCCGCCGGGGCCCGTGGAGAGCGAGACCGTGGAGTACGCCGAACCGACCTCCATCGCCTCGAGCACCTCTTCCGGGGTCGTCTTCAGCTCCTCCGCGATCTCGGCGATGCTCGGTGAGCGGCCGAGGCGGCCGGTGAGCCGCTCGATCGCACCCGACATCGAGGCGTTCAGCTCCTGAAGCGCGCGCGGCACGCGGATCGCCCAGCCCTTGTCGCGGAAGTGCCGCTTGATCTCGCCGACCACGTTGGGGGTGGCGTACGTGGCGAGCGACACCTCGCGCTCGATCTCGAAGCGGTCGATCGCCTTGATGAGCCCGATCGCGCCAACCTGCTCGATGTCCTCGAGCGCCTCGCCGCGGCCCGCGTAGCGGCGGGCGAGCGAGCGCACCAGCGGCAGGTGGCGCTCGATCAGCTCCTCGCGCGCGGTCGTGTCGCCGGCCTCGTGGTAGCGGCGCAGCAGTGCGCGGTCCTCCTCACGTGCCTTCTCGGACGCCGCCGGAGAGCGGCGCTGCGGTGCGCTCACGCCAGGCCCTTGAGCTTCTCCAGGCGGACGACGATCGCGCCATCCCCCGCATCCTCGACGCCGAATGAGTCGACCACGGTCTGAAGGATGCGCGGGAGCGTGAGCTGGCCGGGACGCGAGTCGCCGTCGCGCAGGGCGTCGGCCACCGCGGCCTCGGACAGCGGGCCCACGCGCGCGCGGATGCTTCCACCGCCGACCTCGAACGACAGGTGCACGCTGCCCACCTGGCCGGCCTCGGCGAGCAGGCGCTCGACGGCGAGCTGGAGGTCGTCGATCTCCTCGAACGCGAAGTCCACGCGCTCCGCGATCCCGCCGATGATGAGCCGCACCACGGCCTGGAAGTCCCCGGACAGGGGCGCCTCGAGTTCGATGCGCTCTTGCTGGTGGTTCACCGTGGTTCTCCGATGGTGCCTTCGCCCACGACGCGATCCTGACGCATCAGGCAGGCGAGCTGTCCCGGCGCCACGGCACTGGCCGGACGTTCGAGCTCGAGCTCGATGCTTCCGTCGTCCTTGACGTGGGCCCGGCACGGTAGCGATTCAGCATGAGAACGAAGCCGGACGAGCTCGACCTCGGCGGCGGGGCGATGGAGCGTCGTCGCCTCGAGCGGCACGCGCCGCGTGGCGAGCTCCTCCCTGGGCCCCACGACCAGGCGATTCGCGGCCGCATCCTTCTCGAGCACGTACATCGGCTCGGGCGTGGCGAGGCCGAGGCCGCGGCGCTGGCCCACGGTGTAGTTGTGGTGGCCGTCGTGGCGGCCGACCACACGGCCCTGGCGGTCCACGATCTCCCCCGCCCTGCGGAGCCGCGGCCCGCCGTGGCGCTGAAGGAACGCGCGGCCGCCGAGGCCGGCGACGAAGCAGAGGTCCTGGCTCTCGCGCTTGTCGGCCACCGGCAGGCCCGCCTCGCGCGCGAGCGCGCGCACGGAGTCCTTGGTGAGGGCGCCGAGCGGGAAGCTGAGCCTGTCGAGCAGCGCCGGGTCGAGCTTGGCGAGCATGTAGCTCTGGTCCTTCCGAGTGTCCGCGGCCGCGCGGATCAGCGGACCGTGCTCGTCGCGCGCGATGCGGGCGTAGTGGCCGGTGGCGAGCCGGGCGGCGCCGAGCGCGTCCGCCAGGTCGAGCATGGCGTCGAAGCGGACCTCGCCGTTGCAGCGCACGCACGGGTTGGGAGTGCGGCCCGCCGCGTAGCCGTCGAGGAACGCGTCCACCACCTCGGCGCGGAAGCGCTCGCGCAGGTCGAGCGTCACGTGCGGGATGCCCATCCGGTGCGCCAGGTCGCGAGCGCCGCGAACGGCCTGCGGCGAGCAGCAGGACTGCTCGCCGTCGGTCGCGGGATCGGACCACAGCTCGAGCGTGACCGCGACGACCTCGTCGCCCGCGTCCAGCGAGAGCTGGGCGGCGGCGGCGGAGTCGACGCCGCCGCTCATGGCGACGAGCGTGCGCCTTGCAGATCTCTCCAGCCGGAGCGCGCCTGCTCCCGCCACCGCCCCGAGACAGCGGTGAAGGGCGTCGGCCGCGAGCTCGGCTGCGTGGCGCTTGCCCGGGATCAGGCCGCCCAGCGCTTCCGCAACGTCCTCTGCTCCCCAACGGCAGGCATCGAGGAAGGGCTTTCCTTCGATGCCTTCCACGATTGCGCTCGCGGCGGCTGTGATCGCTCCGCAGCCTTCCGCGTCGAAGCCCGCCTGTGTCACTCGATCGCCCTCGATCTCCACCGCGATGCGCACCAGGTCGCCGCACGGTGCGCCTCCGGCGGCGCCGGAGTGCGGGTGGTCGCGGAGGGCGCCCTCGCCCCGGGGCGCGGCGAGATGTTCGGCGAACGACCGCATTGAGGCAAAACTACCTGGGTGCGGTTAGTTGGCTCCAGCCTGCCGTTTGTGGGTCCCGGTAGTTGGGCCTGCTAGCGAGCAGGTGGGTGTCCTCCGAGGCGGGCCACGGCCCTACCCCGAGCCGGACTCCCGTACCGGTGTTATTCGGCTCAACATATTCGGCCCACTCGCGTACAGGCTCGAGCCTGTGGCGAGGCTACCACCGGGCCGGGGCGGCGCCACTTGGTGACGGCGCCGCCCCATTTCCCGATGGCTTCTAGAAGCCGAGATCCCGCACGTCGGCCACGTTCTCCTGCGTGACCGTCGTCGCCGGAACCTGGATCTTGCTCGGCACCTCCGGCTCGGCGAGCTCCTCGAGGCCCTCGCCGCGGACGATCTTGCGCGCGAGGCGGATCGCCGAGGCGGACATCGACGGGTTGTAGAGGAACGTCGCGCGGTAGAGGCCGCCCTGCTCGATGCGGTCCATCGCCGCGGTCGACCCGCCGGCGCCGGTGAGGAACATCTCGTCCTCACGGCCGGCGTTCTCGATCGCCGCCACAACACCCTCGGCCATGTCGTCGTCGTGCGTGTACACGGCGTCGATCTGGTCCTGCGCCTGGAGGATGTTCTCCATCACCGACAGGCCCTTGTCCGGCACGAAGTCGGCGGGCTGGCTCGCCACGATCCGGATGCCGTTCTGGCAGCTCTCCTTGATGGCGTCACGGAAGCCCTGCGACCGCTGCTCGGTCACGGAGATGCCGGCGATGCCCTGGATCTCCACGACGTTGCCCTCGCAGTCCAGCTCCTCCGCGAAGTAGTTGCCGGCCTGCCAGCCGATGCCGTAGTTGTCGCCCGTGATCAGCAGCCGGTACGCGCCCGGCTCCGAGAACTCGCGGTCGACGTTGATGACCGGGATGCCCGCGGCCGTGGCCTTCTGGGCGACCGGCGTGAGCGCCTCGCCCTCGTTGGGCAGGACGACGAGCGCATCGGGCTCCTGCGCGATCAGCGTCTCGATCTGGTCCGCCTGGGCGGCCGAGTCGAGCACGCCCTCGGCGGCGATCAGCTCGACGTCGCCGAGCTCCTCCGCCTCCGCGCGCGCGTTCTCCGTGATCGCCGCCATCCAGCCGTGGTCGGCGCCCGGCGCGCTGAAGGCGATCTTGACGTTGCCACCTTCGCCTGAACCGCCACCGCCCTCGGCCTCGGTCGAGCCACCGGACTGCGCGGACTCGTTGCCGCCGTTGCCGCTGTCGGAATCGTCGTCGTCGCTGCACGCGGCAACGCCGAGCGCGAAGAACAGGCACATGCAAACTGCTACGAGAAGTCTCTTGAGAGACACGTACTTCCCTCCTCTTTGTGGGACCAGGTCTTGCGGGGATCAGCGCTCACGGCGCTGGAGCAGGACAGCGGCGAGGATGATCACCCCCTTGGCTATCTGCTGGATCTCGACCGCGAGATCCATGAGCGTCAGCAGGTTGAAGATCAGGGCGAAGGTCAGGACGCCGAGGAACGTGCCCACGATCGTGGCGCGGCCGCCCGCGAGGCTCGTGCCGCCGATGACCACCGCGGCGATGGCGTCGAGCTCGTAGAGGTTGCCCACGATCGGCGAGGCGCTGGCGAGCCGGCCGGTCACGAGGATGGCGGCGAGCGCGGCGCAGATCCCGCTGATCACGTAGACGCTGAACACGACGCGCTTGACCTTCACGCCGGCGATCCGCGCGGCCTCGCGGTTGCCCCCGACGGCCACGACGTGGCGCCCGTAGCTCGTCCGGTTGAGCAGGATCCAGGCGAGCGCCGTAACCGCGACGAACACGATCGCCGCGGACGGGATGCCCACGACCTCGCCGTTGCCGAACCAGCGCACGGTCTCGAGCTGGAAGATCGAGATCGGCGCCTTGTCGCTGATCTCGAGCGCGATGCCGCGCGCCATCGTGAACATGGCGAGCGTGGCGATGAACGGCACGACGCGGCCGTACGCGATCGCGCCCGCGTTGATGCCGCCGAGGATGATCCCCATCCCGATCGCGCCCAGGACGAAGGCGAGGCTGCCGGAGTCCACGAACTGGCCGCCGGCGATCGCGCAGGCGGCCGTCATCGACCCGACCGAGAGGTCGATCCCGCCGGTCGCGATCACGAAGGTCATGCCGATCGCGAGCACGCCCACCACGCTGGCCTGGCGCAGGACGTTCAGCATGTTGTCGGACGACAGGAACGCGTCGCCCTCGAGGATCGCGCCCACGACCACGAGCAGCGCGACCACGAACACCAGCGCGTACTCCTGGATCTGAAGGCGGTTGACCGCGCCCGGCAGGCGGCGGTTGACGTCCTCGACTGTGCTCATACGGCCTCCTCCGCGATGGGCGCGGTGTCTTCGTGAATCACGGCATGACGCAGCAGCTCGAGCTCGGTCGCCTCGGCGCCCGGGACCTCGGCAACGACCCGGCCCTCCCGCATGACGAGCACGCGCGTGCAGAGCCCGGCGAGCTCGGACAGCTCGGACGACACGACAACGACGCCGAGGCCGGCGTCCGCGAGGTTGTCGATCACGCGGTAGATCTCGGCCTTCGCGCCCACGTCCACTCCGCGCGTCGGCTCGTCCAGCAGGAGCACCTTGCAGTGGCGAAGCAGCCAGCGCGCGAGCACGACCTTCTGCTGGTTGCCTCCGGACAGCTCGCGTGTGACGCGGTTGCCGTCCTCGGGCACGGTCTTCAGCGCCCGCAGCTGGGTCTCGGCAGCCTCGCGCTCGGCGCGCGGGCTCAGGAGCCCGCCGCGCACGAACCGGCCGAGGTCGGCGAGCGTCACGTTCTTCGTCGTGCTCCAGTCGAGCAGCAGGCCCTGCGACTTCCGGTCCTCGGGGGCGAGCCCCAGCCCCGCGGCGATGGCGGCGTCGGGGCGCCCGGCGGGCAGGGCCGTGCCGTTCACGAGCACCTCCCCCTCGTCCGGGCGGTCGAGCCCGTACACCAGCCGCAGCAGCTCGGTCCGTCCGGCGCCCACCAGGCCGCCGATCCCCACGACCTCGCCCGCGTGCACCTGGAAGGAGACGTCGCGCACGACCGGCCGGCGCGTCAGGCCGCGCGCCTCCAGCACGAGCTCGTCCGTCCCGGTGCGGCGCTCGGGGAAGAGCTGATCGACCTTGCGGCCGACCATGTGCTCCACGAGCACGTCCTGCGGGGTGTCGGAGGGCAGCCCGGTGGCGACGGTGCGCCCGTCCGAGAGCACGGTGACCCTGTCGCCGATCCGGCGCACCTCGTCGAGCCGGTGCGAGATGTAGACGACGCCCACGCCCTCGGCCGTGAGCCTGCGAACGACGCCGAACAGCGTCTCGATCTCGTGCTCGTCGAGAATCGCCGACGGCTCGTCCATCACGAGCAGCCGGACGCGCTGGGAGAGGGCGCGGGCGATCGAGACGATCTGCTGGGCGGCGGGCCGGAGCGCGTGCACCCGCGCGTTGGAGGGGATCGCCTCGTTGCCGAGCCGCTCGAGCAGAGCGTCGGTCTCCCGGCGCATCTTGTCGCGGTCGAGGAAGCCGCCTCGGCGAAGCTCGTGCCCGAGGAACACGCTCTGCGCGACGGTCAGGTCCTCGACCAGGTCGAGCTCCTGGTAGATCGTGCCGACGCCGCGGTCGAGCGACTCGCCGGGCCGGCCCGCCCGGAGCGGCTCGCCGTCCACGAGGATCTCGCCCTCGGTGGGCTCGACCACGCCGGACACGCACTTGATCAGCGTCGACTTGCCCGCGCCGTTCGGCCCGAGCAGGCAGTGAACCTCGCCCTCCCGGACGTCGAAGTCAACGCCGTCGAGGGCGCGCACGCCCGGGTACTCCTTCACGAGCCCGCGCACCTCGAGCACCGGCCGCCCCTCGGAGCTCATGCCGGCACCTCTGTCCATTCGCCGCTGCGCGCCGAATCGAGCACGGCTTCCGTGACGCGCGCCGCGCGGAGCCCGTCGTCCACGGTCGGCAGCCCGTCGGGCGGAGACTCGCCGCGAATCGCGGCGTAGGTCTCGCCGACGAACGCCTCGAAGCAGTCGAGGTATCCCTGCGGGTGACCGGCGGGGACGACCGCGTAGCGCGCCGCCTCGGGGCTCAGGCCGCCCGGATCGCGGGGCACGACGTGGGCGCCGTCGCGCGAGCCGACCCAGAGCGTCTCGGGCTGCTCCTGGTCGAATGCCACAGATCCGCCGTCGCCGTCCAGCTCGAGCCAGAGCCGGTTCTTCCGGCCGGCCGAGACCTGGCTGATCACGAGCGAGCCGACCGCCCCGGCGTCCGTCCGGAACATGGCCACCGCCACGTCCTCCGTGTCCACGCGCCGCCGGCCGTCGCCCGCGCCCTCGGACGAGAAGGCCTGCCGCGACGCGGCGCGCACTCGCTCGGGCACGGCGGTGTGGAGCTGCGCGCTCAGGTCGGTGATGCGATGGCCCGACACGAACTCCACGAGGTCGCACCAGTGCGAGCCGATGTCGGCGAACGCCCGCGACGCGCCGCCGAGCTCCGGCTCGACGCGCCAGTTGTCGTCGCCGGGCGAGTGGAGCCAGTCCTGGAGATAGGAGCCGTGGAGCAGCGACAGGCGGCCGAGCTCGCCGGCGCTCACCCGCGCCCGCGCCTCGCGCACCGTGGCGTAGTAGCGATACGCGAACGGGACCGTGACGATCCTCCCGGCGGCCTCCGCCGCGGCGGCCAGCTCCGCCGCCCCGGCGGCGTCGAGGGCCACCGGCTTCTCGACGATCACGTGCTTTCCCGCCTCGAGCGCGGCGAGCGCGAGCGGGAGATGGAGGTTGTTCGGCGTGCAGATGTGGACGACGTCGACCTCCGGCGAGCCCACGAGCTCCTCCGACGAGGCGAAGCCGCGCTCGGCGCCGAGCTCCTCGGCCGCCTCACGCCCACGGTCGGCGGTCGAGGCGGAGACGCCCACGACGCGCGCCCCGGCGAGCCGGGCGCAGCGGGCGTGCACGCGACCGATGAAGCCCGCGCCCGCGATCCCGGCGCGCACCTCCCGGCGGTCCTCCCCCTCGAGAGCGTCTTGGCTAAGCGGCTGCTCCAACACCTGGGGCGGACGCTACGTCAACTTCCGCCCGATTGCAAGCAGAAGTTTGCTGTTCAGAATGGAAAGTGGTCGTATCGCGCACAGGAGAGCCGGATCTTTCTACGGTTGACAGCCGAAACTCGGCTTGGTTCACTGCTCCACGCAATGGCTCGCGAAGACGGCTCATCGGCGGCGGGAGCGGGAAGCCTCCTTCGCCTGATCCGCGACGGACAGGCCGCCACCCGGGCCGACCTCGCGGAGATGACCGGCCTCGCGCGCTCGACCGTCGCCCAGCGGGTCGAGGCCCTGATGGCCCGCGAGCTCGTGAAGGACGCGGGCGCGAGCGCCTCCACGGGCGGGCGGCGACCGACCATGTTCGCGTTCAACCCGGCCGCCGGCGTGGTGCTCGCGGCCGACCTCGGCGCAACGCACTCCCGGCTCGCCGTCACCGACCTGGCGGGCTCGGTGCTCGCCGAGACCACCGGGGACATCCGCATCGCCGAGGGCCCTGAGCGGGTGCTGACGTGGGTGGAGGAGCGCTTCGGCCTGCTGCTCGACAAGGCGGGCCGCAGGCGCGAGGACGTGAGGGGCACCGGCGTCGGCGTGCCCGGGCCCGTGGAGTTCGCGACCGGCCGGCCGGTGAACCCGCCGATCATGCCGGGCTGGGACGGCTACCCGATCCCGGACCACTTCCCCGGCCCGGTGCTCGTGGACAACGACGTGAACATCATGGCCCTGGGCGAGCACTGGACGAGCTGGCGCGACACCGACCATCTCCTGTTCATCAAGGTCGGCACGGGCATCGGCTGCGGCATCGTGGCCGGCAACCACATCCACCGCGGCAACGAGGGCGCCGCCGGCGACATCGGCCACGTTCGGGTGGCCGGCTACGACGAGGTCGTCTGCGAGTGCGGGAACACCGGCTGCCTCGAGGCCGTGGCCAGCGGTCGCGCGATGGCGCGGCGCCTGAGCGACCTCGGACTCGACGCACCCGACAGCCGAGCGGTCGTCACGCTCGCGCGCGGAGGCAACTCCGACGCCGTGCGGCTCGTTCGCCAGTCCGGCCAGCTGCTCGGCGAGGTGCTGGCCAGCGCCGTGAACCTCTTCAACCCGGGCGTGATCGTGATCGGCGGCGACGTGTCCGAGCACGAGCAGCTGCTCGCCGGCGTCCGCTCGGTCGTCTACCACCGCTCGCTTCCGCTCGCGACCCGCCACCTGCGCCTGGTGCGCGCCACGCTCGGCGACCGCGCGGGAATCGTGGGCGCCGCGGTGATGGTGATCGAGCACGTGCTCTCCCCCGCCGCCGTCGACGCCGCGATCGCCACGGAGGCGGCGAGCTGATGGGCCGGCGGATCACGCTCTTCACCGGGCAGTGGGCGGACATGCCGATCGAGGAGCTGGCCGCCAAGGCGGCGGCCTGGGGCTTCGACGGTCTCGAGCTCGCGAGCTGGGGCGACCACTTCGACGTGACGCGCGCGCTCGAGGAGGACGGCTACCTGGACGAGCTGCGCGCGCTCCTCGACCGCCACGGGCTCGGGTGCTGGGCGGTGAGCGCGCACCTCGTGGGCCAGTGCGTGTGCGACCACCCGATCGACGAGCGCCACCAGGCGATCGTGCCCGACCACGTGTGGGGCGACGGCGACCCGGAGGGCGTGCGCCGGCGCGCGGCCGAGGAGGTCATCCGGACCGCGCGCGCCGCGGCGAAGTTCGGCGTCGAGGTCGTGACCGGGTTCACCGGGTCGAGCATCTGGCACACGGTCGCCGGGTTCCCGCCGGTGCCGGACGGGATGATCGAGGCCGGCTACCGCGACTTCGCCGACCGCTGGAATCCGATCATCGACGTCTTCGACGAGCTCGGCGTGCGCTTCGCGCTCGAGGTGCATCCCTCCGAGATCGCCTACGACTTCTGGACGACAGAGAGGACGCTCGAGGCGATCGGCCGGCGTCCCGGCTTCGGCCTCAACTTCGACCCGAGCCACATGAACTGGCAGTTCCTCGACCCGGTCGCCTTCATCCAGGAGTTCGCCGATCGCATCTACCACTGCCACGCCAAGGAGTCGGAGCGCTCGCTCGACGGCCGCAACGGCGTCCTGTCGAGCCACCTTCCGTTCGGCGACCTGCGCAGAGGCTGGGACTTCGTCTCGGTCGGGCACGGCTCCGTGCCGTTCGAGCGCATCGTCCGGGCACTGAACGCGATCGGCTACGCCGGCCCGCTCAGCGTCGAGTGGGAGGACTCGGGCATGGACCGCGAGCACGGCGCGCCCGAGTCGCTCCAGTACCTCCGGCGGCTCGACTTCGCCCCCTCGGGCGGCGCGTTCGACGCCGCCTTCTCGACTCAGGCCGAGTCGGAGCCCGAGCGCGGCTGAGGCGGCTCGGCGAGCTTCACGCCGAGCTCGCGGAGCTGGCGGTCGTCCACCGGGGCGGGCGCGCCCGTCAGGGGGTCGGCGCCGCTCGCGGCTTTGGGGAACGCCATCACGTCGCGGATGGATGCCGCGCCGGCCAGGATCGCCACGAGCCGGTCGATCCCGAACGCGATGCCCCCATGGGGCGGCGCCCCGTACGCCAGCGCGTCGAGCAGGAAGCCGAAGCGCGACCTCGCCTCCTCCGGGCCGATGCCGATCGCCTCGAACACCTTGTGCTGCACGGCCAGGTCGTGGATACGGATCGAGCCGCCGCCGATCTCCCAGCCGTCGAAGATGACGTCGTACGCGCGGCTTCCCCACTGGCCGGGATCGGCCTCGAGGTCGCCGGCCGGGCTCGTGAACGGATGGTGGACCGGATCCCAGCGCCGCTCGTCCTCGTTCCACTCCAAGGCGGGGAAGTCGACCACCCAGAAGATGTCGTGGCCCTCGGGCTCTCGGTCCGCCACCTCCGGCCGCAGGCCGCCCAGCACTCTCGCCACCACCTCCGGCTTGTCCGCGACGATGAGGATCGCGTCGCCCTCCTGTGCGCCGAGCGCCTCGTTCGTGCGCCGGACCTCTTCGTCGGAGAGGAACTTGGCGATCGGGGAGCGCCAGCCGTCGGGCTCGACGACCGCCCACGCGAGGCCCTTCGCGCCGAGCGACTGAGCCTTCTCGGTGAGCGCGTCGAAGCGGCTGCGCGGAAAGTCTCCGGTGGCCTTGAGGGCGCGGATCGCGGGCGCGTCCTTGAAGATCCGTGCCTCCGTGTCGCGCGAACACCTCGGTGATGTCCACGATCTCCACGCCGAGCCGGCGGTCGGGCCGGTCAGAGCCGTAGCGGAGCATCGCGTCGTCGTAGCTCACCCGCTCCAGCGGGAGCGAGATCTCGATGCCGGCGGCCGCGAGCACGCGCTGGAGGAGCCGGTCCGTCACGTCGATGACGTCCTCCTCGTCCACGAACGCCAGCTCCATGTCGAGCTGGGTGAACTCGGGCTGGCGGTCGGCGCGGAAGTCCTCGTCGCGGAAGCAGCGGGCGATCTGGAAGTAGCGCTCGTAGCCGCCGATCATGAGGAGCTGCTTGAAGAGCTGCGGCGACTGCGGCAGCGCGTACCAGGAGCCGCGCATGAGCCGGCTCGGCACGAGGAAGTCCCGGGCGCCCTCGGGGGTCGAGCGGGTCATGATCGGCGTCTCAACCTCGAGGTAGCCCTCGTCGGAGAGGAAGTCGCGGATCTCCTTCACGACCTGATGGCGGAGGATCACGTTGTCGCGCATCGCCTCCTTGCGGAGGTCGAGGTAGCGATAGCGGAGGCGGAGCTCCTCGCCGACCGGGTCGTCCTCGTCGATCTGGAACGGCGGCGTCTCGGCGTCGGCGAGCTGCTCGAGCTCGGCGGCCACGAGCTCCACCTCGCCGGTCGGAAGGTCGGGGTTCACGGCGGCCTCGTCGCGGCGCACCAGCTCGCCCGAGACCGTGATCACGTCCTCGGCGCGGAGCGCTCCCGCGCCGCCATGCGCCTCGGGCGCCTCCTCGGGGCGGAACACGAGCTGGAGGAGCCCGGTCCGGTCGCGCAGGTCGATGAAGATCAGCCCGCCGTGGTCGCGGCGGCGGTGCACCCAGCCCGCGACGCGCACCTGCTCGCCGACCTCGCCCGCGCGGAGCTGCCCCGCCCAGTGCGTCCTGTAGCGGTTCGGACGCGGAGGCTTCACGGACGAACCCGATCCATGACCTCGTCGAGCGTGGCCGCGGGGTGTTGCTCGCCGGTCTGCATGTCCTTGACCTCGATGGTGTCCCCGAGGATCACCGTCCAGCGCGCCCCCAGGCGGTCCGCCTGCTTCAACTGACCCTTCAGCGACCGCCCGGCCTGCTCCAGCTGCGCCCGAAGGCCGGCTGCGCGCAGCTTCGAAGCGAGCGCGAAGGCGTCGCGGCCGGTGCCCGCGACGAATACGTCAGCGTGTGCGGCCTGCTCGCCGTCGCCCGCGGCCAGGAGGATGCGCTCGACCCCGGCCGCCCAGCCGACTCCCGGGGTGGGCGGCCCGCCGAGCTCCTCGATCAGCCCGTCGTAGCGCCCGCCGCCGCCGAGCGCCGCCTGGGCGCCCAGGCGCTCCGACTCGAACTCGAACACCGTGCGCGTGTAGTAGTCGAGCCCGCGCACGAGCGTCGCGTCGATCTCGTACTCCATCCCCGCTTCGTCGAGCAGCGCGCGCACGTCGGCGAAGTGCTCGGCGTCCTCGGAGGCGAGCCGGTCGATCAGACGCGGCGCCTCGGCCATCACCGCCTGGGTGCCCGGGTGGTCGGCGTCGAAGGCCCGGAGCGGGTTCTGGTCGAGCCGCTCGCGCACCTCCTCGGACAGCTCGCCCTCGCGCGCGCGCAGGAACCTGGTCAGCTCGTCGATGTACTCGGCCCGGGTGGCGGGTGTCCCGAGGCTCGACATGCGAAGGCGCATCGGGCCCACGCCCGCGCGCTCGAGCACCTCGGCGAGCAGGAGGATCAGCTCGGCGTCGAGAGTCGGGTCGTCCGACCCGAGCGCCTCGGCGTCGATCTGCGTGAACTGGCGAAAGCGGCCGGCCTGCGGCGCCTCGTGGCGGAAGAACGGGCCGGCCTCCCAGACCTTCACCGGCTGCGGCAGCTTGTGCATCCCGTGCTCGACGTAGGCGCGGCAGATCCCGGCGGTGGCCTCCGGGCGCAGCGTCAGCGAGCGGCCGGCCTTGTCCTCGAAGGTGAACATCTCCTTCTGCACGATGTCCGTGGACGCCCCCACCCCGCGCGCGAACACCTCGGTGTCCTCGAACACCGGCGTCTCCATGGGCTCGTAGCCGGCACGGCCCAGCACGTCGCCGGCCATCGTCACCAGGTCGAGCCGGCGGCGGCCGTCAGGGGGCAGCACGTCGAGCGTGCCGCGGGGCGCCTGGAGCTTCTTCACCTGGCCAGCTCGGCCAGGAACGGGTTGGTGGCCCGCTCCGCGCCCAGCGTCGTGGTGCCCATGTGGCCCGGGTAGACGTCCGTCTCGGGCGGCAGCGTGTCGAGAAGGGTGCCGATCGAGGCCATCAGCGTCTCGTAGTCGCCGCCCGGCAGGTCGGTGCGCCCGATCGACTGCTGGAACAGCACGTCGCCCGAGAAGATCGCCTGCTCGTCCGGGATCGAGAACGTCACGTGGCCCGGGCTGTGGCCGGGCGTGAAGAGCACGTCGATCTCGAAGCCGGCCAGCTCGAGCCGCTCACCGCCCTCGAGCGTGTGCTCGGCGTCGTACGACTCGAACGGGCCGAAGCCCGGGAAGGGGACCCATTTCATGATGTCGGCGAGCACGAACGCCTCGGCCTTCGGGACCCACACCTCGGCGCCGGTGGCACGGGCGACCGGCGCGACCGCGCCCACGTGGTCGAAGTGGGTGTGCGTGAGGAGGATCCCGTCGAGCTTCACGCCGAGCTCCTCGATGGCGCCGAGCAGCTTCTCCGCCTCGTCGCCGGGATCCACGATCAGGGCGCGGTCGGAGCCGTCGCGCCGGATGATGTACGTGTTCTCCGCCACCTGCCCGACGGTGAACATCCGCACGTCCACCGGCTAGCGCCCTTCGGCCTTCCGCCGCTGGCGGAAGCGATAGATCATGGTGTCGGTCGCGTAGCCGAGCGGGATGTAGAGCAGGAACATGAAGCCGGCGAGGATCACGCCGCCGGCGATGCTCCGGCCGAAGGCGAGCACGACGAGCACGCCGAAGACAGCCGCGGCGATCGCGGCGCGGTTGACCGCGCCCTTCCAGGTGGGCGGCCGGTCGAGGCGCTCGGTGCGGCGCTGGCGCGCGATCTGCTTTGCGTCCTCGCGCGTCTGGGGACGGCCCGTACGGCCCGCTCGCTCGATCGTGCCGGCGGGCGTGCCACGGTGCTTGCTCTTGCGCTTGCGCTTGGTCTGCGCCATGACCGGCGACGTTACCGGACGGCGCGAAGCGCCTCTTCCAGAAGATGGCGCTCGGGATCGAAGCCGCGGAGGGGCACGTCGTCCGGAAAGCCGTCGAAGGCCGCGCGCGGGGCAAGGCCGATCAGCTCCGCCTCCGCGACCTCGGCACGCTCGCGCACGTACTCCACGATCTCGCGGAGCGGCGCGGCCCGGTGGTCGTGCACGTTCGTGGACACCTGCGCGCGCTTGCGGTCGGCGAGGTAGAGGCCGAGCGCCCTCACCCCCGGAAGGCCGCCGCCGGACTCGCGGAGGCCGGCAGCGATCCGCTTCGCCACCGCCAGGTCCTCCGTCACGAGGTCCACGTTGAACGCCAGGAGCGGCGCCCGCGCCGCGGCCAGCACGGCGCCGGCGGTCGGATGAGGCCGGGACGGGCCGAAATCGGGCACCAGGTCGCCCGACTCGATGCGGCGCGCGAGCTCCTTCGGTCCGCCGCGGCGGATCCAGGCGCGCTCCTCGTGCTCCGGCCTCGTGGCCAGCTCGCCGTAGAGGAACACGGGAACACCGAGCTCGTCGCCGATGAGCGCCGCGGCGGTGAGCGCCTCCGCCGCGGCCGCGCCGCGCCGCTCCTCGTCGAGGTAGACCACGGGCATCACGTCGAGCGCGCCCACGTGGGGATGGATGCCGGTGTGCGCGCTGATGTCGATGCGCGCGATCGCCGAGCGGGCGCCGCCCAGGAGCGCCTCGGCCATCTCACCCTGATGAGCGGCGAGCGTGAAGACGGCCCGGTCGTGATCCGGGTCGGTGTGGAGGTCGAGGAACCGCGCCGGCGAGAACGCCCGCCCGATCGCCTCGAGCGTGGCGAGGTCGCGCCCCTCGCTGACGTTCGGGACTGTCAAGAGAAGCGGCCGGGCGTCCACGGGACGTAAGGCTAAACTCGCGAGCCGCGGCTCCGTAGCTCAGCGGTTAGAGCGCACGACTCATAATCGTGAGGTCGGTGGTTCGAATCCACCCGGAGCTATCCCCCGAACGGAGCGTCATGGCCAGCAGGGCAGTGCCCAACATCAAGTCCGACCGGCCCGCGGAGACGCGCGAGTTCTTCGTGGACCTGCTCGGCTTCGAGGTGGCGATGGACCTCGGCTGGATCGTGACCGTCACCTCGCCGGACAACCCTTCGGCCCAGGTGAGCATCATCAGCAACGACGACCCGGCCGCCCCCGGCATCTCCGTGGAGGTGCCCGACGTGGATGCCGTCCACGCCAGGGCCGTGGAGCAGGGCCTCGAGATCGCCTATTCGCTACGCGACGAGGAGTGGGGAATGCGGCGCTTCATGCTTCGAGAGCCGAGCGGCACGCTCGTCAACGTCGTCTCCCACCGCTCTGACTGAGCGCTAGGCGGCGACTGCGGGCACCGGCGCCACGGCGGGCAGGGCGACCGGCGCGGGTGGCGGCGCCGTGCGAGCGCGCTCGAGCTCCGCGTGGACCTGGCCGGCGGGTAGCCGGCCGGCGATGAAGGAGGAGAGGACGCGCTGCTCCGCCGCGCTGAGACGGTGGATCACGATCGGTGTCGGGGTCCTTCCCATCACCTGGATGTTCTTCTTCCCTGCGTGCGCTCCTGCAAAACGAGAACCCGCCTCTAATGTTGGTCGGCGTTGAAGATCTTCTGGCGACTGCTCGGCTTCCTTCGCCCGTATCGCCGGGGGGTGATCGTCTCGTTCGTGCTCGCGGCGCTGGCGATGGGCGTGAGCGTGCTGATCCCCTACCTCGTCGGCCGCACGGTCGACGACATCCGCGGCGACGGCTCCGACCTGTGGCCGCTCGCGATCGCGGTCGGGGTGGCGGGCGTCCTCCGGCTGGGGTTCAGCGTGTCGCGGCGGCTCGTGGCCGGGCGCGTGTCGCTCGGCGTCGAGTACGACCTCCGCAACCGGATGTACGAGCACCTCCAGTCGCTCGAGCTGGCGTTCTTCGACACGCAGCAGACGGGGCAGCTCATGTCGCGCGCGACGGTGGACCTGCAGTCGGTGCGGTTCTTCCTCGGCTACGGCCTCATCTTCCTCGCGCAGGCCGCGATCACGATCCTGATCGCGGCGGTCGTGATGTTCGCGCTCGACCCCCGCCTTGCCGCCGTTGCGCTGGCGCCCACGCCGTTCGTCGTCTGGATCGCGTACCGCTACGGCCAGCGCAACCGGCCGGCCAGCCAGGAGGTCCAGCAGCGGATCGCCGAGCTCACGGCCGAGGCCGAGGAGAACATCGGCGGCGTCCGCGTGGTGAAGGCCTTCGCCCAGGAGCAGCGCCAGCTCCGGCGCTTCGACAAGGTGGTCGCGCGCGTGTTCGACCAGTCGATGGTGTCCACGCGCCTGCGCGCCTTCTACTCGCCGTTCATCGGCTTCCTCCCCCAGCTCGGGCTCGCGGCGCTGCTCCTCGTCGGCGGTCAGCAGGTGATCGACGAGCGCATCACCGTCGGCGAGTTCATCGCCTTCTACGGCTACGTGCTGATGCTCACCGGCCCGATGCGCTGGCTCGGGATGGCGCTCGGGATGGCGCAGCGGGCGGTGGCGAGCGGCGCGCGCGTGTTCGAGCTGCTCGACCGCGAGCCCCGCCTGGTTGCGGCGCCCGACGCCAAGCCGCTCCCGCCGGGCGGGGGACGCGTGGAGATCCGGAACGCCACCTTCGGCTACGACGGCGAGGAGCCGGTGCTGCGCGACGTGAGCCTCGACGTCGAGGCCGGCCGCACCGTGGCGCTGGTGGGCCCCACCGGCTCGGGCAAGACGACGCTGGTCATGCTGATCCCGCGCCTCTACGACGTGGACGAGGGCGCGGTGCTGGTGGACGGCGTGGACGTGCGCGAGCTCGACCCCGCCTCGCTGCGCAGTCAGGTGGCGGTGGTCTCGGACGACGCGTTCCTCTTCTCGGCCAGCCTGCGGCGAGAACATCGCCTACGCGCGGCCTGAGGCCACCGACGAGGAGGTGGTCCGTGCCGCCGAGCGGGCCGGGCTGGCCGAACTGCTCGAAGAGCTCCCCGACGGGCTCGACACGCTCGTGGGCGAGCGCGGGCTCACGCTGTCGGGCGGTCAGCGCCAGCGCGTGGCGATCGCCCGCGCCCTGCTCGCCGAGCCGCGCATCCTGATCCTCGACGACGCGACCTCGAGCGTGGACGCGACGACCGAGAGCCAGATCAAGTCGGCGCTCGCCGAGGTCATGAAGGGCCGCACGACGTTCGTGATCGCGCACAGGCTGTCGACGATCGCGCTGGCCGACGAGGTCGTCGTGCTCGAGGACGGCGAGATCGTCGCGCGCGGGACGCACGACGAGCTGCTCGACAGCTCGCCGCTCTACCGCGAGATCGCCGAGAAGGGACTGCCCGACCAGGTCTTCCTCACCCGCTGCGACCCCGATCGCGAGGTGGCGGGACTGTGAACCGCGCCGGCCGCCTGCGCCACCTCGTGAGCCTGCTCGGCCCGTACCGGGGCCGCGTGATCCTGATGTTCATCGCGCTGCTGCTGGCTACGGGCGCCGCGCTCGCGCCTCCGTACCTCGCCGGCCGCGCGATCGACGACGGCATCCGGAACGGCGACACCGGCGCGCTCACGGTGATCGTGATCCTGTTCGTCGCGGCGGCGGTGATCAACTGGGTGGCCACGTACGCCCAGACCTTCCTCATCAACTGGGTCGGCCAGCGCGCGCTCCAGGACCTGCGGGTCGAGCTGTTCGAGCACCTCCAGCGGCTGTCGATCGGGTTCTACTCGCGCAACCGCGCGGGCGTCCTGATCTCGCGGCTGACGAACGACGTGCAGGCGCTCGACCAGCTCGTCACGGAGGGGATCTCGACGCTGTTCTCGGCGACGCTCACGCTGCTGGGCACGGCGATCATCCTGGTGCTGCTCGACGCCGAGCTGGCGATGATCACCTTCCTCACCTTCCCCGTGCTGCTCGTGGGGAGCGTGGCCTTCAGGCTCGCGTCCGCGGGGGCGTACGCGCTCACGCGGGTGAAGATCGCGCAGGTCACGGCGTATCTCCAGGAGACGCTCTCCGGCGTGCGCGTGGTGCGGGCGTTCGGCCAGGAGGACCGCCACAAGAGCCGCTTCGCCGCGCTCAACGACGAACACCGCGACGCGAACATGAAGACCGTCTACCTGAACGCCGCGTACTTCCCGGCGGTGGAGCTCCTGTCGGCCGTCGCGACCGCGGCGATCCTGGTCTACGGCGGGAACCAGGTGATCGAGGGCGCCGTGACGATCGGCGTGCTCGCCACGTTCGTCTTCTACCTCCAGAGCTTCTTCGACCCGATCCAGTCGCTCTCCCAGCTCTACACGACCTACCAGGCGGGCATGGCGGCACTCGACAAGATCTTCGAGCTGCTGGACGAGAAGCCGGACATCGGCGACAAGCCGGACGCGATCGAGCTTCCGCGCGTGCGCGGCGAGATCTGCTTCGACGACGTGACGTTCTCCTACGGCGGCGAGGCGCCCGCGCTCGACCACGTGACGCTGCTGGTGCCGCCGGGACAGACGCTTGCGCTCGTGGGCGCGACCGGCGCCGGCAAGTCAACGCTCGCGAAGCTGGTCGCGCGCTTCTACGACCCGAACGAGGGCCGCGTGCTGATCGACGGCCACGACCTGCGCGACGTGACGGAGAACTCGCTGCGGTCGCAGCTCGGGATCGTGCCGCAGGAGAGCTTCCTGTTCTCGGGCACGATCCGCGACAACATCGCCTTCGGCCGCCCGGACGCCGGCGACGAGGACGTGACCGCGGCCGCGCAGGCCGTGGGCGCCCACGAGTTCATCGAGCGGCTGTCCGACGGCTACGACACCGAGGTGGGCGAGCGCGGCGGGCACCTCTCGGCCGGGCAGCGCCAGCTGGTGGCGTTCGCGCGCGCGGCCGCGGCCGACCCGCGCATCCTGATCCTCGACGAGGCGACGTCGAACGTGGACGTGCGCACCGAGGCGCAGATCGAGCACGGGCTGCGGCGGCTGCTCGCGGGACGCACGGCGCTCGTGATCGCCCACCGGCTGTCCACGATCCGGAACGCCGGCCGCATCGTCGTCCTCGACCACGGCCGGATCGCGGAGCAGGGCACGCACGAGGAGCTGCTCGACGCGGACGGCGCCTACGCGCGCCTCTACCGCGACTGGGCGGCCCAGTCCGCCGCCTGACGCGCGGTAGTGCGTCACGATCACCCAGACGTTCGAGCTGAGTGGCTATCCTCGGCCTCCGTTGGGGGGTCGTCTAATGGCAAGACGCCAGCCTCTGGAGCTGGTTATCGGGGTTCGAGTCCCTGCCCCCCAGTTCGGCGCCGGTGGTCAGCGCCCGAAGGCCTCGGAGGCCGCTCCGCCGCCCTTCGCCGCGATGTCCCAGAAGCCGTAGGTGCCCTTCTCCAGCAGCTCGCGGCCCGCCTCGGCCGCCGCTCCGAGCGCCGCGAACGCGAACGCTCCGCCCACGGAGATCCGGCTCACGCCGACGCCGGCCAGCTCGGCCACGCTCGGCATCCCCGGCATCACCAGCACGTTCACCGGGCGGTCCACCGAGCTCACCAGCTCGCGGATGTCCTCCAGCTCGCGCACCCCGGGCGCGAACAGCACGTCGGCGCCCGCCTCCTGGAAGCTGTGCAGGCGCGCGATCGTGCCGGCCAGGTCGAAGCGGCCGTGCACGTAGTTCTCGGCTCGCGCCGTGAGCACCAGCTCGCCCGGGCCCGCGTGCGCGGCCTCGGCCGCCGCCGCCACCCGCTCGGCCGCCAGGCCGGCGTCGTAGATCGTGTCCGTCTCGGGCCCGCTGAAGTCCTCGATCGAGCAGCCGGCCAGGCCGGCGCCGATCGCGCGGCGCACGGTCTCCGCCACATCGGCCGGATCGTCGGCGAACCCGTTCTCGAGGTCGGCCGACACCGGCACGTCTACCGCGTCCACCACCTCGGCCGCGTGCGCGATCGCCTCGTCGCGGGTGACCCTCCCGTCGAGCCGCCCCAGCGTGGCCGCGAACCCGCTGCTCGTGGTGGCGAGCGCCTTGAAGCCCAGCGAGGCGAGCAGCATCGCGGAGCCTCGGTCCCATGGGTTGGGCATCAAGAGCGGGCTGCCCGGCTTATGCAATTCGAGGAAGTTCTGCCACATCGCTTGTAACATTTACAGCAATGAGCTTCATCGCCGTATTCCTGGTGGGCTTCTTCTTCCTGGCGCTGGTCGTGGGACCGCTCCTTCGGATCGAAGACCGGCCGTCGTTCAAGTGGCCGGACCGGAAGCCCCGCAGGATGGTCTAGACGTCTGCCAGGTCGCGGTCCAGCGAGGCAAGCGCCTCGGGGTCGGTGGTCGTTCCCTCTGAGATGAAGCGTCGCGCATGGTCCAGGTCGTCCGAGCGGCCGACCGACAGGGCGGCCTTCACCTTGCCGTCGTCCAGGTAGAAGACGACGAACTCGCGCTCCTCGATCGACCCGCGGACGACCGTGTCGCCCGAGCCGGGGCCGACGTACTCCATCGAGACCCAGTCGGCCAGGTCCGAGAAGAAGTACGGCACCACGTCGTGGTCGAGCTCGCGGCCCATCATGTTGAAGGCGGCCGTCTTGCCCTGGTTGAACGCCACGTCCCAGTGCTCGATCCGCATCGGCTTGCCGTGCACCGGGCTGTCGTACTCGCAGATGTCGCCGGCTGCGTAGATCCCGCTCACCGAGGTCTGGAGCTCGCTCGAGCAGAGCACGCCGCCCTGCTCCCCGATCTCGAGGCCGGCCGAGCGCGCGAGCGTCACGTCGGGATTCACGCCGATGCCGGCCACCACGAAGTCGCAGTCGATCTCGAGCCCGCTTTTCGTGACCACGCGGGTCACCCGCTCGCCGTCGCCCTCGAAGCGCTCGAGCTCCTCGCCGCCGTGCACCTTGACCCCGTGCTCCTCGAGCACGTCCTGGAAGAAGCGGCCGACCTGCTCGCCGAAGAACGGCTCGAAGGTCACGTCCTCCAGCATCACGATCTCGCACTCCACCCCGTGCGCCGCGGTGAGCGACGCCGCCACCTCGCAGCCGATGTAGCTGCCGCCGATCAGGACGGCCCGCTTGCGCTCCTGGGCATCCGCCTTGATCGCGTCCGAGTTGCCGAACGCGCGCAGGTAGTGGATCCCGTCGAGGTCGCAGCCGTCCACCCGCAGGCGCTTCACGTTCGAGCCGGTCGCGAGGAGAGCGCTGCCGAACTCGATCTCCTCCTTCGTCGAGAGCGTGGCCACCCGTTCCTCAGTGTCGAGCTTCATCACGCTCGTCCGCAGGAGCAGGTCGATGCGCTGCTCCTGCCACCACTCGTCCGGGCGGAACAGCGCGTCCTCGCGCGTGTCCTTCCCCTGGAGGTAGCCCTTCGACAGCGGCGGCCGGTTGTAGGGCGGGTCGGGCTCGCGGCCCACGAGCAGGATCGAGCCGTCGGAGCCGCCCTCGCGCAGCCAGCGCGCGCAGTTCGCGGCAGCGAGCCCGCCGCCGATGAGCAGATGGTCGACCCGACGCCGCGCCATGGGGCGCTACGCGGCGGTGCGGGCCGTGAAGAGCTCGGTCACGCGCGACTCGATACCCACGTCCAGCACGATGAGAACCTCGTCGTTCGGCTCGATGACCGAGTCGCCGGTCGGCACGAAGCCGCCACCCTCGCGCAGGATCGAGATGACGAGCGAGCCGTCGGGCAGCCCGAGGTCCTTGACGGCGCGCCCGGCCGCGGGCGACCCGTCCCCCACCTCGAGCTCGATGATCTCGAGCCGCTCCTCGGGCAGGTCGAGCAGGTGCACGAGGCCGTACTTCGGCACCTCGTGCTCGATTAGCCGCAGGATCAGGTCGGTGGCGGAGATCACGGGCCGCACGCCGAGCAGCTCGAAGTGCTGGAGGTTCCGCGGGTTGTTGCAGCGCGCCACGACCCGCTCCACCCCGTACTTCTCGCGCGCGACCTGCGAGATGAGGATGTTGTCCTCGTCGTCGCCGGTGACCGCGACCACGAGATCGGCACGCTCGATCCCCGAGCGCTCTAGCACCCAGAGCTCCGAGCCGTCGCCGTACATCGCGCTGTGCTCGAGCTCCTGCTCGACGACCGCGAACCTGTGCTGGTCGGCCTCGACCACGGTGACCTCGTGGTGCTTGTTGATGAGCTCGCGCGCGAGGTTCCAGCCCACCTTCCCGGCGCCGACGATTACGACGTACATGAGCTAGCCGGCCACTCCCTCGAAGCGGATCTGCCCGCGAACGGCCGCCTCGAGCAGCTCGATGGCGGTCTGCGTGGGGCAGACGGTCTGGAGGCCCTGCTCCGCGTACCAGCGCGCCCGCGCCGGGTCGAGCACCCGGACGACCACGCGGTCGATGTCGAAGCGGCGCTTCGCGATCTGCGCGATGACGAGGTTGGTGTTGTCGCCGTCGGTCGAGGCGACGAACGCGTCCGCGCGCTCGATTCCCGCCGCGAGCAGCGCGTCGATCTCGAGCGCGGTGCCCTCGGTGAACTGCCCGCCGCGCTCCTCCCAGCTGCTCTCCTTGCCGCGGTCGAGCAGGGCGATGGCCTCGGCGTCCTCGTCGAGGACGGAGACCTCGTGGCCCTCCTCCAGCATGGAGTTTGCGATGGCGGACCCGACTCGGCCGCAGCCCACGATCAGAACGAACATTGTGGTTCCACTCTAGGGCAGAACACCCTCCCGAGTGCCCTCCTCGCCCGCGGGCGGGGCCGTGAGAATGACCTTGCAGGGCGCTTTCTCGACCACATAGCGGGTCGTCTCCCCCACGAACCGGTCCCGGACGCGGCCGCGCCCGCCGAGGATCGCGCCCCCGCGCAGCCTGCTCGGCTCCTCGGCGCCGAGCACGATCGCCTCCACCCCGCGCCGGCGCGCCTCGGAAACGATCGCCTGGCCCGCGGTGCGGCCGCGCACCATCGCGGTCGCCACCTCCACGCCCGCGTACTCCTCGCCGACCTCCTTCGCCCGGGCGAGCACTCGCTTCGCCTCCGCGACCCGCTCGTCCGGCACGCGCGCGTCGATCGGCAGGGACATCGGGATCTCGAACACGTAGAGCGCCTCGAGCACGGCGCCGCCCTCGTCCTCCTCGCCCTGGGAGGCGGCCATCCGGCCGGCCGTGCCGACGATGTCGTCGTCGAGCTCCTCGCCGAACACCGGCACGAGGATGCTGCCGTACTCGACGCCGCGGGTCTCCTGAAGCGCCTCCGGCGGGATCGTGAACCGCTGCTTGAGCGACTTGCCCTCGGCGCGCCGGTAGATGACGTAGAGGGCCACGCCGGCGAGCATCCAGGCGGTGCCGATGATGCGGCCGCCCTGGTGGAACAGCACGACGCTGAGCCAGACGAGCACGGACACGACAAGGCCGAAGACGGCGGGCAGCGGCACCCGCGCGCCGGCGACCGGCACCGAGAGCGGCACCCGGAAGGCGCTCGGCCGGTCACCCTCGCGGAAGCGCAGGACGATTACGGACAGGTGCGCGATCGCGAACGACACCATCGCGCCGAAGGCGAACACCCCGGCCAGGAACTCGAGGTTGTGGGGAATGGCGAGCGCGAACGCGATCAGCGCGGCCAGGCAGATCGCCACGTACGGTGTGCCGCGGCGGCGCTGGAGCCGACCCACCGCGCTCGGGATCTGCCTGTTGGTGGCCAGCGAGTAGGACAGCCGCGCCAGCCCGAGCATCTGGCCGTTCAGCGCCACGAGCAGCATCGCCGCGGCGGTCGCGCCGACGGCGTAGCGGGCCGCGTCGAGAATGAAGCCGGGCTCGTAGCCCGCCACGATCGCCAGCACCGGGGCGTCGATGAAGCGCTCGGACAGGGCGGTGTGGTCGTCCACTACGGGCGCCGCCATCAGGGCGGCGGTCGACACGACGACAAACAGCACGAGCGCCGTGGCGGTCGACGCCATCACGACGCGCTTGAGGCCGCGGCGGCCGACGCGCACCTCGCCGGCGAGCCCCGATGCCGCCTCCACCCCGATCACCGCCGCTGTGGCGATTCCGACCGAGAAGATGAGGTCGTCCCAGCGCGGCGCGGTGCCGAGCTCGATCGAGCCGAAGATGGCGCCGGCGTCCCAGTACTGCGTAAAGCCGTACAGGGAGACCGCGAGCAGGAGGCCGAGGCTGAACAGCGACAGCCGGAGCACGGCGCCGAGGCGGTCCGCGCTCAGGCCACGCACGTTCTGCACGGCGACGAACGCCAGCGCGCCGCCGGCGATCGCAACGGGCAGCACACCCTCGCCCAGCTCGGACCAGAAGACGGTCAGGTACTCCGCGATCGCGACCGCCCCGATCGCCAGCACGATCAGGTAGTCGAGAAGTATCGCCCAGCCGGCCACGAAGCTCCAGAACTCGTCGAACGCGTACCGCGCGAACGTCGAGGCGCCGCCGCGCTCCTGATGCAGGGAGCTGCCCTCGACATACGTGGCGACGGTGACCACGAAGAACGCGCCGGCGAACAGGTAGACGAACGGCGTGAGGCCGAGCGCGTCTTCGGCCACCACCCCGAGGGTGAAGAAGATCGCCGAGACGACCGCGCTCAGCAGGATCGCGAACAGGGCGGGCTCTCCGAGCGTGTGCGTAATGGCG
Organism: uncultured Thermoleophilaceae bacterium; assembly: GCA_963741455.1. GTDB lineage: Bacteria > Actinomycetota > Thermoleophilia > Solirubrobacterales > Thermoleophilaceae > JACVRW01. The sequence continues at coordinate 75,637 of CAVUIF010000007.1, forward strand.
ACGCGGGCGCGCTCGGAGCCGCGCCTCAGGCCCGCCGAGCTGCGCCGGAGGCCCTCCCGCGCCCGGCCGCCGTGATCGCGGTGCGCGCCCTCGTCTCCGCCCTCGGTACTCACCGGTCTCCGTGTCGCGCGAGCCACAGGCGCCCGGCGCCGATCAGGGCCAGCATCGTCCCCAGCACCACGCCAAGCGCCAGCGGCCCGCCACCCCGGGCGAGCGCGGACACGACCATCGCGATCCCGACGAGCATCAGGAGTGCGCTGAGCACGCGCGTCGACGTGGTGTAGGCGTCTCTCACTTCGCGGTCTTCGAGGAGTCGGTCCTCGACGAGTCGATGATCACGCGGCAGGGCCGCTCGGTCAGCACGGTCTCAAGCGTACGCCCGAACAGCGACGCCCCGGTTCGGCGCGGAGGCAGCGGCATGACGACGGCGCGTGCGCGGATCTCCGTCGCCTCCTCCACCACGCGCCGGCCGGCCTGGCCTGGCCGGACCTTCTCCCAATGCCCGGTCACGCGGCGCCCGCCGCGTACGCGCGCCTGGTCGATCACGGACGACGCCTTGGCCTCCTGCTCGGGCATCGCGGCATCGATCGGGGCGTTGGGCGGGACGGTGATCGTCACCAGCACATGGATGCCGCGGCGGCGTTGCGCGGCCAGGCGCACGGCGGTGGAGACAGCCTCGGGCGAGTAGTCGTTGTCCTCGAACGCCACGAGGATCGACTCGTACTCGACCTCGTGCTCCACCGCGGGCTTCGGCGAGACGATCTTGTGGGTCTCGCTGAGCGCAAGGCCCTGGCGGCGCCGGTACAGGACGTAGAGCGCGATCCCCGCCGCCATCCACCCCACGCCGGAGGCGAGCACCCTCAGGTCGAGCGCGGTGGCGACGACGAGGGCGATGCCCGTGCCCAGCCCCCCGAGCACCGCGAACATCGGCAGCTCCCGGCCGCCGACGCGGACGTTGAGGGGTCCCTTCCACGGCCGGTCGATGTCCGGCTGGGCGATGCGAAGCCAGGTCACGGCCGCGTGCGCGATCGTGAACGAGAGCATCGCGCCGAAGGCGTAGATCACGCCGAGGAAGTCGGCCTGGCCGGGGACGATCGCAAGGCACGCCACCGCGCTGAACACCGCGATCGCGATGTACGGCGTGCGGAAGCGCGGGTGCAGCACGCGCAGGAACTCCGGGAGCTGGCGGTGCTGGCCCATGGAGTAGCTGAGCCGCGAGACACCCAGGATCCCGGCGTTGGTGGCGATGAAGAGAATCGTCGCGGCGAGAATGCCCACGTAGATCTCCGCCGCGTGGCTGAAGGAGCCGAGCTCCATGTTCTCGACGACTCCGAGCACGGGGTCGTCGGCGTAGCCGCCCTCTTCCTTTGGCAGAGCGAGCTTCGTCTCGCCGTTCTCGACCGGCATGGCAGAAAGCGCCACGGCCGGCAGAAACGTGTAGATCACAGCCACGGCGCCTACCACCAGGCCAATGCCGCGCGGGATCGTCTTCCCATAATCGCGTGCCTCCTCCGCCATGTTCGAGATCGTCTCGATGCCCGTGTAGGCCACCATCGCCACCGGGATGGCGATCAGGAAGTCGCTGACGGTGGGTGTGGTGCCGAAGTCCACCTGGTCGACGAGCAGCTCCGGATCCAGCACGAGCACGATGCCGACGATCACGAGCAGCACCTGTGTGAGGAAGTCGGCGACCGCGAAGCCGATGTTCACGCCGGCGGACTCCTTGACGCCGACGATGTTCACGGCCCCGAGGATGACCACGACGATGATTCCGGCAAAGATGTCGGCGGGCGACTCGCCGAGCGGCTCCCAGAAGACGCCCAGGTAGTGCGGCACGAAGAACGCCGAGATGGCGATCGTGATGATGTAGGTGAGCATCTGGGCCCAGGCCGCGAAGAAGGACCAGAACTCGTTGAACGCGCGCCGCGCGAAGCTCGAGGAGCCGCCCGCCTCCGGGAACATCGTGGTCGCCTCGGCGTAGGTGGCGGCGGTCGCCGCGAAGATCAGGCCGGCGATCACGAACACCACGGGCGTCATTCCCGCCGCGTAGATCGCCACCAGGCCGAGCGCGTAGTAGATCGAGCTGCCCACGTTTCCGTAGGCGGTCGAGAAGAGCGCACCGGTGCCGAGCACGCGCTCGAGCCCGCGGTGCTTGGGGCGATACTCGGCCATCGACCCGCGAAAGCTAGTGGTCCGGCAGGCCGGGTCGCACCCCCGGGCGCGGCGGACTAGCTGTCGAAGCCCGCTCCGATCCGGTCGAGCCCGCGCAGCCAGACGCTCCGCCTGCCACCGCGCTCGTCGGCTCGGGCGAGCGCCGCGCGGGTGGCCTGGATCACCGCGTAGCGGAGCGGCTCGGGCGGGAACGGGATCGGCCGCCGGCGAACGAGCTCCAGCCGCGTGCGCTCGGTGTCGCGCCCGTGAAGCAGGTCGAGCGCCACCTGGGCGCCGAAGCGGCTGGCCGCGACGCCCAGCCCGGTGTACCCGACCGAGTAGGCCACCCGGCCGCCGAGGGCGCGGCCGAACGTCACGCAGAACCGGCTCGACGTGTCGATCGCGCCCGCCCACCGGTGGGTGAAGCGGATCCCCTCGAGCTGGGGGAACGTCTCGGCGAAGTTGCGCGCGAGCAGCTCGAACGTGGGCGCGTGGCTCTCGAGCTCGGGGCGCATGCCGTTGCGAAAGAAGTAGACCGCCTCGTAGCCGCCCCAGAGGATGCGCGGGCCCTCCCCCGGGCGCGCAGGCGTCAGCCGGTAGTAGTGGAACCGGTTGCCGGAGTCGGACACGCCCTGCTCCCGCTCCCAGCCGATCGCCCGTCGCTGTTCCTCCGACAACGGCTCGGTCACGAGCACGTAGTCGTAGACGGGCACGACGTAGCGCCGGATGGACCGCACGAGCGGCTTGTAGGCGTTCGTGGCCAGCAGCACGCGCCTGGCTCTGACACGGCCGGCGGCCGTCTCCAGGATCACGCCGTCGCCGTCGCGTCGCAGCCTCGTCACCTGGGTGTGCTCGTGGATGCGCGCGCCGTCCTCCAGCGCCGCCTCGCGCAGGCCCCACGCGAGTCGCGCGGGGTCCACGAGCGCGTTGCCGGTCCGCTCCCAGATCCCGGCGAGGTAGGTCGGCGAGTCGACCTCCGCGCGAACGGCCTCGCGATCGAGGAGCGTGACCTCGTGGCCGTGCTCGCGGGCGGTCTCCGCGGCATCCGCCAGCCCCGGCACCTCGTGCTCGCGGGTGGCGACCCCGATCACGCCGGCCTCGCCCCAGGCGGCGTCGATTTCCCGCTCGGCGAGCGTCGCCCGGATCGCGTCGAAGTTCTCGGCGCCGAGCCGCTCGATCGCGGGCATCTCGTCCGGCCAGCGCGCCAGGCCGTTCTCGAGCCCGTGCGTCAGCGACGCCTCGAGGAACCCGCCGTTGCGCCCGCTCGCCCCCCATCCGCACCGGTCTCCCTCGAGCAGGACGACGTCCTCGTCCGGCGCGGCGTGCAGCGCGGCCCAGAGCCCCGTGAAGCCGCCGCCGACGATCGCGAGGTCGCAGGTGACCTCGCCGTCGAGCGGCGGCAGCGGGTCGGGCGCGTCAGGCGAGTCGAGCCAGAAGACCGTCTGCTCGGAGTCGGCCAGCGCGCCGCTCAGCCGCGCAGCCACTCGAGCACCTCCCCGGCATGCGCGTCGGGCGGGAAGATCGGATAGAAGACGTGCGCGATCCGCCCGTCGTCGATCACGAGCGTGAGCCGCTTGAGAAGGGTCGACCCGCCCGCCTCGAAGGTCGGCAGCCGAAGCGCGCTCGTCAGCTCGAGCCGTTCGTCGCTGAGCACCGGAAAGGGCAAATGGATCCGCTCGGACAGCTCGCGCTGGTACTCCACGTCCTGCGTGCTGAGCGCGAGCACACGGGCGCCGAGCTCGGTGAACTGGGCGTGCGCGTCGCGGAAGCCGCACGCCTCGGGGGTGCAGCCGCGCGCGCCCGGGATCGCGTCCCAGCCGGGCGGCATCTCCGTGCCAGGCACTCCCGTGCGGGGGTAGGCGAAGAGCGACCGTTCTCCCGGTTAGCTCATCGAGGCGTACTTGGTCTCCCGTGGTCGCTTGCAACGGGATCGGCGGAACGGCTGCATCGAACAGGTGATCGGCCGCGCCGTCGTCCTCGGGGACGGGCAGGTCGTCAGGCAGGGCGTACAGGTCGTCCGCTCGGGCCATGGCCGGAGCCTACGCGGCGGTTTGGGTCGCCCGCCAGCCGGCCGCCAGGGCGACGCGACGGAGCGTGCGGTCGCCGTGCTCGTTCACGTCGTCCCAGGTGAAGCGGATCACCCGCATGCCGCCGAGCTCGAGGTCGGCGTCGCTCGCGGCGTCGCGCTCGCGGTCGCGGCGGGTGCGGTGGAACTCGAAGCCGTCGACCTGGACCGCGAGCCGCTCGGCCGCCCAGAAGGCGTCGACCTCGTGGGTGGCCGATCTCTCCTTCAACCAGGGCATTGAAGGCGGGCGTCGGGATGTCGGGCCTTCTCTCGAGAAGTCGCTTGAAGCGCCGCTCGAGCACGCTCTTCTGGGTGCTGTGCTCGTAGGCGGCGATGGCACGCCTGAGCGCCCTGGCTCCCTTCCGCCCCCGGGCTCTGCTCAGGACCTCGAGGACGGCCGTCAGGTCGAAGATCCGCTGCCGCTCCGCCCGGTCGATGGCCACGATGCAGGTCGGACGGTCTGAGGACGGCGGCGAGGTCGAGGAGGGTCCGAGCGACGCTCGTGACCGGGATCCCGTCGAGGACGGTGCAATCCACCGGGTCGAGCATGCGCGTGCGGTGGACGTGAACTCCCGGCAACTTCGCCTCCGCCGCTGTGGGTGCGGTCACCTCGAGCCTCCCGGCCGCGTTTGGCCGAAGCCCCCAGATGTGGGCGGCCGCCCGATGACTCAGCGCGGCTCCAGGTCCCGACGCGATAACGGCAGCCGTGTACCGCCCACGGAGCGAAAGCTGAGGCACCCCGACCGCGTACACACCACGGTGAACTCGGTGCAATCGGCCGCGCTCCACCTCCCGGTGGGTCGCGAACTTGTCGAACCCGAGCCGCCGGAGCTGGGCCACGGAGATCACGCGGTGCTGGGCCGCGGCACCTGCCACGAGTCCGCGCGTGTCGGGTGAGCCGCCTTTGGTTGCTATATCCGCTACCGAGTCCACCCACCCGGTGAGCGTGGCGGGTTGGGCGACACGGATGGGTGAACTGTGTGACGGGGGCGTTACGTCCGGCGCGCGCGAGCGTAGGCTGCCGCGCGCGCCGGCCGGGAGGCGTGCGGGACAGCCTGGCCGGCGGCCGGCCCGGCCCTGCCGCTTGGCGGCCGGGCCGTCCGCCGGTGTGGCGTGCCTGCTCAGACCAGGAACGGGATGATCAGCAGGGCCACGATGTTCGCGACCTTGATCATCGGGTTGATCGCCGGGCCGGCGGTGTCCTTGTAGGGGTCGCCGACGGTGTCGCCGGTGACCGAGGCCGCGTGGGCCTCGGAGCCCTTTCCGCCGTACTCGCCGTCCTCGATCAGCTTCTTGGCGTTGTCCCAGGCTCCGCCGCCCGCGGTCATCGAGACCGCCGCGAAGAAGCCCACCACGATCACGCCGATCAGCAGACCGCCGAGCGCCTGGGTCGACAGGAGGCCGACCACCAACGTGACGACGATCGGGATCAGCGCCGGGATGATCATCTCCTTCTGCGCCGAGGCGGTCACGATGTCGACGGCCCGCGCGTAGTCGGGCTTCTCGGTGCGGTCCATGATGCCCGGCTTCTCCTTGAACTGCCGGCGCACCTCCTCGACCACGCCGCCGCCCGGCGCGGCCGACGGCCTCGATCGCGAGCGCCGCGAACAGGTAGACCATCATGCCGCCGACGATCAGGCCGATCAGCACCTCGGGCTGGGAGATGTCGAACGACACGACCTCGGCGCCCTCGGCGACGGCCTCCTCACGGAGCTCCTCGACGAACGCGGCGAAGAGCACCAGCGCCGCGAGGACCGCGGACCCGATCGCGTAACCCTTCGTTACCGCCTTCGTGGTGTTGCCGACCGCGTCCAGCGGGATCGGTCACGTTCCGCACGTCCTCCGGCAGGTTCGCCATCTCGGCGATTCCGCCGGCGTTGTCGGTGATCGGGCCGAACGCGTCCAGCGCGACGATCAGGCCGGTGAGCGACAGCTGCGCCATCACCGCGATGGCGATGCCGTAGATGCCCGCCAGCTCGTTCGCGACCAGGATGCCGAGCACCAGCAGGATCGCCGGGGCCGCGGTGGACTGGAAGCCCTGCGCGAGGCCCTGGATGATGTTCGTGGCGTGCCCCGTCTGCGAGGCACGCGCCGTGGTCCGCACGGGCCGGAAGCGGGTCGACGTGTAGTAGTCGGTGATCACGAACAGGCCCGCCGTCACGCCGATGCCGACGAGCGTGCAGAGCCACAGGTCCATCGCCGACGGCGCGTCGCTGCCGGCACGGAGCATCTCGGAGACGCCCTCCTTGTAGGAGAGGTCGTCGAACATGAGGAGCGTGATCGGGAGGAATGCGATCGCGGCCAGGACGCCCGAGACGACCAGGCCCTGGTAGAGCGCGCGCTCCACGTTGCCGGCGCGCGAGCGCACCGCGTACGTGCCGATGATCGAGGCGATCAGCGACACGCCGCCGATCACGAGCGGATAGGTGGCGACGGTGCCGATCTCCTGGAACGTCAGCACGCCGAGCAGCATCACCGCGACCGCGGTGACCGCGTAGGTCTCGAACAGGTCGGCCGCCATGCCGGCGCAGTCGCCGACGTTGTCGCCCACGTTGTCGGCGATCACGGCCGGGTTCCGCGGGTCGTCCTCGGGGATCCCGGCCTCGATCTTGCCGACCAGGTCCGCGCCCACGTCGGCGGCCTTCGTGAAGATGCCGCCGCCAAGACGGGCGAACACCGAGATGAGCGACCCGCCGAAGCCGAGCCCGATGAGCGCGTCGATCGCGTCTCGCTCCTCGGTGCCGGCCAGCATCAGGATGCCGTAGTAGCCGGCGACGCCGAGCAGCGCCAGGCCCGCCACGAGCATGCCCTGTGACGGCGCCGCCCTTGAAGGCCACCTCGAGCGCGCGCGACACGCCGGAGCGAGCCGACTCGGCCACGCGAGCGTTCGCGCGCACCGAGACGTTCATGCCGATGAAGCCGGCCGCGCCCGGAGAACACGCCGCCGATCAGGAACCCGATCGCGACGAGGATGCCGTTGGCGTCCTGCGCCTCGAGCCCGATGGCGAGCACGATCGCGAGCACGACCGCGACGCCGGCGATGATCGTGTACTGGCGGCGCAGGTAGGCGGTCGCGCCCTCCTGCACGGCCGTGGAGATGTCCTGCATCTCCTGGTTGCCGGGCGATAGCGCGAGCAGCCAGCGCGAGGTGACGAAGCCGTAGACGACAGCGGCGCCGGCACAGACGAGCGCGAGAACCACGCCCCAGTCAGTCAGGAATTCCAAGGGGTATTTCCTCCGTCTTGAGTCAGAAAGTCGCCTGCCAGGCGGTCCCGCTAGCAGTGGTGGACAATCGCGCTGTCCAGCGCCGCCCGGCAGATGTCGTCCGGCTGCGGACCGATCTTCGGCACAGCCCGGAACAGAAGCGCGCGCAGTCTATCGAGGTTCTCGGCGAACACGCCGAATGCCGTGTCCGCGGACACCGGCGGGACGTCCGGCATCCCCTCCAGGCCCACGTCGTAGTCGGTGACGAGCGAGATGTTCGCGTAGCAGAGCCCGAGCTCGCGGGCGAGCCACGCCTCGGGGTACTGGGTCATGTTCACGACGTCGAAGCCGCTCTGGGCGAACCAGCGCGATTCCGCCCGCGTGGAGAAGCGCGGCCCCTCGATCACCACGACCGTCCCGCCCTCCACGACCGGGATTCCCTCCTCGCGGGCGGCCTCCGCGAGCGTGGCCCGGAGGTCCGGGCAGTAGGGGTCGGCGGCGGAGACGTGGGTCGTCTGAGGCCCGTCGTAGAAGGTGCTCTCACGGGCGGCCGTGCGGTCCACGAACTGGTCGCACAGGACGAACGTGCCCGGCTCGAGCTCCGGCTTCAGCGAGCCGCAGGCGCACGGGCCGATGATCCGGTCGACCCCCACCTCCTTCATCGCCCAGACGTTCGCCCGGTAGTTGATTCGGTGAGGAGGGAGCGTGTGCTCGTCGCCGTGACGGGGCATGAAGGCCACGTCGCGGCCGTCGAGCTGGCCGACGCGCACGGGAGCCGAGGGCGGCCCGTAGGGGGTGGCGACCGGGACTTCGCTTACGTCGTCGAGGAACCTGTAGAAGCCGGAGCCCCCAAAGACGCCTATCACGAGCCCGGTGTCCAGATCTTCGGGCCAGGAGGCTCGGGGGGCTGCTGCTCGCGCACGTAGAGCATCTGCACCTGGTCGAGCGCGTTCTGGATCGGCCCCTGGGCCTCCTCAGGGACGAGCGGGAGCATGTGACGGGCGGCGTCAATGGCCTTCTGGGCCTCCTCCGGGTCCTTCGCGCCCTCCACAGACAGCTTCTGGCCCGCGAGGTTCACGAGGGTCGCGACGGTCTGTACGACCACGTCCTCCGTCTTGATCTGCTTCAGGGCCTCGAGCAGCTGCTCCTCGGTCGGCTCCGTGCTCACGTCGCCACCTCCTCGGCCGCGTAGGTGCGCTGCGTGAGCGCCACCTCGGCGGCGTAGACGTCTTCAATGGTCGCGCCTTCGGCGAGCGCGCGCCTCTGCCGCTGTGCTCCGTTCTCCTCCGGGAGCGCCACCTCGATGCCGAGCGCCAACCGCGCCGGCGCCGTCCAGGCCAGGAGCCGGTCGCGCGCCGCTGTCGCTGGGTATTCCTCCGCGCGCTCCAGGTCGATCAGCTTGCCGTCCAGCCCGTGGCGGATCGCCCGCCAGAAGTTCTCCTCGATCACTCGCGACGGCGGGTCCTCGAACGGCACCTGCTCGTCCTCGTCCATCGCCGCCTGGGCCACGCACGAGGTGATCAGCGCGGCCACCGCGGTCGAGTCGTCGGCGCTCGTCTGGGCGTCGCAGATCCGCATCTCGACGGTGCCGTACGAGTGGTGCGGCCGCACGCTCCACCAGACCTGTGTGAACTCCTCGATCGAGCGCGTGCGCACCAGGAAGTCGATATAGCTCGCGTACGCCTGCCAGCTCCCGAACGCATCGGGGATCCCGCAGCGCGGGAAGCTCTTCGTGAAGATCTGCGTACGCGCCGAATGGAGCCCGGACACGCGCCCGTCGAGGAACGGCGAGTTGGCCGAGATCGCCAGCAGCTCGGGCATCACCGGGCGCAGCCGGTCGCAGACCCTCGCCGCCCGCTCTGCCCCCCGCACGCCGACGTGGACGTGGACGCTGAACGTGTTGTTCCGCCAGGCCACGTACTGGAGCAGGTCCTCGACGCGCCGGTAGTGGTCCGTGTCGATGATCTGCTGCTCCTGCCACGGGCTCCACGGATGGGTCCCGGTGGCACCGAGCAGCGCGTCGCTCCGGGCCGCGAGCGCGAACAGCCGCGAGCGCGCGTCGCGCTGCCGCGCCACCGCGTCCGCGAACGTCTCGCCGCGCCCGGACCTGATCTCGATCTCGGAGCGGATCAACTCGCCGGCCACCGACTCGGCCAGCACGCTGTCCTCCTGAGCGAGCTCGCGCAGCTCCTCGAAGCGGTGGTCGAGCGCGAGCGTGCCCGGGTCGAGAATCGCGAACTCCTCCTCGATCCCGACCGTGAAGTCGGTGGAGGCCTCGAAGACCTCTCTGACTCGCCTCGTGTCGAGCATGGAAGGGACCTCAGGTGAGGTAGAAGTACAGCGCGTAGAGCAGGTCCACCGCCGGGCTCGAGGTGTGGACGGTCACCTCGGGCGGCACCTGCAGCAGTGCCTCGGAGTAGTTGAAGATGATCTTCACGCCGGCCTCGACCAGGTCGTCCGCCACCTCCTGCGCCGCCTCCGTGGGAACGGCGAGCACTCCCACGACCACGTCCTCCTCGCGGATCACCCGCTCGAGCTCGTCGTACGGGCGAACCGTGAGGCTGTCGCCGACCTGGCTCCCCACCTTCCCGGGGTCCTTGTCGAACAGCGCGACGACCCGGAAGCCGTGGTCGGCGAAGATGTCCGATCCCGCGATCGCCTGGCCGAGGTTGCCCGCGCCGAACAGCGCGATGTTGTGCTTCCCCGTGGTGCGCAGGATCTTGCGGATCTGCGAGACCAGCGAGTCGACGTTGTAGCCCACCCCGCGCTTGCCGAACTTGCCGAACCCGGACAGGTCCCGCCGGATCTGCGTGGAGTTGACGTGCGTGTAGTCCGCAAGCTCCTGGGACGAGATCGTCTCTCGCCCCATCTTCTTGGCTTGCGTCAGGACCTGGAGATATCGCGACAGTCGGGCAGCGACCCCGAGCGACAGCCGCTCGGTTCCTCCCGGCTCGCCGTCTGGCCGAGCCGGGTGAAGCCCGACGCCGCCGCCTGTTGCGTCGTCGTACCTCACGAACCGTCCACTCTATCGAGCCGCTTGATGAGCACCGCTTCCTCGACGACGAACTCGAAGAGCTCCTCGCCGTCCAGGGTGAGTACCGGGATTCGCTCTCCGTACTCGCGATGAAGCACCGGGTCGAGTGTCACGTCGACCTCGCGCAGGTAAAACTGCCGCTCCGCGCGCACCCGCCTGACCGCCTCCCTGGCGTCGTCGCAGAGGTGGCAGCCCGGCTTGCCGTAGAGAGTGACCACTTGCACGGCGGGTGATGCTGCCACTCTTTTCGCGTGGAGCACATCGAGCTG
>CAVUIF010000008.1:0-173935 GCA_963741455.1 uncultured Thermoleophilaceae bacterium
GAGTACTCGGCGGGTCCGCCTTCGCGCCCACACGAGCGCCGATGTTCACCGCGATGCCGCTGATGTCGTCGCCCGCCACCTCGACCTCGCCGGTGTGGAGCCCCGCCCTCAGCTCCAGCCCCGCGGCGCGGACCGCGTCGCGCACCTCGCTGGCGCAGCGGATCGCCCGGCCGGGGCCGTCGAAGGTCGCGAGGAAGCCGTCGCCGAGCGTCTTCACCTCCCGGCCGCGGTAGTGCGCGATGTCGCGACCGCACCAGCCGGTCATGGGTATCGAGGAGGTCGCGCCAGCGCCGGTCGCCCAGCTCGGCCGCCCGGGTCGTCGAGCCGACGATGTCGGTGAACATGACCGTCGCGAGCACGCGGTCGGCCTCGTAGCGCCGCGTGCCGCCGGGGAGGAACGACTCGACCTCGTCCAGGATGTCGTCGCCCTCCACCCAGTTGAGATGGTCGGCGCCGGCCAGCTCCACGTAGCGCGCGCCCGGGATCTCGCGCGCCAGGTAGCGGCCGTGCTCGACGGGCATGATCACGTCGCCGCCGCGGTGGAGGACGAGCGTCGGGACCTGGATCGCGGGCAGGATCGCGCGGATGTCCGTGTCCTGCACCATCCGCAGCCACGCGACCGCCGTCGCCGGCGTGCCGCCCGCGGTCAGCATCCGGTTCCACTGCGCGCGCTCGACCGGATCTTCGGCCACGCTCGGCGCCCACGCCTTGAGGAGGGCGGCGTTGTCGCCCCAGGTCTCGCCCAGGCGGCGGTTGAACTCCTCCGCCGCCTCCGCGCGGGGCACCGAACTCGTAGCCCGCGTCGTACGTGATGCGCGCAAAGCCGCCGAACAGGATCAGAGAGGTGACCCGCTCGGGATGGCTGGCCGCGAACACGGCGCTGAGCGAGGCTCCCTCCGAGATGCCCAGGGCAACCGCCGCGTCGCTTTCCGCCGCGTCGAGCACGACGCGCATGTCGTCCATGCGCTCCTCGAGGGTGGGCAGGCGATCCGGCGGGACCCGCTCGGACAGGCCGGTGCCGCGCTTGTCCCACAGGATCACCCGGCCGAGGGTGGCCAGCCGGCGCAGCCAGCGGGCATGCGGCGGGTGGTCCTGGGCGCTCTGGAACGAGCCGACCCAGCCGAGGGTCACCAGGATGTCGCGCTCGCCCTCCCCGAGGACGTCGTACGCGAGGCTCACCTCCCCGTTGCGGGCGTACGGGGCATCGGGCGCCCTGAGCCTAAACCGAGCGGCCCAGCCGATGTCGTCGCTAGCGTGGCACGCCTAGCTCGCTAGCGAACATCCTCAGGCGTCGTTGCCCGCACACGGTGGTCTCCGTCGAGGAACGGCATCGGCTCGCACATCTCGAGTATGCGGGAACAGGTGCGCGGGCCGATGTGCTCGCCGAGCGCCTCGGGGTTTCCCACGTCCGCCGTCACGAGCACCGGGCGGCGGTCCTCGTAGCGCCGGTTGATCACCGCGTAGAGCTGCTCGAGGCGCCATTCGTTCTGCTTCGCCACCGCGAGGTCCTCGAGCACGAGGAAGTCCACGTTCCCGAGCAGCTCGAGCAGCCCGAGGTAGGTGTCCTGGGCGCGGTCCTCGTAGGTCGCGCTGATGCGGGCGAGCAGCTCCGGCCCCGAGAAGATCGCCAGCGAGCGCCGCTCGCGCAGCACCTCCTTCGCCACGCACATCGCGAGGCTCGTCTTCCCGCTGCCCACCTCGCCGAAGAAGTAGAGGCCGCGCCCGCTCTCGAGGTGCCCGTCCAGCTTGCGGCAGTACTTGCGCACCTCGCGCACGATCTTCTGGTCGAGGTTCGTGATCGGCCAGCGGTCGAAGTCCACCTCGAGGTAGCGCCGCGGGATGGAGGTCGCGAGCCGCGCGGCCCGGGCGGCCGCCACGCGCTCCCGCCTGCACTCGCACTCGTGCGCCCCGTTCGTCTCCTCCACCTCGATCCAGCCACTTCCGTCGCACTGCCCGTAGCGGCATGGCTCTTCGCGCATGCCGCGCTGGCGAAGATGTGGCGCGCCCCGGGGAACCATCCCCTCCAATAAAGCACGCCGTCCGGCTGGCCCGGGCGGCCGCCCGGCGTTCTTCCCCCTAGTTGCGGCCTTTCGTCTGACACGCTTCCGAGGTGCCGCTGGACGAGTTCCTTCGCGAGTACCACTTCAACGAGGTCCACTCGACTCGGGTGGCCGCCTCACCCGGCGCGGCGCTCGCCGCGGCGCGGTCGGTCACCCCGCGCGAGGTGCCGGTGATGATGACGCTGATGGCGCTGCGCACCCTGCCCCGCCTGTTCCGGGGCGAGCGGATGTCGCTCCGGCAGCCGCTCGTGGACCAGCTCCTGGGAGCGGGCTTCGTGCTCCTCGCCGAGCGGCCGGACGAGCTCGTGGCCGGGGTGATCGGGCGCTTCTGGCGGGCGGACGGCGGCGTCGTCCGGGGCGTCTCCCGTGAGGATTTCGCCGCGTTCCGGGAGCCGGGCTTCGCGAAGGGGGTGCTCGACTTCCGCGTCCGGGACGACGGCGCCGGCGCGCTTCTCACGACGGAGACGCGGGTGTGGTGCACGGACGAGGCCGCGCGGCGCAGCTTCGGCCGCTACTGGCGGGTGGTCCACCCCGGCAGCGCCCTGATCCGGCGCGAATGGCTGCGGGCGATCCGGCGGCGCGCGGAGCGCGAGGGCGGCTAGCGGCCCGCGAGGTCGCCCAGCGCCTCCAGCAGCCGGTCGACCTCCTCGTCGGTCGTGTAGTGGAGGAAGCCCGCTCGCACGGCTCCGCCCGAGTCCTCGAGCCCCAGCGCCCGCATCGGCTCGAGCGCGTAGTAGTTGCCGTCCCACACGTACAGGTCCTGCTCGCCGAGGAGCTCCGCCACCTCGCGCGGCCCGCGGCCGTCGACGTTGAAGCAGAACGTGGGCGTCCGCCCCTCCGGGGTCCGGATCCCGTAGAGCGTGACCCCGTCCGGCAGCCCGCTCAGGAAGCGCGCGGCCAGCAGCGTCTCGTGCTCCTCGATCGCCGCGAAGGCGGCCTCCAGGTCGCCGCCGCCCAGCTCGCGCAGGTAGTCGATCGCCGCCGTGGCGCCCGCGACCGCCTCGTGCGACTGGGTGCCCGCCTCGAAGCGATGGCCGGGCGGGTCCTCCCCGGCCGGCCGCACGCGGTCGGCGGGCAGCGACTCCGCCAGCTCCGGCCGGATCGCGGCGATCCCGAGATGGGGGCCGAAGAACTTGTAGGGCGAGCACAGCACCACGTCGAGCCCGGTCTCGCGCGCGCGAAGCGGCCTGTGCGGGGCCAGGTGCACCCCGTCCGCCCACGCCAGCGCGCCCACGCGGTGCGCGGCCTCGGCGATCCGCTTGGCGTCCGGGATCGAGCCGACCGCGTTCGAGGCGAGCGTGAACGCCACCACCCGAGTGCGCTCGCCGATCAGGCCCTCGAGCGCGTCGAGGTCGAGCGTCACGTCCTCCGCCCGCAGCGGCGCCGTCCGGACCACGAGGTCGTGGTCGTCCGCCACGAGCAGCCACGGCGACACGTTCGCGTCGTGGTCCAGCGCGGTCACGACGATCTCGTCGCCCGGGCTGAGCGTGCGCGCCACCGCGTGCGCGAGCTGGAAGTTGAGCGTCGTCATGTTCGCGCCGAACGCGATCCCCTCCGGCTCCGCTCCCGCGAACTCGGCGGCCGCCGCGCGACCGCGCTCCATCACCTCGTCGGACTCGCGCGAGGTCCGGAAGGCGCCGCCCAGGTTCGAGTTCGAGTCGGTGAGGTAGCGCGACATGGCGTCGACGACGCTCTGCGGCACCTGGGAGCCACCCGGCCCGTCGAAGTAGGCCGCTCCGTCCGCCAGCGCGGGGAAGCGGGACCTGACGTCAGCGGGAGAGAAGGTCACGGAGCACGAAGTGCAGGATGCCGTCGTGGCGGTAGTAGAGCCACTCGTTCGGCGTGTCGATGCGGACGCGAGCGTCGAACTCGACGCCGCTGTCGGTCGTGACCTTCAGCGTCGTGGCGCCCTCCTCGAGCGGCTCGAGGTCGAAGGTCTCCTCGCCCGAGAGCCCAAGCGACTCGGCCGTCTCGCCGTCCGGGAACTGCAGCGGCAGGATTCCCATCCCCACCAGGTTGGAGCGGTGGATGCGCTCATAGGACTCGGCCAGCACGAACCGCACGCCCAGGAGCCGCGGCCCCTTCGCCGCCCAGTCGCGCGACGAGCCCGAGCCGTACTCCTTGCCCGCGAGCACGCACAGAGGGGTGCCCTCCTCGTGGTAGGCGAGCGCGGCGTCGTAGATCGGCATCTCCTCGCCGTCCTTCTTCGTGAACCCGCCCTCGGTGTCCGGCGCGAGCAGGTTGCGGAGGCGGATGTTCGCGAACGTGCCGCGCACCATCACCTCGTGGTTGCCGCGCCGCGACCCGTACGAGTTGAACTGCTTCTGCTCGACGCCGTTCTCGATCAGGTACTCCCCGGCGGGCGAGTCCTTCTTGATCGCGCCGGCCGGTGAGATGTGATCGGTGGTGACGCTGTCGCCGAGCAGCGCGATCACCTTCGCGCCCTTGATCTCCTCGAAGCCCTCGGGTGCCTCGGCGGGCATGTCCTCGAAGTAGGGGGGCTGCTTGACGTACGTGGACTCGTCGTCCCACTCGTAGCGGTCGCCCTCCGGGATCTCGAGCGCCTTCCAGTCGTCGTCGCCCTCGAACAGCGCGTCGCCGTAGGAGCGGGCGAACATTTCCGACTCGACGGCGTGCTCGATCGTCTCGTTGACCTCCTGCTGCGTCGGCCAGATGTCGCGCAGGTACACGTCGCCCTGGAGCGGCTCGGTCGTGATGTCGAGGTCCATCCGGCCGGCGAGCGCGTAGGCCACGCACAGCGGCGGCGAGGCGAGGTAGTTCATCTTCACCTCGGGGTGGATGCGGCCCTCGAAGTTGCGGTTCCCCGACAGGACGCTCGCCACCACGAGGTCGCGCTCCTCGATCTCCTTCGAGACCTCCTCCGGGAGGGGCCCGGAGTTCCCGATGCAGGTGGTGCAGCCGTAGCCCACCAGGTCGAACCCGAGCTTCGACAGCGGCTCGATCAGCTCCGCGCGCTCGAGGTACTCGGTGACCACCTTCGAGCCGGGCGCGAGCGAGGTCTTCACCCACGGCATCCGCTCGAGGCCCGCCTCCACGGCCTTCTTCGCCAGCAGCCCCGCGCCGACCATCACGGACGGGTTCGACGTGTTCGTGCAGCTCGTGATCGCCGCGATGACCACCGACCCGTGCCCGAAGCCCTCCTCGCGCTCGGCGACCGCCGTGCCCGGCTCGGGATGGCTGTGCTCGACCTGCTTCGGCGACTTGCCGCCGCCGTCGGTCGTGGGGGGATCGCTCGCCGGGAACGACTCCGCGGCCGCCTCGTCGTACCCGGTGAGCGCGTCACCGCCCGTGTACTCCTCGAGCTCGGAACGGAAGTCGTCCGCGGCGCTCGAGAGGGCCACGCGGTCCTGCGGGCGCTTCGGGCCGGCGAGCGAGGGCTCCACGTCGCCGAGGTCGAGCTCGAGCGCGTCCGAATAGGTGGCCTCCTCGGAGTCCTCGTCGTGGAAGAGGCCCTGCTCGCGGCAGTAGGCCTCGACCAGCTCGACCCGCTCGGACGGGCGGCCGGAGAACTCGAGGTAGCGGAGCGTCTCGGCGTCCACCGGGAAGATGGCGCAGGTCGCGCCCATCTCGGGCGACATGTTCCCGATCGTCGCGCGGTCCGCCAGCGGCAGGTTCGGCAGGCCGGGACCGTGGAACTCCACGAACTTCCCCACCACCCCGCGCTCGCGCAGCATCTGCGTGACCGTGAGCACGAGGTCGGTGGCGGTCGAGCCCTCGGGCAGCTCGCCCGTGAGCTTGAAGCCCACCACCTGCGGCACGAGCATCGACACGGGCTGGCCGAGCATCGCGGCCTCGGCCTCGATCCCGCCCACGCCCCAGCCCAGCACGCCGAGGCCGTTCACCATCGTGGTGTGGGAGTCGGTGCCCACGAGCGTGTCGGGGAAGGCCTGCCCGTCGCGCGACTCGACCACGCGCGCCAGGTACTCCAGGTTCACCTGGTGGCAGATGCCGGTGTTCGGCGGAACGACGCTGAAGTTGTCGAAGGCCGTCTGGCCCCAGCGCAGGAACGCGTAGCGCTCCCGGTTGCGCTCGAACTCCAGCTCGGCGTTCCGCTGGAAGGCGAGCCGCTCGGCGAACACGTCCACCTGGATGGAGTGGTCGATCACGAGCTCCACGGGGACGAGCGGGTTGATCTTGCCGGCGTCGCCGCCGAGCTCCTCCATGGCGTCGCGCATGGCGGCGAGGTCGACGATCGCGGGGACGCCGGTGAAGTCCTGCATCAGCACGCGCGCCGGCCTGTAGGCGATCTCCTGCGAGGGCTCGTCCTTGGCGGCCCACTTCGCCACCGCCTCCACGCCCTCGTCCTCGCCGTTGCGCAGGAGGTTCTCGAGCAGCACCTTCAGCGCGTACGGGAGACGCGCCACGTCGTACTTCTGCTGAAGGGCGTCGAGCCTGAAGATCTCATGGGACTCGCCGCCCACTTCGAGCGTCGATCGGGCCCCGAAAGTGTCCGTGTCACTCACGTCTTAGACACTACCCAGGCACCGTGCACGACCTCGCCTGCGTGGCCCACATCCACTCGACGCACTCGGACGGCACCGGCA
The DNA here is from genome assembly GCA_963741455.1 of uncultured Thermoleophilaceae bacterium. Taxonomy (GTDB): domain Bacteria; phylum Actinomycetota; class Thermoleophilia; order Solirubrobacterales; family Thermoleophilaceae; genus JACVRW01. Next base: position 6,626 of record CAVUIF010000008.1, read on the forward strand.
CGGTGCCGGAGATCGCGCGGGCCGCGGCGCGGGCGCGCGCGGACGTGGTGCTGCTCACCGACCACGACACGCTCGGCGCGAAGAAGGCCGGTGAGGAGGGCTGGCACGGCGACGTGCTGCTGCTGGTGGGCGAGGAGGTGTCGCCGCTCGGCCGCGACCACTACCTCGCGTTCGGCCTCGACGAGCACGTGCGCCACCGAGGGCTCGACGCCTGCGCGATCGCCCGCGCCGTCCGGGACCGCGGCGGCTTCGGCTTCGCCGCCCACCCGTGGTCGGAGGGATCGGTGCGCTTCAGGCGCCCCGGGATGCCCTTCGGCGGGCTCGACTGCGACGCGCTCCACGGCGTCGAGCTGTGGAGCTTCGCGAACGACACCGGCGAGCGGATCGCCGGCATCCCGTCGCTGATCCGGTTCCTGGGGATGCCTGGCCGCGTGCTCCAGCATCCGCCGGAGCGCAACATGCGCGCCTGGGACGAGCTCTGCCGCGACGCGCCGGGTGGTCGCGCTCGGCGGCCTCGACGCCCACCAGTTCGGCAAGCGGGTCGGGCCGGTGGTCCCGCTCCGGATCATGGCCTACCACCGCACCTTCAGGTTCATCCGGACCCACGTGCTGTGCGACGAGCCGCCGGCGCGCGAGCTCGAGCACGACCGCGAGCTCGTCTTCGGGGCGCTGCGCGAGGGCCGCTGCTACATCGCGGTGGACGCGGTGGCGCCCGCCAAGGGCTTCCGCTTCGAGGCCGGCGACGTGCCGATGGGCGGCGAGGCGCCCGCGGGGCGCCGCACCCTGCGCGTGCGCACCCCGCTCGCCGCATCGCTTCGCCTGCTGCGTGACGGAGCCGAGCTCGCCGCGGCCGAGGGCACCACGCTCGACGTGGACGTCGAGGAGCCCGGCGTGTACCGCGTGGAGGCACGCCGCCGCGCCAGGGGCCGCGAGCGCACCTGGATCCTCTCGAACCCGATCTACCTGCGGTGACCACCCGCGACGTCCTTCGCATCCGCGAGTTCCGCCTGCTGTTCGCCGGCCACGGCGTGTCGGTCCTCGGTGACCGGATGGTGGTCGTGGCGCTCGCGTTCGCGGTGCTCGAGCTGGGCGGGTCCGTGTCGGAGGTCGGGCTGGTGCTCTCCGCGTCCTGGGTGCCCGCCGTGGCGAGTGTGCTCGTCGGCGGCGTGGTGGCCGACCGGATCTCGCGGCGAACGGTCATGGTCGGCGCCGATCTCATCCGGTTCGGAAGCCAGGGCGCGATGGCCGCGCTGCTCATCAGCGGCTCCGCCGAGATCTGGATGCTGGCGGCGCTGGCCGGCGTAACGGGCGGCGCGACCGGCTTCTTCAACCCCGCCGCGACCGGGCTACTCCCGGACGTGGTGCCCGCCGACGGGCTCCAGCCCGCCAACGCCCTGCGCGCCACCGCCGCCTCGGTGAGCGAGATCCTCGGCCCGGTCGCGGCGGGGCTGATCGTCGCGGCGGCCGGGGCCGGCTGGGCGATCGCCGCGGACGCCCTGACGTTCGCGGTCAGCGGCGCCTGCCTGGCCGCCCTTCGGCTGGGCAGGAGGCCGGAGCGCGAGCACGCGAGCTTCCTCCGCGACCTCCGTGACGGCTGGATCGCGGTTCGCTCGCGCACGTGGCTGTGGACGAGCATCGTCTACTTCGCCGTGACGAATGTGCTCTGGGGCGCCTGGACGGCGCTGGGGCCCGTGGTGGCCGACCGGGAGCTCGGCGGCGCCGGCCCGTGGGGCATCGTCATCGGAGCGACCGGCGTGGGGGCGCTGCTCGGCAGCGTGCTCGCAACGCGCATACGGCCGAGCAGGCCGCTCCTGTTCGTGGCGCTCATGGAGGGACTCTTCGCGATGCCGCTGGCGTTCCTGGCCGCCGGGGCGTCCGTGCCGGCGCTCGCCCTGGGGGCGGCGCTGTCGGGCGCCGGGGTCATGCTCGGCATGTCCGTGTGGGAGACGACGCTCCAGCGCGGTGTGCCCCCGCAGTCGCTCTCGCGCGTGGCGTCGTACGACTGGTTCGGCTCGTACGCGTTCTATCCCCTCGGCCTGGCGGCGTGGGGCTGGATCGCGGGCGCCATCGGCGTGCAGAGCGCGCTCTGGCTCGCGTTCGGGCTGTTCGCGGCGGCGGCGCTGGCGTTCGTGGCGGTCCCGGCCGTGCGCACGTATTCCGCTCCGAGAGCGGACGCGCCCGTGACATAGGATCCGCCGCGTATGGGCTCGCGCCGGATCATCGCCGCGGTGGCCGTCGCGGCCGCGGCCTTCCTGCTCGCCCCGGCGAGCGCGCAGGCGAAGGTCGTCTGGCTCTGCAAGCCGGGCATGAAGGCGAATCCGTGCGAGCCGAGGCTCACCACGACGAATCTCCGCGCGGACCGGGGCGGCGAGGTGGAGCGGGTGCGTCGCGCCCGGCGTCGGAAGGCCGACTGCTTCTACCTCTATCCGACGGTCTCGGACCAGAACCGGCCGCGGGCGACGGAGGTGGTGGACGACGTGTTGCGCTCCGTCGCGCTCTACCAGGCGGCCCGCTACTCGCGCGACTGCCGCGTCTTCGCGCCCGTGTACCGGCAGGTGACGATTCAGGGCCTGGCCGCCCCGCAGAGCGTCACGCCCAGGATGCGGGAGCAGGGATACGCCGACGTCGTGGAGGCGTGGCGGACCTACCTGAGGCGCTTCAACAAGGGGCGCGGCGTGGTGTTCGTGAGCCACTCGCAGGGCACCTTCGTGCTCCGGCGGATGATCCGCGAGCTGATCGACCCGCGGCCGAGGGCGCGGCGCCGGATCGTGTCCGCGCTCCTCCTCGGCGGCAACGTGACCGTGCGCGAGGGCCGCGACCGGGGCGGCGATTTCCGACGCATGCGCGCGTGCCGGGCGCGCAACCAGGTGGGCTGCATCGTCGCCTTCTCCAGCTTCAACGAGGCCCCGCCGGAAGGCGCCCGCTTCGGGGTGAGCGCGGACCCGGACCTCGAGGTCCTGTGCACGAACCCGGGAGCGCTGGGCGGCGGGCGCGCGCGGATCACGCCGATCTATCCGACGAAGCCGTTCGCGGAGAGCGTGATCGGAGCGGCGGTGAACCTGGCCACCACCGGCCTGCCGAAGCCGCGCACCCCGTGGGTGGCGTTCCCCGACGGCTACGTGGGCAACTGCGTCCGGTCCGGCGAGGCGAACGTGCTCCGGGTGCGCCCGCGGGCGAATCTGTTCGACCTCAACGCCACTCCGGACGCCACATGGGGAACCCACCTCGCGGACGCGAACGTCGCGCTCGGCGAGCTCGCGGACCTCGTGCGGCACCAGATCAGGGTCTTCAACCGCCGCTGAGCAGACGCCCGATCCGGCCTAGGGTCGAGACCCCATCTTTCGTCCATGGGGTCCAGACCCGATTGGACGATCGGTTGAGGCTGCCGACTATCTGGACATGGCCCACTATCTCTGTCCCAACTGTGAAGACGTGGTCGACTTCGACGGGCTCGCGCGCGTGACCTGGTGCAACGGGTGCGGCCAGCCGCTCAGCATGTTCGACCTCCTCCCGCTCCGGCCGGCGATCACTCGTGAGCAGCCGGCGGACGTGACCAAGGAAGCGCCCTCCACGCTCGCATAGGCCCCCACTGGAGCTCGCGGCGGCCTGGACCGGCTCAGGCGTCTCGCGGGGGCATCTTCGCCTCGCGTGCCGCGCCTGCGCTGGCCGCCACCACGAGCACGATCGCGACCAGCTCGCGTGCCGCGAGATCCTCACCGAGCACGACGAACCCGGCGAAGGCCGCCATCGCGGGCTCGATGCTCATCAGCACGCCGAACACGCCCTGAGGCATCCTCCGGAGCGCCTCCATCTCGAGCGTGTACGGCACCGCGGACGACAGGATCGCCACCCCCGCGCCCAGCGCCAGGATGCCCGCTCCGGCCAGCTCGGCGCCGCCGTCGCCCACGCCGACGGGAGTGATCATCACGGCGCCGGCCGCCATCGCGAGCGCCAGCCCCTGGCCGCTCTCGAAGGCCTGCCCCACCCGCGCGCTCAGCACGATGTAGGCCGCCCAGAAGGCGCCCGCGATGAGGGCGAGCGCCACGCCCACCCCGTCCAGGTCCGCGCCGCCGAAATCCGACAGCAGCAGGATGCCCGCGGCCGCGAGCCCCACCCAGAGCAGGTCGAGCGCGCGCCGCGAGCCGGCGATCGCGACCCCGAGCGGGCCCACGAACTCGAACGTCACGGCGACCCCCAGCGGGATCCGGTCGAGCGACTCGTAGAACGCGAGGTTCATCCCGGCGAGCGTGAAGCCGAAGATCAGCACGAGCCGCCAGTCCGCGCGCGCGAGGCCGCGCAGCGAGGGCCGGAAGACGATCGCGAGCACCACGGCCGCGAACAGGAGCCGGAGGAAGACCGTGCCGCCCGGCCCGACCTCGTCGAACAGGGTCTTCGCGAGCGCGGCGCCGAACTGGACCGACGACACCGCGGCCAACACCAGAAGCGTCGGCGGTATACGGTCGGCCCGGATCATGGCGGTGCACCGTACCGAGGCGCGTGAGCGCGGCTACGAGGAGCTCGAGCGCATCTTCGAGGGCGTGGACGCGCCCTTCGCGCTCGTGGACCTCGACGCGTTGTGGGCGAACGGCGACGAGATGCTCGCGCGCGCCCAGGGCACCCCGATCCGAGTCGCGAGCAAGTCCGTGAGGTGCCGCCGGCTGCTCGCGAACATCCTCGACAGCGGCCCCGGCTTCCGCGGCCTGATGACGTTCACGCTGCCGGAGTCGCTGTGGCTCCACGAGCACGGCTTCGACGACCTGCTGCTCGCCTATCCGACGACCGACCGGAGCGCGCTCAGGGAGCTGGGCCAGGTGGAGGGCGACGGCGCGCCGATCGTGATGGTGGACTCCGTGGAGCATCTCGACCTGATCGAGAGCGCCGCCGGGCCGGGCGCACGCCCGATCAGGGTCTGCATCGAGCTCGACCTGAGCTGGTGGCCGCTCGGCGGCCGCGTGAAGATCGGCGTGAAGCGCTCGCCGCTCCGGACGCCGAAGGACGCCCAGGCGCTCGCGCGCGAGATCGTGCGGCGGCCGGGCGTGGAGCTCGCGGCCCTGATGGGCTACGAGGCGCACATCGCCGGGCTCGGCGACCGCCCGCTCGGCAAGCCCCTTCAGGAGCCCCTGATCCGCTTCGTGAAGCGCCGCTCGGCCGCCGAGATCGCGGAGCGCCGCGCCGCCGTGGTGGCCGCCGTGCGCGAGGTGGCGCCGGTGCCGATCGTGAACGGCGGCGGCACCGGCAGCGTCCACACGACCACGCGCGAGGACGTGGTCACGGAGATCACGGCCGGGTCGGGCTTCTACGCGCCCACCCTGTTCGACCGCTACTCCTCGTTCAAGCTCACGCCCGCCGCGATGTTCGCCATGCCGGTGGTGCGCCGGCCGAGCCCGTCGGTGGCCACGCTCCTGGGCGGCGGCTATCCGGCGTCCGGCGCGGCTGGGCGGGACCGGCTCCCGGCACCGCATCTACCGCCTGGACTCCGTGTTGATCCCCTGGAAGGCGCGGGTGAGGTGCAGACCCCGGTGATCGGGTCTGCCGCCGCTAGCCTGCGAGTCGGCGCGAACGTCTATCTGCGCCACGCGAAGGCCGGGGAGCTGTGCGAGCGATTCAACAGCGTGTATCTGATCAGCGGCGGAGCGATCGTCGACGAGGTGCCGACGTACCGCGGCGAGGGGCGCTGCGAGCTCTAGCGGCGGCCGTCCTCGGCCTGCTCGCCTTCGCCGCCCCGGCGGCCGCCCGCGAGAACGTCGTCGTGGTCATGACGGACGACCAGACACGGGCATCGCTGGCGACCATGCAGCACGTGAACGGGATCCTGGGCCGCGAGGGCACGACGTTCGACCAGGCGATCGCGAGCTTCCCGCTCTGCTGCCCTGCGCGAGCCACCCAGCTCACCGGCCAGTACGCGCACAACCACGGGGTGCTCCACAACAACCCGCCGTTCGGCGGCTACATGCGGCTCGACCACACGAACACGCTGCCGGTCTGGCTTCGCGACGCCGGCTACCGCACGATGCACGTGGGCCGCTACCTGAACGGCTACCAGGCCCATCACGGCGTGCCGGCCGGGTGGACCGACTGGTACGGCAGCCCCCACTCGGGCGCCTTCAACTACACGGCCTGGCGCGCGTTCGAGAACGGGGTCGTGAAGGAATACCCGGACGCGGGCCACCCCGGCGAGCACCAGACCGACTTCACGACCCGGCGGGCGGTCGAGCTGATCAACCGGGCCGCGCCCGGAGAGCGGCCCTTCTACCTGTCGCTCTGGTACGTCGCGCCGCACCGCGCGGCCCCGCGCGACCCGGACGACCCGCCGAGGCCGGGCACGCCCTCCCCCGCCCCGCGCCACCGGGACGCCTACGCCGGCGTGCCCATGCCGCGCAAGCCGAACTTCAACGAGCGGAGCATGTACGACAAGCCGCAGGTGGTGGCCGACCGCCCGCGCATCTCCAGGACGTTCGCGAGCGGGATCGAGGAGAACTGGCGCCAGGAGATCGAGACGCTCATGGGCGTCGACGAGGGAGTGGCGCGGATCGTCGAGGCCCTGCGCGCCACCGGTGAGCTCGACAACACGCTGATCGTCTACATGTCGGACAACGGCTACATGCACGGCGAGCACCGGGCGCTGGCGGAGAAGGTGCTGCCCTACGAGGAGTCGATCCGAATCCCGCTGGTGATGCGCGGGCCGGGCGTCCCGCACGGCCGCTTCGACCGGCGGCTCGTGGGCAACGTCGACGTGACGGCCGACGATCCTCGACGCCACCGACGTGGCGCCCGGCCGCGTGCTGGACGGCCGCTCCCTGCTCGAGCTGCTCGACGACCCCGGTGCCGAGTGGGGGCGCGACATCCTGATCGAGAACGGCAAGGGCGCGAACCGGGTGCCCACCTACCGCGGGATCCGCACCTACCGCTTCCTGTACGTGGAGCACCGCACGACGGGGGAGTACGAGCTGTACGACCTCGAGAAGGACCCGTACCAGCTGAACAGCGTGGACGGGCACGCGCGCTACGCGAAGGTGCAGCGCGACCTCCGCTCACGCCTGCGGCAGCTCACCAGCTGCGTGGGCCTGGACTGTCTCGCGCGGCCGCATCTCAGGCTGACCGTCCGCTCGGGCGGCCGGCCGGCGCGCGGCTGCGTGACCCGCGACCTACGGATTCAGCTGCGCGGCTCGAAGCGAGCCCGGCTCGTGCACGCGGACGTGCTGATCGGCCGCCGCCGGGTCGAGCGGCTGGTGAGCATCCCAACGGCGCACCGCCGGCGCACCGGGCCCGACGACCCTCACCGGCGAGGTCCGCCGCAGGCAGATCCGCCGCTCCGGCCGCTTCCGCCTCCGCGTGCTCGCGGAGACGGCCGACGGCCGCAAGCTCACGATCGACCGGATACTGCGGCGCTGCCGCTGAGCACCACCGGGACCGCCGGAGACCCGGGTGGTGGGAAAACGGTGCGAAAAACGCATCGAATCCCCACCACCCGCAGATCCACCGGCATATTTCCCGGGCGCTCCGAATCGCCGGGTGGGTGGTGAACGTGCCGGAATCCGGCATGTCTGTCGCCCACCCGGACGCCGCCCACACGCCCGAGTGAACTGTGTGACGGGAACGCGACACCCGGTCCCGCCGGAGCGGCGACCGTGGTCAGTGCTTACGAGCCGAGCACGCGCCTCAGGTAGTCGTTCTCGAACCGGCGCTCCGGGTCGAAGCGCTCGCGCAGCTCGAGGAACCGGTCCCACTCCGGATAGCGCGGCCGCAGCGTGGCGGCGGTCTGGTAGTGGCGCTTGCCCCAGTGCGGGCGGCCGCCGTACTCGTCCATGACGGACTCGACCGCCCTGAAGTAGGTCTCGAACTCCATTCCCACGTACTGGTGGACCGCGATGTAGGCGGTGGGCCGCTCGTACGCCGTTGAGAGCATCGCGTCGTCCGGCGCCACCACGCGCAGCTCGATCGGGAACCCGATCGGCAGCCGCCGCCGCTCGATCAGCGCGAGCACCCGCTCGAGGGCCTCTGCCGCGCTCTCGCGCGGGATGGCGTACTCCATCTCCGTGAAGCGCACGAGCCGGGTGTTCGCGTACACGCGGTTGCTCGCGTCGAGGTGCTCGGCGCTCCCCATCAGGCGCGCGAGCGCCCGGTTCAGCCCGGGGATCATTCGCGGGAAGCGGCGGCCGGTGCGGCAGAACAGGCCGAGCACGGCGTTCTCCACGATCACGTCGCGCGCGAACTTCGCCGCGCGGCCCGGCGGGCGGGGCTCGCGGCCGGTGCGCTCCGAGGTGAGCGTGAGCGCGCTCCGCGTGTAGGGCATCACGAACGCCTCCCAGTGGTCGTTCGCGTCCACGAGCTCGTCGATCCGAGGCAGCACCTCGTCGAGCGGCCGCGGCCGGTCGAGCCGGTGGATGGTGAAGGCGGGCACGCAGCGGAGCGTCACCGCGGAGATCGCGCCGAGCGCGCCGAGGCTCACGCGCGCGGCGCGGAGCTCGTCCCCCTCCACGTCGACGATCTCCCCGGTGCCGGTCACGAGGCGCATGCCCACGACCTGCGAGGACAGGTTCCCGAACCGGCCGCCCGTGCCGTGGGTCGCTGTCGAGATCGCGCCGGCGAGCGTCTGGGGGTCCACGTCGCCCTGGTTCTCCATGGCGAGCCCGCGCGAGCGGAGCTCCTCGCCGAGGTCGTGGAGCGTGATGCCGGCCTGGACAGTCACGTCGTTCCCGTCCACGGCCAGCACGTCGCGCATGCCCGACATGTCGACCATCACGCCGTCCGTGCACGCGATGTCGGTGAACGAATGGCCGGCGCCGGCGACCTTCACACTGCGGGCGCCGGCGACGGCGTGCGCCAGCTCCTCCTCCGAGCCGGGCCTCTCGACTCGCTCAGGGGCGCAGCGCTGCTCGCGAGCCCAGTTGGTCCAGGTCGGCAACTAGCCGGCGGCCGACTCCGCCGCCGCCTCGACGCGGTCCGGCTCGGGCGCCCAGTGCGCCTCGGCGTCGATCGGCGTGTCGCGGAGGTACGCCTCGGCGTCGAGCGCCGCCATGCAGCCGGTGCCGGCCGCTGTGACGGCCTGGCGGTAGATGCGGTCGGTGAGGTCCCCGGCGGCGAAGACGCCCGGCAGCTTGGTCCGCGTGGAGCGGCCGTCCACGAGCACGTAGCCCTCGTCGTCCAGCGGAAGCTGGCCGTCCACGAGGTGCGAGTTCGGCTCGTGGCCGATGGCGACGAACGCCCCGGTCACCGGGATCTCCTTGGTGGAGCCGTCCTCGGTGTTCTCGAGCACGGCGCGCCCGAGCGCCCCGTTCTCGCCCGGCTCGAACGACTGCACCACGTACGGCGTGACGAGCTCGATGTTCTCGGTGTCCCGCGCGCGGTCGAGCATGATCGCCGACGCCCGGAACTCCGGCCGCCGGTGCACGATGCTGACCTTGTCGGCGAACTTGGCGAGGAAGGTCGCGTCCTCCATCGCGGTGTCGCCGCCGCCCACCACGACCGTCTGGGCGCCGCGGTGGAAGGCCGCGTCGCAGGTGGCGCAGTACGAGACGCCGCGCGCGGACAGCTCCTCCTCGCCGGCCACGCCGAGCTTCTTCGGCTCGGCGCCCATCGCGAGGATCACCGCGCGCGCCCTGATCTCCTGGCCGCCGACGTGCACGACGTGGGTGCCGCCCTCGTCGCCGGCGAGCTCGAGCTTCGTGGCGTCGTCCGTGACGAAGCGCGTGCCGAAGCGCTCGGCCTGGTCGCGCAGGTCCTGCATCATCTGCGGGCCCATCACGCCGTTCGGGTAGCCCGGGTAGTTCTCGACGTCGGTCGTCTGCTGGAGCAGCCCGCCCCAGGCGAAGCCCTCGATCACGAGCGGCTCGAGGTCCGCGCGCGAGGTGTACAGCGCCGCGGTGTACCCCGCCGGGCCGCTGCCGACGATGACGACGTTCTCGGTTTTCTTCGTCTCCACGCTCATTGCTTTACTTTCTGAAGTGTAGCCTCAGGCGGGACGGAAGCCTCCTGCCGCTCGCGCTCCCACTCCGCCACGGTACCCCGAAGCTGGACGAAGGCCACGATACCCGGGGGGATGGGCAGCCAGAACGCGATCACCCGGTAGGTAAGGACGGCGGGGAAGACGATCGACTCCTCGATCCCGAAGATCGTGAAGGCGCCGATCATCCCCGCGTCGACGGCCCCGACGCCGCCGGCGGGCGACGGGATCAGGTTGGCGGCCATCCCGAGGAAGAAGCCCTGCACGAGCACACCGAAGGGCACGTCGCCGCCGAAGGCCTCGAAGCTGGCCCAGAGAATGCCGATCTGGGCGCCCCAGAAGCCGACCGCGCCGCCCACCGCCAGGGCGCCCCGCCGCGGGTGGCGGATGTAGGCGATCGCGGTGCGAATGCCGGTCGCCATCGTCGCCGGGACCTTCGCGAAGCGCATCAGGTGCCGGGCCCGCCGGTAGCCGCGCGCGTAGTGCTCGATCCGGCGCTCGAAGTCCTGGGGGATCAGGGCGATCATCAGGAACAGGACGATCAGGCCGCCCGACACGGCGGCCGGCACGACCGTGCCCGCGAGCGGCGCCTCGCCGGGCAGCACCCCGGTGCGGATGAGCACGCCGAAGATCACCAGCGCGGCCGTGTAGACCAGGTACGTGAGGATCAGGAACGCGACCATGCGGCAGGCGGCGATGCGCCGCTGCATGCCGGCCTTCCGGAGCGCCCAGTAGGTGAGCACGAGCCCGCCCGCCCCGGCCGCCGAGAAGATCCGGGTGGCCGCGAGCCCCGCCATCGTGATCTGGTACGACGCGCGCAGGTCGAGCCGCCGGTGGACCTCGTCGTCGCGCGTGCCGCCGAGCACTCCGCGGAACAGCGCGACGTAGGCGCCGAACGCGACCACGTTGAAGCCGATCGCGGCCAGCACCCAGTACCAGGTGGCCTCGTCGAGCTTGTCGACCGCCTCGTCCGCCCCGACGATCTTCGGGAACAGCACGTAGATCGCCACCACCAGCAGGAACACCAGCAGCATCCCCGAGACCAGCTTGCGCCGGTCGTGGAGGAGCGCCTGGAAGCGGCCGACCTCGAGCTCCTCCTGCTCCGTCGCCGACTCGAGATCGAGCTCGAGGGCGAAGTCGTCCTCGGGGAGGCGGCGGTCGTCCGCCGCCATCAGCCGGCCCGGGGCTCCAGTCGATGCACGGCCGCGGCGATCATCCGGATCGCCGGCTCCGCGCGCGGGCTCACACGCCAGATCGCCTCGGCCAGCGCGAAGCCGGCGATGAGGTCGATCACGTAGTGCTCGCCGAGGTACACGAGCCCGAAGCCGAGCGTGAGCGCGTACGCCCAGCCGGCCGCCGCATGGCCGGGACCCACCTGGGACAGGACCCGGGCTGCCATCACGGATGTGCCGAAGTGGAGGGAGGGCATGGCGGCGAAGGGATTTCCCTGGAGCGAATGGTAAAGCGGATGCCAGAGGCGTCTCCAGAAACGCTCCCCCGCCTCCTCCATGATCCGGCGCACCGGCGGCATCTGCCCGTTCGCGCCCGCGTACCAGGGGGGAGCGGTCGGCACGGCCCAGTAGACCACGCATCCCAGGTCGAAGCACGCCGACATCAGCACGGCCGAGCGCGGGAACTTCTCGCGATGGCGGAGGAGCATGTAGCCGAGCGTCCCGTGCGGCACGAGGAACCAGCTCCAGTGCACCGCGGACAGCGCGTAGTCGAGCGCGCCCACGTGCCCCTCGCGGCCGAGCGCGCGCTGCAGCCGCGTGGTGGGAGCGACGCCGTATCCGAGGAACCGGTCGGCGCGGATCGGATAGCTGACCTTGAGCCGCGTGAGCAGCGCGTCCGGGTCGTCGTCCGGCATGTCGAAGTGCGCGAAGTAGACCCACATCTGGAGGGCGTAGATGCCGGCATCGCGCACGGGAGTGCGTCGAGCGGCAAGCGCGAGCGCGGCGGGGGCGGGCCATGACAGCGCCGACACCGCCGCCGGCCGGAGCCGCAGCCGGTGCCGGACCAGGGGTGTGGCGACGCCCACCGCCACCGCGCCCCACGCGAGCGTTCGCAGGGCGCGAGTACTTCGCAAAGCGGGCCCAGCATAACTGCAAGCTCCGCTGCACCGAACAGGACGCGCGCACGGGAGAGCGAACTGCGCGCCGAGATGACTTTCACCCGCGTCCTGATCCCGGCCGCCCTCTCCGCATGCCTGCTCCTGGCCGTGCCCGCCCTGGCGAGCGACCACGGCGGCGCGCCCGCGGACCCGCTGGCCCAGGACGCGAGCGGCGGCGGCATCCTCGCGCCGTCCTCGGTCGAGGGCGAGGCCGTGGCCGAGGCCGCCGCGGCGGAGACCCCGCAGGCCGCTCAGGAGACGCCCACGACGCCCGGCGGCGAGGAGCAGCCGCCCGAGCAGGAGCCGAACGGCGAGCAGCCGCCGAGCGAGGTCCCCGGCGAGGAGACCCCCGAGAACGGCGGCGCCGGCGGCGAGGAGACGGCCGGCGAGACCGGCGGGGGCGGCCTCCCCCGCACCGGGTTCGAGCTCGCCGCGCTCACGGCGATCGGACTGGGGCTGCTGCTGGCCGGCGGCGCCCTGTGGCCTACTAGCTCTTGGCCACCGCCTCGAGATCGCCTGAGCCGTTCGACGCCGCGCCGGTAGCCGCGGCGGCGGGCTTCACGGCCGCGAACTCGGTCGTGCCGTCGATCGGCCCGGGCATCAGCTCGTCCGCCGACGGGATCTCGATGCCGAGCACCTTCATGCGCCGCTTCAGCGTGCGGTAGGCGAACCCGTAGATCTGCCGTGACGTGTAGCCGTAGGACACGTAGTCGCTGGCGTCCGTGACGTACGGCGGCGCGAACACGTAGGCCGCCTTCGGCGCCAGGTCGAGCACCACCCGCTCGACCGTCTCGCGGTGGCGCGGATCCTGGTCGATGGCGTCCCGGAGGAAGCGCACGCCGAACGCCACGTGGCGGTGCTCGTCGCGCTCCACGAGGCCGAAGCCCTCGCAGAAGCCCGGGTACAGGGAGTGCTCGAGCATGTAGTCGCGGATCAGCGTCTGGCCCGTGACGGCGAGGAAGCCCTCCACGACCATGTGGTACGTGGTGATGCCCTCCACGAACAGGCCGAGGTCGTCCGGCTTCGCCTGGATGCGCTTCGCCACGTCTCGCAGGCCGTCGTCGAAGACCTCGCGCCACGGCGAGAGCAGCATCTGCTCGACCTCGCGCATCCGGCCGCGGAAGTCGTCGGCCGACAGGCACATCACCTCGGCGCCGAAGCGGTCGAAGAACGCCGCATGGCGGGCCTCGTCCACGAGCTGGGTGGCGAGGAAGAGCTCGATCTCGCCCGTCGGGCGCCGCCTGGAGGAACGGCGCGAGGTCGGCCGTGACCCGCTCCTCGCCCACGTAGAAGGAGCCGAGGCTCCAGAGCGTGGACTCCTGCGCCTCGCGCGGGGTGATGACCCACTGCTCCCTGTCCACCGAGAAGTCGAGCTCGGTGGCCTTCCAGTTCTGGCGCTCCCAGAGCGCGTACAGCTGGCGGTAGTCGAGCAGGCCGTGGCCGTCCTGGTCGCCGCTCGAGTCATACAGGCCCGGCGCGCTTCTGCTGGAGCCGGCGCTGCTTCTTCTCCCGCTTCAGCTCGGCCTCATCGAGCCCCTGGGCGCGCGCGATCCACCTTCCGAGCAGCGTGATCGGGTGGACCTCGCCGTCGATCTTCGTGAGCTGGTTCTGCATCGCGATCGACGGGCTGAGCTGTCCCGCGGCCATGCGCTCGTAGGTGTCGAGCGAGACCGTGGCCGTGCCGACCGGGTCCTCGCCCTCTCGGCTCACCGTCAGGGGCCTGCCGTCGGCCGCCGTGACGTACCAGGAGTCATCCCCCACCACGTAGCGGACCGTGAAGTCGTGGCCCTTGGTCCACTCGGGCTCGATCATGTAGGGCAGGGAGCGGTAGAGGATGTCGGGATCGAGCGAGCCGCCGGCCTCGACGACGTCGGCCATCGACACCACGCCGTTCGACATCTGCCTCAGCTTCAGGGCCTTCCGCCGCTTGCCGCGGATGCGCAGGCGCCCGCGCATCATCAGGCCGAGCGGGCCGTGGGTGCCGGTCACGAGGTCCACGAGCGTGCGCGCGTCGGTCTGGAGCCGGAAGTCGGCGTCGTCGCCGTCCTCTCCCCTGTCCACCCGCGCCCTGCCTCCCGAGATCGACACGCGGTGCGTGCCCACCTCCTGCACGTCGAGCACGTAGGACATGGTGCCGCCGACCTTCGACGCCGCTCCGGGCAGCGTCATCAGGATCAGCCGCGCCGCGAGCTCGGGATCGTGGGCCGCCATTCGGTGGAGCGCCACGCGCTGGCGGTCGGCCTCGATGCTCACTGCGCCTTCTCCATGATCCGTACCTCCACGGGAGCCCTGTCGGCGAACGTGCGCGCGTCGTGCTCCGTCCCGATGTGCGAGCCCCAGTGCATCGGAACCGCCACTCGCGGCTGGATGCGCCGGGCCGCCTCGGCGGCCTCCTGCGCGGTCATGACGTACACGCCGCTCACCGGCAGCAGTGCCACGTCGACCCCGGTGACGCTGTCCATCTCCGGAATCACGTCGGTGTCGCCGGAATGGTAAAGCCGCTCACCGCGGACATTCACGTCGTAGCCCAACCATCCCGCATCTCGCGGATGAAACGGGTTGCCGTCCGGGTCCCGCTTGGACGTGTTGTAGGCGGCAACGCCGCGAATGTGGACGCCGCGGACCAGCTCGTCGTCGAGCACCTCACCCGGCTCGATGCGGTGAACCTGGCCGCTCACGCGCTCCGCGACCGCCGCTGGCCCGACGAGCCAGGTCTCCCGCTTGGTCAGCCGCTCGATGTCCTGCGGCGAGAAGTGGTCGTAGTGGCCGTGCGTGACGAGGATGAGGTCGGCCGCCGGAGCGCCCTCCGCGATCCGGTAGGGGTCGATGTACACGACGGAGCGGCCGACCGTGATGCGAAACGAGGCGTGGCCGAGCCATTCGAGTGCGTCGAGCAACGGCCTAGATCTCGGCCGGCACCCGGTCCGCCGCCAGGCGGCGCGCCATTCGCACGGCCGTGCCGGCGCCGTTGTGCGTGAGCTCCACCTCGTCCATCAGCGCCTTCATCAGCGGCACGCCGTTGCCGCGGTAGCGCGGCGGGCCGTCCGGGCGCTCGATCCAGTGGCCGCTGTCGCGCACGGTCAGGAGCACGCGGCCCTCGGCGAGCTCGGCGTCCACCGAGACCTGGCCGTCGCCGAACGAGTAACCGTGCTCGATCGCGTTCGAGCACGCCTCGTGGCATGCCATCTGCATCACCTCGACCGCCTCCGAGTCCGCGCCGGCGTCGCGCAGCCAGCGGCCCAGCTCGCGCCGCATCTCGCCCAGCTCGGTCGGGTCTGATGGCACATCCAGGTGGAGCGGCGGCGGCGCGGTGGGCAGCGCTCGCAGGGCCAGGACGGCGATGTCGTCGTTGGCCGCGTGGACCGCGAGCATCGCCTCCACGAGCCGGTCGCACAGCTCGTCGGGGTGGCACGCGTCCTGCGCGGCGGCCAGTCGCAGCGCCTCGAGGCCCTGGTCGATCGACACTCCGCGCTCCTCCACCAGCCCGTCCGTGTAGAGCACGATCGTCGAGCCCGGCGTGAGCTCGGCGGTCAGCTCCCTGTGGGACTCCGTCTCGAACACGCCGAGCGGCGGGTTCGGCGCGCTGTCGAGGTAGTCGGCCTCGCCCTCCGGGCTGATCACGAGCGGCGGCACGTGGCCCGCGCTCGCGTACGTGATGCTCCTGTGGTCCGCGTCGACCACGAGGTACAGCAGCGTCGCCATCTGGCCGCCGTCGAGGCTGCGCACCACCCTGTCGAGCCGGTCGAGCACGCCGCCGGGCGAGTGCCCCTCGAGCGCGTAGGCGCGCATCGCGTGCCGCAGCTGGCCCATGAGCGCCGCGGCCCCGATGCCGTGGCCCACCACGTCGCCCATTGCCACGCCCACGCTGCCGCAGTCGAGCGGGATCGCGTCGTACCAGTCGCCGCCCACGTCCGCCCCGCCGGGCATGTAGCGGGCGGCGATCTGGATGCCGTCGAGCGTCGGGAGCCGGTCCGGCAGGAGGCTCCGCTGGAGCATCTCCACGTTCGACAGCTCGCGCTCGTAGGCGCGCGCGTGCTCGATCGCGAGCCCGGCGCGGTCGGCCATCAGCACGAGGAGGCTCTCCTCCTCGAGCGTGAAGTGGCGCGTCGAGCACACGCCCACCTCGACCAGCCCGGCCAGCCGCCCCTTCACGAGCAGCGGGCAGGCCATCAGGGACGCGACCCCGCACTCCTCCATGCCGGAGTCGAGCCCGATGCCCGGCCCGACCTCCTGGAGCGTCACCGGCCGAGCCGAGGCCACGACCTCCTCGAGCAGGCTTCCGAGCATCACCAGGCGCCCGGGCTCGGCATCGAGGCCCGCCGCGGCGCCCACGGTGAAGATCCGGTCGTCCTCGTGGTCGCGCAGCAGGATCCGCACGACGTCCGCGGAGAACACCTCGCACACCCGCTTGACCAGCACATCGAGCAGCTCGTCGAGCTCGAGGTGGGTGAGCGCCGCCTCGGTGACCTGCTGGAGCTTCCCGATCGTCTGAACGACCGCCTCTGCCTCCGCCCGCGCCGCGCGCTCCGCCTCGGCGCGCCGCTGCTCGGTCACGTCCACTACCTGCCAGATGTAGCCCTGCGGGCGCTCGTGGCTGTCGGCGGTGATCGACACGCTCACCATCGCGTGCACCGTCTCGCCGTCGAGCCGCACGAAGCGCTTCTCGGACTGGTCGAACAGCGGCCGGTCGCGGAGCAGGCGCCGCACGGCGTCGCGCTCGCGCTCCCGGTCGGCGGGGTGCACGAGCTCCCAGAGCGGCTGCTGCACGAGCTGTCCCTGCGTGCGCCCGAGCAGCTCGCACAGGGCCTCGTTCACCTCGAGCCAGCGCCCGTCGACCGTGCTCAGGCCCATCCCGATCGGCGCGCCCTCGAAGGCCGCCCTGAACCGCTCCTCGGAGGCGCGCAGCTCCGCGCTCTTCTGCTGGAGCTCGAGCAGCATCGCGACCTTCGACCGCAGCATGTCCGGGTCGACCGGCTTCAGCATGTAGTCCACGGCCCCGGCCGAGTAGCCGCGGGCGACCTGCTCGGCGTCCGCGTCCCCTGCGGTGAGGAAGACCACCGCCGTGTCCTCGTTCCGCTCCCGCCGCTTGATCAGCTCGACGGTCTCGAACCCGTCGAGGCCGGGCATCCGGACGTCCATGACGATGACCGCGAAGTCCTCGTGGAGCAGGTGCTTGAGGGCCTCCTCGCCGGACGGGGCGGTCACCACCTCCCGGCCGAGCTGCTCGAGCACCGTCCTCAGAGCGACGAGGCTCTCGGGCTGGTCGTCGACGACGAGTATCGAACCGCTTACCGGTATAGCCAGACCCTCATGAGCGACAGAAGCTGGTCCACGTCGACCGGCTTCGTGATGTAGTCGGACGCGCCCGAGGCGATGCTCTTCTCGCGGTCGCCCTTCATCGCCTTCGCGGTCAGGGCGACGATCGGCAGCCGCTGGAAGTCGGGCATCTCACGCATCGCGCGCGTGGCCTCGTACCCGTCCATCTCCGGCATCATGATGTCCATCAGGACGAGCGAGACGTCGGGGTTCGCCTTCAGCGCCTCGATCCCCTCGCGGCCGTTCTCGGCGAACACGACCTCCATCCCGCGCCGCTCGAAGACGCTCGTGAGCGCGAACACGTTCCGCACGTCGTCGTCCACGATCAGCACCTTCTTGCCCTCGAAGACCGCGTCCGCCATGTGCAGCCGCTCGAGCATCTGGCGCTTGTCGGCCGGCAGGCGCGCCTCCACCCGGTGGAGGTACAGCGACGTCTCGTCGAGCAGCCGCTCGGGCGAGCGCACGTCCTTCACCAGGATCGCCTCCGCGTAGCGCTTGAGGCGCTCCTCGTCCTTGGGCGACAGCTCCTTGCGGGTGTGAACGATCACCGGCAAGTTCTTGTAACGCTTGGCGCGCCGGAATCTGTCGAGCAGGCCGAAGACGTTGCCGTCCTCGAGCTCCGTCCCGATCACCACGCAGTCGAACTCGCGATTGCCGAGCTCGGCCAGCGCCGCCTCGCGGGAGCCGGTTCCCACCACCTCCACGTCGGGGCCGCCGATCAGGTCGCCGAGCGCCTCGCGCTCGCGCTGGTCGGCCTCGACAAGGAGCACGGCCCGGGCGCGCCGGTCGAGGAAGCGCGCGAGCTCGTCGAACACGCCGCCGAGCAGCTCGGGCGTGGCCGGCTCGGTGAGGCAGCCGAGCGCGCCCGCGTTGCGAAGGTCGCGCTCCGCGTCGTCGCCCGCGAGAACGTACACCGGCAGGTGGCGCGTCTCCGGATGGCGCTTCAGGTGGTCGAGCACCGCGTCGCCGTTCAGCTGCGGCAGGTCGCGGCTCACGATCACCGCGTCCGGCATGAACTCGTGCACGAGCGCGAGGCCGGCGTCGCCGCGCAGCGCGAGCAGGCACCTGAACCCGTGCGAGTGCGCCACGTCCACCGTGGCCCGAGCGAGCTCGCGGTCCTCCGTCATCACGAGCGCCACCCGCTGGCCGGCCGGGAGGTCGGAGCGGTCGTCCGTGAGCGTCTCGGGGAGCGCGGCGCTGTTGCCGCCGGGACGGCGCGTCTTCGTCGCCGCCGGCTCCAGCGGCGCCGGCACGTCCACGATGTCCGCCAGTGCCTGGGGCGCCGGCAGCGCGCTCGGCAGGTAGAGCGTGAACGTGGAGCCCTCGCCCTCCGCGCTCTCCACGTGGATCTCCCCGCCGAGCAGGCGGGCGATCTCGCGGCTGATCGACAGGCCGAGCCCGGTGCCGCCGAAGCGGCGGCTGATCGAGCCCTCGGCCTGCTGGAACGCCTCGAAGATGAGGCGCACCTTGTCCGGCGGGATGCCGATCCCGGTGTCGATCACCGAGAAGGCCACGACCCCCTCGGAGCGGGCGAGCACGTCCGAGTGGTAGTGCGCGTCGGACGGGGCGCGGCCCACGGTGAGCCGCACGGATCCGGAGTCGGTGAACTTGAACGCGTTCGAGAGCAGGTTCTTCAGCACCTGCTGGAGGCGCTGCTCGTCCGTGTTGATCTGCTGGGGCGCGTCCGGGGCCAGCTCGATCGAGAAGCCGAGGCCCTTCTCGCCCGCGACCGGTGCGAACGAGCGCTCCACGAAGTCGCGCACCGAGCGCAGCTCCGTGCGCCCGGCGTGCACGTCCATCTTCCCGGCCTCCACCTTGGACAGGTCGAGGATGTCGTTGATCAGCGCGAGCAGGTCGGAGCCCGCGTTGTGGATCGTGGACGCCGCGTCCACCTGCTTCGCCGTCAGGTTCCCGGTCTCGTTCCCCGACAGCACCTTCGAGAGGATCAGCAGCGAGTTGAGCGGCGTGCGCAGCTCGTGGGACATGTTCGCGAGGAACTCGGACTTGTACTTCGAGCTGAGCGCGAGCTGCTCCGCCTTCTCCTCGAGTGAGCTGCGGGCCAGCTCGATCTCGCGGTTCTTGATCTCGATGTCGCGGTTCTGGCGCTCGAGCTGCTGCGCCTTCTCCTGCAGCTCCTCGTTGGTGGCCTGGAGCTCCATCTGCTGGCGCTGGAGCGCCTCCGACTGCTCCTGGAGCTCCTGCGACTGCGACTGCGACTGCTGGAGGAGCTCCTCCGTCCGCACGTTCGCGGTGATCGTCGCGAGCACCACGCCGATCGTCTCCGTGAGCTGGTCGAGGAACTGGAGGATGATCTCGCTGAACGGCGTGAACGACGCCAGCTCGATCACCGCGAGCACCTGCTCCTCGAACAGCACCGGGATGACGATGATGTCGCGCGGCGCCGAGCCGCCGAGCCCGGACGCGATCTGCGCGTAGTTCTCCGGCGGGTCCGCGATCCGGATCGGCTTCTTCTCGTGGGCGGCCTGGCCCACGAGCCCGTCGCCCGGCCGGAAGCGCGGCCCCTGGCCGTTCTTCTTCGTGTAGCCATAGCTCGCCATCAGCGACAGCTCGTACTCGCGCCCGGTCTCGTCGTACTCCGCGAAGAAGAACGCGCCATGCTGCGCGCCGATCGCGGGCGACAGCTCGGACATGATCAGCTGCGAGACGGTCTCGAGGTTCCGGTGGCCCTGCATGAGGCCCGAGATCCGCGCGAGGTTCGTCTTCAGCCAGTCCTGCTCCTCGTTCTGGCGGGTCGTCTCGCGCAGGTTGCCGATCATCTGGTTGATGTTGTCCGAGAGGTCCGCGACCTCTCCGCTCGCCTCGACCTCGATCGCCCGCGTGAGGTCGCCCTGGGTCACGGCGGTGGACACCTCCGCGATCGCGCGCACCTGAGTCGTCAGGTTCGACGCGAGCTGGTTCACGTTCTCCGTGAGCCCGCGCCACGTGCCGGACACGCCCTCGACCTGCGCCTGGCCGCCGAGCTTGCCCTCGGTGCCGACCTCCTTCGCGACTCGCGTGACCTCGTCCGCGAACGAGGACAGCTGGTCGACCATCGTGTTGAGCGTCTCCTTCAGCTCCAGGATCTCGCCCTTGGCGTCCACGGTGATCTTCTGGGTGAGGTCTCCGCGCGCGACGGCCTGGGCGACCTGGGAGATGTTCCGCACCTGGTCGGTCAGGTTCGAGGCCATCTGGTTCACGTTCTCCGTGAGCCCGCGCCACGTGCCCGACACGCCTGCCACCTCGGCCTGGCCGCCGAGCTTGCCCTCGGTGCCGACCTCCTTCGCGACTCGCGTGACCTCGTCCGCGAACGAGGACAGCTGGTCGACCATCGTGTTGATGGTCTCCTTCAGCTCCGCGATCTCGCCCTTGGCGTCGACGGTGATCTTCTTCGACAGGTCGCCGTTCGCGACCGCCGTGGTCACGAGCGCGATCGAGCGCACCTGATCGGTCAGGTTCGACGCCATGAAGTTCACCGACTCGGTGAGGCTGCGCCACGTGCCGGAGACGTCCTCGACCTCGGCCTGGCCGCCGAGCTTGCCGTCCGTGCCGACCTCCTTCGACACTCGCGTCACCTCGGCCGCGAACGAGTTGAGCTGGTCGACCATCGTGTTGACGGTGCTCTTCAGCTCGAGGATCTCGCCCTTGGCGTCGACGGTGATCTTCTTCGACAGGTCGCCGTTCGCGACCGCCGTGGTGACCTCGGCGATGTTCCGGACCTGATCGGTCAGGTTCGACGCCATCGAGTTCACGTTCTCGGTGAGCCCGCGCCACGTGCCGGACACGTCCTCCACCTCGGCCTGGCCGCCGAGCTTGCCCTCGGTGCCCACCTCGCGCGCCACGCGCGTGACCTCGGCGGCGAACGAGCGCAGCCGGTCGACCATCTTGTTGATCGTGTCCGCGAGCGCGGCCACCTCGCCCTTCGCCTCGACCGAGATCTTCTGCGAGAGGTCGCCGTCGGCCACCGCCGTCGACACCTGGGCGATCGAGCGGACCTGGTCGGTGAGGTTCGACGCCATGAAGTTCACGGACTCCGTGAGGTCGCGCCACGTCCCCGACACGCCCTTCACCTCGGCCTGGCCGCCGAGGATGCCCTCGGTGCCGACCTCGCGCGCCACGCGCGTGACCTCGTCCGCGAACGACGAGAGCTGGTCGACCATCGTGTTCACGGTCTGCTTCAGCTCCGCGATCTCGCCCTGCACGTCCACGGTCACCTTCTGCGAGAGGTCGCCCTCGGCCACGGCGGTCGTCACCTGGGCGATGTCGCGCACCTGGCTCGTGAGGTTCGAGGCCATCAGGTTCACCGAGTCGGTGAGGTCCTTCCACGTGCCGGCCACGTTCGGCACCGCGGCCTGGCCGCCGAGCTTGCCCTCGGTGCCCACCTCGCGCGCGACGCGCGTGACCTCGTCCGCGAAGGACGAGAGCTGGTCGACCATCGTGTTCGTGGTGACCTTCGAGCTCGAGGATCTCGCCCTTCACGTCCACGGTGATGCGCTGGGTGAGGTCGCCGCCGGCGACCGCGGTCATGACCTGCGCGATGTTGCGGACCTGGCTCGTGAGGTTCGACGCCATGCCGTTCACCGACTCCGTGAGGTCCTTCCACGTGCCCGACACGTTCGGCACCGCGGCCTGGCCGCCGAGCTTGCCGTCCGTGCCCACCTCGCGCGCGACGCTCGTGACCTGCTCGGCGAAGATCGCGAGCGTGTCGGTCATCTCGTTCATCGTGTCCGCGAGCTCGGCGACCTCGCCCTTCGCCTCGACGGTGATCTTCTGGCTCAGGTCGCCGCGCGCGACCGCCTGAGCCACGTGCGAGATGTTCCGGACCTGGTCGGTGAGGTTCGACGCCATGCCGTTCACCGACTCGGTGAGGTCGCGCCAGGTACCCGACACGCCCTTCACCTCGGCCTGGCCGCCGAGCTTGCCCTCGGTTCCCACCTCGCGCGCCACGCGCGTGACCTCGTCCGCGAAGGACGAGAGCTGGTCGACCATCGTGTTCACGGTCGTGCCGATGCGGAGGAACTCGCCCTTCACCGGCTGGCCCTCGATCGTGAGAGCCATCTTGCGGTCGAGGTCGCCGTCGGCCACCGCCTCGAGCACGGACGCCACCTCGGTGGTGGGCCGCACGAGGTCGTCGATCAGCGCGTTGAGCGACTCGACGCTCGAGTCCCAGCCGCCGCCGGCCGCGCCGAGCGACGCGCGCTGGTCCATCCGTCCCTCGCGCCCGATCACCCGCCGCATGCGCCCGAGCTCCTTCTCCATGCGCGCGTTCATCGTCACGAGCTCGTTGTAGGCGGCCCCGATCTCGCCGAGGAGGCCGCGCCGGCGCCGCGACAGGCGTCGCGAGAAGTCGCCGTCGCGGGCGGCGACGAGCGCGTCGAGGATCTCCTCGAGGACCGCCGGGTCCGTCCCGGCGCCGTCTCCGGCGGAGGGCTGTTCGGTGGCGGGTCGCTCCGCTCCGTTCGCCTTCTCGGGCGTCGAGCGCCTCGTGGCGGACTGAGCGGACTTGGTAGCGGCCAACCTTCCTCCTCGGACCAGTGCGGGGTTGGGGGTCCGGGGACCAGTCCAGACCAGGGTTTTCGGCGCCTGGAAGGAAACCACCCGGGCCGTCTTGGCGCAACCTGGCACTCGACGGATGAACTACGGCATTTAGGGAGTGCCGCACCGGGGTGGCAACAAAAACTCTCGTCATGCGCGAGATTTCTTTGCCACCCGCGGGAGATAGGGTCCCGCCCATGAGCTACGAGCACGTCATCTGGGAGCTGGACGGCGGCGTCGGCCGCGTCACGCTCAACCGGCCGGACTCCCTCAACGCCTGGATCGAGGACTTCGGGCGCGAGCTGAAGCAGGTCCTGACGGTCGATGCCGCGAACGAGGCGGTGCGCGCGGTGCTGATCACGGGGGCCGGCCGCGGCTTCTCCTCGGGGGCGGACCTCAAGGCCGGCTTCGACCCCGACCCGGACGACGGCATGCCGAACATCCGCAAGGAGCTGCACGAGAACTACCACCCGATCATCGCCGGGGTGCGGCGGCTCGAGAAGCCGGTCGTGGCGGCCGTGAACGGCCCCGCGGTCGGGATCGGCGCCTCGCTCGCCTTCGCCTGCGACCTCGTCCTGGCCGCGGAGTCGAGCTTCTTCGGCCTCGCGTTCGTGAACATCGGCCTGATGCCCGATGGCGGCTCGACGCTGTTCGTTCCCGCCGCGGTGGGCAAGGCGCGCGCCTTCCAGATGGCTCTGCTCGGGGAGCGCATCCCCGCCGACAGGGCGCTCGAATGGGGGCTCGTGAACTACGTGCACCCCGACGACCGGCTGCTCGACGAGGCCAACACCCTGGTCGAGAGGCTCGCGGCGGGCCCGACCCGCTCCTACGCCGCTTCGAAGCAGGCGCTGAACAAGATGCTCTACCCGGACCTGGAGGGCCAGCTCGACCTCGAGGCCGAGCTCCAGCACGCCCTCGCCCGGACGAAGGACTTCCAGGAGGGCGTCACGGCGTTCGTCGAGAAGCGCGAGCCGGCGTTCGAAGGGGTCTGACCCCGCACGGGGTCCGACCCCGTGCCATCAGACACGAAGTGGATGCCGTCAGAGGGCCGGAGATATGATGCCGCGGCCTTGCCCCGCGGGATGTCCAGACGCCTGCTCCTCGCTGCCTTCTCGGCGGCCCTCGTCGCGATCCTGATCGCCGCTCCGTCCGCCTTCGCGGATGCGCTCACGCCGGAATCCGGCGGGTCGCCGAACGCCGACGACATCGACGCGCTCTACAAGATCACGTTCTACATCGGGATCGTGATCTTCCTGCTGGTCTGGGGCACGCTGATCTGGTCGCTCGTGAAGTACCGGGCCAAGCGGGACGGGGTCGCGGACCAGATCCGGGGCAACACCCCGCTCGAGATCGGCTGGACGATGGGCGCCGCGGCGATCCTCGTGATCCTCACGGTCGTGACGTTCCTCTACCTGGACGACATCGAGAGCCCGCCCGCGTCCGGCCCGAACGGGCTGACCGCCTCGCAGGCCCAGTTCGCGACCATCGACCAGCCCGACCCGCCGGGCGGGCGCCCCGTGCTGCGGATCCGCGTGAACGGCCAGCAGTACCTGTGGCGCTACGACTATCCGGGCGACGAGCAGCTCTTCTCGTACCACACGATGGTCGTGCCGACCGACACCACGGTGCTGCTCGAGATCGAGGCCTCCGACGTGATCCACTCCTGGTGGATCCCGAAGTTCGGCCCGAAGATGGACGCCGTCCCGGGGCACACCAACGAGAGCTGGTTCAAGGTGCCCGCCGGCGCCGAGGGCGAGTACCGCGGGCAGTGCGCGGAGCTGTGCGGCCCGAACCACGCGGACATGCGCGCGACGGTCGTGGCGGTGACGCCGGACGAGTTCCAGGAATGGGCTGAGGGCAAGCGCCAGGAGATCCAGGAGGCCGGCGAGGGCCTGGCCCAGGAGCGCGAGCAGCGCGAAGAGGAAGAGAGCGAAGGGAACTAGTGGAAGCCGGAAGCGCAACGAGCGAGCAGCGCGGGGTCGCGCGCCCGGAGATCGCGATGCACGGCCTCCGCCCGACGCAGAGCGGGTGGCTCAAGTGGCTCACCACGACCGATCACAAGAAGATCGGGATCCTCTACCTGTTCGCCACCTTCCTGTTCTTCATCCTCGGTGGCGTCGAGGCGCTGATCATGCGCCTCCAGCTCGCGGAGTCGAGCAACACGCTCGTGAGCCCGGAGACCTACAACGGGCTGGTCACGATGCACGGAACGACGATGGTCTTCCTCTTCGTCGTGCCGGTGCTCGCCGGCTTCGGCAACTACATGGTGCCGCTCATGATCGGAGCGCGCGACATGGCGTACCCGAAGCTGAACGCGCTCTCGTTCTGGCTGCTCCTGTTCGGCGGCGTCGCCTTCTACGCCAGCCTCTTCTTCGAGCCCCCTCAGGCGGGCTGGACGATGTACCCGCCGCTGTCGGACGACGCGTTCACGGGCGGAGGCGGGGTCGACGCCTGGATCTTCCTGATCCACCTCACCGGCCTCAGCTCGATCCTCGGCGCGATCAACTTCGTCGCGACGATCCACAACATGCGCGCCCCGGGGATGGGCTGGGGCCGAATGCCGCTCTTCATCTGGACGATCCTCGTCTACAGCTACCTGCTGATTGCCGCCCTGCCCTCGATCGCCGCGGCCGTGACGATGCTGCTCACCGACCGCCACTTCGGCACCGGCTTCTTCGACCCGGCGGCGGGCGGCGACCCGCTCCTGTGGCAGCACATGTTCTGGTTCTTCGGGCACCCCGAGGTCTACATCATGATCCTGCCGGTCTTCGGGATGATCTCGGAGATCCTGCCGGTGTTCGCGCGCAAGCCGATCTTCGGCTACAAGGCGATCGCGGCGTCCACGGTGGCGATCGCGTTCCTCGGCCTGCTCGTGTGGGCGCACCACATGTTCACGACGCCCACGCCCACCGTCGTGCTCGCGTTCTTCATGCTCGCGTCGTTCACGATCGCCGTGCCCACCGGCATCAAGATCTTCAACTGGATCGCCACGCTCTGGCGCGGGCAGATCGTGATGAAGTCCGCGCTCTACTTCGCCGCGGCGCTGCCGGCGCTGTTCACGATCGGTGGCATCTCGGGCGTGATCCTCGCGATCTTCCCGGTGGACTGGTACCTGCACGACACCTACTTCGTGGTGGCGCACTTCCACTTCGTGCTCTTCGGCGGGTCGGTGTTCGGGATCTTCGCCGGGCTCTACTACTGGTTCCCGAAGATGAGCGGCCGGCTGATGTCGGAGGCGCTCGGGAAGCTCTCCTTCTGGCTCATGTTCGTGGGCTTCCTCGCCACCTTCCTGGTCCAGCACTCCATGGGGCTGGAGGGCATGCCGCGGCGGATCTACGACTACGACGAGGCGCTCGGCGTGGAGACCTACAACCTGATCTCGACGATCGGCGCGTTCATCCTCGGCATCGGCGTGCTCGTGACGGTGGTCAACGTGATCAAGAGCCTCAAGAGCGGCAAGCGGGCGGGCAACGACCCGTGGCAGGGCAACACGCTCGAGTGGTTCACCACCTCGCCCCCGCCGCCGAACAACTTCGACGTGGTCCCGCGCGTGCGGAGCGTTGAGCCGATGAAGGACATCCGCCGCGAGGTCGCCGCCGCCTCGGTGCCGGCGGAGACCGTCGCGCAGCCGACGGCGCCGCGCAGCCTCTGATGCGACGGCTCGTCCTCGCGACGGGGATCGCGACGTTCGTCCTGATCGTCGTGGGAGGCGTCGTCCGGGTCTCCGACTCCGGGCTCGGCTGCGGGCCGGCGGGGTCCGGCTTCCACGGCTGGCCGTTCTGCAACGGCGACGTGGTGCCCGGCGTGGACCTCAACTCGATCGTCGAGTACACGCACCGCGTGCTCGCGATCGTGGTGGGCTTCATGATCCTGGCGATCTTCGTGATGGCCTGGCGGCGTCAGCGGGCGCTGCTCTGGCCGGCCGCGGCGCTGCTCGTGCTGGTGATCGCCCAGGGCGCACTCGGCGGCGCGACCGTCGAGGAGAACCTCGAGGAGGCCTACGTGGCCGCCCACCTGGGCCTGGCCATGCTGCTGCTCGGGCTTCTGATCTACCTCTACCGGCGCGCCGGCGACGCGCCGGCCACGGACGGCGGGCCGCGCCTGCGCGGGCTCTCGATCGCCGCGAGCGTGCTCGTGCTCTGCACGATCGTCGCGGGCGGCTACATGGCGGGGACGCAGAACTACGGGCGCGCCGACTACCAGCTCGGCGACGGCGCCCACCACGCCTGCGGCAAGGAGTTCCCCACCTGCAATGGTGAGTTCATGCCGTTCGGCGACGCCGAGCTCGTGGACATCCACCTCACCCACCGCGCGTTCATGTACATCGCGTCCCTGCTCGTGATCGCGCTCGTGGTGGTCGCGGTGCGGCGCGGGGTGCTCACGCGCTACGCGTGGGCGCTCGCGGGGCTGCTCGCGATCCAGATCCTGGTGGGCGCGCTGAACGTGTGGCTCGACGAGTACGAGCTCCTGATCCTGCTCCACCTCGCCCTCGGGACGCTCCTGTGGGCCACCACGCTCGGCATGACGCTCGCTCTCTCGCCGGCGCGCGAGCGGGCGCCCCGGCGGGCGGAGGCGGTGGCCGCCTGATGGAGGCCGTAGCCGCACGGAGCGCTGCATGGCGCGCGGTCGCCGCCGACCTGTTCGAGATGACGAAGCCGAAGGTGCAGTCGCTGCTGCTCTTCACGACCGTCACCACGATGTACGTGGCCGGCGATCCGTCGCTCGGCCTCGTGGCGCTCACCTGCCTCGGCGGCGCGCTGTCGGCCGGCGGGGCGGGCGCGATCAACCACGTGCTGGACCGCGACATCGACCGCAAGATGTCGCGCACCGCCAACCGGCCGGTCGCGAGCGGGCGCATCTCGCCGGCCGCCGGCCTGGCCTACGGGATCGCGCTCGGCGTCGCCGCGTTCGTGCTGCTCGCGCTCACCGTGAACCTGCTGGCAGCGGCGCTGTCGCTGTCCGGCCTGCTCGGCTACGTGTTCGTCTACACGCTCTGGCTGAAGCGCTCTACCCCGCAGAACATCGTTATCGGCGGGGCCGCCGGCGCGGTCCCGCCGCTCGTGGCCTGGGCCGCCGTGACCGGCGAGCTGACGCGGCACGCCGATCTACCTGTTCGCGATCGTCTTCTTCTGGACCCCGCCGCACTTCTGGGCGCTGTCGCTGCTGATGAAGGACGAGTACGCGCGCGCGGGCGTGCCGATGCTCCCCGTGGTGCGAGGCGAGCGCGAGACGCGCCGCCAGATCCTGCTCTACACGCTCCTGCTGTACGCGGTCACCCAGCTCCCGTTCTGCGCGGGCGCGTTCGGGATGACGTACCTGGTGGCCTCGGTGCTGCTCGGAGCCGCCTTCATCTACGGCGCGGTGCGACTCACGCGCAAGCCGGAGCGGCGCAACGCGCTGCGGCTGTACCTCTTCTCACTGGCCTACCTGGCCGCGCTGTTCGCGGCGATGGTGGCCGACGTCCGCCTCTAGATGGCGAGCGCGCGACCGCGGCGCGGCATCGCCGTGCTCACCTGCATGGACGCGCGCATCGACCCGCTCGCCGTGCTGGGCCTCGAGCTGGGCGACGCGCACGTGATCCGCAACGCGGGCGGGCTCGTGACGGACGACGCCATCAGGTCGCTGAGCGCCTCCCAGAAGCTGCTCGGGACCTCGGAGATCGTCGTCCTGATGCACGAGGACTGCGGCATGGACGGCGGGCCGAAGGAGCTGGGCGGGTTCGACGACCTCGAGGCCGAGCTGCGGAACGGCCTGGCCCGGCTACGGGAGAGCGACGCGCTTGTAACGCGGGACCGGATCCGCGGGCTCGTGCTCGACCCGCACACCGGCTCCGTCCGCGAGGTCGACCCCGGAACGTGACCCTCCCGGGCCCGGTGCCGCAGGAAGTGCTCGATATGCGACACAAACCTGCGGCACCCAGGCCTACAGGGCGCCCGGCAGCGCGGCGGCCTCCCGCTTCACCGCGCCCAGCAGCGCCTGAGTAGACGGGCGGGCGGCGTCCGTGGTGCGCGTGGCCGCGAAGATCGCGCGGCTGATCGAGGCGTCGGCGATGTCGCGGAGCGTCACTCCCGGGATGCGGTCGGGCAGCGCCAGGTCGGGCAGCATCGACACCGCCAGCCCCTGTGCCACGACGGCGACGCTGATCGCGGCGTCGTTGGTCCGGTAGCGCACGTCCGGGTCGAAGCCGCCCAGCCCCTGGCACGTGCGGCGGGTCATCTCGTCCCACCCGAGCCCCGGGTGGCCGGTGGTCCAGACCTCGGCCGCCAGCTCGCTCATCGGCACCGCCTCCGGGTGACGGCGCGCCGCCGGGTGGCGCGCCGGGAGAATGATCTTCACGCGGTCGCTCATCAGCTCGTGCCGCTCCACCCCGTCCGGCAGCAGGCGCGGCTGGTGCTGCCACTCGTCCCCCAGCACCAGGTCCAGGTCGCCGAGCGCGAGCATCGGAAGCGCCTCCTCCGGCTCGAGCTCCGCGAGCTCGCACCGGAGCCCGGGCGCCTCGCCCGCCAGTGCCCGGATGGCGGGCAGCGCGAGCCGCAGCGCCACGGATTCGAAGCCGGCTATCCGCCCCCTCCCCGCCACCGTCCCGGCGGCCGCCGCGAGGTCGGCCTCGGCCACGGCCGCGCGCTCGAGCAGCGCCTCGGCGTGGTCCACCAGCACGAGCGCGGCGTCCGTGAGCCGGACACCGCGGCCGGCGCGCTCGAGCAGCGGCACGCCCGCCTCGCGCTCCAGCATCGCGAGCTGCTGCGACACGGCCGAGGGCGTGAACTGAAGCGCGTCGGCAACCGCGGCGATCGTCCCCCGCTCGTGCAGCTCGCTGAGAAGGCGCAGTCTGCGCAGCTCCAGCATCGTGAAGAAAGACTACTGAATGATCGTCAGAAACCTGAATCGCTACTAATGCGAGGCTCCGGCACGATGTCCTCGATGCGCTCCACCGGAACAGTCCTCTGCGTCGCCTCCGCGGCCGCCTTCGGCGCGATGGCCGTGTTCGGCAAGCTCGCCTACGACGAGGGCACGACGGTCGGAACGCTGCTGGCGGTCCGCTTCGCCCTCGCCGCCGCCCTGTTCTGGGCGCTCGTGCTCCTCACCGGCGAGCACCGCCGGATGCGCGCGCTCGGCCGGAGCGACGTGGGCATCGCGCTGGCGCTCGGAGCCGGCGGCTACGCGCTCCAGGCGGGCTGCTTCTTCGCCGCGCTCGACCGGATCGACGCCTCGATCCTCTCGCTGCTCCTGTACACCTTCCCGTCGATGGTCGCCGTGACCGCGATCGCCCTCGGCCGCGAGCGCGCGGACGCGCGCCGGCTGATGGCGCTCGGGCTCGCCTCCGGCGGCCTCGTGCTCGTGCTCGCCACCGCACGGGCCGGCTCGCTGGACGCGGCCGGCGCCGGGCTCGCGCTGGGCGCGGCGATCGTCTACACCACGTACATCCTCTCGAGCCAGGGAATCGCCGGGCGCGTGAGCCCGATGCTGCTGTCCGCCGTGGTCTGCACGGGCGCGGCGATCACGCTCACGATCGGCTCGGCCGCCCTCGGCGAGCTTCGCCCCGGCGAGGTCACGCTCGCCGGATGGGGCTGGCTGCTCGGGATCGCCGTGGTCTCTACGGTCGTGGCGGTGAGCCTGTTCTTCGCCGGCCTCAAGCGCGTCGGTCCGACCGCGGCGTCCGTGCTCTCCACGGTCGAGCCGGTGGTGACGGTCGTGCTCGCCTTCCTCGTCTTCGGCGAGCTGCTCGGCTCCTTCCAGCTGCTCGGCGGCGCGCTCGTGATCCTCGCCGTGTTCGTGCTGGCGAACCAACGCACGCACGAGGTGCCGGAGGGAGCGCCCGCATGAGCGACACGCCCCTGAAGGGCAAGGTCGCGCTCGTGAGCGGAGCCACGCGCGGCGGCGGGCGCGGCATCGCCGTGGCGCTCGGCGAGGCCGGCGCCACGGTCTACGCGACCGGGCGCAGCACACGCGAGCGGCGCTCCGAGGTGGACCGCCCCGAGACGATCGAGGAGACCGCCGAGCTCGTGACCGAGGCGGGCGGCCAGGGCATCGCCGCCGAGGTGGACCACCTCGATCCCGAGCAGGTGCGCGCGCTGGTCGAGCGGATCGACTCGGAGCAGGGCCGGCTCGACGTGCTCGTGAACGACATCTGGGGCTCCGAGCACCTGTTCGAGTTCGACAAGACGGTCTGGGAGCACGACCTGGGCAACGGGCTCCGGCTGCTCCGGCTCGCCATCGACACCCACCTGATCACGAGCCACCACGCGCTGCCGCTCTTGCTGCGCGAGCCCGGCGGCCTGGTCGTGGAGGTCACCGACGGCACCGCGGAATACAACGCGACCCACTACCGCAACTCGACCTTCTACGACCTCGCGAAGACGTCGATCAACCGGCTCGGCTGGGCACTCGGCGAGGAGATCGGCCCGCACGGCGGGACCGCCGTCTCGCTCACCCCCGGCTGGATGCGCTCCGAGGGGATGCTCGACATCTACGGCGTGACCGAGGAGAACTGGCGCGAGGGCACGAAGCGCTCCCCGCACTTCTGCATCTCGGAGTCGCCGCGCTACGTGGGCCGCGCGGTGGCCGCCCTCGCCGCCGACCCCGACCGGGCGCGCTGGAACGGCCGGTCGCTCTCGAGCGGCGGGCTCGCGCGGGAATACGGCTTCACCGACCTGGACGGGACCCAGCCCGACTGCTGGCGCTACATGGTCGAGGTGGTCGAGGTCGAGGGCGCGCCCGCCGACGACTCCGGCTACCGGTGAGGATCCGGGCCGCAACGCCCGCCGACGGCGACCGCGTCGCGGAGATCTACGCGCACTACGTGGCCACGAGCACCGCGACCTTCGACGAGACGGCGCCCGACGGCGGCGAGATGGCCGCGAAGATCTCCTCCGCGAAGCTGCCGTTCCTGGTCGCGGAGATCGACGGCGCCGTCGACGGCTTCGCCTACCTCGCGCCGTACCACCCGCGGAGCGCGTACCGCCACACCGCCGAGTGGTCGGTCTACGTGGCCGAGGAGGCGCGCGGCCGCGGCATCGGCCGCGCGCTGCTCGAGCGGCTGCTCGCCGAGGCTCCGGGCGCCGGCGTGCGCGAGCTGATCGCGATCATCGGCGTGACGGACGGCGACACGTCGGTCGCGCTCCACCGGGCCCTCGGCTTCGAGGAGGCCGGCCTGCTCAGGGCCGTGGGCCTAAAGCACGGCCGCTGGCACGACACGGTCCTCATGCAGCGTTCGCTGCGTCCCTGAGTGCGGCGATGTCGAGCTTCTTCATCTGGAGCATCGCCTCCATGGCGCGCTTCGCACGCTCCGGGTCGGGATCGGCGAACAGCTCCTCCATGCCGGCCGGGACGACCTGCCACGAGAGGCCGTACCTGTCCTTCACCCAGCCGCAGGGGCCCTCGGAGCCGCCCTCGGTGAGCTTGTCCCAGTAGTAGTCGACCTCCTCCTGGCCCTCGCACTCGATGAGGAAGGAGACGGCCTCGTCGAACTTGAAGTCCGGTCCGCCGTTGATCCCGGTGAAGCGCTGGCCGTCGAGCTCGAAGTCGACCGTCATCACCATCCCGGCCTCACGAGGGCCGGCGTCGGTGTAATGCGTCTTGTTGACAACGCTCGAGTTGGGGAAGACCGACACGTAGAACTCCGCGGCCTCCTCGGCCTCGGTGTCGAACCAGAGATTGGGGGTGATTTTGGTCTGCATGACGATGTAGACCGTCCCACCCCGCGAAAGTAATCGCCAGCTAGGCCTGCGACGAGCGCTGGCGCGTGAGCTCGCGCCCGAGCGGCAGGCTGCCGATCTCCAGGCCCTGGTCTGCCCGGATCACGTGCATCACGGCGTTGATCAGCGCGAGGTGCGTGAACGCCTGCGGGAAGTTGCCCAGGTGGCGGCCCGAGCGCGGGTCGATCTCCTCCCCGTACAGGCCGAGCGGGCTCGCGTACGAGAGCAGCTTGTCGCACAGGTCGCGGGCGCGGCGGACCTCGCCGATCTCGACGAGCGCGGACACGAGCCAGAAGGAGCAGATCGCGAAGCTGCCCTCCTCCCCCTCGAGGCCGTCGTCGGTCTCCTCGGTCCGGTAGCGGAGCACGAGGCCGTCCTCGGTGAGCTCGTCGGCGATGGCGAGCACGGTGCGGGCGATCCGCTCGTCGTCGGCCGGCAGGAAGCGGGTGAGCACCATGAGGAGCACCGACGCGTCGAGCGCGTCCGTGTCGTAGTGCTGCGTGAACACGCCGCGCTCGTCGAGCCCGTGCTCGAGGATGTCGCGCTGGATCTCGTCGGCCGCCGACTGCCAGCGCGCCGCGTGCTCCAGCTCGCCGCGCATCTCCGCCAGCCGCGCGCCGCGGTCCGCCGCCACCCAGCACATCAGCTTGGACGAGGTGAAGTGCCTGGGCTCGCCGCGGATCTCCCAGATCCCGCGGTCGGGCTCGCGCCAGGCCCGCAGCGCCATCTCCACCTGGTGCTCCACGATCGGCCAGACGCGGTCGTTGAGGTGGTTCCGCGACTTCGTGTGGAGGTACATCGAGTCGAGCAGCGCACCCCAGACGTCGTGCTGGTCCTGCCTGTAGGCGCCGTTGCCGATCCGCACCGGTCGCGCGCCCTCGTAGCCCGACAGGTGGTCGAGCGTGAACTCGGGGATCTCGCTCTTGCCGTCGATCGCGTACATGATCTGGAGGTCCTCCTCGTCCTCCGCGATGTCCGCGATGAAGTAGAAGAAGTCGTTGGCCTCCCAGTCGAAGCCGAGCGTGTAGAGGCCCCAGAGCATGAACGTGGAGTCGCGGATCCAGGAGAAGCGGTAGTCCCAGTTCCGCTCGCCGCCGGGCGTCTCCGGCAGCGACGTGGTCGCCGCGGCCACGAGCGCGCCGGTGGGCGAGTACGAGAGCCCCTTCAGCGTCAGCGCCGAGCGCTGGAGGGCGGTCCGCCACGGATGGTCCGGGAAGGTCCCGTGGTCGAGCCAGTGCTGCCAGTGGTGGGCCGTCCAGACGAGCCGGTCGTAGGCCTCCTCGTAGGTCGCGGGCGCGGGGTGGTCGGACCAGGAGAGCGCCACGAACAGGGTGTCGCCCTCCTTCATCAGCGTCCGCGCCGTGGCGCGCTGGCCCTCGAAGCCCATGTTCATGTCGCTCGTGAGCCTGAGCTCGACATCGCAGTCCTCGGCGCGGCAGACCGCCTCGTGGTAGCCGTCCCCCGTGTGCTCCCAGGAGCCGGACTTGCGCGCGTAGTCGAAGCGCGGGTCGCAGTCCATCGTCACCTGGACCTCGCCGTTCACGCAGCGGATCGTTCGCAGGAGCACGTGATCGGCGTCGTAGTCGGTGGGCGCTCGCCGGTGCGTCCTCGAGCGGTCCCGGTCGTGGTGCCACGGCCCGATCAGGAGCACGTCCCGCACGATGATCCAGCCGCCGGCGGTGCCCCAGCTCGTCTCGAGCACGTTCGTGCCCGGGAGGTAGCGCCTGGCCGCGGGCACCTGCACGTCGTCGGGCCCGAGCCGGAAGCCGCCCGCGTCGCGGTCGAGGATGGCGCCGAAGACGCTCGGCGAGTCGAAGCGCGGGAGGCAGAGCCACTCCACGTTCCCGTTCGGCGCGACGAGCGCGCAGGTCTCGCAGTCGGACAGGAAGCCGTAGTCGGCGATCGGCGGGAACGGGCTCGCCGTGACGCCGCGGTCCGGAGCCCACTCGGTCATAGGCGGGCGGCCGCCGCGGGATCGAGAAGGGCGACCACGTCGTCCCCGTCCACGAGCGAGCCCGGCGCGGCCGGGTCGCGACGTCCGGAGAACACGCGCGCCACCGCGTCGGCCTTGTCCTCGCCGGTCACGAGGAAGACGATCCGGCGGCTCGCGTTCACCGACGGAAGCGTAAGCGTGATCCGGGCCACCAGGGGAGCCATTCCGGGGGTCTCGACGCCCACCGCGAGGCGCTCCCGCTCGGCGAGCGCGTCGTCCCCGGGGAACAGCGAGCAGATGTGCGCGTCCGGGCCGACGCCCAGCAGGACCAGGTCGAGCGCTTCGGGGCCCAGCTCGCCGAGCTCGTGCTCGTACGCGGCCGCGCCGTCCTCGGGCCCGAGCTCCCCGCGCATGCGGTGGACCGTGGCTCCCTCGCCGCGTGAGAGGAGCGCCCGCTCAGCCATGCCGAAGTTCGAGTGCTCGTGGTCGGGCGGCACGCAGCGCTCGTCCGTGAACCAGAAGTCCAC
Source organism: uncultured Thermoleophilaceae bacterium (assembly GCA_963741455.1). GTDB lineage: Bacteria > Actinomycetota > Thermoleophilia > Solirubrobacterales > Thermoleophilaceae > JACVRW01. Next base: position 41,682 of record CAVUIF010000008.1, read on the forward strand.
CCCGCTCCAGTCGTCGCGCAGCTCGGCGGCGCGCTCGTAAGCCGTGCGCGGGGTCGAGCCGCCGGTCAGGGCCACATGGCCGCTGGCCGCGACCAGGAGCTCCGCGGCCTCCTGCGCCGGGTCGTCCAGCACCCGGATGTCGGCGTTCACCTCAACATCGCCTCCCCGCAGCCGAGCGCGAGGCGGTACGCCGGGTCGCGCAGCAGCGCCTGGCGGATGCCCTCGCCGAGGATGCCGCCCTCGCCGCGCGAGGCGCCCAGCACGGTCCAGCGCTGCTCCCCGCCGTCCCGAAGCCGGCGGCGGGCGATCAGCCCGCCGGGGCCGCGGTCGAGGGCGATCGCCGTGCCGGACGAGGTGCTGATCTCGATCCCCGCGAGGCCGGGCACCGTCTGCCCCGGATCCGGCTCCAGCGTGAGCGCAACGTCGTGGCGGCGCGCCTGAGCGCGCCCGCGCGCCACGCCGTTCACCGACATGAGCGAGCCCGCGCTCCAGCCGAGCCGGGAGGCGAGCCACCCGAGGAAGAGCACCCCGGCCACACCGGAGTCGGGGCGGTGCCTCGCGCTCACGGCGTCGATTCGCCACAGCTCCTCGCGAAAGCGCGGCGGGTCGAACGTCGCCGCCACGCGCTCGCGCCAGGGCGTGGTGCGAAGCCAGGCCAGGTCCACCACGTATGCGCTCTCGGACAGCTCCATCGCCCTGTGAAGGGCGCTCGCGGCGTCGGGCTCGTTCACCGAGTCGATCAGCACGACCTGCGACACGCGCAGCATGGCGTCCACGGCCTCGGGATGCCCGTGGGGCGACCACACCAGCGTGGGGAGGTCCGTGACCACGAGCGGATCGACGACCGTGTCGAGCTTGGCGAGGTGCTTCTCCCCCACGTCCAGCAGGACCCGCTCGCGGAGCAGCGAGGGCTCGCCGGGCGCGGTCTCGCCCTCGACGGTCATCACGACCGACGCGTCGATCGTTCCCCGGCCGGGCTCGACGGCGCACACGATCGTGCGCGACGCGTGGTAGCGGCCCACCTGCTCGAGCCGGTTGAGGATCTCGCCCCGCCACTCCCTGTCGACCACGACCACGAGGTTGAGAACGCGGGCCGGCGCGTGGGCGTGGTCGCGCGCATGCTGCTTCTGGAGCAGCTCGCGGAGCGCCTCCTCGATCTCGCTCGGCGTCGTGTCCTGGGCGCCCCAGACCGCCCCGTCGTCCGGAACCTCCGGGGCGATCCGCGCCATCTAGACGGCCCGCCAGCGGTGCCCGGGCATGAGGATCGCGTCGGCCTCCTCGGGGCCGTGCGTGCCGGCCGCGTACTCCGTCAGCGGCTCCTCGCCACGCTCCCACGTCTCGAGGATCGGGTCGATGATGCGCCACTGCGCCTCGACCTCGTCGTTCCGCGTGAACAGCGTGGCGTCGCCGCGCATCGCGTCCATGATCAGCCGCTCGTACGCCTCCGGCGACTGCGACAGGAACGAGGTCCCGTAGAGGAACTCCATGTTCACCGGGCGGATCCGCATCCGCGTGCCCGGGATCTTCGCCCCGAGCGACAGCGACACGCCCTCGTTCGGCTGCACGGTCAGGATGAGCTGGTTGGGCTGCACCCCCACCGAGCCCTCGGCCTGGAAGGCCAGGTGCGGCACCGGCTTCAGCGTCACGGCGATCTCGGTGACCTTGCGCGCCAGCCGCTTGCCGGTGCGGAGGTAGATCGGGACGCCCGCCCAGCGCCAGTTGTCCACCTCGAGCCGGAGCGCCACGTAGGTCTCCGTGGTCGACTCGGGCGGCACGTTCTCCTCCTCGAGGTAGCCCACCGCCTCCTTGCCCTCCGCCATCCCGGCCGTGTAGCGGCCGCGCACGACCGCCTCGGGCGCCGGCGGCGCCACCGCGTGCAGCACCTTCACCTTCTCGTCGCGCACCTCGTCGGCGTCGAAGGTCACCGGCGGCTCCATGCAGAGCAGGCTCAGCAGCTGGAGCATGTGGTTCTGCACGAGGTCGCGCAGCGCGCCCGAGCTGTCGTAGTAGCCGGCGCGCCGGCCGATCCCGATGTCCTCGGCGGCGGTGATCTGCACGTAGTCGATGTAGTTGCGGTTCCAGATCGGCTCGAACAGGCCGTTCGCGAACCGGAACGCCAGGACGTTCTGAACCGTCTCCTTCCCGAGGTAGTGGTCGATCCGGTAGACCTGCGACTCGTCGAGGACCGAGAGCACCTCGCGGTTCAGCCCCTGCGCCTCCGACAGCCGCGTGCCGAACGGCTTCTCGATCACCACGCGCACCTCGGCGTCGTCGTGGTGGTCGAGCCCGTGCCGGCCGAGCTTCTCCACGATCAGCGAGAAGAAGCTCGGTGCCGTCGAGAGGTAGAAGATGCGGTTGAACGCGATCCCCGCCTCCTCGTCGAACTTCCCCAGCTCTCCGTCGAGCCGGTCGAAGACGGCGTCTTCGTCGAACGTGCCCGGCACGTAGCGCACCTGCTCCAGCATCTTCTCGAGCACCTGCGGGTCGGGCTCGCGCCGGGAGTGCTCCTTGATCGAGTCGCGCATCGTCGCCGCGGTACTCGTCGTCCGACATCTCGGAGCGCGAGACGGCGATCAGGTTGAAGCGCTCGGGCAGCGCCCCCTCGTGCGCGAGGTTGTAGATCGCCGGGAGGAGCTTGCGGTGGGCGAGGTCGCCCGTGCCCCCGAAGATCACGAGCGTGGTCGGGTGGACAGGCATCCGCTCGAGCCCCTCGACGAGCGGGTTCTCCTGCTCGACGACGGCCACCCCGCTACTCCGCGTGCGGCTCGCCCTGGGCGGCCTTGTCCGCGGCGACCACCGCGTGGCCGCCGAACTGGTTGCGGAGCGCGGCGTTCACCTTCGCGGCGAACTCGCCCTGGCCGCGCGACGAGAAGCGCTCGTACAGCGACGCCGTGATCACGGGGGTAGGCACGCGCCGGTCGATCGCGTCCTCGATCGTCCAGCGGCCCTCGCCGGAGTCCTCCACGTACGGCGCGATCGCCGCGAGGTCGTTGCCCTCCTGCTCGAACGCGCGCGCCGCGAGCTCGCAGAGCCAGCTTCGCACCACCGAGCCCTGCATCCACAGGTGCGCGATCTTCGCGTTGTCGAGCTCGTATTCGCACGAGTCGAAGAGCGCGAAGCCCTCGGCGTAGGCCTGCATCATCCCGTACTCGATCCCGTTGTGGACCATCTTCACGTAGTGGCCCGCGCCGGTCGGCCCGAAGTGGCCCCAGCCGGGGCCGTGCTCCTCGGTGGACGGCGGGGCGAGCACGTCGAGGATCGGGCTGAGCCGCTCCACGGCCTCGTCGTCGCCGCCGACCATCATGCAGTAGCCCACCTCGAGCCCCCAGACGCCGCCGCTCACGCCCACGTCCACGTAGTGCATGCCGTGCTCGCGGAGGTCCTCCTGGCGGCGCTTGTCGTCCGTCCAGCGCGAGTTGCCGCCGTCGACGATCGTGTCGCCCTCGTCGAGCAGCCCGGTGAGCTGCTCGACGGTGCTCTGCGTCGGATCGCCGGCCGGGACCATGATCCACACGGTCCGCGGCGGCTCGAGCTTCGCGACGAGGTCCTCGAGGCCGCTCGTGCCGGTGGCGCCGTGGCCCGCCGCGGCGCCCACCGCGTCCTCGTCGAAGTCGAACACGACGCACTCGTGGTCCGAGTCGCGGTGGATGCGGTGGACCATGTTGCCGCCCATGCGGCCGAGACCGACGAAACCGAGTTGCATCAGATCAGCCTCCTGACGGCGTCGGGGCCATCGACCTCGACTCTCACGACGTCCAGGCCGTGCGCCCGGAGCGTCTGCATGTCACCGAGCGCCTGAGCGTTCTTCAGGTGCTCGAACGAGTAGCCGGCCTCCGGGATCTCCACGTCCTCGCCGGCCGGCTGGTAGAGCTGGATGAACAGCCCGTTCGGCGGCCCGCCCTTGTGGTACTGGCCGGTGGAGTGGAGGTAGCGGGGCCCGTAGCCGAAGGTCGTCGCGCACCTCGTGCGCTCGCGCAGCTTCTCCCTGAGCTCTCTCACGGCGGTGTCGTACTCGTCCGACGGCGGCACGTACCCGAGGATCGCGATGTAGTGCGGCGGCGCGGCCCTGGCGAGCAGCCCATCGAGGGAGCCTCGCTCGAGATCGGGCAGGCCCTCCTCCAGGATCCGCCCCGTGTTGTCCTTCGCCTCCTGCACGTTCGGCTGGTCGAACGGGTTGATCCCGAGCGCCCAGCCGGCCACCGCCGTCGCGAACTCAGCGAAGAAGAAGATCCGGCCCAGGTCGGCCGCGCCGCCGGACACGGCGAGCGTGGTCGTGGGGTGGCCCGCCCGGCCGAGCGCCTCGATGCGGGCATCCATGTCCTCGTCGGGCTCGTCCTCGTTGCGCAGGTAGGCGAACACGCGGTCGTCCCCGTAGGCCTCGGGCGGCCCGAGCGGCTCGTCCGCCACCGGCAGGACGCCCTTCCCCTCCTTGCCGGTGGACTCCGCGATCAGCTGCTCGACCCACAGCCCGAAGCTCGAGATCGGCTCCGACACCGCGAACGTGAGCTTGTCGCGCCCCTGCTCCGCCAGGCCGCCCATCACGCAGCCGAGCCACAGCCCGGAGTTCGAGTCCGGCGCGTCGTACTGGGCGCAGTTCTGCTCGGCCACCTGGGCCTGGTGGAGCATCGCCTCCACGTTCACGCCCGCGAGCGCCGCCGGCACCAGGCCGAAGTACGAGAGCACCGAGTAGCGACCGCCGATCTCCGGGTCGTTCTCGAACACGTGCCGGAAGCCGCGCTCGCGCGCGAGCTCGGCCAGCGGGCTGCCGGGGTCGGTCACGGCGCAGAAGCGCGAGCCGTCCCCGCCCGCCCGGTCGAAGAAGTAGCGCATGTGCGAGAGCGTCTCGATGGTGCCGCCCGACTTCGACGAGACGACGAAGAGCGTCTTGTCGATGTCGATCCCGCGCTCGACCGCCAGCACGGCGCCCGGGTCGGTGGAGTCGAGCACGTGCAGCGTCATCCCGCCCGGCACCTCGCCGTAGGAGCGGCGGATCACCTCGGGGCCGAGGCTCGACCCGCCCATTCCGAGCAGCACCGCGTGCTCGAGCCCGTCGGCCCGCGCCGCCTCGGCGAACTCGGTGAGCTCGCCGGCGTGCTCGCGCATCTTCTCGCTGATCGTGAGCCAGCCCAGCCGGTCGCCGATCTCGGGAACGCCGGGGCCGCCCCAGAGCGACTCGTCGCGCGCCCAGACCCGCTTCGCGACCTCCTCGCCCTGCGCCCGCTTGACGACCTCCACCAGCGCGGGCTCGAGCTCGTCCGGAAGCGCCGACTTGATGGTCTTCGGCCGTCCGGTCACGGTCCCCTCGCGCGCCAGCTCGATCCCGCCGATCAGGGCGTCGAACGGATCGACGAACTTCTCGATCCCCTCGCGCAGCAGCGTCTTCGTGACGTCGCCCATGTCGATGCCGGCCTCGGCCAGCCGCTCGAGGTCGGCCCCCGGGTCCTGGTCCGCGGTGGCGCCCTCCACCTCGAGCCCCTCGGCGCAGGCGAGCAGCGTCGGCATCGGCATCGTGTTCACGGTGTCCGGCGCGACGAGCGAGTCCACGTACTTCGTCTCGGGGTAGTGCGGGTCCTTGACGCCGGTGGAGGCCCACAGGGGCCGCTGCACCGGGGCGCCCGCCTCGCGGAGCGCGGCGAACCGCTCGCCGCGGAAGAGCTCCTTGAAGCGCACGTACGCGGCGCGCGCGTTCGCCACGGCGGCGATGCCGCGCAGGTCCTCGCGGCCGGCTTCCGCCAGCCGCTTGTCCACCTCGGTGTCCACGCGCGAGACGAAGAAGCTCGCCACGGAGTGCACGTCGAGCGACTCGCCGGCCTCGAGGCGGCGCTCCATGCCGCGGATGTAGGCCTCGGCGATCGCCGTGTACGACTCCACCGAGAACAGGAGCGTCACGTTCACGTTGATGCCGGAGGCGATCGCCTCCTCGATCGCCGGCACGCCCGCCTCGGTGCCGGGGATCTTGATCATCAGGTTCGGGCGGTCCACCCGCTTCCAGTACTCGCGCGCCTGGTCGAGCGTCTTGTCGGTCTCGTGCGCGAACGCGGGCTCCACCTCGAGCGAGACGAAGCCGTCGGCGTGGTCGGCGTCCTCCCAGACGCTGCGGAGGACGTCGCACGCGAGCTGCACGTCGAGCACCGCGACCTCGTCGTAGATCTCCCGCGCCGACAGCCCCTTGCCGGCCAGCTCGGCGATCTGCTCGTCGTAGTCGGTCGAGCCCAGGATCGCCTTCTCGAAGATCGCCGGGTTCGAGGTCACGCCGCGGAGCGACAGCTCCTCCCTGAGCCGCTCCAGCTCACCGCTCTCGATGAGGTTGCGGCGGATCTGGTCCAGCCAGACGCTCGTTCCCGCCGCGGTCAGCGCCGCGAGCCGTTCGTTCACTCCTGCTCCGACGCTCATCGCGGTGCTCCTTTCAGGTGCGGGCGGATACGCGCTCCACGACGGCCCGGGCTCGCTGGGCGACATTGTCCGGGGTGAAGCCGAAGTGCTCGTAGAGATCCGGTTGCGGGGCCGACTTGCCGAAGGTCGTCATCGCGATCGACTCGCCCTCGTCACCGACCCAGGTGCTCCAGCCGAGCGGCGAGGCGGCCTCGACCGACACGCGCGCGCGGACGCCTCTCGGCAGCACGCTCTCGCGGTAGTCCTCGTCCTGCTCGGCGAAGCGGTCGAGGCACGGCGCCGACACCACGCGCGTGGCGATGCCGTCACCCTCGAGCTGCTCGGCGGCCTGGGCGCAGATGTGGAGCTCCGAGCCCGTGCCGATCAGGATCACGTCCGGGTCGCCGTTCGACGAGTCGCGGAGCACGTACGCGCCGCGGTGGATCGCGTCGCCGGGGATGTCGTCGGGGCTCCAGATCGGCATGCCCTGGCGGCTCAGCACGAGCGCGGTGGGCGTGTCGTGCTGCTCGATGGCGAACCGCCACGCGAGCGCGGTCTCGTTCGCGTCGCCCGGGCGGACGCAGTACATGTTCGGCTGCGCGCGGAGCGTGGCGAGCTGCTCGACCGGCTGGTGCGTCGGGCCGTCCTCCCCGAGCCCGATCGAGTCGTGCGTGAACACGAAGATCGAGGGGATCTCCATCAGCGACGCGAGCCGCACCGCCGGCTTCATGTAGTCGAGGAAGTTGAAGAACGTGGAGCCGAACGCGCGCCAGCCGTGCAGCACGAGGCCGTTCACGATCGCCCCCATCGCGTGCTCGCGCACGCCGTAGTGGACGTTGCGGCCGCTGAAGTCGCCGCGCGCCACGGAGCCGCCGTCCTCCACGAGCGTCAGCGTCGACGGCTCGAGGTCGGCCGAGCCGCTCACGAGCGTCGGCACCTGCTTCGCGGCCCACTGGATCACCTCGCCGGACGCCTTGCGCGTGGCGACGTTGCCGTCGTCCGGGTCGAACGTCGGCGCGCCGGAGTCCCAGCCGTCGGGCAGCCTGCCCTCCATGATCAGGGCGAGCTCGCCCGCCTTGCCGGCGTCCGACTCGCGGAGCGCGGCCAGCCGCTCCTCCCACCGCTTCACCTGCTCGCTGCCGCGCTCGGCCGCTTCGCCGAAGTGCTCGAGCACGCCGTCCGGCACGTAGAAGGTCTCGTCCGGCGGCCAGCCGTAGACCTCCTTCGTGGCCTTCACCTCGTCCTCGCCGAGCGGCGAGCCGTGCGCCGAGTGGGTGTCCTGCTTGTTCGGCGACCCGTAGCCGATGTGGGAGCGCACGATCACGAGCGACGGGCGGTCGGTCACGCCCTTCGCCTCCTCGGTCGCCCGCTCGAGCGTCTCGACGGAGAGGTCCTCGCCCACGTCCTGCACGTGCCAGCCGTACGCCTCGAAGCGCTTGCCGACGTCCTCGCTGAAGGCCATCGCGGTCTCGCCTGCGAGCTGGATGTGGTTGTTGTCGTAGAAGACGACCAGCTTGCCGAGGCCGAGGTGGCCCGCGAGCGAGCACGCCTCGGAGGCCACGCCCTCCTGGACGTCGCCGTCGCTCGCGATCACGTAGGTGTGGTGGTCGATCAGCGGCTCGCCGTCGCCGTTGAAGCGCGCGGCGAGCATCGCCTCGGCCAGCGCGAGGCCCACGGACATCGACAGGCCCTGGCCGAGCGGGCCGGTGGTGGCCTCGATCCCGTGGGCGTCGCCGTACTCGGGGTGGCCCGCGGTCGGGCTGCCGAGCTGGCGGAAGTTCTTCAGGTCGTCGAGGGTGAGCCCGTAGCCCGAGAGGTACAGCGTCGAGTAGAGCAGCATCGACGCGTGGCCGGCCGAGAGGATGAACCGGTCGCGGTCGAACCAATCGGGGTCCTTCGGGCTGTGCTTCATGACCCGCGTGTAGAGCGTGTAGGCGAGCGGCGCGAGCGCCATCGGGGCGCCCGGATGTCCCGACTTCGCCTTCTCGACGGCGTCCATCGAGAGCGTCCGGATGGTGTTCACGGACAGCTCGACGATGTCGTCCGTTGTCGTCGTCATTCGATTCCTTCGGTAGTCGTGGCCTTCGGCAACTCAGTATCGCGATCGGCTGCGGTCTCGAGGGCTGCGAGCACGCCGGCGCCGATCACGCCGGCGTCCGCGCCGCCCTCCGCGAGAGCGATGGTTACCCGGCGCCACAGGGCGGGAAGCGCGCGAGCGCTCGCCTCGCGCACGGCGCGCTCGAGGAACAGGTGGGAGGCGCGCGAGAGCCCGCCTCCGATCGCGAGGCGCTCGGGCTGGAAGACGTTGACGTACGAGCGCGATGCCCACGCCCAGCATGCGGGCGAAGTTCTCCATGAGTAGCAGCGCGTCCGGGTCGCCGTCGTCGGCCGCCGCTCACGAGCTCGCGCCCGGAGACCTTCCCGTCGTCGCCCAGCCGGCTCGCAAGCGCGCTGTCCGGCCTGTCGCTCGCCAGCTCGGTGGCGTCGCGCTCGAGCGCCTGGCCGGAGCAGTAGGCCTCGAGGCAGCCGCGGTTCGGGCAGTTCCCTGGGCACGGCGGGCCGTCGGGGTTCACCGTGATGTGGCCCAGCTCGGCGCCGAGCCCGTGCGCGCCCCGGAACGTGGCGCCGCCGATCACCACGCCGCCCCCCACCCCGGTCCCGAGCGTGAGCATCACGAGATCGTCCACGCCGACGATGCGGGATTCGGCGAGGGCGGCGCAGTTCGCGTCGTTGTCGACGAACACCGGCACCCCGAAGCGCCCGCCCAGCTCGGACCGGAGCGAGACGCCGGTCAGCGGGATGTTCACGCTCGACTCGACCGTGCCCGTGGCGTAGTCGATCTGGGACGGAACGCCGACCCCGATCGCCGTGGGCTCGCCCGCCTGGGCGATCACGCTGCGGACGGCGTGCTCCACCCCGTCGAGGAGCGCATCGGTGCTGACGGTGACGGTCGGGTGCTCAGCGGCATGGGTCGCCGAAACGCCGTCGACAGCCGCGACGGCGACCTTGGTACCTCCTACGTCGACTCCCAGGACCACGCTGCATTTCCTATCTCCGGGGTTGCGGCCCCGCAAGCTTCGCGGATCGGGCCGGCCGCCGTCCGATCCCGCAGACTCGCGCATGGCGGTGGGGGTTCCGTCTTCTGTGCCGGAATAGCCGGCATAAACGACCGAACCCCTGACCGCGTAGGGGGCGCCCCGCAAAGATCAGGGGTGGGATTAGGGGTGTCCTCGATGCGAGAACCCCGGCTGGGGCCGATGCTGGCTCCATGCTCATCTCCCAGTCCGCACGCTTCTCCGAACTCCAGTCCCGCATCCACGGCCGCGTCCTCACCGAGGGCGACGACGGATGGGATGCCTCCCGAGGCACCTTCAACCTGACCCATGACCAGCGCCCCGCCGGCCTCGTGCGGGTGGCGAACGCCGACGACGTGGTCGAGACGGTCCGCTATGCCGCTCGGCGCGGCATCCGCGTCGCGCCCCAGGGCACCGGCCACAACGCCGGTCCAATCGATGGGCTCGAGAACGCGCTGCTCCTCCGCACCGACTCGCTCCAGGAGGTCAAGATCGACGTGGCGGCGCGCCGCGCCCGCGTCGGCGCCGGCGTTCGCTGGGGCGCCGTGGTCGACCCGGCCTCCGAGGCCGGCCTCGCCCCGCTCTCCGGCTCGGCGCGGGACGTCGGCGTGGCCGGCTACTCGCTCGGCGGCGGCCTCGGCTGGCTGGGGCGCAAGCACGGCCTCCAGGCCAACGCGCTGACTGCCGTCGAGATCGTCACCGCCGACGGCGAGCTGCGCCGCATCGACCACGACAACGAGACCGACCTGTTCTGGGCGGTCCGGGGCGGCGGCGGCAACTACGGCGTCGTGACCGCCCTCGAGTTCGACCTGTTCCCGGCCCCGGAGATCTACGCCGGCGCGCTCTTCTTCCCGTTCGAGCGCAGCCTGGAGGTCATGCAGGCCTGGCACGAGTACGTGTCGGCGGGCCTGCCGGACGAGATCTCGACCTGGGCGAAGCTGCTGCGCTTCCCGCCGCTCGAGGACCTGCCGGAGATGGTCCGCGGGCAGTCGTTCGCGGTCATCCAGACGGCGTACCTGGGCAGCGAGGCCGACGGCGCCGAGCTGATCCGGCCGCTGACCGACCTCGGCCCCGCGATGAACACGTTCGCGATGGTGGAGCCGGCCGCGCTCAGCTACCTGGCGATGGATCCGGAGGATCCGGTGCCGTACACGAGCCGTGGACGGATCGTGAGCGACATGAGCGCCGCGGGCATCGACGCGGTCGTCGAGGCCACGATCGAGAGCCCCGACATCGTGATGACGGAGCTCCGCGCGCTGGGCGGCGCCCTCGGGCGGCACGCTCCGGGGCACGGCGTCCGCGCGACGCTCGACGGCGACTATCTGGCGTTTGCCCTCGGCGCGGTGTTCGAGCCGGAGCTGTACGACGCCGTGCACAGCCAGGCCGAGCACGTCGAGGCCGCGATGGCGCCGTGGGACGCCGGCACTCACTACGCCAACTTCGAGGAGGACAAGGCGGACGCCCGCCGGTTCTACGACGCGGAGAGCTGGCGCGTGCTCCGGGCCCTCCGGACGCACTGGGACCCGAACGGCCTCTTCCTGGCCAACCACGAGATCAAGGACTCGTAGCCGACTCGACCGGCGACGGGCTCGCTAGCGCCGCCTGAAGGTCACGGTGGCGCGGCGAGTCACGTCGTCGGTCGTCGTCTCGTCGCCCGGATCGGCGAACGTCGTGCGCTTGTGGCTCGAGCCCTTCGCCTTGACCACGCGGCGGCGCTTCAGCGCACGCGCGCTCGGCATCTTCAGCGGCAGCCAGCCCTCGGCGGCTCGCCCCACGAAGCGGTGGTCGGCCCAGAACTCGAGCTGGCCGTAGCCGCAGGACCCGCGGCGCGGATAGAAGTTGCCGATCGCGTTGACCGTGATCCGGCGGCGGTCGAAGCGCCCGATCCCGGCCTTCGTGCCGCGTGCGGAGCCGAGCGGGACCGTGCCGCACGCGTCCTTCTCGATCGGCGGGCACGGCTCGGTGTCCTGGGGGTCGGGTGGCCGGCTGACCGTGTTGTCCACGCGCGTGACGGTGCCGGTGGCCTTCACGTAGCCCATGTCCGTGAACAGCCTGCGGCCCGGACCGAGCGGCTCGGCGACGATCCACGCCCTGTAGCCGCCGCCGAGAGCCCGGGCGAACGGGTCGATGTAGGGCAGTACCTTGGTTCGCCGGGTGGTCTTGAACTTGACGGTGACGGTGCCGTCCCCGACGGTGCCGCATGGCCCCGGCTCGGCGATCGACCAGTGGTTCACGAGCTCGCCCTCGATGGTGACGGTGTGGGTGAGCCGGGCCGCATCGGCGGTCGCCGGCGCGACTGCGACTGCACCGGCTGCGGCTGCCGCGACCAGGGTCGCGACGCGGAGGGCCATGGACCTACGCTACGCCGCCCTGCCGCGGAAGTCCACCGGGGCCGCGCCGCGCTGGCGCTTGAACGCCTTCGAGAACGCGAACTGGTCGCTGAAGCCGAGCCGGTCCGCGATCTGCTTCACCGACAGGTCGGAGAAGCGGAGCAGGCGCACGGCCTCGAGCATCAGCCGGTCGAGGATGAGCTGCTTCGTCGTCCGGCCGGTCAGCTTGGTGAGCGTGCGCGACAGCGTCCCCGTCGTCACGCCCAGCTCGTCGGCGTAGTGGCCGGCGTCGTGGTGCTCCGTGAAGTCGCGCTCGAGCGCCTCGACGAAGCGCTGGTGGAGCTGCACGTCGGCGCTCGTGGCGCCGCCCTCCTCGAACTGCGCCTCCCGCCAGCGGTACGCCCACAGGAGCGCGGCCGCGAGCAGGTGGCGGCGCAGCTCGGCCGACTCGCGGTTCGGCGGCCGCTCGACCTCGACGCGCAGCAGCTCGAGGAGCGCGTCGAACCGCTCGGCCTCGTCGCCGGGCGGCCGCAGCGACGTGCAGGTCGACCCGGCGAAGAGCGAGCGCTTGCCGATCTCCTCGGTCAGGCCGCCCGTCAGCCAGTCGTCCTCGAAGCGGGCCACGATGGCGCGCACCCCCTCGGCCTGCTGGAACTGGTGGACCTGCCCCTTGGCGATCAGGGTCAGCGTGCGCGGCTGGAACTCCACCGGCTCGCCGTCGATCAGGTGCCGTCCGTGGCCGTCGCGGACCCAGATCAGCTCGTGGTAGGCGTGCCGGTGCGGCTCGCGCACCTCGTCGTCGCCGATGGAGGCGAGCTCGATCTCGATCACCTCGAGGGTGTTCGCCTCGGCGCGCAGATCGTCGACCGTCGGCTCCGTCACCTCTCACATTGAAGAGAATCGGCGCATGAACCTCGACAAGTTCGCCCGGGAGCCGTTTCTGTTCGGCCCCTCGCCGGTGCATCCGCTCGACCGCCTCACCACACACCTGGGCGGCGCGCGCATGTGGGCAAAGCGCGACGACTGCAACAGCGGGCTCGCCTACGGAGGCAACAAGACGCGCAAGCTCGAGTACCTCGTGGCCGACGCGCGGGCGAAGGGCTGCGACACGCTCGTCTCGATCGGCGGCGTCCAGTCGAACCACACCCGGCAGGTGGCCGCCGTGGCGGCGCGCACGGGCATGGGGTGCGTGCTCGTCCAGGAGAGCTGGGTGGACTGGCCCGACGTGGTCTACGACCGCGTGGGGAACATCCAGCTCTCGCGCATCATGGGCGCCGACGTCCGGCTCGTGGAGGCGGGCTTCGGCATCGGCTTCAAGGAGAGCTGGGAGCAGGCGCTCGCGGACGTGGAGGCGGCCGGCGGCAGGCCGTACGCGATCCCGGCGGGCGCGTCCGACCACGAGCTGGGCGGGCTCGGCTTCGCGCGCTGGGCGCAGGAGGTGGCCGAGCAGGAGCGGGAGCTCGGGGTGTTCTTCGACACGGTGATCGTCTGCTCGGTCACCGGGAGCACGCAGGCCGGGATGATCGCCGGGTTCGCCGGCCAGGAGCGAGAGCGGCGGGTGATCGGCATCGACGGCTCGGCGAAGCCCGCCGAGACGCACGACCAGGTGGCCCGGATCGCGCGCAGGACCGCCGAGCTGATCGAGCTGGGCCGCGAGCTGCGCGACGACGAGATCGTGCTCGACGACCGCTGGCACGCGGGCGTGTACGGCATCCCGGACGAGCGGACGCTCGAGGCGATCCGGACGGCCGGCAGCCTGGAGGGCATGATCACCGACCCGGTCTACGAGGGGAAGTCGATGGCGGGGATGATCGACCTCGTGGCGAGCGGCGAGATCGACAGCGGCTCCAACGTGCTCTACGCGCACCTCGGCGGCCAGCCCGCGCTCAGCGCGTATGCGGGATTGTTCCGCTGATGTCCCAGGCGGTGGTGCGGCAGGCGGTGCTCGCCTTCGTGGCCCGCGACCTCGACGGGATCCTCGCGGTGGCGGACGAGGAGATCGTGCTCCGCTCGCTGCTCACGGAGGCGGAGCGGCCGCTCTACCACGGGCACGACGGCGTGCGGGACTGGTTCGAGAACGTGTTCGGCGTCTTCCCCGACTGGCGGCCGGAGCCGCGGGAGGCGACGCACGACGAGGATGGTTCCGTGGTGCTCTGCCTCGCTGTGACGGCGACCGGCGTGGAGAGCGGGGTCCCGATCGAGCAGACGTATTGGCTGGGCGCCCGGGTACGGGCTGCGAAGATCGTCTTCTTCGGGTTCTTCAGGACGCAGGACGACGCGCTCGACGCGGTCACATGATTCCCCCTGACACATCGATCGGAAAGGTGCGCCTGCGGGTCGCCGACATCGACGCGCTCGCGGAGTTCTACGAGCGCGTGGTCGGCCTGCGCTCGGTGGAGCGGGAGAACGGCCTCGTGCGGCTCGGGCCCGAGGGCGGTGATCCGCTCGTCGAGCTCGTGTCCGCGCCGGACGCCCCGCGCGCGCCGAGCTTCAGCACCGGGCTGTTCCACCTCGCGATCCTCGTGCCGGACAGGGCCGAGCTGGCGCGCTCGCTCGAGCGGGTGGCGGGCGCGGGCTGGCGGCTCACCGGGGCGTCCGACCACCTCGTGAGCGAGGCGCTCTACCTCCGGGACCCCGAGGGGAACGGGATCGAGATCTACCGCGACCGCCCGCGCGACCAGTGGGACCGCGATCCGCAGCTCGGCGAGCTCCGGATGGCCTCGCTCCCGCTCGACCTCGACAGCGTGCTCGGCGAGCTGGGCTCGTCGGAGGAAGGCGCGGGCGGGATGCCCGCCGGCACGACGATGGGGCACGTGCACCTCCAGGTGGCCGACATCCCGGCGGCCGAGGGCTTCTACGAGGGCGCGCTGGGTCTCGACGTGACCGTGCGCTCGTACCCGCAGGCGCTGTTCCTCGCGGCCGGCGGGTACCACCATCACCTGGGCGTGAACACCTGGGAGAGCCAGGGAGCGCCGGCGCCGCCCGACGACGCGCTCGGCCTCGACCGGTGGGAGCTCGTGCTGCCGAGCGAGGAGGAGCGGAACGCGGCCGCGGACCGCCTGGCCGCCGCGCGGCGACACGGTGGCCGAGGACGACGGCGTCCTGGCCGCGGACCCCTCCGGCATCCGGCTGCTCCTGAAGAGCGCCTAACCGTCGCGCGCCGCGATCAGGAAGGCCGCGAGCGCGTTCAGCTCCTCGGCCGTCATCCGGCTGCCGAAGTTGGTTGGCATGGCGACGAATCCTCCGTCGGAGGGCGGATTCGTGATCGTCGCGACCAGGGAAGCGCGCGTGCGCTCGCCGATTCCCGCGAGGTCAGGGCCGATCTGGCCCTGTGACCCCGCCGCCGCCAGCGTGTGGCAGGAGCCGCACGCCATGCGGGCGAACAGCTCGCGGCCCTGCGCGATCTCCGCGCGGGCGGGCGCGGGCTCGTTCCCTTCGTCACCCTCGATGCCGCCAACGACCGCGACGAGGGCGAACGCCGCCGCGGCGACGACCACTCCGACCAACGCCGCGCGCATCACGCCCTCCGGCGACGCCTCACCCGCTCGCCGGCGACGGCCCGCCGCGCCGGCTGCGCGCCGCGACGACCCCGGTTGCCAGCAGGCCCGCGAGGGCCGCAAGGAGGAGCGCGGTGCCGAGCCCGATCCCGGATCCCGACTCGGGTGACGCCGGCGCGGCCGCCTGCTCGCCATTCGCGCGGTCGACCGGATTGAACTTCGACGCGCCGGCCATCGTGGTGCCGTCGTCGCCTATCCGGACCACGCCGAACTCGTGCACGCCCGAGAAGCCGTCGTGGACGGAGACGTCCCAGGCGCCCTTGGCCGGGAAGTCCACCCGAGCCCGGTACACGCCGGCCTCCTTCGTCGGCTTCGCCTCGAACGTCCGCAGCTTGGCGCCGGCGGCGTCCGCGGGCGAGATCGTCACGACCGGCGTGACGTCCTCGAGCGGCGTGACCCCGTGCTGGAGCACGGTCAGGTCGACCACCCACTCCTGCCCGGGCCGGGCGTCGTCCGGCATGGAGCTGAGGCCGACGGTCGCCCACCCCCCGGCGTGGCTCGAGGCGGGCACCAGGAGGAGCACCGCGATGGCGAGGGCAGCCGTCGTAAGTCTGGTCATGCTGCCTCTACACCCGCCGGACGGGACAGGTTCCCGGACCCGCGCGGCGCTCGCGTGCGTATCCCGGACATGCAGCTCGCGGCACTGATCGCCCTTGGGCTCTCGGCCGCGGCCGCGGGCCTGCAGGTGGACTACCGGGAATCGACGCCCGTCGGAACGCACACGGCGGGCCGGCTGGAGCAGGGCGTGCGGCTCCCCGCCGAGGGACGCACCTTCTTCACCTGGGACCCGGTGCTGCGCCGCTCGCCGAACCGGGCCTGGCGGCGCTGGGGCACCGACCGCCTCGTGCGCGTGCTCCTCCGGGTGGCGCGGGACCACCACGCGGCTCATCCGCGCGCGCCCCGGATGTCGATCGGGGACCTCAGCCGCCCGCACGGCGGCGACTTCGGCCCCCAGTTCGGCTACATCGGGCACGCGAGCCACCAGAACGGCCTCGACGCCGACGTGTACTACCCGCGCGCGGACGGCCGCGAGCGAGCGCCCCGCTACGCCTCGCAGATCAACCCACGGCTGTCCCAGGAGCTGGTGAACCGCTTCGTGGCGGCCGGCGCCGAGGTGGTCTACGTGGGCCCGAACACCAACCTGACCGGACCCCCGGGCGTGGTCGTGCCACTGGTCCAGCACGACAACCACCTGCACGTGCGGCTTCCGCTAGGTAGGGGCTCGTCAGGAGGCCAGGCGCGGGCGCGGCGGGTGCGAGAAGAGGCGCCAGAGGCCCGCTTCCGGCATCCGCTCGATTCCGAGGCCGGCGGCGATGCAGTCGGCCTCGAGCATCGATACGAGGCGGGGCTCCGGGGGGAAGCGGCTGATCGCGACGACCGTGCGCACGCGTACGGCCACCGGGCGCTCCTCGATCCAGAGGACCACGACGGGAGGGACGGGCAGCGGGCGGCCTGAGCGGGGATCGCTCGTCGGCGAGGACTCCCGTATCTCCACCTCGAGTGGGCCCCGGCTCAGGGGCTTTGCCCCCAGAAACGCCTGCACCGCCCGCCGCTCGCCGATCACCTGTCGAAGGTAGGTCCGATCCTCCCGGCCCGCTCTCGGCTATGCGTCCATGGACGGTGCCCGCGCGCGTAGGGTGGGCGTCCATGAACCCGCATGGAATCAGGGCTTTCGCGCCTGGACGCGTGAACCTGATCGGCGAGCACACCGATTACAACGATGGCCTTTGCCTGCCGTTCGCGATCGAGCTCGGCGTGACCGTGACAGCGAAGTTGCGCGCCGGCGCGGACGCGGTGACCTCGCCCAATCTGGCCGACGACGACCCGTTCCTCCGCGGCACCGTCGAGGAGCTCCGGCGCGCGGGCATCGAGGTCCCGGGCTGCGTGGTCGAGGTGCAGAGCGACCTGCCGCGCGAGGTGGGCCTCTCGTCGTCCGCCGCTCTGTGCGTCGCGCTCGCGCTCGCCCTCTGCGAGGCGGCGGGCGCCGGCGCCCCGAAGCCGCTCGAGCTGGCCCGGCTGTGCGCACGGGTCGAGAACGACTGGGCGGGCGCCGAGACCGGCCTGCTCGACCAGCTCGCCTCGCTCCTCGGAGAGGAGGGCCACGCCGTGCGGCTCGACATGCGCTCCTTCGACGCGCGCCCTGTCGAGCTCGCCCTGGGCGGCCACACGCTCGCCGTGCTCGACTCGGGCGCTTCGCGCGACCTCGCCGCGTCCGGCTACAACGAGCGCCGTGAGGAGTGCCGGCGCGCGGCGGAGCAGCTCGGCGTCGACTCGCTCCGCGACGCCCGCGACGGCGCCTCCCTCGAAGCGCCGCTCGACCGCCGCGTGCGGCACGTGCTGACCGAGAACGAGCGCGTTGACGAAGCGGTGGCCGCGCTCGAGGCGAAGGACGCGCCCGCGCTCGGCCGGCTCCTCGACGCCTCCCACGCAAGCCTTCGCGACGACTACGAGGTCTCCGTGCCCGAGGTCGAGCGCGCGGTCGCGGCATGCAGGGCGGCCGGCGCGCTCGGAGCGCGCATCATGGGCGGCGGCTTCGGCGGCTCCGTGCTGGCGCTCTTCCGGCCGGACGCGGAGCTCCCCGAGCGCGCCGTCCGCGTGATGCCGGGCCCCGGCGCTCGACTTCTATGAGCAGGCCCGTCTGCTAAAACCACGCCCCGTGGACCGCCGCCTGGCCTACAAGAACCTGCGCACCGGCCTGATCGCCGGATCGATCGCCCTGATCGTCTTCGCGCTCAGCTGGTTCGTGGGGCTCGTCTACTGATGGCCGAGGTCCGCGTCACGGACCCCGAGGCCGACGAGCCCGGCGAGTCGATCCACCTTCCGGGGCCGTCGTTCCAGCCCGTGGTCGTCGCCCTCGGGCTGACGCTCGCGGTCGTGGGCGTCGTGCTGTACCCGATCCTGTCGGTGATCGGGCTGATCATCACGCTGATCGCGGTCGTGAGCTGGATCCGCGACACGCGCCGCGAGATGTCAGAGCTTCCGCTGGAGCACTAGGCGCTCTCGGCCACGTCGCTCGGCAGCTCGGACGTCGCGCCGTCCTGCACCCAGCAGCGGACGATGTCGCGCATCGAGAGCACGCCGATCAGCTCGCCGCCGTCCACGACCACCAGGTGGCGGAAGCCGCCGCGCACCATCGCCTCGGCCGCCCGCTCGAGCGACCAGTCGGGCGCCGCGAAGGTGATGTCGGCCGACAGGTGGTCCTGCACGCGCTCGGAGTTCGGGTCCTGGCCCGCCCCCACCGACCGGAGCACGTCGCGCTCCGTGATGATCCCGGGGCCGGGCTGCTCGGGGTCCATCACGATCGCCGCGCCGACCTTGCGCTCCGCCATCGCACGAGCCGCGTCGTGCAGCGTGGCCCCCGGACTGACGGTCACGACGCTCGTGCTCATGCCCGTGCTGACCTGCATGAGGGCCAATGTAACCGATGATCCGCCCGGCACGCGCACGCGTATTCCCCTGTGTGCGGGCATCCACCGTCCAGCGCCGCCGCGCCCTGTTCGCCGAGGCTCGCGAGGTGATCGCGCGCCGCTACGGCGAGCCTGACCTCTCGCTCGCGAGCGTCGCCCATGAGATCGCCACCTCGCGGCGCCAGCTCCAGCGGGCGTTCTCGGAGGCCGGCGGCACGAGCTTCAGCCGTGAGCTCCAGCGCGTCCGGATGCAGAGGGCCGCGGAGCTGCTGCTCCAGGCGCCGATGGCCGTGCAGGCGGTGGCCGGCGCGGTCGGATACCGCCAGCCGGCCCAGTTCGCGAAGGTCTTCCGCCGCCATCACGGCGCGGCACCGTCCGCCTTCCGCAGGGGCGGCCGGCGGCTCGCCGCCTGAGCGGGGCGCGGGCGGAGACCGGCCCGCCCGGACCCCCGCGCCGGCCCCACGCCCGTCCCCGCGAGGACATAGACTCCCGCGCCGTGACGGATAGGGAGCGCGTTCAAACGGACGAGGCCAAGGGCCCGCCCGAGACGGATCCGCGGATCGAAGGGGAGAAGCACCCGGTCGCCCGGATGATCGGGCTGGGCGTGCTCGCCTCCCTGGTCGGGATCGCGATCACGCTCCTGATCGACTGGTTCCCCGAGGACGCGAGCAGCTCCGCGGGGCAGATCGACACGCTCTACGACGTCCTCCTGATCTGCTCGGTGCCGGTCTTCGTGCTCGTCATGACGATCGCGATCTACTCGGTGGTGCGCTTCCGCGCGAAGCCGGGCGACATGGGCGACGGCCCGCCGATCCACGGCAACACCCGGCTCGAGGTGATCTGGGTGACGATCCCGTTCCTCATGGTCACCGCGCTCGCCATCTACGGCTGGATCGTGCTCGACGACATCGAGGCGAAGCAGCAGGACGAGATGGTCGTGCAGGTCACCGGCCAGCAGTTCACCTGGTCCTTCGAGTATCCGGCCGAGGACAAGCTGAAGACCCGCGAGCTGGTGCTGCCGGTGGACCGCCCGGTGGACTTCCGGATCCGCACGAACGACGTGATCCACTCGTTCTGGGTGCCGCAGTTCCGGCTGAAGTCGGACGCCGTGCCGGGCCTCACCACCTCGATCCGCGTCACCCCGAACAAGGAGGGCCGCTACGAGGTGGTCTGCGCCGAGCTGTGCGGCCTCGGGCACTCCACGATGCGCCAGTTCGTGCGCGTGGTCCCGGAATCCGAGTTCGACAGCTGGATCAGCGAGCAGCAGGAGGCCGCCGGAGGCGGAGGCGGTGGCGAGGGCGAGCCCGCCGAGGAGCAGGGCGGCGGCGAGGAGCAGGCCGCCGGGAGCGCCGGGGAGCAGATCTTCACCTCGGCCGGCTGCGCGGGCTGCCACGCCCTGGCGGCCGCCGGCTCAGACTCGGACGTGGGCCCCGACCTCGGGCAGCTCTCGCAGGCGAACGAGCGCTACGTGAGGGAGTCGATCGTGGACCCGGGGGCTGAGATCGCCGAGGGCTTCGAGGACGGCGTGATGCCCGCGAACTTCGGGGAAGAGCTCTCGGAAGAGGAGATCGACGCACTCGTGAAGTACCTTCTGGAGTCGCAGGGATGACGTTGACTCAGAGACTCATCGCACCGGGCTGGTACCGCGCCTTCCTCGGACTGGCCCTCGGCTTCGGGCTCGGGCTCGCCATCGTCGTGGCGGCGCGGGCGGCCTACGGCTGGGACCCGCTCTTCGACTGGGACGCGATCATCACCGTCGGGGCGCTGATAGGCGCACCGCTCGGCTACCTGGTCGGGATCGGCTGCTTCGACTACTGGTTCCGCTGGGCGTCCGGCGCGCCCACGATCCCGGAGGACCACTCGGGGCACGGCGCCAAGACCTGGCGCGACTACTTCCGCGTGAACACCGATCACAAGGTGATCGGGATCCAGTACATCTGCACCACCTTCTTCTTCTTCGTCGCCGGCGGCCTGATGGCGATGCTGATGCGGGCCGAGCTGGCGCAGCCGGGCACGCAGTTCGTGGACCCGAACACCTTCAACGGGCTGTTCTCGGTGCACGCCTCGCTGATGATCTTCCTGTTCATCATCCCGGTGTTCGCCGGGATCGCGAACTACGTGATCCCGCTGATGATCGGGGCGCCGGACATGGCGTTCCCGCGCCTGAACGCGCTCTCCTTCTGGATGCTGCCGGTGGCGGGCGTGATGATGCTCGCCTCCTACTTCGCCGAGGGCGGCGCCTTCGCAACGGGCTGGACGGCCTACGCCCCGCTGTCCACGGACACGCCGCTGGGCCAGCAGTTCTTCACCGTCGGCGTGCAGTTCGCGGGCGCGTCCTCGATCGCGACCGCGCTGAACTTCCTGGTCACGATCATCACCATGCGCGCGCCCGGCATGACGTTCTGGCGCATGCCGCTGCTCGTGTGGGCGAACTTCACGACCTCGCTGCTCGTGGTGATCGCCACGCCGTTCATCGCCGGGTCGCAGTTCTTCGTCCTGCTGGACCGGTCGTTAGGGACGCACTTCTTCGACCCGGCCGCGGGCGGCGACGTGATCATGTACCAGCACGTCTTCTGGTTCTACTCGCACCCGGCGGTCTACATCATGATGCTGCCCGGGTTCGGGATCGTCAGCGAGGTCATCTCGACGCACGCCCGAAAGCCCGTGTTCGGCTACCGGATGATGGCGTTCTCGCTGGTGGCGATCGTGATCCTGGGCTTCACCGTCTGGGCCCACCACATGTTCGTCTCGGGGATGCAGAGCTGGGTCCGCGTCCCGATGATGATCACCACGATGCTGATCGCGGTGCCCACCGGCATCAAGATCTTCTCCTGGCTGGCGACGCTCTGGCGAGGCGTGATCCATCTCCGAACGCCGCTCCTCTTCGCGCTCGGGTTCATCACCATGTTCACGCTCGGCGGGATCAGCGGGATCATGCTCGCCGTCATCCCGTTCGACATCCACGTGTCGGACACGTACTTCATCGTCGCCCACATCCACTACGTGCTGTTCGGCGGCTCCGTGTTCACGATCTTCGCCGGGATCTACCACTGGTTCCCGAAGATGACGGGCCGGATGTACGACGAGAGCCTCGGCAAGCTCCACTTCTGGCTCTCGTTCGTGTTCTTCAACCTCACCTTCGGCCCGATGCACTTCGTGGGCATCGACGGCATGCCGAGGCGGGTGGCCGACTACGCCGAGCAGTTCGCGACCTGGAACGTGATCATCTCGATCTCGGCGTTCATCTTCGGCGCCTCGTTCCTGATCTTCCTCTACAACATGATCGCCTCGTGGCGGCACGGGCCGGCCGCGGACGGCAACCCGTGGCGTGCCCACTCGATCGAGTGGCAGGTCTCCTCCCCGCCGCCGGTCTTCAACTTCGACGAGATCCCGACGGTGGTGGGCGGCCCGTACGAGTACGGCATTCCCGGCGCGGTGCACGCCGTCTTCAAGGAGAAGCAGCCCGCCTCAGCGGGCGCCGGTGCCGTGCCGGCGCCGGCCGGCGGAGGCGGGGCGCCCCCGCCCACTGATCCATGAAGCGCGTCCTCGTAGTCGCGAACGAGACGGTGGCGGGCAAGCCGCTGATCGACGCCGTGAGGCAGCGGGCTGACAGCGACGGCGTCACGGTGCACGTGATCAGCCCGCAGAACCAGCCGAAGCACGGCTACGTGATCTACGACGAGCACGTGCGCGAGGCTGCCCAGAACCGGCTCGAGATGACGCTGGCGCTGATGCGCGAGGCCGGGATCGAGGCGGACGGCGAGGTCATGGACCCCGACCCTTACTCGGCCGTGATGGACGCGCTCGGCGAGGAGGACTACGACGAGATCGTGATCTCCACCCACCCGGAGACACGCTCGGGCTGGCTGCGGCAGGGCCTCGTGGACCGTGTTGAGCGTGCCGCCCGGCGGCCCGTCGAGCACGTGGTGGTGGACCTCGACGCCGAGCGCGACGACGTGAAGCGCACGCTCGTGGTGGCGAACCAGACCGTCTCCTCCCGGCCGCTGCTCGAGGCGCTGAAGAAGAAGGCCGCGGACGAGCCGCGCCGCTTCATCGTGATCGCGCCCCAGGCCACCGGGGACAACGGCGACTCGAGCGAGGACCCGCACGACCGGCTCGCCCAGACCCTCAAGGAGCTCTCCGACGCCGGTCTCGAGGCGGTCGGGCAGGTGGAGCACCACGACCCGTACACGGCCATCCAGAACGCGCTCCAGTTCTACGCGCCGGACGACATCGTCATCTCGACCTTCCCTGAGACGCGCTCCGGGTGGCTGCGCTCCGACCTCGTCGGCCGGGTGCAGACGAGCACCGGGAAGCCCGTCGAGCACATCGTGAGCGAGGACGCGTGATGGAAGCCGCCACCGCACACGCCGAGCACCACCACGGGCCGCCCGCGGCGAACGTCTCGTCGCGCGTAGAGGCGCAGAGGCTCGGGATGTGGCTGTTCATCATCTCCGAGGTCATGCTCTTCGGAGCGTTCTTCACGGCCTACTTCTTCATCCGGGTCGTGGCGGCCGGGGACTGGTTCCCGATCGACGGCGTCGAGCTCCCGAAGCTCATCGCCGGCGTGAACACCGCGATCCTCGTCTCCTCCAGCTTCACGATGCACTGGGCGCTCGAGGGTGCGCGCAACGAGAACCGCAACGCGATGCGCGTCGGCCTCCTGACCACCGCCCTGCTCGGCTTCACGTTCCTGACGATCCAGGTGAACGAGTACGTGCACCTCGGCTTCGCGCCGCACGACAACGCGCAGGGCACGATCTTCTACGGCCTCACGGGCCTCCACGGCGCCCACGTCTTCGTGGGGCTGACGCTCCTCACGTTCGCGACCATCCGCGCGTTCCGCGGGCACTTCACCGCCAAGGAGCACCGCGGCGTCGACATCCCGGGGATCTACTGGCACTTCGTCGACGTGATGTGGCTGGTCGTCTACACCACCGTCTACATCCTGTAATCCGGTGCTGAACCCTCTGCGCTCGGAGCAGGAGGCGTTTCGGTTCCTGGTCTACGTGCTGGTCGTGGCGGCTCTCGTGATCGGGATAGTGCTCCTGGTGCGCGCGGTCACGTGACCGACCTCGAGCTGGCCGAGCGCGCGGCGCGGGAGGCCGGCGAGGTGCTGCTCGGCTGGTTCGGGCGGGAGCCGGAGGGACTGGCATCGAAGACCTCGGTGACCGATCCGGTGTCCGAGGCTGACCTGGAGGCCGAGCGCACGATCCGCGAGTTCCTGAGCGCCGAGCGGCCGGATGACGGAATTCTCGGTGAGGAGGGCACGGAGGAGCCCACGGCCAACGGCCGGACCTGGATCGTCGACCCTCTGGACGGGACGGTGAACTTCCTCTACGGGATGCGCACCTGGGCGGTCAGCATCGCCCTCGAGGATTCGGACGGCCTCGCGGTTGGCGTCGTCTACAACCCCGTCGACGACGAGTGCTTCAGCGCGCGGCGCGGTGAGGGGGCGGCCCTGAACGGAGAGCCGCTCCGCGTCACCGGCTGCACGAGCCTCGACCGCGCCATGGTGGGGACCGGGTTCTCGTACGAGGCGCCGCGCCGCGAGACGCAGGCCAGGCTACTCGTGGACGTGCTTCCGCGCGTGCGTGACGTGCGCCGGGCAGGCGCCGCCGCGCTCGACCTGGCATACGTGGCCGCGGGTCGGTACGACGCCTTCTACGAGCACGGGCTGAAGCGTTGGGACGAGGCCGCCGGAGTTCTGCTCGTCAAGGAGGCAGGGGGAGTGGTCGGCGAGCTCCAAGGGGACCCGCCATGCAGGCTGGCCGCGGGCACCGAAGAGCTCCTGGGTGCGCTAGTTGCCGCCGGTCTGGAGTAGGTACTCGCTGAGTGCCTGGATCTGCTCGTCGGTGAGACGGCCGTCGTAGGACGGCATCGCGTTGCCGAAGCCCTCGACGAGGAAGGCCTCGGGGTTCGTGAGCGACTCGCGCACGTAGTCCTCTGGCGACGTGCCGGGCTTCCGGTTGCCTGCCGCGCTCGCCAGCTCGTCGAGGCTGGGCCCGATGTTGGCGTTCGACCCGGCGGGGGCGAACGTGTGGCACCCGGCGCAGCCCGCCGCGGTGAAGATCTGCTCGCCGGTCGTGGCCTGGGCGAGCCCGGCCGTCGCGAGCGCGCCCTCGTCGTCGCCACTGCGCGCCGCCGCGTAGCCCACGTAGGCGGCCACGTCGCGCGCGTTGTCGCCCGTCACGCCGATCTCCTCCCCCGGCGGCATCTGGCTGCCCTCGCGCGGGTGGAGGATCTGCTTGTTGACGATGCCCTCGACCGTGTCGCGGTCCATCCCGTCGGCGAGCGCGGTCTGGAAGGCGGAGTCGAGGCTCGGCCCCGTGGTGCCGGCGGTGCCGGCCCGGCCCAGCTCGTGGCACGAGCCGCACTTCTCCACGAACATCGCCTTCCCGTTCGACAGGTCGGCCTCGTCGCGCCCGCAGGCGCCCAGGGGCAGCACGACCGCGGCGGCGCACAGCGCCGCCAGGACCCCCCGTACCGTGTTGCGGGTGAGGCTCAAGAGGCGGGAACAATACCGTCAGGGGCGGCTGCGGCAATGACGCCCTCGGCCACGCTCTCCCACGAGTAGCGGCGCGCCGCCTCGGCCGCCAGCGCCGCGCCCGCGGCCTCTCTCTCGGAGGCGTCGAGCTCGAGCCAGGTCACGAGCTTTTCCGCGATCTCGCGCACCGCGCCGGGGCCCACTTCGAAGGACAGCAGCGGCCTGAGCGGCTCCGGGAGAGCGGGCCGGAGCGTGGCCGTGACCTCCGCCATGCCGGAGTGGTTCGCGGACAGCGGCAGCAGGCCGCAGGAGGCCGCCTCGGCCGCGACCATGCCGAAGGCCTCGGGGAAGGTCGAGGGCATCACCTGCGCCTCGCAGGCCGGCAGGAGGAGCGGGAGGTCGTCGTGCTCGAGCCGGCCCGTGAAGTGGATGCGCTCCGCCGCGGCGGGCGCGGCGCGCAGCCAGTCGCCGTCGATCGTGTCGAGGAAGGCGTTCAGGTACCTGAGCTCCCCCGGCGGCCCTCCCTCGAGCTCACGGCCGCGCCGGGCGATCTCCCTCACGGCCTCGACATCGGCATCGCGCAGCGCGTCCACGAACGAGCCCAGCGCGTCGCGGTAGGTGCCGAAGCCGACCACGAGCAGGCGCGCGTCCGGCACCCGGTCCACCACGAGCGGCCATGCGGCGAACAGGAGATCCAGGCCCTTCGAGACGATCAGCTTCCCGACGAAGCTGACGATGCGGTCTCTCGACGGGTCGAGCGACCTGAGGACGGCGCCCGCGGACTCACCGCCCCATCCCGCGGTGGGGCGAGCCGCAAGCGCCTCGAGGTCGGGCTCGCGCGGGCGGAACTCGTGCACGTCGACGCCGGGCGGGCCCAGGCGGGTCCGCTCCGGCAGCGAGGGCTCGTCCTCCAGGACCTCGAACAGCGAGCTCGCCGTGTGGTTCGACCCCACCAGGACCCCGTTCGCTCCCCGGATCCCCTCGAGCGCGTATGGCAGGAAGCGCTCGGGGTGCGGCCGCACCGTGTACTCGAGCGCGCTCCCGTGGATCTTCACGGCGTACGGCGCCTCGCCCGCGAGCGCGCGCGCCAGGATCACCGGGCCCATCACGAGGTGGTTCGCGAGCGCCACGTCCGGGGTCGGCACGGCCCGCACGGCCTCCACGTTCGCGGCGATGTAGTGCGCGAGCTCGTCTTCGGTCAGCTCCGGATAGGGCTTGGCGTCGAAGCCCTCGTACTCGTCCGCCACGTACACGGGCAGAACGCGGCCGATGTCGGGGTTGTGGACCGTGACCCCCTCCGGCGGATCCCAGTCGCGGTCCTGGCAGAGCAGGTGCACCTCGTGGCCCAGCGCCGCGAGCGTCCGGGCGAGGTTCGAGTTGTAGATGTTGCTGCCGGTGCCGCGCAGCAGGTAGCCGTGGAAGATCAGTATCCGCATGTGCCGCCGCTATTCTGTCGCCCCGATGCCGCCCCGCCAGAAGTACCGACTGCGTGCCCGCTCAGACCGCGAGATCGTTCGCGAGGTGGAGCCGGGAATGACCTACGTGGACCACGAGTCCGGCGAGGAGTTCCAGGTGGTCGGCGCGCCGCTCCCGCTCGCCCCGTCCCCGAGCAACCTGCCCTACGCGGTCGAGAACCTGCGGCTCTGCGGCTGCTCCCTCGAGCAGCTCGTGCAGAAGGACCTGAACGACTGCCCCCACTGCGGCCGCCGGCTACCGGCAGTCGAGCGCTGACCGCGCGCGCGATCCTCGTGGTGGTGCTGCTCGCCGCGGCCCTGGCGGGCTGCGGCGGCGACGACGAGCCGAGCGCCGAGACCACACGCGACCTCCCGGACCTGTCGGTGCCGACGACGGAGGCGCCGGCCGAGCCGACGACGCCGGCGGAGCCTCCGGCCGAGACCACGGTCGACCCGGCCACGGAGACATTGCCCGAGGAGGGCCCGGAGCCGGCTCCCGAGCCGCCCGCCGACACTCCAGAGAACGACGCGCCGCCGCCCGAGGACACGCCCGCGGAGCGCTTCGAGGAGTGGTGCAACGAGAATCCGGGCGCCTGCGGCTGAGCCGCCGTCAGGCGAAGGTGCCGAGCGCCTTCTCGCGCGAGTCGAAGATCGTGAGCAGCTGGGTCAGGCCCGTGATCTGGAACGGGCGGATCACGCGCTCGGTCGGGCACACCAGCACCATCTCCATGTGGCGGCTCGTGAAGTGGCGCAGCGCGTTCAGGAGCACCCCGATCCCGGTGGAGTCCATGAACGTCACGTCAGAGAGGTCAACGACCACTCCTCTGACACCCTCGTCGGCCAATCCAAAGAGACGGCTCCCCAGCCTTGGTGCGGTGGATGCGTCGATCTCCCCCCGGAGCGACACGACGCGGGTTGTGTCGTCGACGGCTTCGTCGACCAACCCGAAGTCGATCACGGGCGGGACGCTATCACCAGCCACGATGCGTGGGCACCGGTGAGCTCGGGCGCCTGACACGCGCCGGCGCCGGCACACGCGGCTCGTGGTCGCGCCGCCGCTCGGTGCCCGGCGGGCGCGAGTGGTCGCGCACGCGGCCTCGGCCGAGCTGCCACGACCCCAGCGGCAGCTTCATCCCGCCTCCACCGGGGCCGTCACGGCCTCCGGGCGGGCCGGGGCCCTCGCCCCCGCCCCCGTCGTCGCCCCGCGAGTCATCGTCGTCATCCCGCAGGCGGAAGAACCAGATGAGCCAGACGATCAGCAGGCCCACGTCGAACACGCGGAAGCCAACCATGAAGATCCACCCCTCGGTGGTCATCGACCTCGATGCTAGCGCGATGACCGACCCGGTTGAAGGGGCGATCGCATCAGCCGACCTAATCGTTCGTGACGCGGTTGCTCGGGATGTACGTGACCGTGTAGAGCAGGCGCGCGCCGTGGTAGGTGCAGCCGAACTTGTTCACCTCGCGCAGGTCCTCCATCGCGAACTGCCTGAGGCTCCGCGGCGGCTCGCAGCTGCCCCTCGGCCGCGACGAGCGCCACCAGTTCCCGCGCGCCAGGTTCGTGGCGAGGAGCGGCGCCCAGTTCGGCACGGTGAGGCCGATCCAGTTGCCCTCCTTGACGGGAATCGGCGCGTCGAACACGAACGTCGGGCGCGAGCCGAAGTAGCGGTTCAGCGTGAACTCCTCGGACTGCCGGACCAGCCGGTAGTCGAGCCGCGCCTTGCGCGTCCTGCCCTTGCGCAGGACCGAGATCCGGGCCGTGGACGGCGAGCCGAAGTTGCTGTCGAAGAAGTTGACCTCCTCCGCGGTCGGCTTCGCCAGCTGGACCGTGAAGGCCACCAGATGGCCGTTCCGGCGGATGTAGTACGGGTTCTTCCGCCCCCCGCTGGCGCGTCCCTGGAGCCCTGTCATGCGAACCGCGGCGACGCACGGGTTCTCCGTGGTGCCGGGGCAATTCAGGGTCGCCTCGTCGGACGGCGTGCCGAGCTCGACGATGCGCGCGGAGGCCGTCGAGGGCAGCCCGAAGGCGGCGACGACGGCAAGGGCGGAGATGAGCAGGAGGAGTCGCTTCATGACCGGGGTAGAAACACGCGGTTTGGCCGGGTGTTGCGCCCTACTTGTAGCGATACGTGATCCGCCCTCGGTCGAGGTCGTACGGCGACAGCTCGATCTTGACCCGGTCCCCGGGAAGGATGCGGATGTAGTGGCGCCGCATCTTGCCCGAGATGTGTCCGAGGACCTCGTGCCCGTTGTCGAGCTGCACCTTGAACATGGTGTTGGGGAGGGCCTCGACGATCTCGCCCTCCATCTCGATCTTCTCTTCCTTGGGCACGGCGTGTCGAGCGCCTAGATGGCGCGGACGTTCACCGCCTTCGGTCCCTTGTCGCCCGTCTCCTCCTCGTACTCCACCTTGGAGTTCTCGGTGAGCGACTTGAAGCCCTGGCCGTCGATTCCCGTGTAGTGGACGAACAGGTCACGGTCGCCGTCGTCCGGCGTGATGAAGCCGTAGCCCTTCTCGTCGTTGAACCACTTGACGGTCCCGGTAGGCACGTGTTGCCCCTTCCTGCGTGTGCCCGGCCGGTAATGCGCTTGCGAATCCGAACCACGGCACCTGCTGTTCAAAACTACGCCGGTCACAGCCGGCCCTGACGGCACCAAGCTACCAGCACCGGGCGGCGGAATGGGACTAGCTTCCGCGAAAAGCCGCATTGCCAGGGCCCTCGGCCAGGAAGGTCTCGACCGCTCTCCGCAGGTCCTCGGTCTCGAACAGCGGCGCGGCGATCGCCGCCGTGGCGGCATCGGCGCCGCGGACTCCGCTCTCGAGGAACTCGCGCACGATGCGCTTGGTCGCGTGGTGAGCGAGCGTGGGTCCGGCCGCCAGGCTGCGGGCGAAGTCGAGCGACTTGCCCGCGAGGTCGGCGTCGGGGAGCACGCGGTTCACCACGTTCCAGCGCTCCAGGGTGGCCGCGTCGTAGAGGCGCCCGCTCATGACGAGCTCGCGCGCCCGCGCCGGTCCCGCCCGCTCGGCGATCCGCTGGGTGCCGCCCATGAGCGGAGTCAGCCCGATCACGGCCTCCACCAGGCCGAAGCGCGCGCTCTCGCCGGCCCAGATCATGTCGCAGGCCAGCACGAGCTCGAGGCCCGCGGTGAGGCACAGCGAGTGCACGGACGCCAGCGTCGGGAACGGCAGCTCCTCGAGCCGGTGCGTGATCTCGAGGAGGTCGGCGGTGAGCTGCGCGGCGTCCGCCTCGGACAGGCCCTTGAACACCTGCACGTCCACGCCGCCCGTGAAGTACTCGCCCTCCGCCCGGACGAGCAGCGCGCGGCACCCGGCGGCCTCGTCGAGCCCTCGGAGGATGCCGCTCACCAGGTCCCTGTCGAACAGGTTCAGCGGCCCGTTGTCGATGACGAGGACGCCGAGGTCCCCGTCGCGCTCGAGGCGGGCGCCCTCAGCCACCGCGCAGCTCGGCCGCCACCTCGGCCAGCTCGCCCTCCTCGGGCTGGCGCGGCTGGCCGGGAAGGCGCAGCGGATCGTCGTCGTAGCGCGGGATCACGTGCAGGTGGAGGTGGAACACCGTCTGCCACGCCGCCGGCTCGCAGCAGTTGAGCAGGTTCACCCCGTCGCACCGGAGCCGGTCGCGCATCGTCAGCGCCAGCCGCTTCGCCGCGGCGCTCGCGTGCGCAAGGTCCTCCTCGGGCGCCTCGTAGAGGCCCCGCGAGTGGTTGCGCGGGATGACCAGCGCGTGGCCGCGGGTCCACGGGTTGATGTCCATGAAGGCGATCGTGTGCTCGTCCTCCTGGACGATCTCGGCGGGCAGCTCGCCCGCCGCGACCTTGCAGAAGATGCAGTCGTCCGACATCGCCGGAGAAGCTACCGGCTAGAGCCAGCCGGAGCGCTTGAAGTAGCCGTACAGGCCGGTGCAGATGATCAGCATCCCCACGAGCACGGCCGGATACCCGAGCTGCCAGTCGAGCTCCGGCATGTGGTCGAAGTTCATCCCGTAGATGCCGGCGATCGCGGTGGGCACCGCGATGATCGCGACCCAGGCGGAGATGCGCCGGATGTCCTCGTTCTGGCGCACGCTCACCTGCGCCAGGTTCGCCTGAAGCGAGCCGGACAGCAGGTCCCGCATGGCGTCGAGCTGGTCGCGGGTCCGCATCAGGTGGTCGTTCACGTCTCGGAAGTAGTCGCGAATCTCGGGATGGATCTGCTCGTGGTCCCCACTCGCAAGCCGCTCGAGCGGGTCCACGAGCGGCGCGGTGGCCTTGCGGAAGCCGAGCACCTCGCGCTGGAGGCGGTAGATGCGCTCCGCGGGGTTGGTGCGGCTCCCGGAGAAGAGCTCCTCCTCCACCTCCTCGATGTCGTTCTCCAGCCCCTCGATCGCCGGGACGTAGTCGTCCACCACCCTGTCGAGGATCCCGTGCAGCACCGCGCCGGGGCCGTGGCGCAGCCGCTCCGGGTCGCGCTCCAGGGCCTCGCGCACCGGTGCGAGCGAGCTCGCCTGGCCGTGGCGCACCGTGATCACGTAGTCGTGGCCGAGGAAGACGAGCAGCTCGCCGAGCTCGATGACCTCCGCGGGGTCCACGTACCGGGCGGTCTTGAGGACCAGGAAGACCATCTCGTCGTAGCTCTCCAGCTTCGGCCGCTGATGGGCGTGGATCGCGTCCTCCACGGCAAGCGGGTGGAGACCGAACTCGCGTCGCAGCGAGTCGAACTCGTCCTCGGTGGGCTCGTACAGGCCGATCCACACGAACTTGCCGGGCTCGTGGCGCACGTCGTAGGCGTGCTCGAGATCCACCTGACCATCACGCCGCACGCCTTCGTCGTAAATCGCGCAGTCGACGATCATCCCGCGCGCAAGCTAGCGCGCGCGGCGGCGACAGCGTCCTCGCGGGTCTCCACCTCGCCCGCGTAGGCGGCCTCCTCGAGGTCGGCGAGGATCCGGCCCAGCTCCGGTCCCGGCTCGATCCCGAGCTCCTCCGCGAGCTCGTCGCCGCGCAGCGGGAGCCGCGGCGGGCCCTCCCGGCGCCATTCGAGCGCCGCCGCCATGAGCTTCTCCGCCAGCTCGAGGTGGGCGTCGATCGCGCGCTCCGCGTTCTTGCCGCGGGTGGCGAGCCGGTCGGCGCACGACAGGAACGTGACCTCGACCTCCACCGGCGAGGTGCGCTTGAGGTAGCGGTAGACGTGGCGGCGGTCGAGCGGCCGCTCGTGCACGAGGAAGCCGAGCACGAGGTGGTGGCGCGTCACGCTTCCCACGAAGCGGCTGAGCCGCTCGCTCGTACGGAGCCGCCGGCAGACGTCGCGCACCATCTCCTCGCCGAGCCGGTCGTGGCCGATGAAGGTCACGCGCCCGTCGGCGCGCAGCTCGTGGGTCGCGGGCTTGCCGATGTCGTGGAGCAGCGCGCCGAAGCGGAGCGCCTCGCCGCGCGTCAGCTCGTCGGCGAGCGGCTCGTCGAGCGCCTCGCGCAGCTCTCCGTCCGCCTCGGCCTCCAGCTCGATCAGCCGCTCGAGCACCTCGAGCGTGTGCCCGTACACGTCCTTGTGGTGGAAGTGGCTCTGCTCGACCTCGTGGAGGTCGGCCAGCTCGGGCAGCACGGCCCGCACCAGGCCGAGCCGGTCGGCGAGCGCGAGGCCCGCGACGGCGCGCGGGGCGAGGACGAGCCGCCTGAGCTCCGCGAACACGCGCTCGCCGGACGCCTCGGACACGCGCGGCGCGGCGGCGGCGGTGAGCCGCTCGGTCTCGGGGTCCGGCTCGAAGCCGAGCTCGGCGGCGAAGCGCGCGAGCCGGAGGGCACGGAGCGGGTCGTTCTCGTAGGCCTCCGGCCCGATCACGCGGAGCGTCCGCGACTCGAGGTCGGCCCGGCCGCCGAGCGGGTCGATCAGCTCGCTGGACTCATCGCCCCTGGCCATCGCGTTGATCGTGAAGTCGCGCTTGGCGAGGTCCTCCTCGATCGTCTCGCCCTGGAGGGCGGAGAAGTCGTACACGCGGCCCGCGCGGCGGTCCACCACCCGCCACGCGCCGAAGGCCTCCGAGAGCCGGAACACGGGGCCGCGCACCTCGGCCGCCTTCTCCCGGGCCGCCCGCTCGGGATCGCCCTTCACGGCGATGTCCACGTCCGTGACCTCGCGGCCGAGCAGCTCGTCGCGCAGCGCGCCGCCCACGACCCAGGAGTCCGTCACCGGCTGAACTCGCGCGGGACGCGGGGAAGCAGCCCGGTCGTGACCTCGTAGTTGATCGTCCCGAGCCGGCGCGCGACCTCCTCGGCGAGGATTCGCTCGCCTCCCTGGCTGCCGATCAGGACCACCTCGTCGCCCACCTCGACGTCCGTGTCGGAGCCGAGCGCGACCGCGATGTTGTCCATGCTCACCGCGCCCACGAGCGGGTGCCGCCGGCCGCGGATCAGCACGTCGCAGTCGTTTGTGAGGCCGCGCCGCCAGCCGTCGCCGTAGCCGATGGGGACGGTTGCGACCCAGGTGGGCTCCTCCGCCCGCCACACGCGCCCGTACCCGACGCCCTCCCCCGCCTCCACGCGCCGCACGGACGCAACCCACGAGCGCAGCGAGAGCGCCGGCTCGAGCTCGTGGGCGGCGGGGTCGTCCTGGAACGGGTCGAGGCCGTAGATCGCCACGCCGCAGCGGACCATGTCGAGATGGGACGCGGGGTCGCGCAGCGCGGCCGCGCTGTTGGCCGCGTGCGCGGGCAGCTCGGGGCGGTTCACCTCCTCGACGAACGCGGTGAAGGCCTCCAGCTGCTCGGTGAAGAGCCCGGATTCGCGATCGTCCGCCGTCGCGAAGTGGGTCATGAGGCCGACGGTGTTGGGCCGGGCCGCAAGGCGGAGGGCGAGTTCGCGGTCGCGCGTGCCGAGGCGCCCCATGCCGGTGTCGAGCTTCACGTGGACGCGCGGTGCCTTCTCGGCGACCTCATCGGACCACGCGACCACGTCGGCGTTCGCCTCGATCGCCATCTGGAGCTCCTGGGCGGTGAGGGCGCCCATGACCAGGAGCGGCGCGTCGATGCCGGCGGCGCGGAGCTCGGCCGCTTCGTCCGCGGTGGCCACGGCGAACCGCTCGGCGCCGCCCGCGAGCGCCGCCTCGGCCACCGGGACCGTGCCGTGTCCGTACGCGTTCGCCTTGACGACGGCACAGAGGGGGTGCGGCAGCCGCGCGCAATTGCGCTCGATCGCGCCGAGGTCGATGTGCGCGCTGGCCCGCATTTCGCCGAAGTGTCGTGGTTTGGGCACCGTGGAGGCGCCCTAGGCGGGACGGCGTGAGGAAAAACCGTCCGGCAGGGCGTCGATCACGTCGCCGGCCATGACGTGGTCGGCTCCGAGCCGGGCCGCCGCCGCCTTCGCCGCCCGAACGTGGACCAGCACGCCGAGGGAGCTCGCCTCGAAGGCGTCGAGGCCCTTCGCCAGCAGCGCGCCGACGATGCCCGACAGCACGTCGCCCGTGCCCGCCGTCGCCAGCGCCGGAGTGCCCCCGGGGCTCACCGCCAGCGGCCCGCCGGGGCGTGCCACGATCGTGTCGTCGCCCTTCAGCAGCACCACGGCGCCGCTCAGCTCGGCCGCCTCCCGGGCGTAGCGCACGCGGTGGGCGGCGATCTCCTCCGGCTCGAGCTCCAGCAGCCGGCCGAGCTCCGCCTCGTGCGGGGTCAGCACGGTCGGCGCGTCGCGCTCCCTGAACAGCTCGAGCCGTCCGGCGTGCGCGTTCAGGCCGTCGGCGTCCACGAGAAGCGGCGCCTCGACGGCCACCGCCACGGCCCGCGCGAAGTCCTGCGCACCCTCCGCCCTGCCCATTCCGGGCCCCAGCACCACCGCTCCGGCGCGCTCCGCCATCTCCTCCACGTCGGGCACGCCCTCGGGCGTGTGAGAGCCGTCGTCGTCGGGCAGACCGCGGCTCATCTGCTCGAGCAGGCGCAGGTCCACGGCCGGCTGCACCGGGCCCGGCACGGCCACCTGCACGTAGCCGGCGCCGGCGCGCTGGGCGGAGCGCGCCGCCATGGTCGGCGCGCCGGTCAGCCCCATCGAGCCGCCCACCACGACCACGACCCCGGACTCGAACT
Organism: uncultured Thermoleophilaceae bacterium; assembly: GCA_963741455.1. GTDB lineage: Bacteria > Actinomycetota > Thermoleophilia > Solirubrobacterales > Thermoleophilaceae > JACVRW01. Next base: position 76,426 of record CAVUIF010000008.1, read on the forward strand.
TCGACCCGCTCCGCGGGCGGTGCGGGTAGAGGGCGAGCGCCCGCTCCGATATGAGGCCGGCCTCGGACGCTCCCGGGGCGCCGCGAGGAATCCCGATCTCCACCACCTCCACACGCCCCGAGTGCGCCTTTCCAGGCTCCACGAACAACCCGACCTTCGGTCCGTGGAAGGTGGCGGTCACGTCGGCGCGCACCGCGCGAGCCTCGATCTCGCCGGTGGTGGCGTTCACGCCCGACGGCACGTCGCACGCCACGACCGGGGCGTCCTGGTCGTTCATGGCGGCGATGGCCAGCGCGGCGGCCTCGCGCGGCTCGCCCTCGAAGCCGGTGCCGAGCAGGGCGTCCACGACCGCGCCGGACCCGGCGAGGCGCTCCGCGCCGAACGGCTCCGTGCCGTCGATCACCTCCACCTCGTGGCCGTCCTCGGCCAGCAGCCGCGCCGCCACGCGGCCGTCGCCGCCGTTGTTGCCCTTCCCGGCGACGATCCTGATCGGCCCGGGGCCGGCCACCGCCGCGGTCACACGGGCCAGCCCGAGGGCGGCCCGTGCCATCAGGTCGTCCTGGGCGACCCCCTGCTCCTCGATCGCCCACGCGTCGGCCGCGCGCATCTCGGCGGCCTCGTAGAGCGGGTCGAGCCAGTCGGGCGGCGTCACCGCAGGATCGCTACCGCGCCCGCGAGCTGGTCGGTGTGCGTGAGCGAGACCGCCACCTCGCCGCCCAGCTCGGCGGCCCGGGCGGCGACGGTGCCGGTGAGCCTGACCTCCGGAGCCGCGCCCGTGGCCACCACCTCCACGTCGCGGAAGCTCCAGCCGGTCAGGCCGAGCGCCTTCGCCACGGCCTCCTTCGCGCAGAAGCGCGCCGCCAGGTGCATCGCCGGCCGGGCACGGGTGGCCGCGTACTCGCGCTCAGCGTCCGTGAACACGCGCTCCGCCAGCCGCGGGCGCCGCTCGAGCACGCGCTCGAAGCGCCCGACGTCGAGGAGATCGATGCCGACGCCGCCGCTCACCAGCCCGGCGTCCCTACTCGACTGTGACCGTCTTGGCGAGGTTGCGCGGCTGGTCCACGTTCAGGCCGCGTGCGCGCGCGATGTAGTACGCCAGGAGCTGTAGCGGGATCACCGCGAGCAGCGGCTGGAGCAGCCAGTCCGTGCGCGGCACCCGCACGACCTCCTCCGCGTAGTCGTCCACGTTGCCGGAGCCCTCCGTCGCGACGGCGATCACGTGGGCGCCGCGCGCGCGGACCTCCGCCATGTTCGACAGGACCTTGTCGAGCACGGGCGAGTCCGTTGCCACGCACACCACCGGCGTCCGCTCGTCGAGCAGCGCGATCGGGCCGTGCTTCATCTCGCCGGCGGCGTATGCGTCCGTCGGGATGTACGAGACCTCCTTCAGCTTCAGCGCGCCCTCGAGGCAGATCGGCAGCCCCACGTGCCGGCCGAGGTACAGGAAGAAGCCGGCGTCCTTCCAGTGATCGGCGATCGTCCGCACCTGATCGTCCACTCCCTCGACGAGAGTCGAGATCGCGTGCGGCATGCCGCGCAGCTCCTCGCAGAGGTCGCGCACCACCTCGGGCTCGAGGCTCCCGTGGATCTGGGCGAGCTTCAGCGCGAACAGGTACATCCCCGCCACCTGCGCCATGAAGGTCTTGGTGGCCGCCACGCCGATCTCGAGCCCCGCGCGCGTGAACAGCACGCCGTCGGAGTCGCGCGTGGCCTGGCTGCCCTGGATGTTGGTGAGAGCGAGCACCTTCGCCCCGCGCTCGCGCGCGAGCCGCATCGCGGCGAGCGTGTCCGCGGTCTCGCCCGACTGGGAGATGCCGATCACGAGGTCGCGCTCGCTGAGCACCGGGTTCCGGTAGCGGAACTCCGAGGCGATGTCCATCTCCACCGGACGGCGCGCCCACCACTCGATCGCGTACCGGCCCACGAGGCCGGCGTGGTACGAGGTGCCGCAGGCCACGATGATCACGCGGCGGACGTCCTTCAGGAACTCGTCCGAGATCCCGAGGTCCTCGAGCTCCACGCCGTCGTCGCCGAGGCGGCCCGCGAGCGTCTCGGCCACCGCGTCGGCCTGCTCGTGGATCTCCTTGAGCATGAAGGTCTCGTAGCCGCCCTTCTCGGCCTGCTCGTCGTCCCAGTCGACCCGGTCGACGTCTCGCTCGATCGCCGTGCCGTCGGGCGAGATGAAGCGCGAGCCCTGCGGGGTGACCGCCACGATCTCGCCGTCGTGCACGAGCTGGACGTCGCGCGTCTCCGACATGAACGCGGGGATCGCGGACGCGATGAAGCTCTCGCCGTCGCCGAGCCCGACCACGAGCGGGCACTCCTTCCGAGCGCCCACGAGCGTGCCGGGATCGTCCGCGGCCATCGCGACGAACGCGTAGTGGCCGCGGAGGTCGTTGTACGCGAGCCGGACGGCCTCCACGAGGTCGCCGTCGAAGTGCGATGCGATCAGGTGGGCCACGACCTCGGCGTCGGTCTCAGAGGTGAACTCGGCGCCCTCGGCGCGCAGCCGGTCGCGCAGCTCGGTCCAGTTCTCGACGATCCCGTTGAGCACGATGTGGAAGCGCTCCGAGGTGTCCCAGTGCGGATGCGCGTTGGCCTCGGTCACGCGGCCGTGCGTGGCCCACCGGGTGTGGCCGATGCCGGTGGACCCGGTCAGCTGCCCGTTCGTCTGAGCGACCGCGTTGCGGAGGTTCTGGAGATTGCCGACCGCGTGAACGCTGCCGATCGCGCCGTTCGTGACCAGCGAGAGGCCCGCGGAGTCGTAGCCGCGGTACTCGAGCCGCTGGAGGCCCTCGAGCAGGAGGTCGCGGCATTCCCGCGACCCGACGTATCCGATGATGCCGCACATGACTGGCTCAGCCTAGCTCCGACTCGACCAAATTCGCCAAACGTCCCGCGATCTCCTCGCACTCCGCCTCGCCGGGCGCCTCCACCATCACCCTCACGAGCGGCTCGGTGCCCGACGGGCGCACGAGCACGCGGCCACGGCCCTCGAGGCCCCGCGACTCCTGTTCGACGGCGTCCCAGACGGCGTCGGCGCCCTCGAGCGCGTTCAGGTCGCGCACGCGCACGTTCACGAGCCGCTGCGGCAGCTTCTCCATCGCGTGGCGGTCGGCCAGGTCGCCGCCGCCGAGCGCCTCGAGCGCCAGGAGCGCGGCCGCGATCCCGTCGCCGGACGGGACGAAGCCGGTGTCGATGATGTGGCCGGACTGCTCGCCGCCGAGCGCCCAGCCGCGGCGGATCAGCTCGGCGAGCACGTGTCGGTCGCCCACGCTCGTGGTGGCGACCTCGATGCCGGCGTCCTCCATCGCGCGGTGGAAGCCGTAGTTCGTCATCACGGTCACGGCCACGCCGTCGCCCGCGAGCCGGCCGCCCTTGCGCAGGTGAAGCGCCGCGAGCGCCATCAGCTCGTCCCCGTCGACGACGGCGCCGGCCCGGTCGAGCGCGAGCACGCGGTCGCCGTCGCCGTCGAAGGCGAACGCCACGTCGTGCCCGTCGAGCCGCGCGGCGAGCGCTTCGATGTGCGTGGAGCCCACTCCGTCGTTGATGTTCCGCCCGTCCGGCTCCGTGGCGATCGTGTCCACGCCGGCGCCCAGCCGGCGGAAGATCTCCGGAGCGACGCGATGGGTGGCTCCGTTCGCGCAGTCGAGCAGCACGCGCACGCCGGTCAGGTCGAGTGCCTGGAAGCGGAGCTCGAGCTCGCGCAGGTAGTCCCCGCCGGCGCCGTGCAGCTCGCGCAGGCGGCCGATGCGCGCGCTCGGCTCGTCGAGCCGGCGCTCGATCTCGTCCTCCTGCTCGTCGGTGATCTTCATCCCCTCGGGGCCGAAGAACTTGATGCCGTTGTCGCCGTACGGGTTGTGAGACGCGGAGACCACCGCCGCGAGGTCGAAGTCGTAGCGCCTCACCAGCACGGAGGCGCCCGGCGTGGGCAGCACGCCGCCCAGGAGCGCGTGTCCGCCGCCGGCCGCGATCCCGGCGGCGAGCGCCGCCTCGAGCATCTCGCCCGACTCGCGCGTGTCGCGGACGATCAGTACCTGCGGGTGCTCGGCGGGACAGGTGAGCGTCGCGGCCCTGCCGAGCCTCAGCGCGAGCTCCGCGGTCAGGAACTCACCCGCGACACCGCGGACCCCGTCGGTCCCGAACAGCGTCATCGGGAGCGTTCTAACGCTTCGAGAACTGCGGCCGCTTACGGGCCTTCTTGAGCCCGGCCTTCTTGCGCTCCTTCTGGCGCGGGTCGCGCGTGAGGTAGCCGCGGCTCTTGAGCTCGGCGCGCAGCGCCGGGTCCGCCTCGACCAGCGCGCGGGCGATGCCGTGTCGCAGGGCGTTGGCCTGCGCGGCGACGCCGCCGCCGTGGATGCGGGCCACCACGTCCATGCGCGTGTGGTAGCCGGCCGCCTCGAGCGGCTGGGTCGCCATGCGCTGGAGGCGGATGCGCGGGAAGTACTCGTCCAGGTGCCTGCCGTTGATGGTGTAGGCGCCCTCGCCGGGCTTCAGGATCACGCGTGCGATCGCGCTCTTGCGCTTGCCGGTCGCCGTGTAGCGCGCGTCGGCCGCGAGCTCGAGCGGGGTGCGCTCCACCGGAGCGGGAGCGGCGTCGTCGCCGGCCTCACCCTCCTCGGCGCCCTCGCCGTCGGCATCGGCGTACTGGTCGTACTCGCCGAACTCACCCTCGGAGCGCTGCTCCTCGAGCACGAGGTCGGGCTCGAGGTGGGCGCCGGGGATGACGACCTCCTCCTTGTCGCCGCCCTGCTTGCCTCGGTCGCCACGCGGCCGCTCCTCGGCGGCGGGAGCCTCCTCGGCAGCCGGAGCCTCCTCGGCGGCGGGAGCCTCCTCGGCGGCGGCCTGGTCGAGCTCCTCCAGGCCCTCGATCTCGGGGCCGGGCGCCTCGGGGTCGGCGGGAGCCTCCTCGCTCGGAGCCTCGGCGGCCGGAGTCTCCTCGGGGGGAGTCTCCTCGCCCGCGGCGTCGCCGGCGTCCGGGGCCGTCTCGGAGGGCGTGCCCTCGCCCGGCTCTCCGGGAGCGCCCTCGGGCGTCTCCTCCTCGGGCGTCTCGCCCTCGGGCTGCTGGGGCTCTTCGGTCATCAGGCGTCGACCTCCATCGGCTCGGGCTTCTGCGCGGCGTGGGGATGCTCGGGCCCGGCGTAGACCTTGAGCTTGCGAAGCTGCGCGCGCCCCAGCCTCGTGCGGGGCAGCATGCCCTTCACCGCGTGGCGGATGACCTCCTCGGGCCGGCGCGCGAGCATCTCGTCCAGCGTGCGGCTGCGCAGCCCGCCGGGATACCCGGAATGCCGGAAGTAGCGCTTCTGAGAGCGCTTGTTGCCGGACACCGAGATCTTCTCGGCGTTCACGACGACCACGAAGTCACCCACGTCGATATGCGGCGTGTACTGGGGCTTGCGCTTGCCGCGCAGGGCATCCGCGATCTGCGTCGCGAGCCTGCCCAGCGTCTTGCCGGAGGCGTCGACCACGAGCCAGTTCCGCTCGCGGGTAGCCGGTGTTGCCACATACGTCTTCATCACAAAGGAGCCGCCCGTGGGCGGCGGCGCTCTAGTGTAGCGGCCTGTTTGCGCCCCAGCCGCCTGGGGCAGGTCTATACTGCCGCCGAATTCATGCCTGCCGAATTCCCGGGACCTCGCCGTAGGCCCGGGGAACGGGGGAACCGTTCGTGGGGCGTCGAAGGACGTTTCGCGAGGGGGCGAATCCACCGGATTACCCCGGTGGTAGCGCCGCTCTTCAGGTGCGAGCCCGTCAGCTAACCCCGTAGGCCGGAAACAGAAGAGAGGCCGTAGGGATTTGCGAGACACCCGTCTTCACGCGAAGCGTGGCGCCTGTGCACTGATCGTGCTCGGGCTGCTCTCGCTACCCGCGGGAGCGTCGGCACAGGGGTCGGGTGGCGGAAGCGTCTACATCGCGACACCGAAGGTCTCGAAGGTCACCTGCCTCCGCAAGTGCGCGTCGAAGAAGCGCGCCCGCGGCGGGTCGGTCCTGAAGCTGGTGGGCACGGAGCTCGCCGGCGTCAACAGGGCCACCTTCCTCGGCAGCTACGGCAAGCGCGACGACGTGGCCGTGAAGGTGCGCGCCGGCAGCAACACGCGCATCCACGCACGGGTCCCGCTCGGCGCCGTCACGGGGCCGATCTCGCTGTCCACGGCCGCGGGCAGCCGCTCCGCGCCGAGCAAGGCGGTGCTGATCCTCCCGCCGCTGCCGCCCGAGCCGAACGCGGAGCTCTCCCCCGTGCCGGGCCCGCAGGCGAACGGAGCGCCCCGCCTCGAGACGGGCACGAGCCGCACGAAGGCGTACGTGGGCGCGCGACCGGGAGTCACGTTCTCGTACCGGGTCTCGGGAGCCTCGGCCGCGGCGCTGAAGGTCGAGCTGGTGAGCGCCACGGACGGCACCGTCGTCAAGACCTGGACCCCGGATGCCGTGGCGGCCGGCGAGGTGAAGAGCGTCTCCTGGAGCGGCCGGGTGGGGCGCGTGGCCGCACGCCCGGGCCGCTACTCGTTCCGGCTCACGGCCGCCAGCGCGAGCGGCGCGCAGGCGCAGAGCTCGCAGACCGGCGACGTGCAGCGCGACTCCTTCGACCTCTACGACCACATCTTCCCCGTCCGCGGCCGCCACGACTACGGCGGGTCGGGCGCCGACTTCGGCTCGGGCCGCGCCGGGCACTCGCACCAGGGCCACGACGTGTTCGCCAGGTGCGGCACGCGCATGGTCGCGGCTCGCGGCGGCAAGGTGAAGTTCAAGCAGTACCACGCCGCCGCCGGGCACTACCTCGTGATCGACGGCGACCGCACGGACGTCGACTACGTGTACATGCACCTGGACCAGCCCTCCCCCTTCAAGGCAGGCGACCGGGTCTACACCGGGCAGACGATCGGCGCCGTCGGCGACACCGGCAACGCGCAGGGCTGCCACCTGCACTTCGAGCTGTGGGGCGCCCCGGGCTGGTACGACGGCGGCGATCCGTTCGATCCGCAGCCGTCCTTGCGCGCCTGGGATTCCTGGTCATAGGCTGGCCGGCATGGCCGGCTACACGATCAGATCCCTCGACGACATCCCGGACGTCCTCGGCGACTACCCGGGCGAGATGCGGATGACCGCCGTGAGCGACCTCGACACCGAGCAGGTGGGCTTCACCTGGCGCCGGATGCCGCCGCTGACCGGCGGGAAGGGCAGCTACGGCCACCGCCACCGCACCCAGGAGGAGATCTACTTCGTGGCCTCGGGAACGCTCCAGTTCAAGCTGGAGGACGAGGTCGTCGACGTGTCCGAGGGCCACATCGTGCGGGTCGCGCCCGAGGTGGCCCGCTCGGTCTGGAACGCAGGCCCCGCCGACGCCGTCCTGATCGTCGTCTCGACCAAGTCGGAGGACCCGCGAGCGGACACGGAGCAGGTCGAGGACTTCTGGCCGGAGGGCGACTGAGCCTCCCACCGGGGCCCCGTGCCCCCGCCGCCTGGCAGACGGTCGGCTGGACCGTGCGGCCGGCCGCGTTCCTCCGGCGGGTCCACGCTCGGTTCGGCGACCCGGTCACGATTCGGACGTTCTGGACCGACGAGCCGATGGTGCTGTTCTCGAGCCCGGACGCGGTGCGCGACCTCTTCCGGCTCGACCCGGCCGTCGCGCCGGCGGGCCAGAGCTGGGAGTTCATGCGGCCGTTCGCGGGGCCGCACTCGATCCTCGTCCTCGACGGCGAGGAGCACATACGCGAGCGGCGGCTGATCCAGACGCCGTTCCACGGCGAGCGAATGCGCGCGTTCCGGCCCATGGTGGCCGAGCTGGCGGAGCGCGAGCTCGCGGGGTGGGACGGCCGCGTGGTCACGCTCGAGCGGATGAAGCACCTGACGCTCGAGACGATCCTCCGGATCGTGTTCGGCGTCCGCGGCGAGGAGGAGGCCGTGCGACTGCGCGACGCCGTGCACGGCACGCTCGACATCGTCCGCTCGATGCCGCGGATGCTCGCGATGTCGCTCGTGCAGAGGGATCTCGGGCCGCGCAGCCCCTGGGGACGGTTCCGGATCGCGGTGGAGCGCTTCGACTCGCTGCTGCTCGACGTGGTGGCGAGCCGGCGGGCGGAGCCGGGCGAGGACTCGATGCTGGCGGTCCTGCTCGACCAGCACGACGAGGACGGCAACCCGCCGTCCGACCGCCACCTGCGCGACCAGCTCGTGGCGCTGCTTGCAGCGGGTCACGACACCTCCGCCGCATCGCTGTCCTGGGCGTTCGAGCGGCTGGCGCGCCACCCGCACGTGCAGGAGCGGCTGCGCGAGGGCGAGCCCGAGTATCTCGAGGCTGTGGTGAAGGAGGTGCTGCGCGTCCGCCCGGCGCTCACGATCGCGCCGCGCAAGCTGCTCGAGCCGGTGACGATCGCGGGGCACGAGCTCCCGGCGGGCGTCCACGCGGCCGCCTGCCTGTGGCTCGCGATGCGGCGCGAGGACCTGTGGCAGGACGCCGCAGCCTTCCGCCCCGAGCGCTGGCTCGAGGAAGGCGACCCGCCCGACCCCCTGACCTGGATCCCGTTCGGAGGCGGCGTGCGCCGCTGCGCCGGAGCCCCGTTCGCCGAGATGGAGATGCGCGAGGTGCTGCGCGCGGCCGTCGAGCGGCTCGACATGGAGCCCGTCCGCCCGGCGCCCGAGAGCGCGCGCCGCAGCGCCCTGGTGGTCACGCCGAACCGCGGCGGCGAGGTGCTCGCGACGCCGCGCTAGCTCACGCCGGCGTGTGGCAGACCGCCTCGACGTTGTTCCCGTCAGGATCGAGCACGAAGGCGCCGTAGTAGCTCGGGTGGTAGATCTCCCGCACGCCGGGCCCGCCGTTGTCCCGGCCGCCGGCCGCGAGCGCCGCCTCGTGGAAGGCGCCGACCATCTCGCGGTCCTGCGCCGTGAACGCCACGTGCACGCCGCTGTCCGGCCCGCGCCCGCGGCTGGCGATCCAGAAGAACGGGAAGTCCGCGCCGAACCCGCCCACCCCCGGGTTCGGCTCCATCACCATCTTCATGCCGAGCGGCGCGAGCGCCCGCTCGTAGAAGGCCTTGCTGGCGGCGTAGTCGCTCACGTCCAGCATCACGTGGTCGAGCCTGGGTGCCATCGGATCTCCTTTATTCGGCGGGGCGGAAGCCGGAACAGACCACTCGCATCCAGCCGATCCGCCCGTCGCGCGAGGCGAGGTAGGCCTGCTGCTCCACGACGTGCTCGCCGTCCGGGTTGCTCACGCTGAAGCGGTAGCCGACCCGCTCGCGATCCGCGACGACACCCGTCTCGACGTCGTCCAGCGAGCGGACCTCGTCCTTGTCCTCGAGCCAGCTGCCGAACAGGATCTCGAGCACCGCGTCCGGGCCGCTCGCCTCCCACGACCGGCTCGGCGTGAGGCCCGCGAAGTCGATCTCCTCGTGCATCAGCTCCGCGAGCCTGCCCGCGTCCTTGGCGGCGAGCGCGTGCGCGAAGTCGGATCCGAGCGTCATGCGAGGTCGAGTATGAGGGCTGCGGACCTTGGGTGCCGGCTGCTCGTATCCCGGTGGATGCTCCGAGGGCGCTCCCGTGGGCGCGATCATCGTTCCGCGCTAGCCAGGACCACGGACGTGTCGATCTGGCGCTCGGGGATGTCCCAGTAGGCGCGCAGCAGCTCGGCCCCGCGCTCGCGCGTCGTGAGCTCGAAGCCGTGCCGCTCGTAGAAGCGAATCGCCCACTCGGCGTCCGCCCAGGTGCCGACCAGCACCGGCCGGGTCGCGGCCTCCATGAGATGGTCGATCAGCGCGCCGCCGACGCCGCCGCGCTGGCGGCCGGGCACGACGTACGCGTGGCGGATGAGGTCCACGTCGCCCACGTCCTGGATCCCCATCACGCCGAGCAGCTCGCCGTCCTCCTCGTAGGCCCAGAACACGACTCCGGCGGCCAGCTCCCCCTCGAGCTCCTCCATCGGCATGTACGGCTCGTGCCAGCGGTCGGCGGGAATGACGCCGCGGTACGCCTCGGCCGCCGCGTTCACGATCGCGAAGATCGCCTCGCGCTCGTCCTCGCGGCACGGCCGGATCGCGCTCACTGCCTGGCGCCCGCGAGCTCGAGCGCCTCGTCCCACGTCTCGACGTAGTCGAACCTCGTGATCACGCCGTCCTCGAAGGTCGTCACCTGGTGGTACAGCTCGGTGTCGATCTCGGCGCCGCTGCCCTTGCCGCGGCCGAAGTGGCGCAGGCGGACCGCCACGCGGTCGCCCGCGTCGACGTACTCCTGCGGGAGCAGGCGCAGCTCGTCCATGGTCTCGTCGAGGCCAACCCAGAAGAGGATGATCTGATCGGGGCCGACGCACGAGTCGAACGCCTGGTGCGCGGGCAGCACCCACTCGACCTGCGGGTGGAAGTGCTGGATCGCGGCGTCGTAGTCGCGCCGGTTGTAGGCCTCGATGAAGGCCCGGGTCTTGTCGACGTTCTCAGTCGACAGCGGTCTGAACCGGTACTTCGTAGAACTCGACCGAGGTGCGCCGCTCGCTTGCGCCGGGGTCCATCGCGTTGAGCGTCTCGTCGCCGCGCCGCATGTCCTCCTCGCTCTCGAACAGCGTGACGCCAAGTCCCTTGCCGGTCTCCCGGTTGACGAGCATGAGCATCTTCGCGCCCTCGAGCCCCTCGGGGGTCTGCTCGGAGTGCACCTCGGACCGAACGAGCTCGATCGCCTCGTCGATCTTGGACGGGTCGCTCTCGAAGGTCGCTATCCGTGCGTACATGTCCCCTCCTCGTTGGATCCGCTCGCGCCAGCTTACGCCGCGCGTCATGATCCGCCCATGAGCACGTTCCCCGGAATCATCCCCGCCGTGGTCGTCCCGTTCAGCGAGGACGACTCGATCGACGTCGACGCGCTGCGCTCGAACGCCGGTCACCTGATCGACGGCGGCGTCCACGGCCTTGTGGTGAACGGGACGATGGGCGAGGCTGGAGCGCTCTCGGACGACGAGCGCGGGCTCGTGATCGACACGATCGTCGATCTCGCGGGCGGCCGGCTGCCCGTGACGGTCGGAGTGTCCTCGGCGTCCACGCGGGCGTCGTGCGCGTACGCCGAGCAGGCACGGGACCGCGGCGCTCAGGGCGTGATGTGCCTGCCGCCGCTGCTGTATCCGGGCACGACGGAGGAGCTGGTGGCCCACTTCACCGCGGTCTCCGAGACGGCGGGGCTGCCGGTGATGGCCTACAACAACCCGGAGGCGTCGGGCATCGACCTCACGCCGGAGCGGATCGCCGCGATCGCCTCGGCGGTCCCGGGCGTGGTGGGCGTGAAGGAGTGCTCGGGCGACGCGCGCCGCCTCGCCGCGCTGCTCGGCTCCACCGGCCTCGAGGTGCTCGTGGGCGGGGACGACTGGGCGCTCGAGGGATTCGCCGCGGGCGCGACGGGCTGGGTGTCGGGCGTGGCGAACGTCGTGCCGGCGGAGTGCGTGCAGCTGTTCGACGCCGTGAACGAGGGCCGGCTGGCCGAGGCGCGCGAGATCTACCAGCGGCTGCTTCCGCTCGGCCGGCTCGACATGACGCCCTGGCTCGTCCAGTACTTCAAGGGCGCGATGGACGCGGTCGGCCTCACCGGCGGCCGCACGCGCCCGCCGCGGCTGCCGCTCGGCGCCGAGCACCAGGAGCTCCTGCGGGAGGCTGTCGACGCGCTCGGGCTGCGCGTGACCGCATGAAGGCCGCGCGCTACTTCAGCGCGGTCGACTCCCACACCGAGGGAATGCCGACCCGGGTGATCACCGGTGGAGTGCCCGCGCTGCCCGGCGACACCATGCTCGAGCGCAAGCTGCGCTTCGAGGCCGAGCGCGACGACCTGCGCCTGCTGCTCATGCAGGAGCCGCGCGGCCACGGCGCGATGTCGGGCGCGATCCTCCAGCCTCCGACGCGCCCGGACGCGGACTGGGGCGTGCTCTACATCGAGGTGTCGGGCTGCCTGCCGATGTGCGGGCACGGGACGATCGGGGTGGCGACCGTGCTCGTCGAGACCGGGATGGTCGAGGTGGAGGAGCCGGAGACGACGATCCGCCTCGACACGCCCGCCGGGCTCGTGGAGGTGCGGGTGCAGGTGGAGGACGGGCGAGCGACCGCGGTGTCGCTGCGGAACGTGCCGTCGTTCCTGCACGAGACCGCGGCGGTGGTGCAGGCGCCCGGTCTCGGGCCGGTCACCTACGACATGGCGTTCGGTGGCAACTTCTACGCACTCGTGGACGCGGCGAGCGTGGGCCTGCGCGCCGAGCCCGAGGAGGCGCAGGCGCTGATCGAGAGCGGGCTGGCGATCATGGGCGCGATCAACGCCTCGGCGCCCCCGGTCCACCCCGAGGACGAGCGGATCCAGGGCTGCCGGCACGTCGTCTTCCACGAGCCGGGGACCGACGGCGCGGACGCGAGGGCCGCCACCTCGATCCACCCCGGCTGGCTCGACCGGTCGCCATGCGGCACCGGCACGTCGGCGCGAATCGCCCAGCTCCACGCGCTCGGGGAGCTGAAGACCGGCGAGGACTTCGTGAACGAGTCGGTGATCGGCACCCGCTTCACCGGGCGGGCTGTCGAGGAGACCACCGTCGCCGGGCGACCCGCGATCGTGCCCGAGATCACCGGCCGCGCCTGGATCACCGGCATCGGCCAGTACCTGCTCGACCCGACCGACCCCTTCCCAGCCGGCTTCCGCCTGGCGTGAGCCGAAGCCCCGACGTCGTAATCGTCGGCGCCGGCATCGTTGGCTGCGCGACGGCCTACGAGCTGACGAAGCGCGGCGTGGCCGTGACGCTGGTGGACCGCGGCGAGGTGAGCGGCGGCACCACCGGCCTGGGCGAGGGCAACGCGCTGCTGTCCGACAAGGACGCCGGCCCCGAGCTGGACCTGGCCGTGGCGGGCATGCCGCTCTTCGACGAGCTCGAGGAGGTGGTGGGCGACGCCGCGCGCATCCGGCGCAAGGGCGCGCTGATCGTGCATCCGGAGGAGGAGACCTGGGCGCCCGAGCCGGAGCGCGCCGAGCGGCTGCGCGCGGCGGGCGTGAACGCCTCGCTGCTCGGCCCGGACGAGGTGCTCGAGCTGGAGCCGAACCTGACCGGGGCGATTCGCGGCGCGCTGTTCGTGCCGGAGGACCTTCAGTGCGACCCGAGGGCGATCGCGCGCGGGCTGGCGGCCTGGTGCGCCGACCACGGCGCCGAGATCCGCACGAACAGCGAGGTCGAGTCGATCGGCGACCTCCTCCCCGCCCGCGCCGTGGTGCTGGCGGCCGGCCCGTGGTCGGCGCCGCTGGCCGCGACCGCGGGCCTGACGCTTCCCGTCGAGCCGCGGAAGGGCCAGCTGACCCGCCTCCGTCTCCCCCGCCCCGACCCGGGCTTCCTCCGCCGGAAGGTCGTGGACGGCTCCTACCTCGCCTCGGTCACGAGCAGCGCCGCGGGCCGCCAGATCTCAACCGTGGCCGAGACGACCTGGGACGGCCACGTGGTCGTCGGCTCGACCCGCGAGCGCTGCGGCTTCGATCCAAGCGTCGACCACGACCTCGCCCGCGAGGTCCGGGAGCGCGCCGCGAGGCTGGTGCCCGAGGTGGCTGAGCTGGAGATTGACTCCACCTGGGTCGGCTTCCGCCCGTGGCTCCCGGACGGCCTGCCGGCGGTCGGCCCGTCCCGGGTGGCCCCCGGCCTGTGGGTAGGGACCGGCCACGAGGGAGCTGGGGTGATGCTCGGTCCGATCACCGGCCGGCTGCTCGCCCAGGCGATCACGGGCGAGACGCCGGCGCTCGACCTCTCCCCCTTCGACCCCGATCGCTTCGAGCGGCCGGCGGGCTAGCCCAGGCAGCCGCGCACGTCGAGCTTCGCCCAGAGCGCGTTCTCTCGCTCGCCCAGGCGCTGGGCCTCCGCGTAGACCTGCTGGAAGGTCACCTGATCGAGATTGCGGATCGCCGTCGCCGCGTTCCTGTACGCGAGCACCTCCTGGTCGAGCACGGAGACGAGCTCTCCGATGTCGTTCTCCCACTCAGGCGGCGGCGGGATGTCCCCGAGGTCTTCGCTGGCGCGGTCCGCCGCGGCGGTGGCCTGGTCCAGGAGGTTGGCCGTCGCCACGGGATCGTTCGGGTCCGGAGCTCCGAGCGAGGTGAACTCGTCACGGAAGCGCTCGCACACGTCGGTCGCCTCGCGCGACCACTCCTGCGTCGTGGGCCCGTCTCCACTCGTGTCCACGACGGGAACCGGCGTGGTTGGGCCATTGCCGCCGTTGTCGTCATCCGCGAACAGAGCGGCGGCACCAACGCCGGCCGTTATGAGAGCCGCGAGCGCGCCCAGGAGGGCGGGGAGAGTCGTCCACCATGCCTTGCCGTTGCCGTTCGCATCAGACAAGTGCGGCCCTTCCGACGTTTCGCCGACCCTAACCCGTCGGCGAGGCCGGGGGAAGGGGCTAGGGTCGCCCCATGACCACCTGGGACTACACGACCACCGTGATCACCCACGGCTTCATGGGCCGCAAGAGCGACGAGCTGGATCGCCCGGAGTTCGAAGCCGAGCTGAACCGCCTGGGCGCGGACGGCTTCGAGCTGGCAACCGTCTTCCGCGACCAGAACCTGCACCGCGAGAAGGACGGGCACGTGCTGGTCTTCAAGCGCCGCAGCGGGTAGGAGCCGCGCTCAGCCACACTCCGGCGCATGCTGCGCTTCGGGCTGCCGGCGCTGGTCGTCCTCGCACTCGTGGCGATCGCCCTCGCCGCGCAGGGCGATGATGGAGCATCACCGGGCGGCCGCAGCGCGGCGCCACCCGCGCCGGAGCCCCGAGTCGCGGCGGCTCAGCCGCCGCGCGCCGCGCTCGTGCGGGGGCCCGACGATCTGCGGGCCGCGGCGCGCCGCCTTTCCCGGCTGGGGGGCGTACGCCGGACGGCGCTCGTCGGCCGGGGCACGGGGCTCGTAACGGAGGTCCGCGCCCGCCGCGGCCGGCTCGTGCAGCGGGCGCCCGAGGGGTTCGCGCTCGCGCTCGACGTCGCCGCGGTCGAGCCGCGCGCCTGGGCGGCGGCGCTCCCCGAGGCCGAGCGCGGCCCGGTGGCACGCCTACGGCGGGGCGAGGTGCTCCTCTCCGAGACGGCTGCGCGGCTGCGGAGAGTCGGCGCGGGCGCGAGGCTCGTGCTCGCCGGAGGCCGCCGGCTGAGAGTTCGCGGGGTCGTATCGGACGAGGTCGCCCAATCGGCGGAGCTGCTCGCGCACCTGGGCGACCCGCGTGTGCAGGCACGTCCGCGGAACGTCCTGGCGCTGCTCCGGCCCGCGTCCGACCTCGGCGAGCGGAGGCTCGAGCGGGTCGCCACCGACGGCGAGCCAACCCGGGCACGCCTGCTGCTTCAGGGCGACGACGCCGGCCCGGCTCAGGATGGTCCTGCGCGACCCGCAGAGCTGAAGGCGCGCTTCGGCGAGCCGGCGGTTGGGCTTCCCTACGGCGAAGACTGGGTCACGCTCGACCCCGGCTTTCTCCGCCGTCACATCGTCACCCGCCGGGTGCCCCTGCTCGGCGACGTGACCTGCCACCGCCGCATGATCTCTTCGCTGAGATCCGCGATGGGGGAGCTCCGGGGCCGCGGTCTCGGCCACCTCGTGGACCCGGCGGAGTACGCCGGCTGCTACGCGCCGCGCCGGATCCAGCCGAGCGGAACGCTGTCCCTGCACGCGTGGGGCCTCGCGGTCGACCTCAACGCGGCATCGAACCCGTTCGGCGGCGAGTCGGACCAGGATCCGCGCCTCGTCCGGGCAATGGAGCGCCAAGGCTTCTCCTGGGGAGGAGACTTCCCCACGGTGCCCGACCCAATGCACTTCGAGTTCCGCGGAAGGTGACCATGACCGCTTCCTACACATTTGACGTCTTTTCCAGCCTCGACGGCTACGGTGCCGCCAGCGCCCCATGGGCCGGCTACTGGGGAAAGCAGGGCCCTGAGTTGCTCGACCACCGCCTTGCCGTGTACAGCGCGGAGCAGCGGATGGTCTTCGGGGCCAACACGTATCGGGCATTCGCGCGGATGCTGGCCTCGAGCACCGAGGAGTCCGAGGTGCGTGACCCATGGGTCACCCGGATGGTGAACCTGCCGGCAACGGTGGTGTCGACGACGCTGGAAGGACCACTCGACTGGCCCGACGCGACCCTGGTGAGCGGTGACGCCGTCGACGTCGTCGCCCGGCTCAAGGAGGAGTCCGAGGTTCCGTTGCGCTCGCACGGCAGCCTGTCCATGAACCGGGCGCTGATGGCCGCCGGCCTGGTCGACCGCGTGCAGGTGACGCTCTTCCCCGTGATCACCGGTCAGACCGGACTGGACCCGATCTTCCAGGATGCGGCCGACTTCGATCTCGAGCTGATCGAAAGCCGGACGCTGGACGGCAACATCCAGGAGCTCATCTACCGGCCCAGCCTGCATGGGTGAGCCCGCGGCTTGCGGCCGGCCGGGCGCGGGCGTACTCTGTCCACACCCGGTCGCACGGGGTGACTCAATGATTGCCGGCTCGGAACACAGCACCGCCCTGTAGCCCACTCTTCGGAGGTCACCCCTTGTCGCGCGACCAGCGCGCCCGTGACCGGCGCGGAGGTCCGGACTCGTTCCGCTGCCGCAATTGCCGGCTCGACGTGTCCGTCGACGCGCCGGGCACCCAGCACCGAAATCATTGCCCCAACTGCCTGTGGAGCAGGCATCTCGACGATCGCGTTCCCGGCGATCGCGCCGCCGGCTGCGGCGCGCCCATGGAGCCGATCGCCGTGCACGCCCGCGCGGACGGGGAGTGGGCGCTGGTCCACCGCTGCACCGGCTGCGACACCCTTCACGGAAACCGGATCGCCGGCGACGACAACCCGCTGATGCTCATGCGCCTGGCGGTGCGCCCGCTGGCACAACCGCCGTTCCCGCTCGAATGGCTTCTAACACGTCTGTGAGCGGGCGGCCCGGATAGACTGCCCCGCCGCATGGATTTCAAGCTCGAGCTGATCCCGGTGCCCGTATCCGACGTCGATCGGGCGAAGGCGTTCTACGCAGAGCGGGCCGGCTTCAACGTGGATAACGACGTGACGGTCCGGGAAGGACTGCGCTTCGTACAGCTGACCCCGCCGGGTTCAAACTGCTCGGTCTCTCTCGGTGAGGGCATCACCGAGATGGAGCCGGGCTCGCTCCAGGGGCTTCAGCTCGTCGTGGACGACATCGAGGCTGCGAGGGACGAGCTCGTGGGGCGAGGCCTCGAGGTCTCCGAGGTCCAGGACTTCCCCTGGGGCAGGTTCGTCTTCTTCAGCGATCCCGACGGGAACGGCTGGGCGGTCCAGCAGATTCCCGACTACGGCGAGGGGCGGACGCAGCCCGAGGGCCTCTAGTCGAAGTAGTCGACGATCGCCGGCATCATCACCTCGAACCCGTAGTTACCTAGCCGGCTACTCCCACTCGATCGTGCCGGGCGGCTTCGACGTGATGTCGAGCGTCACCCGGTTCACCTGCGCGATCTCGTTGATCATTCGCGAGGCGACCTTCTCGAGCAGGTCGTACGGCAGGCGGGCCCAGTCGGCGGTCATCGCGTCGTCGCTCGTGACCGCGCGGATCACGACGACGTAGCCGTAGGTGCGCTCGTCGCCCTGGACGCCCACCGAGCGCAGGTCGGCCGGCAGCACGCAGAAGGACTGCCACAGCTCGCGGTACAGGCCGGCGGTGCGGATCTCGTCCTGGAGGATCGCGTCGGCGTCGCGCAGGATCTCGAGGCGCTCCTTCGTGACCTCGCCGCTCACCACCCGGATCGCCAGGCCGGGCCCCGGGAAGGGCTGGCGCCACACGAGCCGGTCGCTACATCCCGAGCTCGGCGCCCACCTGGCGGACCTCGTCCTTGAAGAGCATTCGCAGCGGCTCCACGAGCTCGAACTCGAGGTCCTCCGGGCAGCCCGCCCACGTTGTGGTGCGACTTGATCGTCGCCGCGCCGGTGCCGCCGCCCGACTCGATCACGTCCGAGTAGAGCGTGCCCTGCACCAGGTAGCTTCGGGTTGTCGAGCTTCTCCGCCTGCGCGCTCGAAGACGCGGATGAACTCGTCGCCGATGATCTTGCGCTTCTGCTCGGGCTCGGTCACGCCGGCGAGCCGGTCGAGGAAGCGCTCCTCGGCGTCCACCGCGATCAGCGGCACCTTGAACTGGTCGCGGAAGGCGGCCACCACCTGGTTGCCCTCGTTCTTCCGCATCAGCCCGTGGTCCACGAACACGCACGTGAGCTGGTCGCCCACCGCCTTGTAGGTCAGGAGCGCCGCCACCGACGAGTCGACCCCGCCCGACAGCCCGCAGATCACCTTGCCGTCGCCCACCTGCTCGCGGATGCGCGCCACCTGCTCGTCGATCACCGACGCCGCGCTCCACGACATGTCGCAGCCGGCGATGTCGCGCAGGAAGGTCTCGAGGATCGTGGTGCCGTACGGCGTGTGCACGACCTCGGGGTGGAACTGGATCCCGTACAGCCCGCGGTCTGTGTCCTCGATCGCCGCCACCGGAGACTCGGTCGAGGAGGCCAGCGCGGAGAACCCCGCCGGCGCCTCGAACACCGTGTCGCGGTGCGACATCCAGCAGGACTGCTCCTCCGGCGTCTCGGCGAGCAGCCGCCCGTGCGACGCCACCGTGAGCCGCGAGCGCCCGAACTCGCCCACCTCGGCGCCCTCGACCCGGCCGCCCAGCTCGAGCACCATCGCCTGCATCCCGTAACAGATGCCGAGCACCGGAATGCCGAGCTCGAGCAGCTCCTTGCGCAGCTTCGGCGCGCCCTCGGCGTACACCGAGGCCGGGCCGCCCGACAGGATCAGCGCCTTGGGGCGGCGGCGCTCGACGTCCTCGAGCGGAATGTGGTGCGGGAGCAGCTCGGCGAACACGCCGCACTCGCGCACGCGCCGGGCGATCAGCTGCGAGTACTGCCCTCCGAAGTCGAGGACGAGCACCTCGTCAGTCGCCGCAGGGCGCGGCTCGGCGGCCGCCTCTCGAGTCGCCTGCTGCGTGCTCACTCCCCGACCAGGGCGTGGTCGGGGGTGGATACGCCGTTCGACTCGGGGTGCGGCACGGCCGCGGCGGTCGCGCCCATGCCGATCCCCTGCTCCTGCTGGAGCTGCTTGCCCTCCGACTGGAGCGCCGGGGCGACCATCACCTCGGCCTTGTGGAAGGCCGGGATGTCCTCGTAGCCGCAGGTGGCCATCGAGGTCCGCAGGCTGCCCATCAGGTTGAAGGTGCCGTCGTTCTCGTGGGCCGGGCCGAGCAGGATCTGCTCGAGCGTGCCGTTCTGGGTGGTCTTCACGCGCGCGCCGCGCGGGAGCGACGGGTGGAAGGTGGCCATGCCCCAGTGGTAGCCGCGGCCGGGCGCCTCGTAGGCACGCGCGAGCGGCGAGCCGATCATCACGGCGTCGGCTCCGCAGGCGAACGCCTTGGAGACGTCGCCGCCGTTCCGCATGCCGCCGTCGGCGATCACCTTCACGTACTCGCCGGTCTCGAGCATGTGCTGCGAGCGGGCCGCCGCCACGTCGGCGATCGCGGTGGCCTGCGGCACGCCGATGCCGAGCACGCCGCGCGTGGTGCACGCGGCGCCCGGTCCGACGCCCACCAGCACGGCCTCCGCCCCGGTGCGCATCAGGTGCAGCCCGGTGGCGTACGAGGCGCAGCCGCCGACGATCACCGGCACCGGCATCTCGCGGATGAACTCCTTGAGGTTGAGCGGCTCGCTGTTCGCGGACACGTGCTCCGCGGACACGACGGTGCCCTGGATCACGAGGACGTCGAGGCCGGCCTCGAGCGCGGTCTCGTAGTACCTGCGCACGCGCTGCGGCGTGAGCGACGCGGCCGCCACCACGCCCTGGTCCTTGATCTCGCGGATGCGCTGCCCGATCAGCTCCTCCTTGATCGGCTCGGCGTAGATCCGCTGCATCTCGGTGGTGGCGAGCTCCTTCGGCTGCTGAGCGATGATCTCGAGCTGCTCGTCCGCGTCCTCGTAGCGGGTCCAGATCCCCTCGAGGTTGAGCACGCCGAGGCCGCCGAGCTTGCCGAGGATCCCCGCGGTCTCGGGCGAGACCACGCCGTCCATCGCCGACGCGAGCAGTGGCAGCTCCAGCCGGTAGGGGCCGACCATCGAGGTGATGTCGATGTCATCGGGGTCCCTCGTGCGCCTGGAGGGCACGATCGCGATGTCATCGAAGCCGTATGCGCGGCGGCCCTTCTTGCCGCGGCCGATCTCAACTTCCATTGGAGGATCCTAGGTTCGCTGGCGGACGAACCGCGAGCGTACCAACCTCAACCGACCGTCAATACAGGCGTCTCGAGCTGCTCCACGCGCACCTCGGGAGCGAGCCGCTCGACCTCGCGCTGCTCGAGCACTCCGGCGCCGAAATGCTGCGTCGACTCGGCCCCGCAGGCGACCGCGAAGCGGAGGCAGTCGTCCACGTCGCGGCTCGCCGTAGCGGGCCGCCACGAAGCCGGCCAGGAACGCGTCGCCCGAGCCGACCGACGAGACCGCGTCGAGCGGCTCGAGCGTCGCGCGGTAGAGGCGCCGCTCGCCACCGTCCAGCAGCATGGCCAGGCAGCCGTCGGGCATGGTCATGATCGCCTCGCGCGCGCCCAGCTCGACCATCTCGCCGACCGACGTGCGGCGGTCGTCCTCGTCGGAGAACTCGTGCCCCACGAGCCCCTCGGCCTCGAGCTCGTTCGGGGTGACGACGTCCGGGCCCTTGCGGGTCGCGAGGCTCATCGGCTCGCCCTCCGAGTCGAGGACCGTGAGCACGTTCAGGCGCTTCATCTCCTCGATCAGGCGCCCGTAGAGGCCGCTGTCGACGCCGCGCGGCAGGCTGCCCGACACGATGCAGACGGCCGCGCCCTTCGCCAGGTAGAGCAGCTTGTCGACGAACAGCTCGAGCTCGGCCTCGGTCACGTGCGGGCCGTGCTCGTTGATCTCGGTCTGCTCGCCGCTCGTGGGGTCCACCACGGCGGTCGAGGTGCGCGACTCCTCGCGGATGCGGACGAAGTCGTTGAGGATGCCCTCCTCGGTGAGGTGCTCGACGATGCGCGTGCCGGTCGGGCCGCCCGCCACGCCGGTCGCGATCACCGGCTGGCCGAGCGCCCGCAGCGCGCGCGCCACGTTCACGCCCTTGCCGCCGGCCATCGCCGTCTGCTCGACGGCACGGTGGCGCTGGCCGAGCCGGAAGTTCGGCACGGCGAGCGTCTTGTCGATGGCGGCGTTGAGGGTGACGGTGATGATCATTTGACGATCCGTATGCGAATACGCCTGCGGAGGATTAGCAGCACGGCGGCAGCGAGGATGGCGAGGGCGATGAGCAAGGTCAAGGGGACGCCCAGCTCCGACAGGAGCACACGCAGTGTCCCCGCCCCGGGCACCTCGGCCGCGGTAACCAGCGCCACGCGCCGGATCGGGCGCCCGTCGACGAGCACGGTGACGGAGCCCACCCGCTCGCCCTTCGCGAGCGGTCCCTCGACCTCCTCGGGGGCGTTCACGCGCCGGCGGAGCGCGCTGGCCGTCGCGCAGCGTGAGGGCCACGCCGCGGCGCGGCACCAGCCGGGCGGTCTCGTCGCGGTACTCGATGTCCGCGCGGGCGAGCGCGCGGCCGGAGTCGAGCACGCGCACGCGGCTGAACCGGTCGAGCCCCCACCTGAGCAGCTCGAGCGTCTCGGCGTCGCGGGCGGCCTCGGTCGGCTCGCCGAGCACCACTGAGATCACCCGCGCGCCGCCGCGCCCCTCGGCGGAGCCCACCAGCACGTTCCCCGCGTTCAGCGTGTAGCCCGTCTTGACGCCGCTCACCCACGGGTACTCGGCCACGAGGTCGTTGCGGTTGGCGATCACGCGCGGCCTGATGCCCGACTCGAGCTCCGCCGCGGGCATGTCGACGATCCGCGCGAACACGCGGGTCCTGCAGCAGGCCGCGGGTGAGCGTGGCCAGGTCGCGGGCGGTCGAGTGGTTGCCGGCCTCGTCGAGCCCGATCGGGTTCGCGTAGCTCGTGTTGTCGAGCTCCAGCTCCTCGGCGCGCTCGTTCATCTCCTCGACGAACGCGTCGCGCGAGCCCGAGATGTTCTCCGCGAGCGCCGCCGCCGCGTCGTTCGCGCTCTCGAGCAGGAGCGCCTCGAGCAGGTCCTCGACGGTCATCTGCTCGCCCTCGCGCAGGTTGATCCGCGACTCCGCCGGGGCCGCGCTGTAGGCCGGCGCGGTGAAGACCTCGTCCGGATCGGCGCTCTCGAGCGCGAGCAGCGCCGTCATCAGCTTCGTGGTGCTGGCGATCGAGCGCTGCGCGTCGGGGCGCTTGGCGAACATCACCGTGCCGTCGCGCCCGTCGATCAGGATCGCCGACTCCGCCGTGGGCACGGTCGGCGGCGCCCGCCTGCGCATGGGCGGACGCGGGGGCCACGGCCGCCAGCACGACGGCCGCCGCGGTGAGCATGCGGCGTGAGGTCACTCGCGCAGCTTGATCTTCTGACCGGCTACGAGGCCCTGCGGGTCGAGCTCGGGGTTCAGCTCCTGGAGCCGCTCGACCGTCGTGCCGTTCTGCTCGGCGATGCCGCTCAGCGTGTCATTGGCCTTGATGGTGTAGGTGGCCGGGGTGCGCCGCTGCGGGCGATCCGGCGCGGTCTGGCTCTCGGTGGCGGCCGGCAGGTCGCCGCCGGCGGTCTCCGTGTCGCCGTCGTCGCCCATCGACGCCCGAGCCGAGGACGAGCGCCATCACGGCCACTGCGCACGCAATCAGAGCCAGTAGCGCCACCAGGCGCGCGATGCTTGGTCGTCCCTGAGTGTGCATTCCCGCCGCCCCCTTGAGGATACGAGCGAAACGGGCAGTTCGGTTCCGCTGGGCGGAACCGCCCGGTCCGGGCTAGAGGTCCCAGGCGGCGGCGCGGAGCTCCTCGGCGGCGCCGGCCGCCGCCGCCGCCGGGTCGCCGCCGCGCTCGGCGTGCGCGTTCACGATCGAGCGGGACGCGGTCACGAGGCCGGCTGCCGGGTGGGGTGCGAAGGCGGCGCCGAGGTCCTCGACCTTCCCTCCCTGCGCGCCCACGCCGGGGAGCAGGAAGATCGCGTGCGGCATCAGCTCGCGCAGGCGGCGCAGGTGGTCCGGGCGCGTGGCGCCGGTCACGGCGCCGATCGCGGACAGCCCGCAGGCGCCGCGGCGGCTCTCGCCGAGCTCGTGGACAAGGCGCGCGAGCCGCTCGTGGAACGGCGGGTCGCCCTCGTCCTGCAACTCGGCCGCACCCGGGTTCGAGGTGCGCACGAGCACGAAGCAGCCGGCGCCGGCCGACACGGCGGCCTCGGCCAGCGGCTCGAGCGCGTCGCGCCCGAGCAGCGGGTTCGCGGTGAACGCGTCGGCGCCCAGGCCGGCGACCGGGCCGAACGGGCCCGGCGTCTCCCCCACGAGCGCCTGGGCGTAGGCGCTCGCGGTGACGGGCACGTCGCCGCGCTTTCCGTCGGCCAGGACGAGCAGGCCGTGGTCGCGCGCGATCGCGACCGTCTGCTCGAGCGCCTCCCAGCCGGGCGCCCCGAGGCGCTCGAAGCAGGCGAGCTGCGGCTTGACCGCCACGCATGCCGGCCCCGCCGCGACGATCGCGGCGCGGCAATGCGCGGTGACCGCCTCGGCCGTGTGGGCCCGGGCGAACCTCGAGGAGCGGTCGTCCGGCTCGCCCGTCCCCGCGACGTGCGCGACCGCCTCCGGCCACAGGGCCGCGGGATCGGGATCGAGCCCGAGCACGACGCGACTGCGGCGCTCCTCCACGAGCGCCGCGAGCCGGTCGGCGAAATGCGGCGAGCTAGAGCCCCCGGCAGTCAAGGACTCTGACGCCGGTAGGGCGTGCGTCCGTGCGGGCTACGCGCCGCTCTTGACCGCGCTCTTCAGCGCGGATCCTGCGCTGAACCGGGGCACCCTGCTCGCGGCGATCTGGATCTTCTCGCCGGTCTGCGGGTTGACACCCTGGCGGGCGCTGCGGTCGGCCACGGAGAACTTCCCGAATCCGGTGAAGTTCACCTCGCCACCGCGGGACAGCACTTCCTGAAGCGACTCCAGAACGGCGTCTACGGCCTTGCTGGCCTCGCCCTTCCCAAGCCCACTTCTGTCCGCGACCTGGTCGACGAACTCGTTCTTGGTCATGACTTTCCTCCTTGCCGGGGGCAACTGACCGGGCGCAACGTAACAACGCACCCGGACGAAAGTGGCGAGAATTCCGCTCCAGGAGCGGAATTACCGCGCTCATTGCGAGCCTTTCCGGTTCTCAGAGCGCCAAAACCGGCTTCAGGACCCGGAAATCGCCATTTCCCCGACCAGCACGGGGGCCGTCTTGACACTGCCCCCGAACGGCACCCAGCGGGCCTCGGACCCCACGGAGCGCACCGATCGGAGCATCGAGACGAGGTCGCTGGCGATGGTCAGCTCCCGCACCGGAGCGCCCAGCTCGCCGTCTTCGATGAGCCGTCCCGGAGGCCCCCACGGAGAAGGTCCCCGAGACGGGATTCACCCCGGAGTGGAGTCCCGCGACGTCGGTCACGTACAGCCCGTCGCCCGCCTCGGCGACCAGGCCGGCGAGGTCGCCGCTCGCCGGCCTCGACCACCAGGTTCGTGGTGCCCACCCCGGGCGGAGTCCGGTACGAGCCGCGGCTCGCGTTGCCGGTGGTGGCTCGCCCGGCGCGCCGGGCGGTGCGGGAGTCGTAGAGGAAGCCGAGCAGGCGGCCGCCGTCGATCAGCTCGTTGCGGCGGGTGGGCACGCCCTCGCCGTCGAACGGCGCGCTCGAGGGCCCGTCCGGGTCGGTGCCGTCGTCCGCGAGCCGAAGCGCCGGGTCCGCCACCTCGTCTCCCTCGCGGCCCGCGAACAGCGAGCGCCCGCGCTGGACGGCGTCCGCGGACAGCATCGCGCCGATGAAGCCGATGAACGACGCCGCGACGAAGGCGTCGAGCACGACGGGCGAGCGGCGGCTCTCGGGCTGGCGCGCGCCGACTAGCGCGAGCGCGCGGTCGGCCGCCTCGGCGCCGATGGCCTCGGGATCGAGCGCGCCGGGGTCGCGGCCCATGCCTACGCCGAGCCCGGTCATCAGGTCCGCGCCCTCGCCCGCGAATGCCGAGGAGTACGCCCAGGCCTGCGTGGCGGAGTAGGAGGACGCGAAGCCGCGCGAGTTCGCGAGCGCGACCGAGCCGACCGCGTCCGAGTAGACCGAGTTCTCGACCTGCGTGACGCCCTCGCGGGAGCGCGCGGCCGCGTCCACGTCGAGGGCGAGCTCGACCACGCGCTCGGTCGACCAGCCCGCGAACTCCTCCGAGGCCAGCCCGTCCACCTCCGAGGTCCCGGACTCCTCGGGGAGGCCCTCGTGCTCGTCCTCGTCGGCCAGCTCGGCGGCCTCGCGCGCGGCGCGGCGAGGTCGGCGACGCCCTCCTCCGAGAGGTCCGTGCCGTAGGCGTAGCCCGCCCGGGCGCCCGCGAAGGCGCGCACGCCGATGCCGCGCCCGCCCGCGTCGCTGAGGCTCTCGACCTCGCCGGCGTACACGCGCACGCGCCGGCTGGTGGACTCCTCCGCCCACGCGTCGGCGTCGGTGGCCCCGGCGGCGAGCGCCGCCTCGACGGCGCGGCGCGGCGGCGTCCTCGAGCCTCACGCCGTGCCGCCCACGGTGAGCTCGCGGATCCGCACGTGCGGCTGTCCGACGCCCGCCGGGACCGTCTGGCCGCCCTTGCCGCAGTAGCCGGTCGCGATCTCGAGGTCGCCGGCGATCCCGTCGATCGCGCGCAGCGCCTCGAGCCCGTTGCCCACGAGCGTCGCGCCGCGCACCGGCGCGGTCACCTCGCCGTTCTCGATCAGGTAGCCCTCGGACACGCCGAAGACGAAGTCGCCGGTGGCGGGCTCCACCTGGCCGCCGCCGAACGAGACCGCGTACAGGCCGCGCTCGACTCCGCCGATCAGGTCCTCGGGCGTGGCGTCGCCGGGGGCGAAGAACGTGTTCGTCATCCGCGGCACCGGCAGGTGCCGGAACGACTCGCGGCGGCCGTTGCCGGTCGACTCGACGCCGTCCTTGCGCGCGCGGAGCAGGTCGTAGAGGTAGGAGGTGAGCCGGCCGTCCTCGATCACGGTCGTGCGCCGGGTGGGCGTGCCCTCGTCGTCCACGCCCTCGCTTCCCCAGGCGTTCGGGCGGCTGCCGTCGTCGTACGCGGTCACGAACGGGTCGGCCACCTGCTCGCCGAGCCGGCCCGCGTAGACGCTCGCGTCCTTCTGGATCGCGTCGGCCTCGAGCCCGTGGCCGACCGCCTCGTGGAGCAGCACGCCTC
Source organism: uncultured Thermoleophilaceae bacterium (assembly GCA_963741455.1). Classification (GTDB taxonomy): domain Bacteria; phylum Actinomycetota; class Thermoleophilia; order Solirubrobacterales; family Thermoleophilaceae; genus JACVRW01. The sequence continues at coordinate 102,649 of CAVUIF010000008.1, forward strand.
CGAAGCCGTTCCCCACCACGACCGGCAGCCGCCCGGTCGGGGCGTCCACCGCGTCGAGCAGGGTCAGCGCGCGGCGGGCGGCCTCCGACGGCCACCCGCTCCGGGTCGTCCTCGAGCAGCTCCCAGCCGGCGTGGCCGCCGCGCGTGTCGCTGCCGGTCTCGACCCGGCCGTCGCGGCGCGCGACCACCTGGGCGCTCAGGCGGATCCGGGTGCGGTCGTCGGCGGCCGCGCGCCCGTCGGAGCCGAAGACCTCCACCTGCCGGTGCGACTCGGCGTAGCCGACGCGCGCCTGCGCCACCTCCGCCCCGGCGGCGCGAGCGCGCTCGTCGCACGCGCGCAGGAGGTCGGCCTTGCGGGCGGCCTCCACGTCCTCGGGCGGCGTGGCCACCCGGTGGCGGGCGCCCGGCTCGGCCGCGCTGAGGGCGGCGGGCCGGCGCGCGTCGCCGCGCACGGCCTCGGACACGGAGCCCGCCACGCGCAGGAGGTCCTCCTCGGCCAGCCCGTCCACGTGCCCGTAGTAGGTCGAGTCGCCCTGGACCACGCGCACGCAGGCGCCGCGCTCGCGGCCGCTCTGGGGGCGCTCCACGCGGCCGTCGTCGAGCGACAGCGCGAAGCCGCGGCGCGACTCGGCGTACAGCTCCGCCATGTCGCCGCCGCGCGCGAGCGCCCGCTCGAGCACGCGCGCCGCCAGGGCGGGGTCGACGAGCGTCATTCGCCGGCCTCGAGCGACCCGACCATCTCCTCGGCGATCTCCATGATCCGGGCGTGGCCGCGCGCCTCCGGCTGCACCAGCCGCGCGTACCCGGCGGGGTCGTACACGAGCACGCGCGGCTCGCGCTCGCGCTGCATCCGGCGGACCGTCGCGCCGATCCCCTCGGCGATCCCCGCGGCGCGCGACAGCGGGCCCTTTCGCTTCTCCTTCACGGCCGCTCCGGATCGGCGGCGGGGCCCTCGGCGCCCAGCTCGGGCATCGGCAGCTCCTCCGCCAGCGTGCTCCTCGGTGGCCGGGCCGGAGCCGCGCTCCTCGACGGAGACCGAGCGCCTGATCTGCGGCGCCGCCCTCGAGCTCGCCGAGCACCGCGCGCAGGTCGTAGAGCATCAGCGACGCGAGCGCGCCCCGCTTCGCCACGGCCGCGAGCGTCCAGCGCGGCGTGCGCGAGGCGAACACCGCGCCGCCCGGCACCTGCACCTCCACCTGCTCGGGCGGCTCCGTGTCCCAGTCGCGCGTGGCGCGGTCCACCTCCTCGAACAGCCGGCGGGCGAGCTCGCCGAGCTCCCGCGCCCGGTCCCGGTCGTCCTCGCTGGCCGCCGCGAGCGCCGCCCGCGGCGTCGAGCAGCACCGCCGCGCGAACGTCGGCCGACAGCTCGCAGAGACGCTCCGCGGCGCGCTCAGGAGTGAGCGTGTCGGCCATCCTGGTCAGAATAGCCACGTGCCCCTCGCTCGAATCTCGTGGCTCGTGACGGTCGGGATCTGCCTGATCGCCGCCCTCCTGCTACTCCTGGAGGGCTACTTCGGCTACTCCGGCGTGCTGCTCGCCGTCGGCGCGTCGGCCGCCGTGAACCTGCTCTAGGCAGAGGCGGCGCCGGCCGGCTCGGTGTGCACGATCACGTCGGCCAGGCTCGGGGCAGCGCTCGCGCACCGCCTCCTCGATCGCGCCCGCGTGCCTGGTGGGCCGAGGGCAGCGGCTGCGTCGCCCGGCAGGCGTCACCGTCACGAGCGCGACGCGGCCCTGCTCGCCGTCGCGGAACGTCACGCGGAGCGGCGCCGCCCCGGTGAAGCGCCGCACGGCCGACTCGATCGCCTCGCGCTCCACGGCGGTGTCGTCGCTCGTCGGCGCGCTCGCCCAGTCGGTGCGCGGCGAGCGGCTCGATGTGCGTGTGCACGATCCGCAGCTCCGGCACCTCGGCCCGCACCCGCTCCTCGAGGCGCTCGACCGCGCCGTGGGCCTCGTCGAGCGACAGCTCGCGCGGCAGCTTCACGTGGAGCGAGAGCTCGTAGCCGTCCGGGAGCCGCATCACGCGCACGTTGTGCACCTCGCGGACCTCGGGGATCGCGGCGGCCGCGGCCGTCGCCCGCTCGCGGACGCCGCCCTCGGCCTCGGTCGGCTCCACGTGCACGACCACGTCGGCGCCGCCGAGCGCGCGCTCGACCGCGTCCTCGATCCGGTCGGCGACCGCGTGCGCCTGAGCGACGCCCGCTGTCGAGCGGCACCGCCGACGACGAGGTCCACGAAGTGGCGGCCCGCCCGCATGGCGCACCCGCACGCGCCGCAGCTCGACCTGCGTCCTCGCTCTGCGCGAGCGCCGCGCGGATGCGGTCGTCGGCGTCCGCGACCGCTCCGGTCCATCAGCACGTCGATCGACCGCTTCGCGAGCCGCACCGCGGCCACCACCACGAGCACCGCGACGAACAGCGCCGCGGCGGCGTCCGCGGAGGGCTCGCCGGCGCGCACGAGCAGGAGGCCCACCAGCACGGCCACCGAGCCCGCGAGGTCGGAGCTGAAGTGGAGCGCGTTGGCGGCGAGCGCGGCGGAGCCGTAGCGGCGCGAGGCCCGGAAGCTCGCGATCGCGCGCGAGGCGTCCACGACGATCACGAGCGCCGAGCACGCTCAGCGCCCACCACGTGACGTCGATCTCGTCGCCGCTGCCGCCGTCGATCAGGCGCCGCAGCGACTCGAACGCGATGAACAGCGACACGAGCAGGAGGAACGCGCTCTCGCCGAGCGCGGCCAGGTGCTCGGCCTTCCCGTGCCCGTAGTGGTGCTCGCGGTCGGGAGGCCGGACGGCGACCCGCACGGCGAAGAGGGTGAGCAGGGCGGCCACGAGGTCGGTGCCGGAGTGGACCGCCTCGGCGAGGAAGGCGAGCGAGCCGGTCGCGAGGCCGGTGGCGAGCTTGATCGCGACGAGGAAGATCGCCGCGACGACGCTCAGGCGTCGCGGTCCGCTGCCGCGCCTGGAAGTCCTCGCGGGCCTCCGCGGCGGATCGCTCGGTGACGCCATTCCCGCCCTGCCGGCGCTCGCCCAGCCCGCCCAGCAGCGACCGCAGCGGGCCGGGCGGGCGCTCTGCCTCGTCTGCCCGGAGCAGCCGCGATCACGAGCGCGCGCGCCGCGCGCCCGCGGTGGCTGATCGCGTCCTTCTCCTCGCGGGTCAGCTCGGCCATGGTGCGCTCGTCGCCCGGATAGTCGTCCGGGACGAAGGCGGGGTCGTAGCCGAAGCCGCCGTCGCCGCGCGGCTCGTGCGCGAGCGTGCCCTCGCAGCGCCCGTGCACGACCTCCTCGCGCCCGCCCGGCTCCACGTACGCGAGCGCGCACACGTAGGCCACGCGGCGGTCGCCGTCGGCGGGCACCTCGTCGCAGCAGCTTCTGGAGGTTCTCCTCGTCGGTGGCGTCCTCGCCGGCGAAGCGCGCCGACCACACGCCCGGGCGCTCCGCCGAGCGCGGCGGCCTCGATGCCCGAGTCGTCGGCGACGGCGGGCCGGCCGGTGGCGGCCGCGGCCGCCGCGCGCGCCTTGCCGAGCGCGTTGTCGGCGAAGGTCGTGCCGGTCTCGGGCGGGAGCGTCACGTCCTCCGGCAGCGGGTCGAGCTCGTACGGCCGCATGAGCTCGGACAGCTCGCGCAGCTTGTGGTCGTTCCGCGTGGCGAGGACGAGCCGCACGGCTCAGCCGGCCGCTGCCGCCGCCACCGCCTCCTCCTGGGCGGTGCGCAGCTCCGCGATCCCGTCGGCGGCGAGCGCGAGCAGCTCGTCGAGCGAGGCGCGCGAGAGCGGGGTCCGCTCCGCGGTGGCCTGGACCTCCACGAGGCCGCCGTCGCCGGTCATCACGACGTTCGCGTCGACCTCCGCGCGTCGAGTCCTCGGAGTAGTCGAGGTCGAGCAGCGCGCGGCCGTCGACCATGCCGGTCGAGACCGCGGCGACCGACTGGGTGAGCGGGAGCTTGTCGAGCTTGCCCTCGGACATCACCCGGCGCAGCGCGAGCTCGAGCGCCACGTATCCACCGGTGATCGCCGCGCAGCGCGTGCCGCCGTCGGCCTCGAGCACGTCGCAGTCGATCCAGACGGTGCGCTCGCCGAGCGCCTCGAAGTCCACGATCCCGCGCAGCGAGCGGCCGATCAGGCGCTGGATCTCGACCGTGCGGCCGTCCGGGCGGCCCTTGGAGACGTCGCGGCGCTTCCGCTCGCCCGTCGAGGCCGGGAGCATCGAGTACTCGGCGGTGACCCAGCCGCGGCCCTTCCCGGCCATCCAGCGCGGGACCTCCTCGTCCACGCTCGCCGTGCAGATCACGCGCGTGCCGCCGGCCTCCATCAGGCACGACCCGGTGGCGGTGCCCATGAAGCCGGGCGTGATCGCGATCGGGCGGAGGTCGCCCGGCGCGCGGCCGTCGTTGCGGGCCTCGCCGGTCACGCCGCCTTCCTCTCCGAGCAGCGCGGGCTCCGACCTCGCCGATCGGCAGCTGGAGGAAGCGCGTGCCGAGGCGGCGGAACTCCTCCGGGTCGCCCGTGGCGAGGAACCGGTAGCGGCCGCGCCGCTCCTCGTCGCGCGCCACCCCCGCCTCGCGCAGGCGAGCGTCCACCTCCGACGGCGATCGCCTCACCCGACGTGACGATCGAGACGCCGCGGCCGAGCGCGCGCTGGAGCACCGGCCTGACGAGCGGGTAGTGCGTGCAGCCGAGGATCACGGTGTCGACGCCCGCCTGGCGCAGCGGGCGGCACAGCCCGTCGACGCAGTCCACGACGCGCTCGTCGATCTCGCCGCCCTCCTGGATCAGCGGAGCGAGCTCGGCTGAGGCCACCGCGTGAAGCTCGGCGTCCGGCGCCACCTCGGCGAGCGCGCGCGCGTAGGCGCCGCTCCCGACCGTGGCGGGCGTGGCGATCAGCCCGACGCGGCCGTTCGTGGTCGCCGCCGCCGCGAGCCTCGACTCCGGCGTGACCACGCCCACGACGGGCACGCGTCCCTCGAGCTCGGCGCGCAGCGCCGGCAGCGCGGCGGCGGTCGCCGAGTTGCAGGCCACGACGATCAGCTTCGCGCCGCGGTCGAGCAGGATGCCGGCGAGCTCGCGCGAGAAGCGCGAGCAGCTCCTCCGGCGAGCGGTCCCCGTACGGGAAGCGCGCGGTGTCGCCCAGGTAGAGGAAGTCCTCGTGCGGAAGCGACACGAGGCACTCGTGCAGCACGGTCAGGCCGCCGACCCCGGAGTCGAAGACGGCGACGGGAAGCTCTCGGTCGGGTCCCGCCACGGCCGCGTATGGTCGCAGGCCGAGCGGCACGCCTACTCCTGGGCCGCGGCCAGCCTCTCGAAGTTCTCCCACAGCTCCGGCACGCCGGCCTGCTCGCGCGCCTCGAGGGCGGCGGGGCCGACACGGTCCCACGCGCCCGACACCCAGAGCCAGTCCAGCACCAGGTCACCGTCGAGCAGCCCGTTCTTCACGAGCGTCCCGACCGTCTCGTGGAAGACCAGGACCGTCTGCACGTGCTGGTCGAGCGCGTCCGCCGTGCCCACGTCGAAGTCGTCCGAGAAGATCGTCCTGCTCGCGTCGGGCAGCTCGATCATCGCTCCCCACTTCGCGAGCTCGACGATCAGCGCAGCGTCCTCACGTGTGCCGGCCATGGGCCGCTCCTTCGCCGTTCGCGGGAGCGGCCCTGCAACGACGGGCATTGAAGGGTGATCGCAAAGGGGGCTTGGTCTTTTGTGCCGCCATAGCCGGCATAAGGGACCTAACCCCCTGGTTCACACGCCCGCTCAGAACTGCACCTTGCGCACGGCCTGCTTGATCTTCCCGATGATCACGTCGCCGAGCTCCTTGCCCTCGTCGGTGCGGAAGCCCTTCATCGCGGCGACGACGCCGGCCATGACCAGCGCGACGAGCAGGATCAGCGCGACGTACTCGACTGTGCCCTGCCCGCGGGCGTTCAGCAAGCGCAGCGTGGATGCGGCCGAAGAAGCGGTACACGAGTCCTCCCGGTTCGTTTCTCCGCATGCTCCGGCCGCGCGGCGCACGGCTCCAGACGCGACTGTCACAAGGCCCTGACATCATCCGCGTGGCATGTGCGGGATCGGCGCAATCCTCGATCCGGCCGGCACGTCGGGCCAGCACGCGGCGGAGCGGATGGTCGAGGCGCTTCGCCACCGCGGACCCGATGGCGAGGCGCTGAGGCGGATCGGCCCGGTCGCGCTCGCCCACACCCGGCTGGCGATCATCGACGTCGCGGGCGGCGACCAGCCGCTCGACTCGGAGGACGGCCGGGTCACGGCGATCGTCAACGGCGAGATCTACAACCACCGCGAGCTCCGCGCCCGGCTCGAGAGGCAAGGCCACACGTGGGCGACGAACTCGGACAGCGAGGTCGTGGTCCACGCCTACGAGGAGCACGGGCCCGGACTTCGTCCGGCACCTGAACGGCATCTTCGCGTTCGTCATCTGGGACGACCGCGGCAGGCGGCTCGTCGCCGCTCGCGACGAGTTCGGCGTGAAGCCGCTCTACTGGTGGAGCGACGGCCGGCGTGTGGCGGTCGCGTCCGAGATCGGCGCCCTGCTGCGCGCGGGCGCGCCCGGAGGCGCGTGTCGACCGCGTCGCGCTCGACCACTACCTCGCCTGCCGCTTCGTGCCGGCGCCGCGCACGCTGTTCGAGGGCATCCAGAAGCTCCCGGCGGCCACGACGCTCGTGGTCGAGGAGAACGGCGCCCCGCGGCTGACGGGCTGGCGCGAGGCGCCCGGCCCGCACGTGGGCGGCGGCGACGACGAGCTCGCCGAGCAGCTCGCGGAGCGGTACGCGGACGCCGTGGAGCGGCAGATGATGTCCGACGTGCCGTACGGGGCGTTCCTCTCGGGCGGCGTGGACAGCGCGGCGATCGCCGCGGCCATGCGGCTCCGCTCGGACGCGCCGCCCACCACGTTCACGATCGGCTTCCCCGGTCACGGCGACGTGGTGGACGAGCGCGCGCTCGCCGCGGAGACCGCGCGGCTCGTGGGCACCGACCATCGCGAGACCGTGATGGTCGAGACCGACTTCCTCACCGAGCTCGCGCGCTGCATGCCGCGCCTCGAGGAGCCGTGCGGCATCCCGAGCGCGCCGGCGCTCCTCCAGCTCTCGCGCTTCGCCGCAAAGGACGTGAAGGTCGTGCTCGCCGGCCAGGGCGCGGACGAGCCGCACGGCGGGTACGGGCGCCACAAGGCGGCCGCGCTGCTCGCGCCGCTGAGGCTCGTCCCGGCCGCGGTCGCCGCGCCCGCCGCCGCCGTGGCCCGCGCCCTCCCCCGCGCCGGCGAGCGCGCGCCGGCTCGCGCACGTGCTCGGCGGCCGCGGCGACGCCGAACGGCTGCTGAGGCTCGTGGAGATCACGGACGCCGAGGCGCGCACGTCACTGCTCGGCCCCGGCGCCGAGGCGGAGCAGGAGCGGCTCGCCACGGCGCGCGGGCATCCTCGCCGACGTGCCGGGCCGCGGGCTGCTCGAGCAGGCGCTCTACCTCGACACGCGCATGTTCCTGCCGGACGGGATCCTGATCTGCAACGACAAGATGTCGATGGCCGCCGGCCTCGAGCTGCGCGTGCCGTACCTCGACGTGGAGCTGATGCGCTTCGTGGAGCGGGTCCCCGCCACCCGGCGCATGCGGCCGCGCCAGCCGAAGCGCCTGCACCGCCAGGCGGTCGCGCGCCTCCTCCCGCCGGGCATCACGAAGCGCAGGCGGCACGGGTTCGCGACGCCGTTCGACGACTGGCTGCGCGCGTCGCTCGGCCACGAGGTGGAGCGCCGCTACGCGCCCGGCTCGCCGCTCGCCGAGCTGATCGACCCGGCCGCCGCGGCGCGGCTGGTGGACGAGCACCGCCGCGGCCGGGCCGACCACAAGGCGGTGCTCTACTGCCTGCTCGAGCTGTCCGAGTGGCACGCCACCTTCGTCGAGGCGCGGGAGCCCGTGGCGGCGTGAGGAAGCGCGTCCTCTACGTGCACAGCCGCAAGGCGAGCTTCGTGGCGATCGACCGCGAGATCCTCGCCGAGCGATACGAGGTCGAGGACCTCTACCAGCCCGGGCGCTGGCCGAACCCGGTCGCCGTGGTGCGCGGCGTGCTGCGCGCCGACGTCGTCTTCGGCTGGTTCGCCTCCTGGCACACGTTCTGGCCGATCACGCTCGCCTGGCTGCTGCGCAAGCCGTCGGTGATGATCATCGGCGGCTTCGACACGGCGAACATGCCCGACATCGGCTACGGCCACCAGCGCGGCGGCATCCGCCGCACGGCGAGCCGCTGGATCATGCGGCGCGCTCGCCGGCTCGCCACGAACTCGGAGTACAGCCTGAGCGAGATCAGGCAGAACACGCCGATCCCGCCCGGCCGCGTGCGCGTGATCCACCACGGCGTGCCGGACCCGTTCGGCGAGGAGCCCGGGCACAAGGAGCGCGAGGCGCTCACCGTCGGCGCGATCGACCACACGACGCTCGTCCAGAAGGGCCAGCTCCCGTTCGTCGAGGCGGCCAAGCGGCTTCCGGACGTGACCTTCACCTTCGCCGGCAAGTGGCTCGACGACTCGGTCGAGGAGCTGCGCGCGCGGGCGGGCGGGAACGTGCATTTCACGGGCTGGCTCTCGGACGACGACCTCCACTCGACCTACCGGCGCGCCGCCGTCTACGTACAGGCGTCGCGCCACGAGGGCTTCGGCCTCGCGGTGGCCGAGGCGATGCTGGCCGGCTGCGTGCCCGTCGTGATGAACGTGACCGCGATGCCGGAGGTGGTGGGCGACGCGGGCGTGCTGATCGAGTCGCAGGAGCCCGGCGCCGTCGCCGAGGGCATCCGCCAGGCGCTCGACCTCGGGCCCGACGCCGCCCGCCGGGCGCGCGAGCGGATCCTCACCGCCTTCCCGATGGAGCGCCGCCGCGAGGGCATCCTCCAGGTCGTGCAAGATGCGCTCGATGGCTGACCTCCAGACCTGGCGCAGCCTTCGCCGGCGGCGCCGCGAGCGAGAGGCGATGCTGCTCGACCTCGGCGCGCTCGTCTACGAGCTCCACCGCCAGGGCGAGCGCAATCCCGACCTGCTCCAGGCGAAGGCGATCGAGCTCGGCAAGGTGGACCGCGAGGTACGGGCACTCGAAGAGTCCCTCGAGTCGAAGTGAGCGAGGCCTGCCCTCACTGCGGTGAGCCGGTGGAGCCGCGCCAGCTCGTCTGCCTCAACTGCGGCGGGCGAGTGGCGCTGAAGGAGCCCACGCCGGTCGCGCGCGGGCCGATGACGGCGGTGGCCGCGGGGCTCGTGCTGCTGATCGTGCTCGGCGCCGGGCTGTTCGGGTTCGCGCTGTCGGAGCTCACCGCGGAGCTCCACGCCCGACACCGAGACGGTGGTACGGACGGTGGAGGCGGTGGCGGAGGCCCCGGCCGTCGTGGACGGCGAGACCCAGCCGCCCGAGACCCAGCCGCCCGACACCCCGCCCCCGCGCAAGCGCGGCGTGCCCGGCTGGCCCCGCGGCCTCACCGCCCACACGGTCGTGCTCGTGACATCCAGCGACCGCGTGGCGGCGCTCAGCGTGGCGAAGGAGGCGCGCTCCACCGGCCTCGAGGCCGGCCTGATGCGCTCCGACCCGTACGACCTCGGCACCGGCCTGTGGATCGTCTACTCAGGCCGGTTCACGACGCCCGAGGGCGCCCAGCGGCAGGCGAGCCAGCTCGCCGACCGCTACCCGGGCGCCTACTCGCAGCTCGTTCAGAGCTCCCAGTAGCGGCCCAGCGACCTCCGCGGCCTCGTCGGCCAGCGGGTGGCGCGCCACGTCCGGCGGGGCCGTGCCGTTCGCCAGGGCGGCCATCGTCTCCGCCACCGAGCCGGCGAGCGCGTCCAGGTCGTAGCCGCCCTCGAGCACGGCGCCGACCGGGGCGCCGAGCTCCTCACCGAGCGCGCGCATGCGCGCGGACAGCGCGCCGAAGGAGGACGTCTCGAGCCGGAGGCCGCCGAGCGGGTCGTCGCGGTGGGCGTCGTACCCGGCCGAGATCAGGATCAGGTCGGGCCGGTACTGGCGGGCGACCGGCGCCACGACGTGCTCGACCAGGGACAGGAACGCGGCCTCGCCCGTCCCGCCCGGCACCGGCAGGTTGATCGAGTAGCCCTCGCCGTCGCCCTCGCCCACGTCGTCGAGCGGGCCCGTGCCCGGCCAGAACGGGAACTGGTGGATGCTCGCGAACAGCACCTCGCGCGAGTCGTGGAAGATCGCGTTGGTGCCGTTGCCGTGGTGCACGTCCCAGTCGAGCACGAGCACGCGCTCGGCGCCGAGCGCGTCGAGCGCGTGGCGGGCGGCGACCGCGACGTTCGCGAACAGGCAGAAGCCCATCGCCCGGTCGAGCTCGGCGTGGTGGCCGGGCGGGCGGAGCGCGGAGAAGCCGGTGCGCTCGCCGCCCGTGAGCAGCGACTCCACGAGCGCGCACGCGCCGCCCGCGGCCCGCAGCGCCGCCTCGAACGAGCCGGGGCTCGTGGGCGTGTCCATGTCGAAGGCCTCGCCGCGCCCGCACATCGACTGGACGCTGCTCCACGTACTCGGCGGGTGGACGCGAAGGAGCTGCTCCTCGGTCGCCGCCGGCGCCTCGACCGGCTCCCAGCCGAGCCAGTCGCGCGCCTCGAGCTCGGCCTCGACGGCGCGGATCCGGTCCGGCCGCTCGGGATGCCCGAGGCCCGTGTCGTGGTCGAGCGACGCCGGGTGGCGGAAGAACGGCGGCATGGGCGCCGGTACGGTACCGGCGCGCCTTGGACGAACTCCCTCACCACCGACGTCGCCGTGGTCGGCGCCGGCGCGGCCGGCCTGTACGCCGCGCTCGTGGCCGCCGCCGAGGGCGCGCGCGTCGCGCTCGTCAGCCGCTCCCCGCTCGCCGCAGACCGCGAGCTACTGGGCGCAGGGCGGCATCGCCGCCGCGCTGGCCGACGGCGACTCGCCCGAGCGCCACGCCGCGGACACGATCGCGGCCGGCCGCGACGCCGCGCGCGAGAGCGCGGTGCGGGTGCTGTGCGAGGAGTCGCCGGCGCGCGTGCGCGACCTCGAGGGGCTCGGCGTGCGCTTCGACGCGGACCGCGCCGGCACCTCGCGCTCGGGCCTCGAGGGCGGCCACTCCGAGCGCCGCGATCGTCCACGCGGGCGGCGCGGCCACCGGCCGCCGGATCACGCGCGCGCTGTCGGCGCTCGCCGCCACCGACGAGCGCATCAGGTGCTCGAGCCGGTGGCCGCCACCGCGCTCGCGACGTGAGCGACGGCCGCTGCGCCGGCCTCGACCCTCCAGCCGCGCGACCGGCGACCCGCTCGCGCTCTCGCGCGCGCGCGGTGATCCTCGCCACCGGCGGCATGGCCGCGCTCTGGGAGCGGACCACGAACCCGCGCGGCGCGATCGGCGCCGGGCTCAGCCTCGCGAGCGACGCCGGCGCGCTGCTCGCCGACCTCGAGTTCATGCAGTTCCACCCCACCGCGCTGCGGCTCGAGGGCCCGCGCGACGGCTTCCTCGTGACCGAGGCGGTGCGCGGCGAGGGCGCGCTCCTCTACGACTCGGAGGGCGAGCGCTTCGTCGACGAGCTCGCGCCGCGCGACGAGGTGGCGCTCGCGATCCACACGGAGCTCGAGCGCACGGGCGAGCGCGGCCGTCTGGCTCGACATGCGCGAGCGTCGAGGTCGAGCGCTTCCCGAACATCGCGGCCGCGCTCGCCGAGGTGGGCCTCGACCCGCGCGCGCGACCTGCTCCCGGTCGCGCCCGCGGCGCACTACACGATGGGCGGGGTGGCCACCGACCTCGACGGCCGCTCGAGCCTCGCCGGCCTCTACGCCGTGGGCGAGTGCGCGTGCACCGGCCTGCACGGCGCGAACCGGCTCGCCTCGAACTCGCTGGCCGAGTGCCTCGTGTTCGGCCGCCGGGCCGCGCTCGCCGCGTGCCGACGAGCCGGACGCCGCCGGCCGGCGCCGTCGCCTCGCCGGCCGAGCGCCGTCGAGCCGCCCGGCGAGCGACACCCGCGCGGCGCTCTGGCGCCACGCCGGCCTGCGCCGCGACGCCGGACGGCCTCGCCGAGCTGCTGCGGCGACCCGTACCCGCTCGCGCGCCTGATCGGGGCGGCCTGCCTCGCGCGCGAGGAGAGCCGCGGCGCCCACCAGCGCACCGACCACCCGGACACCGACCCGTCGCTCGACTCATGCATACCCTCGTCGGAGACGACAGGGCAGCCGAGCCTTCGAGCGATGGCAGTGACGACCGACGAGATCTTCCGGGAGGCGATGACGCACCTCGCGTCCGGCGTGGCGGTGATCACCGCCCGGCGCGCCGGACGGCGAGCCCTGCGGCATCGCGGCCACGTCGCTCACCTCGTACAGCGCGCACCCGCCGTCGCTGCTCGTCTCGGTCTGGCACGCGTCGCGCTGCCACGAGGCGCTCGCGGCCAGCGGCCACTTCGGCGTGCACCTCCTGAAGAGCGACCAGATCGGGCTCGCGCACCGCTTCGCCGACCGCACGCTCGAGGACAAGTTCGCCGGGCTCGAGTGGGGCTGGGACGACGACGTTCCCGAGCTGTCGGGCGTGCTCGCCTACCTGCGCTCCGGCGCGCGGAGAACTTCGTCAGGTACGACCACACGATCCTGATCGGCGACCTCGAGCGAGGCCGCATCGAGCAGGGCGTCGCCGCTCGTCTACGCGCGCCGGCGCATGGACTGGCTCATGCAGCCGATGGGGTAGCCAGGGGCACCCCGATCACCTTCAGCCGCCGCGACAGCGCGCTGTAGGCGAACTCGGCCTGCTCCTGCGAGGTGTAGCCGAAGAACTCGTACTCGTCGCCCGACCGCGTAGCCCTTCGGCACCAGCACGCCGGCGGCGAGCGGCAGCAGGTCGTTCAGCGTCTCCTGCACGCGCTCGCGGTAGCGCTCCTCGCCGCACTTCTGCTGGAGGAACCAGGTGCCGTAGGCCACGTGCCGGTGCTCGTCGCGGGCGATGTTCCCGAAGCCCTCGGCGAAGCCCGGGAACAGGTCGTTCTTCTCGTAGTAGTCGAGCATGAAGTGCTGCCCGGTGAGCGCGAGCGTTCCCTCGATGACCATGTGGTAGGTCGTGACGAAGTCGACCTTCGCGTCCATGTCGCTCGGGTCGGCGATCAGCCGCTCGCCCATCTTCACGAGCCGCTCGTCGAAGAGCTCGACGAACGCGTCCGTCACGTCCGCGCGTGAGACTGCGAGGCGCTCGCGGATGCCGCGGTCGTCGCTGCCGGCCACCTCGCGGAACCAGCGGTCGAAGAACTGCATGTGGCGGGCCTCGTCGACCTGCTGGGTGGTGAGGAACGCCTCCTCCTGCTCGTCCTCGTAGGCCATCACGAGACCGGAGAACTGGGTGGTCACGCGCTCCTCTCCGACGAAGAACGAGCTGAGTCCCCAGAGGTGCTCCTCCTTGTCCTCATCGGAGAGCTCGGCCCACTGCTCCTTGTCGCGCTCGAGGTCGATCGCCTGCGACTGCCACTGCTGGCGCTCCCACAGCTCGTAGAGCTGCTGGGGGCTCATGAGCTGGAGCGTGCGGTTGAGGTACGCGTCGTCCGTGATGGTCGCGACGTCGCCCTGGCTGGTCAGGTCGAGAAGGGTGGCCATCGGTCGATCCTACCGCCGGGTTTGCGACCGCTCGCCACAAGGGGAAAAGCGACACATCAACGGCCAGGTTCAGCGGCTTAACGCGAACTTAACATTGCGCACGTTGCGGGGTTTGAGGGATTTATTCCAGTGCGGCACGGCCGCTTGCACAGGGGGTATTAAGGACGATGTACCAGTTCAGTCGCTCGATCTTCCGTGAGCTGGCGCCCGGGGTCGTCCCAGGCAGAGGTGAGGACGTGATCGCAACGCGGATGCGCTTCCTCCGCGCCTGCGAGTGCTCCATGGAGCGGCTCGCCACCGACAGGCACTACTTCGCGAAGCCGGTGCGCACGCTCTTCAACGACGTGCGCCACTTCTTCCCGATCGGCGACCAGCTCCACGTCTACCGCGTCTGCGAGCGGCACATGACGCTCGCGACGGAGTTCGTGGACACGCAGCTTCGAACGGGCACCACGTTCGACGGCAGCCCGGTGTGCTGCCACGCGAGCACGCGGCGCGGCACGCCCTGCGCGCGGGTGCCGCTGCCCGGGCAGCAAGTACTGCCCGTCGCACAAGCACCTCGACGAGGAGTTCGAGGTCGCGGCAGCCTGAACGGCTGAAGTCGTAGCGTCCCCCCGGTGATCCTCGGGGTGGACGTCGGCGGCACCTTCACCGACGCCGCCCTGCTGACGGGCGACCGGCTCGTCACCGGCAAGTCGCCCACGACGCCCCGGGACCAGTCCGAGGGCGTGATGGCCGCGGTGCGCGAGGCACTGGACGCGGCCGGCGCCGAGGCCGCCGAGGTCGAGCGCTTCGTCCACGGGATGACCGTGGGCACGAACGCGCTGCTCGAGGGGCGCGTGGCTCGAACCGCCCTGCTCGCGACCGACGGGTTCACCGACCTCGAGGAGCTCGGCCGCCAGGCGCGCGCCGAGCTGTACCGGCTCTGCGCGGGCCACCCTCCCCCGCTGGTGCCGGCCGAGCTGAGGGTGGCCGTGCCGGAGCGGACGGGGCCCGACGGCGTGCTGCGTCCCCTGGACGAGGACGCGCTCCGGCAGTCGCTCGGCGGCCTCGACGCCGAGGCGGCCGCGGTCTGCCTCCTGTGGGGCTTCCGGCACCCCGGCCACGAGCGGCGGGTGGCTGAGCTCGTGGAGGAGGCGGTCGAGGACATCCACGTCTCCACCTCGCACGAGACGGCCGGCGTGTTCCGCGAGTACGAGCGCTGTGCGACGACGGTGGTCGACGCCGCGCTGTCCCCGCTCCTGCGCGGGTATCTGGAGCGGCTCACCGAGCGCGCGCGGGAGTCGGGGCTCCCCGAGCCGGAGGTGATGCTGTCGAGCGGCGGCACCGCGAGCGCCGGGACGGCCGCGCGGCACGCGTCGTGGACCGTGCTGTCCGGCCCGGCGGGCGGGGCGGTGGGAGCCGCGCGGATGGCCGCGTCCGACGCCGTCGGGCTCGACATGGGCGGCACCTCGTGCGACGTGTCGCTGATCGAGGGCGGCGCGGCGGCTGTGGGGAGCGGCCGCGAGGTGGGCGGCCGGGCGCTCGCGCTTCCGATGGTGGACGTTCACACCGTCGGCGCCGGCGGCGGCTCGATCGCGTGGCGCGACTCGGGCGGAGCGCTCCGGGTGGGGCCGCGCTCGGCGGGCGCGGATCCCGGGCCCGCGTGTTACGGGAAGGGCGGCGACGAGCCCACGGTCACCGACGCGAACCTGCTGCTCGGCCATCTCGACGAGGAGGCGCCGCTGGCCGGCGGGGTGCGGCTCGACCGCGGCGCCGCCGAGCGCGCGGTGGGCCGGCTCGCGGAGGAGCTCGGCCTGGACCTCGGGGAGACGGCCGCCGGGATCGCCCGCGTCGCGAGCGCGGCGATGGCGCAGGCGGTGCGGGTCGTGACGGTGGAGCGCGGCATCGACCCGCGCGGGCTCGCGCTCGTCCCGTTCGGGGGAGCAGGCCCGCTCCACGCGGCGCAGATCGCGGAGGAGCTCGGGATGACGCGCGTGCTGGTGCCGGTCGCGAGCGGGGTCCTGTCCGCGTTCGGGCTGGTGGTCGCCGAGCGCCGCCGCGACCTCGTGGAGAGCGTGCTCCTGACCGGCGACGACCTCACCGCGGAGGCGATCGCCGAGGCGGTCGGCCGGCTCGCGGAGCGGGGCCGGGAGGAGCTGCAAGAAGGCGGCGCGGCCGACGAGCCGGAGGTGCGCGCCACCTACGACCTCCGCTACGAGGGCCAGGCGTTCGAGTTGCCCATCGACGGCGATCCCGCGCCCGACCCGCGCGACCTCCGGGGCGCCTTCGACCGCGCGCACGAGGACCGCTACGGGTACGCGGACCCCGACGCGGCGCTCGAGCTTGTGACCGTTCGCGTCGCGGTGGCCCTGCCGGGCGCCGAGCCGGTGCCCGCCGAGTGGGACGGGCTGTCGCAGGAGGTGGTCGAGGGGCCCGAGGTGGTCAGGCTCCCCGGCTCGACCCTGGTCGTGCCGGCCGGCTGGCGGGCGCATGCGGAAGACGACCTCGTCGTGATGGAGCGGTGAGCACTCTCGACCCCATCACCCTCGAGGTGATGCTCGGCAGCCTGCGCGCCGCCTGTGACGAGATGGGTGCCGTGCTGGTGCGCTCGGCGCACTCGGCGAACATCAAGGAGCGCCGCGACGCCTCCACCGCCCTCTTCGACCCGGACGGCCAGATGGCCATGCAGGCGGAGCACATCCCGGTGCACCTCGGCGCGATGCCGGCCGCGGTGGCGGCCGTGCTCGGCGAGGACCAGCGGCCGGGCGAGTCGTGGATCCTCAACGACCCGTACAGGGGCGGCACGCACCTGCCGGACATAACGGTCATCACGCCGCTCTTCCACGAGAGCGAGCTGGCCGGATTCGCCGCCAGCCGCGCGCACCACGCGGACGTGGGCGGCTCGGAGCCGGGCAGCATGCCCGCCCTCTCCCGCACGCTCGACGACGAGGGCGTCGTGATCCCGCCCACGCGCCTGACCCAGGAGGTGCTCCGCGACCTCGCCGGCCGCATGCGCAACCCGCGCCAGCGCGAGGCCGACCTCCGCGCGCAGCTCGCGGCCGGCCGCGCGGGCGGCGAGCGCGTGGCCGCGCTGATCGAGCGCTTCGGGATCGACACCTTCCGCGCCGGCCTCCGCGAGACGCTCGACTACGCCGAGCGCCGCACGCGCGCGCGAATCGCGGAGCTTCGGGACGGGACCCGGACCGCGCGGGACGTCCTCGAGGCCGCGGACGGCGACCTGGAGCTCACGCTCGAGGCGACCGTGGAGGGCGACGAGCTGACGCTCGACTTCACCGGCTCCGCCGGGCAGCACGACGGCAACCTGAACTGCCCGCTCGCGGTGACCCGCTCCGCGTGCTACTTCGCCCTCCGCGTCCTCACCGATCCCGACGTGCCGCCCTGCGCGGGCGCCTACCGGCCGCTCACGGTGATCGCCCCCGAGGGCTCGCTCCTCAACGCCCGCCCGCCGGCGGCGGTCGCGGCCGGGAACGTGGAGACGAGCTCACGCGTCGCGGACCTCGTGCTCGCCGCGTTCGGGCACGCGCTCGGCCAGGGCACGATGAACAACCTCACGCTCGGGAACGAGCGCTTCACCTACTACGAGACGCTCGGCGGCGGCCAGGGCGCCTGCCCGGACGCGGACGGCCCGAGCGCGGTGCACGTGGCCATGTCGAACACGCTCAACACACCGGTGGAGGCGCTCGAGCTCGAGTTCCCGCTCCGCGCGGTGGAGTACGCGCTCCGGCGCGGCTCGGGCGGCGAGGGACGGCACCGCGGCGGCGACGGTGTCGTCCGGGAGATGGAGGCGCTCGAGGAGATGCGCTTCTCGCTGATCACGGAGCGGCGCCGGCACGCACCGCCCGGCGCGGACGGTGGAGAGCCGGGCGCACCTGGTAGGAACCTGCTGAACGGGGAAGAGCTGCCGCCGAAGGCGTCCGGCACGCTCGAGCCCGGGGACAGGCTGCGAATCGAGACGCCCGGAGGTGGCGGACATGGCAAGTGAGAAAGTCGCGTTCTGCGGCCTCGGGATCATGGGCGGGCCGATGGCCGCGAACCTGGCGCGGGCCGGCTTCGAGCTGTCCGTCCACACGCGCACGCGCGAGAAGGCCGAGCGCTTCGCGGAGGAGCACGGCGCCCGCGCGGCCGCCACCCCGCGCGAGGCCGCCGAGGGTGCGTCGGCGGTGATCACCATGGTCCCCGACGCTCCCGAGGTCGAGGAGGTCCTGCTCGGCGAGCAGGGCGCGGTCCACGGGCTGGAGGAGGGCGCGCTCGCGATCGACATGTCGACGATCGCCCCCACCGCGGCGCGGGCGGTCGGCGAGCGGCTGGCCGACGACGGCGTGGCGTTCCTCGAGGCTCCCGTCTCCGGCTCGCGGCCGAAGGCCGAGGACGGCACGCTCACGATCATGGTGGGCGGCGAGGACGCCGACTTCGATCGCGCCCTGCCCCTGTTCGAGGCCATGGGCGAGCGGATCGTCCACGTCGGGCCGCGCGGCCACGCGCAGCTCGCGAAGCTGCTCACGAACACGATGGGGGCCGTCCACGCGGCCGCGCTGGCCGAGTCCGTGCTGGTGGCCGAGAAGGCCGGGCTCGACCCAGACGCGTTCCTCGAGGTGGCGGCCGGGAGCGCGGGGAACTCGACGGTCCTCGGGCTGAAGGGCAGGCCGATGTTCGACCGCGACTTCACCCCCCTCTTCAAGCTCGAGCACATGCTGAAGGACGTCCGGCACTGCCTCGACGAGGCCCGGGCGCTCGGCGTGGATCTGCGGCTGGGCTCGCTCGTGGAGCCACTTTTCGCACAAGCTGCGGCCGACGGACACGCGGAGGAGGACTTCGCCGCCGTGATTCGCGCGTTGGAGTAGGAAATCCGGGAATTTCTCTTGAAACGCGCGCGCTCGTTCGTAAGAATGGGCCGCCCGCGTCCCGAACCAGTCGTATAAGCAGAGCCTCGACGCGGCGCTTTGGAGGTTTCTCTCGTCTATGCCAGTCGCTTTCAAGGAATGGGCCGTAACCGTGCGTGCGCTTGCCGAGGGCGAGCAGCTCCTGACCCTTCGCAAGGGAGGGATTCGCGAGGAGCACAAGCACTTCGAGATCGAGCACGACCGGTTCTTCCTCTATCCGACGTTCGACCACCAGCGGAACGACCTGATCCGCCAGTCGCACCTGCCTGAGCTCGCGAGGGCTCTGGAGGAGGGCGTCTGGCCGGACGACGAGCCGCCCGCGAAGGCGCTCCTCCAGGACGGCGGGATCCCGCAGCCCGAGCGGGTGCGGATCCGCGCCTGGGCCGAGGTCTCCGCGAGCTATCTGATCACCGATCCGCGCGCGATCGACGCGCTGTCGCCGTACTACATCTGGACCACGGACTACGCGGAGAAGCGGCTCTCCTGGAAGCGCCGCCACCCGCTGCACGTGATGGTGCTGCGCACCTACCGGATCCCGCGTCCGGTGACGGTCAAGGTCCGGCCCGAGTACCACGGCTGCCGCTCCTGGCTCGACCTGTACCGCGACCTCCCGTTCGAGGGCACGCCCGTGCTCTCCGACGAGGAGTTCGACCGGGCCTCCGAGGAGATCGAGGCGATCGCCTCGGACGCCGTGCCCGTGCTGGCCTAACCGGCGCACGCCGCGAACGGGCGGCGGTATTTTGCCGCCATGCGAGGTCTTGGGAGGCAGGGCACGCTGGCGCTCGTCGCCGCGTGTGCAATCGCGATGCTCGCGCCCGCCGCGGCGGCCGCGCAGCTGCCCGGGCTCCCGCAGCTGCCGGGCCTCCCTCCGCTCCCCGGTGACACGCCCGTGCAGCCGTACGGGGCGAACGACGGCGGCGGCTTCTGGAACATCCTCCCGCCGGGCCAGAACGGCCACGCCTCCGCCGCGGACCTGGCTGCCTTCCTCGCCGCGTGCCCGCCCGGGGAGACGAACTGCCCCGACGCTCCGCGCCCCAAGCACTCCTCGAAGGAGCTGCAGATGTACGGGGACCTCGTCTACAACTCGCCCGGCCTGCGCGCGGCCGACATCCCCAAGTTCTTCAAGGACGCGACCTTCGGGGTGAAGCCGGACGGCGCCGAGCGGATCTACTCGCCGCCGGGCCGCAACGACGTGACGATCGTGCGCGACAGCGGCTTCGGCGTGCCTCACATCTACGGCGAGACCCGCGCGGGCACGATGTTCGGGCTCGGCTACGTGGGCGCCGAGGACCGCCTGTTCGTGATGGACGTGCTCCGGAACTCGGGCCGCGCGCGGCTGTCCTCGTTCGCCGGCGGCGCCGCCGGGAACCGCGAGATGGACCACACCCAGTGGGAGCTCGCGCCCTACACCGAGGCCGACTTCCAGCGCCAGTACGACCTCGCGGACGAGGTGTACGGCGCGTCCGGAACCGCGCTTCAGCAGGACGTGTCCAACTACGTGGCGGGGATCAACCGCTACATCGCCGAGGCGCGGATCAACCCGCTGAAGATGCCGGGCGAGTACGCGGCGATCGGGAAGCCGGGGCCCGAGAACTGGAAGGTCACCGACGTGATCGCCACCGCCAGCCTGATCGGCGGGATCTTCGGGAAGGGCGGCGGCGCCGAGCTCGAGTCGGCGCTCCTGTACCAGGACGCGCGCAAGCGCTTCGGCCGCAGGCGCGGCAAGCGGGTCTGGAAGGACCTC
The DNA here is from genome assembly GCA_963741455.1 of uncultured Thermoleophilaceae bacterium. Lineage (GTDB taxonomy): Bacteria > Actinomycetota > Thermoleophilia > Solirubrobacterales > Thermoleophilaceae > JACVRW01. The sequence goes on from CAVUIF010000008.1 coordinate 122,834, forward strand.
CGGACGGCCGAGGACCCGTCGGCTCCGGTCACGGTCGCTCGCAAGCGCTTCCCCTACCGCGTGGAGCCGCGCCGGCTCCGCCGCGGCGGCGTCGCGATGCCGGACCGCGGCAGCGTGCGGATGACCGAGGTGGCGGCGGAGGCCGCCGCGAGCGCCGCGGCGGCCCGCTCGGACGCCGGTCTCGGCGGGATGCTCGGCCCGTTCCCGGGCGGGGCGTCGAACGCGCTGCTCGTGTCGGGCCGCGAGTCGGAGTCGGGCAAGCCGATCGCGGTCATCGGGCCGCAGACGGCGTACTTCGCGCCGCAGCTGCTCATGGACGTGGACGTGCACGGGCCGGGCATCGACGCGCGCGGCGCCACCTTCGCGGGCCTCAGCCTGTACGTGCTGCTCGGCCGCGGGCGCGACTACGCCTGGAGCGCCACCTCGGCGGGCCAGGACATCATCGACACGTTCGCCGTGCCGCTGTGCGAGCCGAACGGATCGGCCCCGACCGTCGAACTCGATGCACTACCGCTTCCGCGGGCGTGTGCCGGCCGATCGAGGTGCTGGAGAGGGAGAACTCCTGGACACCGAGCCCGGCCGACGACACCGCGCCCGGCTCGGAGCAGCTCCGCGCGGAGCGGACCCAGCTCGGCCTGGTCACGGCGCGGGCGACCGTGCGCAGGCGGCCGGTGATCTACACGAAGCTCCGCTCCACCTACTTCCACGAGGCGGACTCGGCGCTCGGCTTCACCGAGCTGAACGACCCGAGCAAGATCCGCGGGCCCGAGGACTTCAAGCGCGCGGCCTCGAAGATCGGCTTCACGTTCAACTGGTTCTACGTGGACCACTCGAACATCGCGTACTTCAACTCGGGCAACAACCCGGTGCGCGCGCCGCGAACCAGCACGCACTTCCCGGTGAGCTCGGCGTTCGCGTGGCGCGGCTGGAACACCGACCTGTGGACCGCCCGCTACACGTCGCGGCGCTCCCACCCGCAGGCGGTCAACCCGCGGTACTTCGCCAACTGGAACAACAAGCAGGCGCGCGGCTTCAGGGCGGCGGACGACAACTTCGGGTACGGCTCGACGCACCGGTCCCAGTCGCTCGCCGACCGGATCAGGCGCGGCACGCGGGGCTCGCGGAAGATGTCGCTCGTCGAGCTGATCGACGCGATGGAGAGCGCCGGCACGGTGGACCTCCGCGCCACGAAGGTGCTGCCGTGGGCGCTGCGCGTGATCGGCCGGCCGCGCGATCCCGCAGGTGAGGCGCGCCGCCCGGGTACGCTGCGCGCGTGGGTGCGCTCCGGCGGGCACCGGCTCGACCGCAACCGCGACGGCACCTACGACCACTCCGAGGCGGTGTCGATCCTCGACCGCTGGTGGCCGCGCTGGCTGCGCGCGCAGTTCCTGCCCTCGCTCGGGCCGAAGCCGTACAAGCGGCTGCAGGGGCTGCTGCGGCCCGACGACGACCCGAACTTCGACGGCGGGCACCTCGGCTCGTCGTACATCGCCGGCTGGTACCACTACGCGCAGAAGGACCTGCGCCGCCTGCTGGGCCGCCGGGTGCGCGGCAAGCTGTCGCGGGTCTACTGCGGCGGCACGAAGCGCCGTCAGGGCAACCGGCGCAGGTGCCAGCGCGTGCTGCGCGGCTCGCTGCGGCGGGCGATCAAGTCCGACCCGGCCGTCTTCTACAAGGACGAGGTCTGCGAGGACTACGAGATGCCCTCGAGCCAGTGGTGCTACGACTCGGTGCGCCAGCGCCCGGTCGGAGCGATCAACCAGCCGCTGATCCACTGGATCAACCGGCCGACCTTCCAGCAGGTGGTCGAGGTCCAGAAGGCGGCGCCGCGCTAGGGCGGCGGGGTGTAGGTTCTGCCGACCGACGACCGAAGGAGGATCCATGTACGCACGCGTGGTCAGGTTCACGGATGTCGATCCGGATCACCTGGCGCGCGCTGGACGGGATCGAGGCTGAGGGACCGCCCGTGGACATCCCCGCGAGGGCATCCGCATCCTCCACGATGAGGACCAGCGCATCGCGGTAGTGATCCAGCTCTTCGAAACGGCCGACGACATGACGGCGACGGAGGGCCCCTTGGACGAGATGGACCCGGGCGATACGCCGGGAACGCGCGCCTCGATCGACCGCTGCGAGATCAAGGCCGAGCTGGGCTCGGGATAAGGCACCGCTCGCGGCGCGGCGCTAGCCCGCGCAGCACCAGCCGGCGACGCGCGGGAAGCCGCCCACCGCGCCGAGCTCGCCGGCCACGTCGTCGAGCGCCCGGATCCGTCCGCCCGGTCCCATCAGGAGCCACTGGCCGGTGTCGCGCCAGGCGAGCAGCAGGTGGCGGCCGTCGCGCGACCAGGCGAGGCCGTCGACGTCGCCCTGGAAGAGCTGCGGGCACCGCGCGCCGTCGAGCGGGAGCTCCACCACGCGCTCCTCGCCGCGGGCGCCGACCACCACGGCGGCCCTCTGCCCGATGGATGCAGCGCCAGCTCGCTCGCAGCGGCCGGCAGCGCGAGTGTTCTGCAGGACGCGGCCGCTCGCGATCCAGGACGGTGACTGATCGTGACGAGAGCGCGACGAGGCGCCGTCCGTCGCGGCTCCACGCGAGCGACTTGACGGGGCCGGCCGGCTGCGCGCGCCAGAGCGTGCGACCGGTGACCACGTCGACCGTCTCGATCGGGGCCCGACGGCGGACGCGTAGGTCACCGCGTAGCCGGGTCCTCGGGCGCCACGCGGGCGTCACCGCGGCGGCGCCGCGGCGGAGCCGCCTGTCGGTGGCGGGGTCGCCCCGGCCGTCGACCGCTCGGAGCACCGAGCCGGAGCGGCCGGGATCGGCCGCCAGGTAGGCGACCCAGAAGCCCTCGCCGAGGCTCCAGGCGGGGTGGTGCACGCGGCGCGCGGCCGACGAGCGTCCACTTCGGCGTGCCGGTCGGGTCGACGGCGATCAGGCGGCGGCCGTCCACGCCGATCGCGTGCAGCCCGCGCGGCGACCAGCCGGCCTCCGTGAAGGAGCCGAGGTGCTGGGTGCCGCCGTCGGGCCGCATCGCGTAGGCGCCGGTGCGGGAGATCGCGAGCACGGACCCGCCCTTCGGCAGGGCCGCGAACGAGGGCCGGCTCTCGCGCCCGGAGTCCTTCGTGAACCGGTCCTCGATCCAGTCGCCCATCTCGGCGCCGGCCGGGGTGAGCGCCACCAGCGAGGCCGGCGGCCACCAGCACGGCGACGAGCGCCAGGCGGAGCGCCACGCGGCGCGGATGCCGCGGGCGGCCGACCGCCGGGCGCGCCGGCGGCAGCCTCGCGCTCGGCCAGCGCGGCCTCCACGACGCGCCAGGCGCGCGCCTCGGCCTCGGTCTCGCCGGGGAGCGGCTGCTCGCGGACGGAATCGCTACGCGGTCGCGCAGCTGCGCTCATCGCTCCACCACCTCGCCGAGCCGGTCGAGGGCGCGCCGCAGCCGCGAGTTCACCGTGCCGCGCGGCATGTCGAGCGCGCGGGCGATCTCGCCGGGCGTGTAGTCGAAGACGAACCGCAGCACCACGACGGCGCGGTGCTCGGGGCTGAGCTCCCTCAGGGCGGCCACCACGTCGGCCGACAGCGGCTCGCTCGGCCGGTCGGGCGGCGCCTCGGCGGACGCGGCCGCCTCGGCGTCCACCTCGCGGCGCAGCGAGCGCGCCCTCGTGGCGTCGATCGCGCGGTTCACCACGATCCTGTGCATCCACGGCCCGAACGGCCGGCGGCGGTCGAAGCGGTCGATCGCGCGCACCGCGGCGAGGAACGCCTCCTGGGCGATGTCCTCGGCGGCCGCCGCGTCGTGCACCACCAGGTAGGCGGCCCGGTACGCCCGCGGCCACTCGCGCCGGAACAGCTCCTCGAGCGCCTGCGGCCGACCCGCGCTGCACCTCCCGCACCAGCCGCCGCTCGTCGCGGCGTGCGCCTCCCTCGGCCCGCGCGAGCAGCGGGCGCCTCCCAGGAGCCGCGGGAACGAACGCCGCTGGCTGGTCCCCTGTCATGGCTAGAGCAGAGCTTCTCACGCAGTCACCCGTCTGCATACGGCGGCGCGCGCCCGGGAGGTCCCTGACAGAGTTGCCCCCGTGACCTGGGAGGAGTCCAACTCGCCCACCTTCTCGGCTCGGCACGACTCGTCGCAGCGTGCCGAGGCGGGCGCCGTGCTCGCCTCGCTCGAGGCGTTCCGGCAGGAGGTCGACGGCCTGTTCGAGCACGCTCCCGAGGACATCGCGGTCGTGCTCCACCCGCGCGCGGCGGCGCTGACGCTCGCCCATCCGTGGCTCCCGCTGGCCCGGATGGTGGCCGCGCCCGCGAGCCGGCGCTACTTCGCCGGCTGGTTCACGGAGACGAACATCCACGTGCTCTCGCCGCCCGCCCTCGAGCGGCGCGCGTCGAAGGTGCCGGGCTCGCGCGAGGCGCTCCTCCTGTCGCCGCTGCACGAGTACTCGCACCTCGTGATCGGCGCGAACAACCCCGACCTGCCGCCGCCGTTCTCACCGGCCGCGTTCCGCCGCTACGTGCGCTGGGCGTGGCTGTGCGAGGGCGGCGCGGTGTGGCTCTCGGGGCAGACCCCCTATCTCCGCGCCGCGATCGTCCGCAGGCTCCGCGAGGGCGGGCGGCCCGAGTTCCCGCCCTCGGCGAGCGACGCGATGCTGCTCGGCGGCACCCTCTTCGGGATGCTCGAGCGCGAGGCCGGGCCGGCCGCCGCGGCCGCGCTCGCCACGAGCCCGCTCGACGACCAGGGCGCGCGCGCCGTGCTCGCGGAAGCCTTCGGGCGCCAGCTCGCGAGCGTCGAGCGCGACTGGCGCGCCGAGCTCGACTCGCTATCGGCGAGCTGAGCGGTCCGGCCGGTACCCGGCGGGAACGGACGACGCGGCGATCGCCAGGCCCCGGCTGCCGCGCTGCTTGCCGTACAGAAGCGCGGTGTCGGCGCGCGCGATGAGCATCGTCGCGGACTCCTCGCCGTCCCACTGGGCCACGCCCGCCGTCGCGGCCGTCGACCGCCCGCCGAGCGGCAGGCCGGCCAGCGCACGGCCGACTCCGTGGACCGCGCGCGCGGCCACCTCCGCCGCCGTCGGCTCGTCGGCGTCGATCGCGATCACCACGAACTCGTCCCCGCCGTAGCGCGCCACGACGTCGTATGCCCGCACGGTCTCCCGGAGCGCGGCGCCCACCCGCTTCAGCACCTCGTCGCCCATCGGGTGGCCGTGCTCCTCGTTCACCTGCTTGAAGTCGTCGAGGTCGACGATCACCACCGACAGCGCCGCGCCCGAGCGCTTCGAGCGCTCGAGCTCGCGCCGGAGCGTTTCCTGCATCGCCGCGTGGTTCAGACAGCCGGTGAGCGAGTCGACCCGCGCGGCCAAGCGCCAGCGCGGCGTGCTGCGTGGCGTTCCGGTACGCGGCGCCGGCCAGGCTGGCGAGGCCCTCGAGCAGCGCCTCCTGCGCCAGGCTGCGCTCGCCGTCGCCCCCGTACTCGACCGCGATGGCGCCGTGCAGCTCGCCGTCCCAGCCGAGCGGCACGGCCAGCGTCCGCGTGCCCGCCACCGCCTCCCCGCGCTCGACCGCCTTGCCGGCGATTCCCTCCCCGCTCTCCACGCGCGCGCCGATCGTCGTGCCGGGGCGGCCGTAGGTGGCCTCGATGCGAAGCCCCTCGCCGGCGCTTCCGAGGAAGACGTCCGCGTAGTCGGCGCCCGCCACGCGGGTGGCCTCCTCGCACACGAGCACGAGCAGCCTGCTCGGGTCCAGCGTGCTCCCGAAACTGCGTGCGGCGTCCACCAGCGGGGCCGACGCATCGGCCACGGCTACAGACCGAGCGTCTTGGCGATGATGTTCTTCTGGATCTCCGACGTGCCGCCGTAGATCGTGGTGACCACCGCCGTGCGGAGATGCCGCTCCATCGGGTACTCGGTCGCGTATCCGTAGCCGCCCATGATCTGCACGCCCTCGAGCGCGACGCGCTTCGCCAGCTCCGTGGCCGCGAGCTTCGCCATCGACGCCTCCTGCGGGAGCATCCGGCTCGGGTCCTCGTCGGTGAGCGACGCCACCCACCGCACGAGCAGGCGCACCTGCGCGATCTCGGTCGCCATCTCCGCGAACCGGTGCGAGATCGCCTGGAAGGTTCCGATCGGCCGGCCGAACTGGCGCCGCTCCTTCGCGTAGGCGAGCGCGTCGTCGAAGGCGCGCTGGGCGAGGCCGAGCGAGGTGGCCGCGAGGATCGTGCGCTCGTAGTTGAGCCCCGCCATCAGCTGCGTCCAGCCGCCGCCCTCCGCGCCGAGCAGGGCGTCCTCGGGCACGCGCACGCCGTCCAGGTGGATCTCGTTCGTCTCCTCGCCGCCGAGCGTCGAGATCGGCGTGATGGTCATGCCGGGCGCGTCGCGCGGCACGAGGATCATCGACATGTCCTCGTGGCGCTCGCCCTCGCCGGTGCGGCACACGATCAGGGTGTGGCTCGCCTTGTGGGCGTAGGAGCACCACATCTTCGCCCCGTCGAGTACCCACTCCCCGTTCTCGCGGCGCGCGCGCGTCTTCAGCGCCGCCACGTCCGAGCCGGCCTCGGGCTCCGACATCGCGATCGCGAGCGTGCCGCCGTTCACCACCCGGCCGAACAGGTCGCGCTTCTGCTCCTCGGTGCCGAAGCGGTTGAGCGCGCCCACCACGATCAGCGTCACGCCGTAGCCGGCCACCGGGATCTGCCCGCGCGTGAACTCCTCGAGGAACAGGGTCGCGTCGAGGAACGAGCCGCCCGAGCCGCCGTACTCCTCCGGGATCTGGAGCCCGTACCAGCCCAGCTCGCCCATGCGCGCGGCCACCTCGTCCGAGTGGCCGTCGTGCTCGGGCCGGTCGAACTTCTCGCGCGCGGCGAAGTCGCGGATCGCCGCGACGAACGCCTCCTGCTCCTCGTTAAGCCTCAACGGGTTCCCGCGGCTTGAAGCGGTTCAGCTCGCGGAGCGCGATGACCATCTTGTGGACCTCGTCGGGCCCGTCGGCGATCCGGAGCCAGCGGCCCTGGCGCCACGCGGCCGCGAGCGGCGTGTCGTCGGACATGCCCATCGCTCCGTGCACCTGCATCGCGCGGTCGAGCACCCGCTGGTGCATCTGCGCCGCGATCACCTTGATCATCGAGATGTCCTGGCGCGCGGCGCGCTTGCCCTCCGTGTCCATCTTCCACGCGGCGTGCAGCACCATCAGGCGGGCCTGGTCGATCTCCATCCGCGACTTCGCGATGAAGTCCTGGACGAACTGCTTCTCGGCGAGCGGCCCGCCGAACGCCTGGCGGTCGTGCGCGCGCCTGCACATCAGCTCGAAGGCGCGCTCGGCCGAGCCGATCGCGCGCATGCAGTGGTGGATCCGCCCCGGGCCGAGCCGGTCCTGGGCGATCGCGAAGCCGGCGCTCCGCTCACCCAGCACGTTGGCGGCCGGCACGCGGCAGTCCTCGTAGCGGACCTCCCAGTGGCCGGGGCCCTCGTCGTGGCCCATGACGGGGACCGGCCGCACGCCCTCGAAGCCGGGCGTGTCCACGGGCACGAGGATCATGCTCGCCCGCTTGTGGGGCGGCGCGTCGGGGTCGGTCACCACCATCGCGATCGCGAGGGCGGCGCCGTTGTAGCCCGAGGTGAACCACTTGTGGCCGTTGATGACCCACTCGTCGCCGTCGAGCTCAGCGCGCGAGACGAGCTGGGTGGGGTCTGACCCCGCGCTCTCGGGCTCGGTCATCGAGAAGCACGAGCGGATCTCGCCGTCGAGCAGCGGCTGGAGCCAGCGGTCCCGCTGCTCGTCGGTGCCGTGCTCGGCGAGGATCTCCATGTTGCCGGTGTCGGGCGCCGAGCAGTTGAAGACCATCGGCGCCACGCCGTTCCGGCCCATCAGCTCGCAGAGCATCCCGTACTCCCAGTTGGTGAGCCCGGGGCCGAAGCGGTCGTCCGGCATGAACAGGTTCCAGAGCCCCTCCGAGCGCGCGCGCTCGCGCAGCTCGACGAGGATCTCCGGGTAGGGAACACCGGGCCGGACCTCGCGGTCGAGCGCGTCCATGGCCTCGCGCTCGACGGGGTCCACGTGCTCCTCCATGAACTCCCGGACGCGCTCCAGAAGCTCCGCAACTCGGTCCGACGGGGCGAAATCCATCGCCGGGGAGCCTACAGCGAGATGCCGTGGCGTCAGACGCCCTGGAACGCGAGCCAGGCGACCAGCGCGGTGAGCGCGCCGCCGCCCGCGATCCACGCCACGAGCACGAGCGGCCGCGGGCCGCGGCCGTCGCCGGTGGTGGGCGCGAGATCGGCCTGGAGCAGCACCTCGCGCGCGGTCTCGGCGCCCGCCTCGGGCACGAGCACGTCGCGCGGGCCGGCGGCGAGGAAGTCCGGCACGTCGAAGCCCGCCGTCCGCCTCAGGATGCTCGGGACCCCCCACTCGAGCAGGAGGCCCTGAATCAGCTCGGCCTCCGCCTGGTTGCGGCCGCCCGCCACGCGCACCAGCCTGCCCTCCGTGAAGGCCGGGTCGATCTTCCGCGCTCGCCCGTGGGCGTCGCTCAGCGGCGCGTCGAGCGGCTCCGACCCGGAGACGAGCGGCATTCCGCAGTGCTCGCAGAAGCTTCCCCCGGCCGCGTCGACGCGGCCGCAGCCCGGGCAGGTGAGCCGCTCGTCAGTCCGTGACGTGGAGCTCCTCCTCCTCGACCCTGCCGTCGGCTATCCGCCACACCCGGATCACCGGATCGGCCTCGAGCGACACGATCAGGTAGCGCCAGTGCGGATAGGTCGCGAGGTTGATGTCCGTCTGCGACGGCTCCGCCGGGCTGCGCGGGTGCGAGTGGTAGATCCCGACCTCGAAGCCCTCGTCGTCCAGCTCGTTGGCGGCGAACAGGCTCTTGTGGTCGAGCTCGTAGCCGTAGGGCGACTTCCTCGGGTTGTCGGCGCGGAAGACCTCCGCGACGGTCCCGTCGCGCGCGCTCAGATAGCCGCAGCACTCGTTCGGGGCCTCCTCGCGCGCGTGCTCCACGAGCGCGTCCCAGTGTGCCCGCGAGATCCTCACCGGCCGAAGGCTAGTCTGCGCCCGGATGGCGGCTTCCCTGACCCGCCGCGAGGCGCTCGGCGGCGCGGCCGCCGCGCTTCTGCTGGCCTCGTGCGGCGGCGGCGACCCGCCGCCGGGCGGCGCGAAGCCGGGCTCGGGCGCCGCGCTGCTTGTCCTCGCTGCTCGCGCTCCAGCACGCGACCGTCGCCGCCTACGGCGCCTGCGAGGAGGTGCTCCGCGGCGAGGCGCTCGCCGAGGCGCGCGCGATCCGGGCACAGGAGCGGGAGCACGCCGGCCGGCTCGAGGTGGCGATCCGCGGACTCGGCGGCGAGCCGCCCGCCGGGAAGACCGCGGAGGAGTACGCCCGCACCTTCCCCCGGCTCGAGACCGAGGCCGACGCGCTGCTGTTCGCCGACCACCTCGAGCAGCGCCAGGTGCGCGCGTACCTCGACGCGATCAAGGACTTCACGCAGGCCGGCGCGCGCGCGACCGCCGCGGACATCGGCGCCGACCAGGCCGGGCACCTCGCCGCGATCCGCGTGCTGCGAGGGCTGCCGGCCGCGCAGGGCCCGTTCGTCACGGGGGCGCTCTGATGGCGCGCGCGCTCGGACGTCGAGCTGCTCGAGATGCTGCTGGCCGTGGAGGCGCGGCAGGTGGCCGCCTACGAGGCCGCCCTCCGGCGCGGCGCGATCGAGCCGGCGCTCGGCGAGGAGCTGCTGGAGCACGAGCGCGAGCACGCGGCCGCGCTCGAGCGGAGGCTCGGCGCCGCCGAGCGGAACCCGCGCGCGAGCGTGCCGTCGTCGGAGCTCACACGCGCGCTCCGGAGCCGCGAGGACTTCGCGCGCTACGCGCTCGAGCTCGAGGCCGAGGCGGTCGCGGCCTACGCGGAGGCGGCGGCGAACATGAGCGACGCGCGCCTTCGCCAGCCGCTCGGGTCGATCATGGCCTGCGAGGCCGCCCACCGGGTCGCGATGCGCGATTCGCTGGGCCGGCGCCCGCTCGTGGACTAACCTGATCCCATGGGCTTCATCTCCGCCCCCGGTCCACTCGAGCTGATGGTGATCCTCGTGGTGGCGCTGATCGTGCTCGGCCCGGCGAAGCTGCCCGAGGCGGCGCGCTCGGTCGGCAGGGGCGTGCGCGAGCTGAAGGAGTCGCTCGCGGGGAACGACGAGGATGAGGACGACCCCTACGACGAGCCCCGCCGCACGGCCACCTAGCCCGCTGCCGGGCTACCAGAAGGAGCCGGACTCGAGGACGCCTTCCTCCTCGAGCTGCTCGATCGTCTTGTTGTAGACGCCCGAGCTCAGGTACTTCCAGCCGTCGTCCGGCGCGACGAAGACGACGTTGCCCTCGTCGAGGTCGCTCGCCACGCGCACGCAGATCGACGCGATCGCCCCGGTGGAGACGCCTACGAAGAGGCCCTCCTCCTCCATCAGCTTCTTGGTCCAGACGATGGCGTCGCGGTTCGAGACGAAGATCTTCCGGTCGAGGAGCGAGAGGTCGATGATCGGCGGGATGTAGCCGTCGTCGAGCGAGCGGAGGCCCTGGACGAGCTCGCCCTGGAGCGGCTCGGCCGCGACGATCAGCGTCTCCGGGTCCTCCTCCTTGAAGCGGCGGGCGTTGCCCATCAGCGTGCCGCCGGTGCCGAGGCCCGCGACGAACGCGGTCACCGTGTCGAGCTCCTCGAGGATCTCGACCGCGGTGCCGTGGTAGTGCGCGTCGGGGTTCGCCTGGTTCCCGTACTGGTAGGGCATGTAGTAGCTCGAGTCGGCCTCGGCCATCTCGAGCGCCAGGGCCACCGCGCCGTTCGAGCCCTGCTCGCCCGGCGAGTTGACGATGTCCGCGCCGTACATGCGCAGGAGCTGGGTGCGCTCCCGCGTCACGTTGTCCGGCATCACGACCTTGAGCGGATAGCCCTTGCGGCGGCAGATCATCGCGAGCGAGATGCCGGTGTTGCCGGAGGTCGGCTCGAGGATCGTCTGCCCGGGCCGGATCAGCCCGTCCTCCTCGGCGCGCTCGATCAGCGAGCGGGCGACGCGGTCCTTGACGGAGCCGGTCGGGTTGTAGCTCTCGAGCTTGACGTAGATCCGGACGCCCGGCTTCGGGCTGAGACGCCGAAGCTCGACGAGCGGCGTGTTCCCGATCGCCTGGACGATGTCGCCGTACTTCCCGCCGCACGGCCTGTTGTCGAGGCGCGGATCCAGCACTTCAGAAAGTGTAGTACGGCGGTTACTCGGTGAGGAAGGTGTCCTCGTGCGAGTACGGCGGCGCGCAGCAGCAGAGGAGCTTCAGCGGCTCGGCGCCGGTGTTCCAGAGCTTGTGGCGCGCTCCGGGCGGGATCACGACCGTGTCGCCGGCGCTCACGTCGCTCTCGTCGTCGCCCAGCCGCAGCCGGCCGCTTCCGCTCGTGAAGAAGTAGATCTCCTCCGTGACCGCGTGGTAGTGCTCCTCGGTCTCGCCGCCGGGCGGCACGGTCGCCTCCGCCAGGCTCTGCTGCTCGGAGTTGCCCGTGGGCGTGCCGGCGAGCTCGCGGATCTCGGAGCCGTCCTTCGTGATGAAGGGCTCGACGCGCCCCAGGTTCTCGATCCGCATGCCCTCGACGCTACCTGGGTGGCAACGAAAACTCGCGCTATGCGCGAGAAATGTTTGCCACCCCCGCGGCTCCGGGCGCGCGGGCCGTAAGGCTCGCCGCGCGCCGGCTGGGCGGCGTCCATGTCTCCGGGTCACCGGATGCGCAGGCCTTCGACCAGGGCCAGCAGTGCCGGCTCCGCTTGCCGGCGGGCCGCGTTCGGGTCGCTTGCGTTGGCGATCATCATCGCCGCCTCCGTCATCGCGCCGATCAGAAGGTGCGCCAGCGGCGTGACCTCCTGTTCGCGGAAGACGCCGCGGTCCATCGCGTTCCGCAGGGCGAAGGTGACCAGGCCGAGCCCGTAGCGCGCGTCGATCTCGCGCCACTCCTCCCAGCCGAGCACCGCGGGCGCGTCGATGAGCGCGATCCGGCGCAGCGCGGGATCGGTGGAGGCGTCGAGGAACGCGCGCACGCCGCTCACGATCAGCTCCCACGGGTCCTCGATTCCCGCGATCTGCTCGCCGATCGATGCGACCAGCTCCTCCTCGAGCTCCTCGTGCACCGCGCGGAACAGGTCCTTCTTGTCCGCGAAGTGGTGGTAGAGCGCGCCGCGGGTCACCTTCGCGCGCGCAACGATCTCCTCGGTGCCGACGCCGGCGTAGCCGCGTTCCGCGAACAATGCGCGGGCCACGCGCAGCAGCTCCGCCCGTGTGGGCTCCCCTCTCGACATACAGTCTGTATGGTACTTCCATACAACCTGTATGGAGATGATCAGATGAGCCGAGCAAGCTGGCGTGCAGACGAGCTGGGCCCCGCCCGGACCCTGGAGCTGAGCGGCGGGCGCCGCCTACGGGCCCACGTGACGGGCGAGGGACCGGCGCTCGTGTTCGCGCACGGCGCGCTCGTGAACGCGAACCTGTGGCGCAAGGTCGTGCCGCGGCTCGACGGCTTCACGCGCGTGACGCTCGACCTGCCGCTCGGCTCCCACATCGAGCCGATGCCCGCGGACGCCGACCTCCGGCCCCCGGCGCTGGCGAACCTGATCGCGGACGCGATCGAGGCGCTCGATCTGGACGACGTGACCCTGGTGGGCAACGACACCGGCGGCGCGCTCACGCAGCTCGTGGCCGTGAGCCGGCCCGAGCGGATCGGCGCGATCGTGCTCACCTCGTGCGACGCGTTCGAGAACTTCCCGCCCCGGCTGTTCCGGATCGCGCTCGCGCCCGCGCGGGTGCCGGGCGCCATCCCGGTGGCGTTCGGCGCGCTGCGCCTCCGGCCGCTGCGCCGGCTGCCGATCGCCTTCGGGTGGCTCACGAACGAGCCGATCGACCCGGACGCCGAGGACTCCTACGTGCTCCCCGTGCTCACCCGCGGCGAGATCCGCCGCGACGTGCGCAAGCTGCTCGGCGGGCTCGACCCCGCCTACACGCAGGACGCCGCGGCCAAGCTCACGGCGTGGCGCAAGCCGGCGCTGATCGCATGGTCGGCGGAGGACCGCTTCTTCCCGCGCGAGCACGCCGAGCGGCTGGCGAAGGTGATCCCGGAGGCGCGGCTCGAGTGGATCGAGGGCGCGCGCACGTTCTCCCCGGAGGACGACCCGGAGCGGCTCGCCGAGCTGATCCTGGACTTCGCCCGCACGCCTCAGAGCGCGCGGCGGTAGCGGACCTCGGTGAGGTTCGCCCAGACGTCCTCGGTGCGCTCGGCCCCGTCGCGCGCGAAGCCGGCGGCCTCGTAGAACGCGTTCGCGCGCTCGTTCGCGTCGAACGACCAGACCGTCGCCTCCGCGTAGCCGCGGGCGCGCAGGTCGTCGAGCGCCGCCGCGATCAGCGCGCGGCCGGTGCCGCGGCCCCATCCACCGGCCGCGACGAACAGGGTGCGCACCTCGCCGACCTCGGCGCTCGCGTCGGGGTCGCGGCTCTCGCCGCTGACCGTGAAGCCGACCGGCTCGCCGTCCTCCTCGGCCAGGAGCAGCGTGACCGCGGAGTCCGCGTGGAGCGCATGCCAGCGCTCCGGGTCCACCGGGGGAAAGGCATGTCCCTCCGGAAGCAGCGGCGTGAACGCCGCCCGCGCCGACTCCGCCCACACGCGCGACCACGCGGGCTGGTCCGCCGGCTCGGCCGGGCGGACGATCAGCGGCAGCCGCCGGCCATCGCCGGCAGGATCACGATCGTGTCGCTGTCCGAGACGCCCGTGCCGAGGCCGTCGAGGACGCGCACGTCCTCGTCGTTCAGGTAGACGTTCACGTAGCGGTTCAGCTCGCCGTCCTCCGAGAACAGCTGCGACTCGGTCTCGGGGTGCTGGGAGGCCAGCTCGCGCAGGACCTCGCCCACGTTCGAGCCGGAGGCCGAGACCTCCTTCTCACCGCCGACACTGCCCCGGAGCACCGGGGGGATCTTGATCGTCGCCATGAGGCGCGGCAGCCTAGCCCGCGCCTGCGCAGAACGCCTCGTAGTCCGGGAAGACGCCCATCTCCTCGTCGGAGATGTCGCCCGGATCGCGGGAGCAGATCGGGCAGTCGGGGTCCCGGCGGACCTTCAGCTCGGTGAACGTGGTGCCGAGCGCGTCGTAGAGCAGGAGCCGCCCGGCCATCGTGTCGCCCGCGCCGGTGACCAGCTTGATCACCTCGACCGACTGGAGGAGGCCCATCACGCCCGGCAGCACGCCGAGCACGCCGGCGGCGCCGCACGACGGCGCCAGCTCGGCCGGCGGCGGCGTCGGGTACAGGCAGCGGTAGCACGGCCCCTCGTACGGGTGGAAGACCGAGAGCTGGCCCTCGAACCCGAGGATCGAGGCGGACACGACCGGGATCTGGAGCCGCACGCTCGCGTCGTTCAGGAGGTAGCGCGTGGGGAAGTTGTCGAGGCCGTCCACGACCACGTCGTAGCCCTCGATGATCTCCACGATGTTGTCGGGGCCGAGCCGCACGTTGTGCTTCTCGACGTTCACGTCCGGGTTGATCTCGTGGATCGAGATCTCGGCGGAGTCGACCTTCGGCACCCCGATCCGGTCGTTCGAGTGCGCCACCTGGCGCTGGAGGTTCGAGAGGTCGACGACGTCGTTGTCGACGATCCCGATCGTCCCGACGCCCGCGGCGGCGAGGTAGAGCGCGGCCGGCGAGCCGAGCCCGCCCGCGCCGAGCAGCAGCACCTTCGCGTCGAGCAGCTTGAGCTGGCCCTCGAGGCCGACCTCGGGGACGAGGATGTGGCGCGAGTAGCGCTCGCGCTGCTCCGCGGTGAGCGAGCGCGGCACGTCCACGTCGTAGCCGCGGTCCTTCCAGAGCGTGATGCCGCCGCGCATCGACGCGACGTCCTCGTAGCCGAGGTGCTCCTGGAGCGTGTGGGCGGCGAGCGCCGAGCGGTTGCCGGAGGCGCAGTAGAGGATGACCCGCTTCGAGCGGTCGCCCACGGTCCCCTCGATCCGGGACTCGAGATGACCGCGCGGCACGTGCACGGCGCCCGGCACGTGCGACTGCTCGAACTCGTGCTGCTCGCGGACGTCGACGATCACGGCTCCGTTGCCGTTCTGCTGGAGCTCGTGGACGTCCTTCGGGTCCACTTCCTCGATCTGCTCCTTGATCTTGCGAATCAGCTCTGCGCCGGACGCCATCCGTCGATTACCTCAAAACCTGGTCGGGATTCAATACTTCAGAAAGTGTAGCGCCGAGGAAAAGCAAGCGAAGGCTCCCCAGAACCAAGCCGGGGCGCCCTCTCGGACGCCCCGGCTGAAGACCCAGACCTAGATTGTGCGAAAGCCTCCGGCAGTACCTCCTGCTGAAGCCTCGTACCAGGAGTTTCGTCTTCGGGGGGTCGTGCCGATATGGGGTGGAGACCCCATTTGTGGTCCCCCGCCCCATTCCGATCCATGAAAAGGCCCTCCATGACGCGACGTGATGACTCCCTGATCGGTCAGATCGTGGCCGCGAACGTCGTGCTCGTGGCGATCACCCTCTTCGCCGCCAGCCTCGCGGCGGGACTCGACCTGACCGTGAGCGACCAGCGCTGGTCGTTCCTGATCCTCGCGCTCGCGATCGTGCTCACGCTGTGCGTGAACATGTGGATGCTCCAGCGCCGCTTCGCGCCGCTCGAGCGCCTGATCCGCCGAATCGAGGGGATCGACCCCGCCGAGCCCGCGGGCCACCAGCTCCCGGGCCACGACCCGGTGGAGGAGATCGACAAGCTCTCGCGCTCGTTCAACCGCCTGCTCGAGCGGATCGAGGAGGAGCGGCGCAAGGCCGGCACGCTCGCGATGCGCGCGCAGGAGGAGGAGCGCCGCCGGCTCGCGCGCGACCTCCACGACGAGGTGAACCAGGCGCTCACCGCGATCCTGCTGCGGCTCGAGGCGCTCGCCCAGGACAGCCCGGACGCGCGCGTGGACGAGCTGAACGAGCTCAAGCGGCTCGTGAACCAGGCGATGGAGGAGCTGCTGAACCTGGCGCGCCAGCTCCGGCCGAGCGCGCTCGACGACCACGGCCTGATGCCGGCGGTCGAGACCCAGCTCAAGCGCTTCTCGGCGCGCACCGGCGTGGAGGTCACGCTGAACGCCGACGGCGAGCCGGACCACCTCCCCGAGGACGTGCAGACCGCCGTCTACCGGATCCTCCAGGAGGCGCTCGCGAACGTCGGCCGCCATGCCGGCGCCACCGCGGTGGGCGTGGACGTGCGAGGTCCAGAACGACCGCATGGAGCTGCGCATCCGCGACGACGGCGCCGGGTTCGACCCGGTGACGGTGAGCCGCAACGGCAGCGAGGGCCCGGGTGCGGGACTCGGCCTGAGCGGCATGTCCGAGCGCGCGCGCCTCGCGGGCGGCGAGCTCGACGTGCGCTCGTCGCCGGGAGTGGGCACCACCGTGACGCTCCGGATCGACAGCCTCGAGAAGGTGGCCTCTTGATCCGCGTCCTGATCGCCGACGACCACGGCATCGTCCGGTCGGGCCTGCGCATGCTGATCGAGCGCCAGGCCGACATGGAGGTCGTGGCCGAGGCCGAGGACGGGGTCGCCGCGCTCGAGTCGACCCAGGAGCATCGCCCGAACGTCGCGGTGCTCGACGTGTCGATGCCGCGGATGACAGGCCTGCAGGCGGCGCGCGAGATCCGCGCGCACGCGCCCGACACCCGCGTGCTGATGCTCTCGATGCACGACGACGAGCGCTACTTCCTCGAGGGCCTCGAGGCGGGCGCCGCCGGCTACGTGCTGAAGCGCGCCGCGGACAAGGACCTGATCGACGCCGTGCGCACCGTCGCCGGCGGGCACACGTTCCTCTCGGACGACGCGCAGAAGACGCTGATGGACGAGTGGCTCGAGGGCGGGTCCACCGAGGTCGACGACGGCCTCACGCCGCGCGAGCTCGAGGTCGTGAAGCTGATCGCCGAGGCGTACACGAACAAGCAGATCGCGGAGACGCTGAAGCTGTCCGAGAAGACCGTCGAGTCCCACCGCACGAACGTGTTCGGGAAGCTCGGCGTGCGCGACCGCGTGGAGATCGTGCGCTACGCGATTCGCCGCGGGCTGGTAGAGCCTTAGGGCGTGGACATCGTTCGATCGGACGACGTGAACCACGTCGTCAGGCTTCACCGTGCCGTGTACGAGTCCGAGTACGGGCTCGAGCCGAGCTTCGCCGACGGCGTCGCGACGCAGATGGCCGAGTTCCGGCGGCGAGGCTTCCCCGGGCCGCGCGAGGGGCTCTGGCTGGCGCGGAGCGAGGACGGCGTGGCCGGGACGATCACGCTGATCGAGGAGTCGCGGGCGCTCGGCCGGCTCGGGCACCTCGTCCTCGCGCCCGAGGCGCGCGGCACCGGCGCGGGGAGGCGGCTCGTGAACACCGTGGTCGACGCCGCCCGGGCGGCCGGCTACGAGCGGCTCCACCTGTTCACGTTCGCCGACCTGAGCGCCGCCGGCGCCCTCTACCGGAGCGTGGGCTTCGAGGTCGCGAGCAGCGAGGACGTGGTGCGCTGGGGCCGGCGCATGGACTGGCAGCGCTACGAGCTCGCTCTCCAGCCTCACCGCGCTGTCTAGCCTGCGTCCGGTGAACCCCCGGATCGCCGTCGCGCTCACGCTGGTGGGCGTCCTCGCGCTCGCCGCGATCGTGTGGGGCGCCACGGGCGGCGACGAGGAGCCCGCCGCGCCCGCGGCCGGCGCCGCCTTCGAGGGCGCGACGATGCCCGAGGGCGTCCGCGCGCCCGACTTCGAGCTGCGAAACCAGGACGGCGAGCTCGTGTCGATGCGCGACCTGCGCGGCGAGCCGGTCGTGGTCACCTTCCTCTACACGACCTGCGAGGACACCTGCCCGATCCAGGCGCAGACCGTGCGCGGGGCGCTCGACGAGCTGGGCCACGACGTGCCCGCCCTGGCGATCGCGGTGGACCCGCCGCGCGACACGCCGGAGCGCGCGCGCCGCTTCCTCGCCGAGCAGCGCGCCACCGGCCGGATCGACTTCGTGCTGGGCTCGCGCGCGGAGCTGCGACCGCTCTGGAACGCGTTCCACATCCAGCCCCAGTCGGTCACCCAGGAGCACCAGGCCCGCTTCACGCTCGTGGACTCGCGCGGCTTCCAGCGCGTCGGCTACCCGGGCTCAGAGGCCACGCCCGACCGGATCGCGCACGACCTCGCCCTGCTGGAGCGCGAAGCGGGCTAGCTTCTCCTACCGCACAGCTAGGATTTGCCGTTGATGATGTTCTCGACCAAAGCCGAGTACGGCGTGCGCGTGATGGCGCATCTCGCCAGGCGCGGCGGCGAGGGCCCGATCTCGCTCGGCTCGATCGCCGACGCGGAGGGCCTTCCGCTCGCGTACCTCGAGCACCTCGTGCAGCGGCTCCGTAAGGCGGGGCTCGTGGAGTCGCGCCGCGGCGCGCATGGCGGCTACACGCTCGCGCGCGAGGCCGAGGACATCAGCATGGCCGAGGTCGTGCGCGCGCTCGAGGGCGACATCGCCCCGATCGAGTGCATCACCGCGGACGCGGACGGCGTGCTCGTCTGCTCCCGCGAGCACCACGAGAACCACGAGCCGTGCGCGACGAAGTTCCTCTGGACCCGAGTCCAGGGATCGATCGTCAGAACGCTTAACGAGATGACGCTGGACGACCTCGTCCAGCCCCTGAGAGGTCCGGTGCAGCCGGACCGGTCAAGAGAGGCCGGAGGCCGAACCTCAAAATCAAAACGCGGGGCTGGAAGCCCCGCGGAGCTAACCCCGAAGAAGGCGACAACAACCGTATGACCCTGGAAGTCCAGAACCTGCACGTCCGCACCGAGGATCGGGAGATCCTCCACGGCGTGGACCTCGTCGTGAAGAAGGGCGAGACCCACGCGCTCATGGGGCCCAACGGCTCGGGCAAGTCCACGCTCGCGAACACGCTGATGGGCAACCCGAACTACGAGATCACCGAGGGCCGCATCCTCCTGAACGGCGACGACCTGACGGAGGCGGACCCCGACGAGCGCGCCCGCGCCGGCCTGTTCATGGCGTTCCAGTACCCGGCCACGATCCCGGGCGTCTCGGTGGCGAACTTCATGCGCATGGCGATGAACGCCGGGCGCGAGGAGCCGATCAAGGTCAAGGAGTTCGGCGCCCTGCTGGGCAAGAACATGGAGCTCCTCAAGATCGACCGCGCCTTCACGAGCCGCTACCTGAACGAGGGCTTCTCGGGCGGCGAGAAGAAGCGCGCCGAGATCCTCCAGCTCGCGATGCTCCAGCCGGAGTTCGCGGTGCTCGACGAGACCGACTCGGGCCTCGACATCGACGCTCTGCGCATCGTCTCCGAGGGCGTGAACGCGATGCGCGGCGAGGAGCGCGGCTTCCTCATCATCACGCACTACACGCGGATCCTGAACTACGTGAAGCCGGACTTCGTGCACATCCTGATCGACGGCAAGATCGTCCGTGAGGGCGGCTCGGAGCTCGCCGACGAGCTCGAGGAGAAGGGCTACGAGTTCGTGCGCGAGGAGGTGGGCGCGGGTGGCGCCTAGCTTCGTCGAGGACCGCCGGCGCGCGGCGCTGGAGGTCTACGAGTCGCAGGAGGTGCCCACCTGGCGCCGGTCCGGGTTCTGGACCACGTCGCTGCGCGGCCTGGACATCGAGACGCTCGAGCCGAAGCGCTACGACAGCCTCGACTCCGCCATGGTGCGCGAGCACCTCGGCGACGAGGAGCACGCCGCGCTGATCGTGCAGCAGGGCGCGAACGTCGTCCACGTGGACGTGACGGACGACCGCATCATCGTGATGCCGCTCGAGGAGGCGGTGGAGAAGCACCCCGACCTCGTCGAGGAGCACTTCGCGAAGCGGCTGCCGCTCGACGAGGGCAAGTTCGAGGCCGGGAACGCCGCGTTCTGGACCGGCGGCGTGTTCATCCACGTGCCGGACAACGTCCAGATCGAGAAGCCGATCCAGGCCGTCTGGCTGATCGAGGAGCCCGGCACCGTGCAGTGGGCGCACTCGCTCGTCGTGGTCGGCGAGCTGGCCGAGTGCAAGATCCGCGAGTACTTCCTCGCGCCCGGCTTCGAGGGCCAGGCGCTCCACTCCGGCGCCTTCGAGCTCTATGCCAAGGCGGGAGCGCAGGTCCATCTCGCGCACTACCAGGACTGGGGCAGCGGCGAGGTGTACGACCTCTCGACACGGCGCGTCGAGGTGGGCCGCGACGCGCGCGTGAAGTGGGTGCCGATCCATCTCGGCGGCCATCTCACGAAGCAGACGCTCGACATCATCACCGCCGAGCCCGGCTCGGACATGCGCCACACCGGGATGTACTTCACGGAGCGCAAGGAGCACCTGGACCTGTTCACGACCGACCGGCACGAGGCGGGCCACACCACCGGGGACACCGTGTGGAAGGGCGCGCTCACCGGCGAGTCGCGGGCGTCGTACGAGGGGCTGATCCACATCATCCCGAAGGCGACCGAGGTGGACACCTACCTCCAGACGCACCAGATGCTGCTCTCGCCGAAGGCGAAGGGCGACGCGATCCCGTCGCTGATCGTCGAGGTGGACAACGTGAAGGCCTCGCACGGCGGCACCGTCGGCGAGCTCGACCCCGAGCAGATCTTCTACATGATGACCCGCGGCATCCCGCGCGCCGAGGCGGTGCGCGTGCTGGTGGAGGGCTACTTCGAGGAGGTCGTGCAGCGGCTCGACGACCCCGGACTCGAGGACCTCGTGCGGCGCCGGATCTCGGAGAAGCTCGCCGAGGCCGAGGACCAGGTCAAGGAGTTCATCGGGGAGCGGGCCGAGGCGGGCTGATGGCGCTCGACCGCGGACAAGCCGCTCGTGGACGTGCGCGCCGACTTCCCGGTGCTCGCACGCGAGTTCGGCGGCCGGCGGGTGGCGTACCTCGACTCGGCGGCCACCTCGCAGCGGCCCGAGCAGGTGATCGCCGCGATGGACGGCTTCCAGCGCGAGTCGTACGCGCCCATCCACCGCGGTGTGTACGAGCTGGCGCGCGAGTCGACCGACGCGTTCGAGGCGGCCCGCACGCGGATCGCCTCGTTCGTCGGCTGGGACCCGCAGTGCTCGATCTTCACCCGCAACGCCACCGAGGCGATCAACCTCGTGGCGTACGCGTGGGGGCGCGACAACGTCGGCGAGGGCGACGAGGTGCTCATCACGGAGATGGAGCACCACTCGAACATCGTGCCCTGGCAGATGCTCTGCGAGGAGACGGGCGCGAAGCTCCGCTACCTCACGCTGACCGACTCGCACGAGCTGTCGCTCGACGAGCTCGACGAGGTGCTCGCGGAGGGGCGGCGTGAAGCTGGTGGCCGTCGCGCACGTGTCGAACGTGCTCGGCACGGTCAACCCGGTCGCGGAGATCGTGCGCCGCGCGCGCGCCGCCGGCGCGGTGACGCTGGTCGACGGCTCGCAGGCCGTGCCGCAGATGCCGGTGGACCTCGGCGAGATCGACGCGGACTTCTACGCCTGGACCGGCCACAAGGCGCTCGGCCCGACGATCGGCCTGCTGCACGGGCGGCGCGAGCTGCTGAAGGAGATGCGGCCCTTCCTCGGCGGCGGGCACATGATCTCCCGCGTGGACCGCGACAGCTCCACCTGGAACGACCTGCCCTACAAGTTCGAGGCCGGCACGTCGGCGGCCACCGAGGCCGTGGGCCTGGGCGCCGCGGTGGAGTACCTCGATGCGATCGGGATGGAGCGGGTGCGCGCCCACGAGCGCGACCTGACCGCCTACGCGCTCGAGCGGCTGCCCGAGGTGGAGGGCATCCACCTGTACGGCCCGACCGACCTCGACCGCCGCGGCGGAGCGGTGCCGTTCGCGATCGACGGGATCCACCCGCACGACATCGCCGAGCTGTGCGACCGCGAGGCGGTCTGCGTGCGCGCCGGCCACCACTGCGCGCAGCCGCTCATGGGGGTGCTGGGCGTGGGCGCCACGGCGCGCGCCTCGTTCCACGTCTACAACTCGCGCGACGAGGTGGACCGCCTGGTGGAGGCGCTCGCCAAGGCGCGCGAGGTCTTCCAGCTGTAGCGATGGACGCTCTCTACAGGGACTTCATCCTCGAGCACTACAAGAACCCGAGGAACTTCGGGGAGCTGCCCGAGCACGACCTCGACTGGCACGACCACAACCCGCTCTGCGGCGACGAGCTGGGCGTTCACATCGTGGTCGAGGACGGCAAGGTGGCCGACCTCCGCTTCCACGGCCAGGGCTGCGCGATCTCCCAGGCCGCCGCCTCGATCACCTCCGACGAGCTGATCGGGATGCCGATCGAGGAGATCCAGGCACTCGGCGCCGACTGGGTGATCGAGCAGCTCGGCATCGACATCTCCCCCACGCGCCGCAAGTGCGCGCTGCTGTCACTGAAGGTGATGCGCGGCGCCACCACCGGCGACGCCAGCTGGCCTGAGTAGCTCCTCCGGCGGCGCCAGGGGCGCGGCGCTTTCCGCCGGCGCGGCAGCCTGCCGGCGCGCGAACAGGACGACGGCCCCGATGAACAGGGCGAGCCCGATCGGGCCGAACGGCGGCTCGTGGAGCGCGATCAGCGGGATCGCCAGCAGCATCAGGACGATCGGGACGCTGCCGAGCCGGTACGCGCCCCGAAGGGCGACCACCGCGCCGACCATCCCGACGGCCAGCCCGACGCTGCCGATCGCCGAGAGGGCCATGATGACCCCGCTCTCGCCGTAGGACTCGACCAGGTCGACTCCCACCGCCTGCTGCCCCTGTGGAAGCGCTTCGACCTCGTTGGTGAGGATGCCGGTTCCTCCTCCGAGCAGGACCTCCCACATCGCGTAGAAGACGGCGAACACCGCCAGCCCCATCCTGCTGACCGTCGCCGCCGTGCCCTCCAGGCCGCGGAGGAGCAGATAGACGACCGCCGCGAACAGCGGGACGAAGATCCCCATCCCGATGTGGACGGCGATCCACGGGGTGACGTTGCCCTCGATGTTCTCGTAGAACGTGTCGCCCCCGATGGGGTGGAAGAGCAGCAGGACGCCCCACGCGGCCGGGACGCCGATCATGAATGCCAGCTCTCGCGTGCTGAATGTCCGTCTCATGGCTGGTCCTTTCCTAGTGCTTGGTCGAAGAATCGGGTGACCCGCCGCTCGTACTCGCGCGGGCGGGCCTCCTGCGCGCCGACATGTCCTGCCTCCGGGACGCCCCAGATCGCCTTGGGCGCGCCGGCGTCCCGGTAGTACGCGCGGCTGAACCGCTCCTCGTCGCCGTTGTCCACGTTTGGCGCGTAGATGAGGAACATCGCCCGCGGCGCGATGTCGCCGACCTGGTCGATCAGGTGCTCCGGCGGCGAGGCGTTGGAGAACACGGCCACCCCGGCGGTGATCGCGTAGTTGAGCGCGACCGGGCCGAAGGAGCTGCCCGGCACGCTCGCGAGCTCGCTCCCGCTGCGGGCGGTGGCGCCCTCCGAGACGACGGCGGCCAGGTCATCGCTCCGCGCGGCGGTCTGCAGGAAGGTCTCGCCGCCCACGGACAGGCCGACGCCGCCGATCCGGCCGGGCTCGACGTCCGGCCTCCGCTTCAGGAACTCGATCGCGGCGAGCAGGTCCTTCTCGCCGCCGTCCCACGCGTACGGATTCGGGTCGCCGTCGCTCTCGCCCTCGCCGCGGCGGTCGAAGATCAGCACTCCGTAGCCGTTGCGCGCCAGCATCCGCGCCTTGTCCTGGCTGCCCTTGCGCCCGAAGGCGACGATCACCGCCGCGCCGTTGCGGGAGGGGACGTACGACCCCTCGAGGGTGAGTCCATCGCTCGTGTGGAGTTGGACCTCCTCAGTCGGCGCCCCGAGGTCGATGTCCTCGACGGGCGGCCGCGCAGTGTGCGTCAGGACGTAGGCCATGCTTACCGGCAGCACCGCGAAGAGGAACACCACGAGGCTGCCGGCGCCGATCGCGGTGCGGCGCAGCACCTTCGCCACCGGCCCGCCCCGGCGGTTCCGCGTGCGCCACAGCGTGACCGCGCCGAGGCCGAGCAGCGCGAGTCCGGCCGGGATGCAGAGGAGCCCGGTGAAGTCGTCGCCCGACGGGCCGACCTCCTTCGTGTAGTGGAACGCCTCGCCGCCCGCGGCGATCGCGAACAGGCCGGCCGTGAGCGCGAGCGCCGCGCGGCCGCCACCGCGCAGCCTGGGATACGCCCATGCCGCGAGGGCCAGCGCCGCGAGTGGGACGAGGCCGCTGACCAGGTGATCGCCCGCGGAGGTGCCGGGCTGCGGCTGGACGAACGAGTCGTCCGCGATGTGGAGCGCGACGATCGCGGCCAGCCCTCGGAACAGCCGTTGCTCGAGCAGCGCCGGGGCCCTGACCGCCGGGGCACGGCGTGCCGGGGGTGCAACGGCCATCCCTACGCGGGCGTCCCCGCGGCCTCCGGCTTCTCGGCGTGCGGCTCCTCGGCCTGCGGCTCGTCTTCCTGCCCCAGGTACTCACCTTCGGCGGGCGCCGGCGGGACGTCGCCCTCGAAGGCCACGTGCGGCAGCCACTCGAGCCAGCTCGGCAGGTACCAGTTCCAGTCGCCAAGCACCCGCATCGACGCCGGCAGGAGGACGCCGCGGATGATCGTGGCGTCGATCAGCACGGCAGCCGCCAGGCCCACGCCCATCTGCTTGAAGTCGATGAAGCTCAGCGTGACGAAGACGGAGAACACGACCACCATCACGACCGCGGCGCTCGTGACCGTGCCGGCGGTCGTGGATATGCCGTGCCGCACGGCCTCGGTGGTGCTCATTCCCGCGTCGTAGGCCTCGCGGACCCGCGACAGGATGAACACGTGGTAGTCCATCGAGAGCCCGAACAGGATCACGAACAGGAACAGCGGCAGCCATGACGTGACGCCACCGTTCGAGGTGAACCCCAGGAGGCTCTCGCCCCAGCCCTCCTGGAAGACCAGCACGAGGACCCCATACGCCGCGCCGACCGACAGCAGGTTGAGCAGGATCGCCTTGATCGGGATCACGATCGACCGGAACGTGAACAGCATCAGCAGGAACGCCAGCAGGAAGACGAACCCGAAGACCAGCGGTAGGCGGTCCGAGACCAGATCCCGGAAGTCCTTCGACTGCGCCGCGCTGCCGGTGACGTTCACCGTGGCGCCTTCGACCGCGCCGACGGTCGCGGGCACGATCTCGCCTCGGACCTCGTTGAGGGCGGCAGTGGACACGTCGTCGTTGCCGCTTCCCTCCGTTGGGATCGAGATCAGCGCGACGGTGCCGTCCTCGCTGTATTCGATCGCGGCTCCCTGAAGCAGGTTCAGGCTGCCGTCCGCCTGCCCGCGGAGGTCGGAGATGGCGGCGGCCACGGGACCCGAGGTGACGTCGTCCGCCTCGACGGCGACGTCCACCGTCACGGCCTCGGCGGGGAATGCCTCGCGGACCCGGTCGAACGTCTGGACGACCGCCAGGTCGTCCGGCAGGTCGTCCGTGGTCGTGACGGCCAGGTGCATGTTGAACGCCGGGATCGACAGGATGAGCAGCGCGCCGCCGGCGATGATGATCGCGGCCCATGGCCGCTTCATGACGCGGTCGACGAGCGCGGACCAGAAGCGCGAATCGCCCGCCGGGCGCCGGTAGCGGCGGATGACCGGAAGCGTGCCCTTGTCGATGCGGTCGCCGAGCCAGGCGAGGAGGGCCGGCAGCACGGTGAGCGACGCCAGCATCGCGATCGCCACGACAAGGATCGTGCCCTGGGCGAACGAGAGGAACGTCTTGTCGCCGGTGAGGAACATCCCCGCCATCGCCGCGATCACCGTGAGTCCTGAGATCAGGACAGCGCGTCCGGAGGTCGCGGCGGCGATGTCGAGCGCAGTTCGCTCGCTGCGACCCGCGGCTCGCTCCTCGCGCTCGCGGCGCATGTAGAAGAGGCTGTAGTCCACGCTGACCGCGAGGCCGATCAGCAGGATCACGGACTGCAGATTGGCGTCGATCGGCGACAGCTGGCTGGGCAGCGCCACCAGCCCCATTGCGGCAACCACCGTGGTGACGCCCAGGAGCAGCGGCACCAGCGCGGCCACGACCGCGCCGAACGCGACGACGAGGATGAGCAGGGTGAGCGGGAAGGACAGGAGCTCCGCCTTGGCCAGGTCGGAGGCGAACGTGTCGTTCAGCTCCTTGTTCGAGCTGACGCTTCCGAACTGCTCCACCCGCAGCTCGGGATGTGCCTCCTCGACCGCGGCGATCGCGGCCTTGGACGGCTCGAGCCGCTTCGCCGCCTCGAGCGAGTCGCCGGTGATCTCGAACTCCACCAGCGCGGAGTGCTGGTCGAGCGCGACCGGAGCGCCATCGGTCAGCGGCGAGCGCACGTTCGTGACGTCCTCGGCGCGCCGGAGCCGCACCACGGCATCCTCGATCGTCGCCGTGAACTCCGGGTCCGCGACCACGAGCTCCCTGCTCTGCACGACGACTGCCTCCTCGTTCGGCCGGAGGCCCGAGTCGTAGAGCGCGGTCTCGGCCTTGCCCGCCTCGCCCGAGAAGAGGTCTGCGCCCTGGATCGTGTTCTTGCCCACGGCGTTGCCGAGCAGGACAGCCACGGCCACGAACGCGATCCAGCCGAAGATGGCCGTCTTACGGTGTTCGGCGCTCCAGTGTGCGGCGCGGGCGGCAAGGTTGCGAGGCTTGTTCATTGGCCTAGCCTGGAACCTGCGCGGTCGCGAGTAATCGGGGGAAACCCCTGAACCTGGGTCAGGGGATCAGGGTGGGACGCACGCGGGAGGCCGTGGTCCTTTCCGCGACGTAGCGGGGCAGGCGCGCGAGCGCGTCCACCTCGGTGCCCGCCTCCACCTCCCACCAGATCCGGTGGCCGCCGTAGTGGCACGACGCCGTCGTCGAGCGCCCGCGGAGCGGGCTGTCGAAGGCGTTGAAGGCCGCGAACACCGCCCCGCACTCGGGGGCGGAGTGGCGGTGCTCGAGCAGGTAGCGCGGCACGCCAGGCAGCATTGCGCGCCAGGCCCGCGCCCACATCAGGGGAAACCCCTGAACCGCCCACAACGGGGGTAGGGTCTTCATGGAAGGACTCGCATATATGGCGGACACGACGACCCCACTCCTGGGGCGTGAGCGCGAGATGGAGCTCGTCGAGCAGCTGCTCGACCGAACGCGCGCGGGCGGCGAGCGCTTCCTCTTCGTGAGCGGCGAGCCCGGAATCGGCAAGACGCGCATGCTCACCGAGCTGCGGCGGCTGGCGAGCGAGCGGGGCTGGCTGGCGCTTCACGGCAGCGCTGCCGAGTTCGAGCGCGAGCTTCCGTTCGGGCTCGTGGTCGACGCGATCGACGACTTCCTGGCCTCGCTCGACCCACAGCTGTTCGAGCGCTTGGCGGACGAGGAGCTCACGGAGCTGGCCGGGGTGTTCCCCGCGCTCAGGTCGCTCGATTCGGGCTCCGACCATCCCAGCACCGCCGCCGAGCGGTTCCGCGCGCACCGAGCCGTGACCGCCCTGCTCGAGCGCCTCTCGGAGCGGCAGCCGGTGCTGCTGGCGCTCGACGACCTGCACTGGGCCGACGGCGCGTCGCTCGAGCTCGTCGCGCAACTCCTCCGGCGCCGTCCGGCCGGAGCCGTGATGGTCGCGGCCACCTACCGAGCGGGACAGACCGACCGGGCGCTCGTGTCCGCGATCGAGAGAGGGCTTGGCGAGGAGGACCACCGGATGGACCTGGGCCCGCTCGAGCGCACGCAGGCTCAGCCGCTGGTGGACGAAGCCGACGCCGCGCGGTTCGACCGGCTGTACGACGCGAGTGGCGGCAACCCGTTCTACCTGCTCGAGCTGGCCCGTCTGCGCCGAGGCGCGGACGAGCATGCGCGCCCAGGCATCGACGCGCTGGGTGTGCCGGCCGCCGTCGCCGCGGCGACCGTCGAGGAGCTCGAGGGCCTGTCTCCCGAGGGCCGCGGCCTCGCCGATGGCGCGGCCGTCGCTGGAGACCCGTTCGAGCTCGAGCTCGCGGCCGCGGCCGCCGGCATGACCGAGGGCGACGCCCTGGACGCGCTCGACCAGCTGATGGCCCGCGACATCGTCCGCTCGACGCACGTCCCGCGGCGGTTCCGGTTCCGCCACCCACTCGTTCGGCGAGCCGTGTACGAGTCGTGCCCCGCGGGCGCGCGGATCACGGCGCATCGCCGCAGCGCGGACGCACTCGAGGCACGGAGCGCGCCCGTCGCCGCGCGCGCACACCACGTGGCGCAGTCGGCGCAGCACGGGGACGTACAAGCGGTCGCGCTACTGAGCGAGGCCGGGAACGCCGCCGCCAGGCGGGCTCCCGTCAGCGCGGCCCGGTGGTTCTCCGCCGCGCTCGAGCTCCTTCCCGCCTCGGCGCCGCCCGCCGAGCGCATGGGCCTGCTCACCGCGCTGGCCGGCTCGCAGGCGGCCACCGGAAGCTTCGAGGAGAGCCGGGCCGCGCTGACGGAGAGCATCGAGCTGACCTCCGGCGAGGACACGACGGTTCGCGTGCCGCTGATCTGCGCGTGCGCCGGGGTCGAGCAGTTGCTCGGGCACCACGAGGCGGCCCGCGAGCGGCTGACTGCGGCGCTGGCGGCCGTCCCCAACCCGTCCTCGCCCGAGGCGGTGGACCTGATGATCCAACTGGCGGCCGGCGACTTCTATCGCATCGATTACGAGGGGATGCGCGAGTGGGGCGAGCGGGCGCTGGCCGTGGCCGAACAGCTCGAGCGAACCGCTCGCCGCCGCGTGCCTGTCCGTGCTGGCGGTCGCGGTGGCCTTCACCGGGCCGGTGGCGGAGGCGGAGGCGTACCGGTCGACGGCGGCGGCACTCGTGGACACGCTCCCCGACCACTTGCTCGAGGGGCGGCTCGACGCCCTGACCAATCTCAGCGCGGCGGACCTGTACCTCCATCGCTACGACGACGCGGAATCGCACGCCAGGCGCGGGCTGGCCATCGCCCGCGCCGCGGGACAGGGCGAGCTCGGGTTCTTCCTGATCCCGGTCGTCGCGACCGTGCTGCACACGACGGGCCGGGTGTCGGAAGCCCGCGAGCTGCTCGACGAGGCGGTGGAGATGTCGCGCCTGTCCGGCAACGTCGAGGCACTGGGCTGGAACCTGCTGAGCCGCGCCTACGTGGCGGTCGCGGCGGGCGACCTGGAGCTCGCTCAGCAGGCGGCCGCGGAGAGCGTGGAGCTCACGGGCGACCTGGACGACCGCCTCGTCTCGACCTACGCGAGATGGGCGTTGGCCAGCGCGCTCCTCGAAGCCGGGGATGCGGCACGAGCGACCGACCTGCTGCTCGCAGCCGTCGGCGGCGACGAGCTGCCCCGCATCCCGGAGCCGTGGAGGGCTCACCTCTTCGAGCTGCTCACGCGTTGCTGGCTTGCGCTGGACCGGCCGCTCGAGGCCGAGCGGAGCGCCGCCCGCGCCGCGGCCATCGCCTCGAGGGTCGGGTTCGCGGCCGTGGTGGCCATGGCGCACCGTGCCGCCGCCGCGGTCGCGCTCGCCAAGGGAGACCCGAGGATCGCAACCACGCGTGCCCTGGCGGCCGCCGCCCTGGCGGAGGAGTCCGGCGCCCGGGTGGACGCGGGCCGAGCCCGGACGCTCGCCGGCCGGGCGCTCGCCGCCGGCGGGGAGCGCGACCGGGCGATGGCGGAGCTGGAGCGCGCGGCCGGCGAGCTCGCGGCATGCGAGGCGCTCCGCTACCACGCCGAGGCGGAGCACGAGCTGCGGAAGCTGGGCCGGCGGTTCAGCCGCCGCACCCGCCCGCATGACCCGGACGCCGACGGCGTGGACGCCCTCACTCCGCGCGAGCTCGACGTGGCCCGGCTGGTGGTGGACCGCCGTACCAATCCGCAGATAGCGCAGAGCCTCGTCCTCAGCGAGAAGACGATCGAGAGCCACATGCGGAACATCTTCCGCAAGCTCCACGTGTCGTCGCGAGCTGACGTGGCCCGGGAGATGGAGCGCGCCGGCGTCTAGCCCGCGGCGCGCGCCTGCGTCGCGTCCATCCACAGCTCCCAGCGGCCCGACTCCGCGACGCGCGCGTCGTGGAACCGGTACGGCCGGCGGCCGCCGAACTCCGTGTGGCGCATGTGTGAGACGCCGCCGAGGACGGACGCGATGCGGCGCCGCGGCCATCCGATCGCGTCCTCGATCTCCGGGAAGGTGCGCGGCCGGCCCGGCGCACGCGCGAGCTCGTCGAGCAGCTCGCGCATGAGGTCGCTGCACCCGTCGTAGAAGCGGGCGATCTCGCCGGGGTCGTTCATGGCGTTGCCGGGTGCGTGCTCAGCCAAGGAGCCGCCTGATCGCGTCGACGGACATGTCGACGTCGGCCTCCGTCGTCGACCAGTTCGAGACCGATATCCGCATGTAGCGCCGGCCGCGCCAGGTCGTGCCGCCCATCCAGCAGGTGCCGTCGCGCTGCACGGCGTCGATCACGCGGTCGGTGCGGTCGTCACCGCCGAAGCTCGCCAGCACCTGGTTGAGCACGATCTCGTTGCCGATCTCCACGCCGTCGATGTCGGAGAGCCGGTCGCCGAACCGGCGCGCGAGGGCGCAGCAGCGGTCCACGAGCTCGGCGAGCCCGTCGCGGCCAAGCTCCCGCAGCGCCGCCCAGGTGGCGAAGCCGCGCGCCCGCCGCGACGCCTCGGGCACGTAGTCGGACGGCGTGCGGATCGCGCCGGCGCTGTGCCCCTCCAGGTACGCGGCCGTGAACGACATCGACGCCGCGTGCGCGGCCGGGTCCGCGCAGAACACGAAGCCCGTGTCGTACGGCACGTTCAGCCACTTGTGCCCGTCCACCGCCCACGAGTCCGCCCGCTCGATGCCGCTCACGAGCTCGCGCCTCGACTCGCTCACCGCCGCCCACAGGCCGAACGCGCCGTCCACGTGCACCCACGCACCGCGCCCGCGGGCGAGCTCGCACGCGGCGCCGAGGTCGTCGCACGCGCCCGTGTTCACGTTGCCGGCCTGGAGGCACACGATCGCCGGGCCGTCCTCGCCGCCCTCGAGCGCTCGTGCCAGCGCATCGACATCGATCGCCCCGCCCGGCCCGGCCGCCACCGGCTCCACCACGCCCGCCCCGAGGCCGAGCAGCCTGAGCGAGCGGTCGATCGTGGCGTGCCGCTCCTCGCTCGCGATCACGCGCACGGGCGGGGCGCCGGTGAGGCCGCTCGCCTCGACGTCCCAGCCGGCGCGCTCGAGCACGCGGTGGCGCGCAGCGGCGAGCGCGACGTTGTTCGCGGCCTGCCCGCCGGTCACGAGGCCGAACGAGGCGCCGGCCGGAAGGCCGAATGCCTCCTTCAGCCACGCCCCCGCCACCTCCTCGACCACGGCCGCCGACGGCGAGCTCGCCACGGCGAACGCCATCTGGTCCCAGCCCGTAGTGAGGATGTCCGCGCAGGTGGCGGCGTCGAGCGAGCCGCCCACCACGAAGCCGAAGTAGCGCGGCCCCGCGGTGGCCGTCAGCACCGGGTCCACGGCCGCCACGAGCTCGTCGATGGCCGCGCCCGCGCTCGTGCCCTCCTCCGGCAGCCGCTCGCCGAGCGCCGCCCTCAGCGCGTCCGGGTCGATCGGCGGGGCCACGGGCCGGTCCGCCACGCCGCGCCGGAACTCCACGACGCGCTCGATCGTGCGCCGCAGCTCCTCCGGCAGGTCATGCGCGCTCACCCCCTCAGTCTCCAAGGTCCGGGGAGTAGGCGTCCACCACCGTGCGCAGCTCGTCGTGGCGCCCCCGGAGCCGGCTCCGTCACAGCTCGCGCTCGTAGAAGTGGTTCACGGCGCCGTCCGGGCTGCCGCCGCGGTTGTCGAAGCCGAGCGACTCGTAGAGCGCTCTGGCGGCCGTGTCGTCCTCCCCGGTGCCGAGGTCCATGTGGGTGGCGCCCCGCTCGCGCGCGAGCTCCATCGCCGCCTCCATCAGCGCGCGCCCGAGCCCCTGGCCGCGGCGGGCGGGCACCACGTACAGCTCCGCCAGGTAGCACTCGAGCGCCTCCGCCCAGATCGCCTCGCGGAAGCGGAGCACCGCCAGGCCGTCGGGCCCCTCGCCGCCTACGAGGATCGCGGTGTCGCCCGCCCCGAGCAGCACCCTGACGCGCCCCGCGAGCACGTCCGGCCCGGGAGTGGGCTCGTCGAACTCGGTGTTGAAGTCGTGGAGCAGACGGCCCACTTCCACCGCGTCCGCCTCCGTGGCGCGCCGCACCGCGTTCGCGGGCGCGCCCGTCACAGGACGGGCTTCAGGTCCACGACCGGCGTCCCGTCCAGCGCCTCGAGCGGACGCACCCGCATGCGCTCGCCCTCGATCGCGATCACCTCGACCTCGTGCAGGCCGATCGGATTCGGCCGATCCGCCGACCTGGTGCCGAACACGCCCCTCAGCGGGTTCGACGGGTCGTCGCGCGGATGGACCTTCAGGACGTCCCGCTCCGCGCGATCGAGCCAGGTCAGGACGATCACGCGATCGCCGGCACCCACGCCCTCCAGCCCCGGGAGGATGTCGCGCTCGAAGACGATCCATGCGTCCGGCGCTCCCTCGTCGCCCTGCTTCGGAGCACTCGCGGCGTCAGTCAGAGGCGACTCGACCCTGCCGATGCGTCTCAGCTGGAGCGAGTCCGGCGACACGCCTACGCGGTCGAGCTAGGGGCCGTGCGATCCGCGCCGCTCGCCGGGTTGTCGCGCGCCCAGTCCGCGATCTTGTGCGAGCCGGAGATCACCTCGCCGTCGTCGGTCACCAGGACCGGCACCATGTTCTGGCCGCTCACGCGGCGCACCTCGCGGCGCGAGGGGTTGAGCGTGTCGCCGAGGACGCCGAGGCCGTAGACCTTCTGGACCTCCGGGTCCCAGCCCGCGTCCTTCAGCGCCTCATGGGCGTTGCGGCACGGATGCCCGCCCGGCCGCGGCGTCGCAAAGGTGCCCCAGCAGACATAGAGCTTCATGTCGCGGAGCCTATTCCGAACGCCGCGGCCGGCGCGGGTCCTAGGCGTACGCCGGCTTCAGCTCCGCGTAGCGCGCGTCGCGGCCGCGGCGGCGGGCGATCCAGGCCAGCGGCGCCAGCGCCGCGCGCTGTGCCCACCCCGGGGTGCCCGGCCCGCGCACCTCGTCCTTGAACTCCCGGACGAACAGCGCGAGCTCCAGCGGCTTCGGCATGCCCTTGGAGGTCACACGACCCTCCTCGGCGAGCGAGATGGCGGTCTCGAAGAGCCGCTCCATCTCGAGCGCCGGGCGCACCTGCACGCGCATCGTGGCGGGCTCGCCGCCGACGTTCTCGAACTTGTGCGCCTTGCCCGGCTCGACGACGACGGTGTCGCCGGCAGCGGCCGTCACGCGCCTGAGGCCCTTCTGGAACCGAACGCTTCCCCCGAGCACCTCGAAGCGCTCCTCCTGGGCCGGGTGCACGTGCATCCCGGGCACGTGACCGTCGGGGGTGAGCTCGATGTCGAACTCGAGCAGCTCCCCATTCGTGTCGGCGGACGTCCTGCGGAAGGTGATCCGCTCGCCGCTGACGGGGTTCTCGATGACCTGTCCTGTGTATGCCATTTGACCGCTCCTTCGTCTCAGTGATGTGAAGTGCGGCCATGCTCGCCCGGCGGCGGCCCCGCCGCGTCGGGCTGGATGACGATTCGCGCTCGCCCGCCGTGACGATCCCGTGTCGTCCTCAAGTGCCATACGCGCGCCAAATCCGTCATCCCGCCGTTTGACACGCCGTACGCCCGGAGAGCACCGAAGCATGAGGAGACTTCTCGTCGTTCTGGCAGCAGTTTTCGCGTTGAGCGCCGCCGTTGCGGTGGCCGCGAAGGGACCGGACAAGATCGCGCTGCCCGACGGCTTCAGGCCCGAGGGGATCGCGGCCGGCAAGGGCCACAGCGTCTACGTGGGCTCGATCCCGACCGGCCGTGTGCTGGAGGTGGACACGAAGACGGGCGCCCTCGACGAGGTCGTGCCCGCCCGCGCGAACCACGCGGCGATCGGCCTGAAATACGACAGTCGCGCCGACCGGCTGTTCGTGAGCGGCGGCCCCACCGGCAAGGCCTTCGTGTACGACGAGGACAGCGGCGCCGAGGAGGCGTCCTTCCAGCTCTCGGCGCCCGGCGAGGCGACCTTCATCAACGACGTGGTGCTCACGCGCCGGGCCGCGTACTTCACGGACTCGAACCAGCCCGTGATCCACCGCGTGAGGCGCAACCTCTCCGGCTCCACGCCCATCCCGCTCGCCGGCTTCCCGATGACGCCGGACGAGATCAACCTGAACGGGATCGAGGCCGTGAGGAGCCGGGGCCGCCTCCGCCTGCTCGCGATCCAGAGCTCGGAGGGCGACCTGTGGCGGATCAACCCCGCGAACGGGTCCCACACCCGCGTGAACCTGCACGGCGCCGAGCTGACGGCCGGCGACGGGCTCCTGCTCAAGGGGAAGCGCACGCTCCTCGTGGTCCAGAACCGCCTGAACCAGATCGCCGTCGTCAAGCTCTCCAAGCGCTACCGCTCGGGCCGCGTGGTGCGCACGATCGAGCACCCGGACTTCGACGTGCCGACCACGGTGGCGCGGCAGCGCGGCGACCTGTTCCTGCCGAACGCGCGCTTCGGCACGACGGCGCCTGACACGCCGGACGAGGCGGAGTACTGGATCACACGCGTGCGCTAGTCGACCAGCGCCGGCACGGCCGAGCGGGCCGGCCGGACGAACACGCTCGCGCCCACCTCGTGCAGCTCCAGCGAGGGGAGCTGCACGAGCAGCGTCTTGCCGCCCTCGTGGCGCAGGCGGTAGAGCACGTCGTGGCCGCGGAACTCGCGCGCCACCACCTCCGCGTTGCCGCCCGTGCCGCCGCGCAGCTCGAGCTGCTCCGGGCGCACGGCCACGTGCACCTCGCCGGTCGCGGGCGCGCGCAGGTCGAACACCCCCAGCTCGGTCTCGACCCCGTTCCCGCGCGCAACGCCCGACAGCACGTTCACCTCGCCCACGAACTGGGCCGCCCAGCGCGTGGCGGGCGACCCGTACACCTCCACGGGCGGGCCCACCTGGACGATGGCGCCGTCGCGCATCACCGCCAGCCGGTCGGCGAGCGACAGCGCCTCCTCCTGGTCGTGCGTCACGAGCAGCGCGGTGGCCTCGGCGTCCCGGAGGATCAGCTCGACCTCGCGGCGGAGCCCGGCGCGCAGCGTGGCGTCCAGGTTCGAGAACGGCTCGTCGAGCAGGACGAGCTCCGGCTCCGGGGCCAGCGCCCGCGCGAGCGCCACCCGCTGGCGCTCGCCGCCTGACAGCTCGTGCACCGCGGAGCCCGCCTTGTGCTGGAGGCCGACCAGCTCGAGCGTCCGGCGCGTGAGCGCCTCGCGCTCTTCACGCGGGCGCGCGGTGAGCCCGAACGCCACGTTGCCCTCCACGGTGAGGTGCGGGAAGAGCGCGTAGTCCTGGAACACCATCCCGACCCTCCGCTGCTCGGGCGGCACCATCCGCCCGGGCCCCGCCACCACCTCGTCGCTCACGACGACCGAGCCGGCGTCGGGGTGCTCGAACCCGGCGATCGTGCGCAGCAGCGTCGTCTTGCCGCACCCCGACGGGCCGAGCACCGCGAGCAGCTCGCCGCGCTCGATGTCGAGGCTCAGGTCGCGCACGGCGCGCACGTCGCCGAACGACTTCGACAGCCCGCGCACCCGCACGTGGCTCATGCCGGCACCGCCTCGGGCTCGTCGACCCAGGCCGCCGCGGCGGGCGACGCCTCCACCTCGCCCCCGCGCCGCCCCGACAGCCGGATCATCAGCGCCACCGGGAGCAGGCCCACGAGCACGATCATGAGCGCGGGCAGCGCCGCGGTCTCGGAACAGCGACTCGCTCGTGGCCTGCCAGACCGCGATCGCGAGCGTGTCGCCGCCGAGCGGGCGCAGGAGCAGCGTGGCGGGCAGCTCCTTCATCACCTCCACGAACACGAGCAGGGCCGCGGTGAGCGAGGCCGGGCACGAGCAGCGGCACGTGCACGCGCGCGAGCACGTCGAGCCGGTCGGCCCCGAGGCCGCGCGCGGCGTCGTCGAGCTGGCGCGGGATGCGGAGCAGGCTCGCCTCGACCGCGCCCCATGCGAGGGCCAGGAAGCGGACGAGATACGCGTAGAAGAGTCCGATCACAGTTCCGGTGAGGAGCAGTCCCGTGCCGAACGCTCCGTCGATCCGCCGGTCGATCCAGCCGAGCGGCACGATCACCGCCACGGCGACCACGGAGCCCGGCAGGCCGTAGCCGATCGTAGCGGTGCGCGCCGCCCCGGCGGCCAGCCTGGACCGGCTCGCACGCGCCCCGTACGCGAGCAGCAGCGCCGCCACCGGCACCAGCACCGCGCTCATCCCCGCCAGCAGGAGGCTGTTGCGCACCGCGGCGCCGAACTCCGGTGGCAGCAGGTCCTCGCGGATCGACTCCACCGACCACACGCCGAGCTGCGCGAGCGGCGCCGCCACCACGAGCCCCACGAGCGCGAGCGGCACCAGCGCCGCGGCCGCCGCCGGCGAGGCCGTGCAGGCGCACCGGCCGAACGGCGTCCCCGCGCGCGGCGAGCTGCGCGTGCCGGGCACGCCCGCGCGCGAGCCGCTCGAGCGCCAGCAGCGTGAGCGTCACGGACACGAGCAGGGTGGCGAGCTGCATCGCGGCGTCGCGGTCGAAGGCGGTGAACCAGACCCGGTAGATCGCGTCCGTGAACGTGCGCACGCCGAGCAGGTTCACGGTGCCGAAGTCGGCGAGCGCCTCCATCAGCGCCAGCGCGACGCCGCCGAGGATCGCCGGGCGCGCGAGCGGCAGCCCCACCCGCACGATCGCCCGCGCGCGCGAGAGCCCCAGCCCGCGCGCGGCCTCGATCAGCGTGCGCGACTGCGCGAGGAAGGCCGCGCGCGCCAGCAGGTAGACGTACGGGTAGAGCACGAGCGTGAACACGCACACCGCGCCGAGCGTGGAGCGGATCCCCGGGACGTCGAGCCCGAGCGCGAACAGCGTGAAGACGTAGCCCGGCATCGCGAGCGGCAGCACGAGCGCCCACTCGATCCAGCGCCGGCCCGGGAACTCGAAGAACGAGACGAGCGCCGCCAGCGCGGTGCCGAGCACGAGCGTGCCGAGCCCGACCCCGAGCAGCAGCGCGGCGGTGGCCGCGACCGCCTCGGGCAGGAGACCGGAGAACTCGCCGAGCGCCCCGGGTGCGAACACGAAGGAGAGCGGGAGGCCGATCAGCGGACCGGCCACCAGCAGGGCGCACAGGAGGGTCGCCCTCAGTCCCACCCCACCCCGTCCATCAGCGCGAGCGCCTCGTCGAGGCGCGCCCCGGCGCGCTCCACGTCGATCGGGTCCCGCTTGAAGTCGCCGAACTGCTCGATCTCAGCGGACGGGCTCGCGCCCTCGACGGCCGGGAACTCGTGGTTGTTCTCCGCGAACACCTCCTGCTCGGCCGGCTGGCGCAGGAAGTCGATCAGCTCGCGTGCCTCCTCGGCGTGGTCCGAGCTCGCGCACCACGCCAAGCCCGGACAGGTTCACGTGCGTGCCGCGCCCGTCCTGGTCGGCCCACACCGGCGCCACCGGGAAGTCGGGGTCCTCGTCCAGCTCGCGCCCGAGGTAGTAGGAGTTCGTGAGGCCCACGTCGCAGTCGCCGTCCGCGATCGCGTTCAGCACGTCCACGTCCGAGCCGAGGATCTCCGGGTCGTTCGCCATCCAGCGGCGGAGCATCCGCTCGGTGGCCTCGGGGCCGTCCTTCGCGAGCCGGTCCGCGACGAACGAGACGTTGTACTCGCTGGTGCCGGAGCGCAGGCAGAGGCGGCCCTTCCAGCGCGGGTCGCCGAGGCCCTCGTAGGTCGTCACCTCGTCCTCCTCCGACGCGCTCGGTGGAGCGCATGATCGTGCGGGCGCGCAGCGTGAGCGGCTGCCACGGAGTCGCACGATCCCGGCCTCCTGGGCGCGCCACAGGTTCGCCGCGTCGACCGTGATCAGCACGTCGGCCGGCGTGTTCTCGCCCTCGGAGCGCAGGCGCTCGTAGAGCTCGGACGCCGAGCCGCCGCGCAGGGTGAGGTCGGTGCCGGTCTCCCTGGCGAAGCGCTCGAACGGCTCCTCCTCGCCGTAGTGCGAGCGGGCCGAGTAGAGCACGAGCTCCTCGGACGACGAGCCCGAGGTGGCGAGCACGACGCCCACGAAGGCGGCGACCAGGAGCACCACGCCGCCGATGACGAAGGCCTGCAGGCGGCGGCGCGACATCTACGGGGTCGTCTCGGTACCGGTCCCGCTCGTCTCGGTGCCGGTGGTCTCCGCCCCGGTGGTCTCCGTGCCGGTTCCGCCCTCGAACTGGACGTCGCCCTCACGGTCCTCGCCGCACGCCGCGGCACCGGCCGCGGCGCCCGCGCCGAGCGCTACCGCAACGGCCGCTGTGGCTGTCTTTCTCAGCATGCGCCTTAGGGTAGCCTAACTCCTACCTGCGGGGTCTGGAAAGCCGTCTCACGCGCTATCCTCGGTCGTGTATGGCAGCCACTGACAAGACCCGCGTCGCCCAAGCCGAGCGCGATCAAGGAGAACGAGCAGGGACAGCTCGTCGCCAAGAAGGGCATCTCCCGCGAAGTGATCGAGGAGCTCTCGAAGATCAAGGACGAGCCCGAGTGGATGCGCGACAAGCGCCTCAAGTCGCTACGAGATCTTCGAGCGCAAGCCGATCCCGACCTGGGGCGTCGACCTCTCGGACCTCGACCTGTCCGAGCTCGTCCTCTACTCCCCGCCCGAGGCCGGCCGCTACGACAGCTGGGACGACGTCCCGCAGGAGCAGAAGGACACCTTCGAGAAGCTCGGCATCCCGCAGGCGGAGCGCGAGCACCTCGCCGGCGTCGTCGGCGTGTGGCGCCAGGAGCCCTTCTACGAGGGGCTCAAGAAGGAGTACGCGGACCTCGGGATCCTCTTCTGCGCGATGGACACGGCGGTCACCGAGCACGAGGACCTCGTGCGCGAGTACTTCATGAACAAGTGCGTGCCGCCGCAGGACAACAAGTTCTCGGCGCTGCACGGCGCGGTCTGGTCAGGCGGCTCGTTCCTGTACGTGCCGAAGGACGTGAAGGTCGACCTCCCGCTCCAGGCCTACTTCCGCATGGAGGGCTCGGGCGAGGGCACCTTCGAGCACACGCTGATCATCGCCGACGAGGGCTCCGAGGTGAACTACATCGAGGGCTGCACGGCGCAGACGTACTCCGCCAACTCGATGCACTCCGCGGTCGTCGAGATCTTCGTCAAGGAGGGCGCGAAGGCGCGCTACACGACCGTCCAGAACTGGTCGAAGGACGTCTTCAACCTGAACACGAAGCGCGCGATCGTCGAGGCGCACGGCACCGTCGAGTGGGTCGGCGGCTCGATGGGCGCCAAGAAGGTCATGCTCTACCCCGGCTCGTTCCTGATCGGGGAGGGCGCGCGCGCCGACCACCTGAACGTGGGCGTGGCGTCGCGGCGACGTGTGGAAGGACACCGGCGCGAAGGTCGTGCACCTGGCGCCGAACACCACCTCGAACATCCTCGCCAAGTCGATCTCGAAGGACGGCGGGATCATGGGCTACCGCGGCCTCGTCCGCATGGGCCACAACTCGCAGGGCTCGAAGGCCCGCGTGCAGTGCGACGGCCTGATGATGGACGACCGCTCGCGCTCGGACACCTGGCCCGACATCCAGATCCAGAACCCGCACGTGACCGTGGCCCACGAGGCCGTGGTCGGCAAGATCTCCGACGAGCAGCTCTTCTACCTCCAGTCGCGCGGCCTCACCGAGGAGGAGGCGGCGGCGATGATCGTGAACGGCTTCATCGAGCCGGTCACGAAGGAGCTGCCGATGGAGTACGCCGTCGAGCTGAACCGCCTGATCCAGCTCGAGATGGTCGACAGCATCGGCTAGCGCCGAGCGGGCCTCAACCAACCGGGCTCCGCTGCCGATGCGGAGGGGGATGAGCGTCAACGACCTCGTGCTCGTCCAGGGCATGCGCGACACGAAGATCGCGCTCCGCCGCTGGAACGAGGCGCCCAGCGTGGTCCTCCGCCCCTGGTGCCTGCTGAGCGCCGCGATCGCGGCGGCGCTGCTGCTTGCCGTGTACCTGGTGGCCGAGGTCTCGACGCCGGACGAGACGAGGTACCTGATCCCCGGCTACAACACCGACGCCACGTTCGCGGACTACCTGCACGTGCTGTTCCGCAACGCGCTGGTGCTCGCGCTGCACGCGCTCGCCTGCGTCGCCGGCTTCATGGCGGGCAGCTCCCTGCCGCTGTCGGCCTCCCATCGCACCGGCGTCTCCCGCTGGGTGCACGAGAAGGCCGGGCCGCTCGCGATCGGGTTCGTGGTCGGCGCCACGCTGTTCTCGCTCTGCACCCAGGCCTACGTGCTCGGCGGAGAGGCCGCGGCGCTCGCCGGGCAGATCGGCACGACTCCCGGCGCGCTGATGCTCACCAAGCTCCCCCACGCCGTGCCGGAGCTGTTCGCTCTCTTCCTTCCGCTCGCCGCGTGGATGATCGCGAGCCGCCGCGACGACTGGCACGAGCTGCTCGCCGCGACGTTCGTGACGGTGGGCATCGCCGTGCCGATCGTGCTGGCCGCGGCCGCCGTCGAGGTGTGGGTCTCCCCGCGCCTCCTGGCCGGCCTGGGCTAGAACGAAACGGGGCGGCCCGAAGGCCGCCCCGTTCCATCAGACTGAGTCGTCCCGCCTAGCGGGTCGTCCCCATCGTCCGGGTCGCCGTGAACTTGGCGCCGGACTCATCCACGAAGGTCACGCGGATGGTGCGGGTGCGGCCCTTGCGGCCGACCAGCGAGTAGAAGCCGACCTTGCGCTTCTTCGCGCCGCGCTTGACGCGCACCTTGCCGGTCTTCTTGTCGACGATGGACGTGACGTCCACGACCGAGTTGTCGAGCCCGCCCGGGTGGGCAAGCGTGTCCGGCACGGTGAAGCGGAGCTCCGACGTCGGAACGCCCTGGATCTTCACGTCGTAGAACGGAGCGGCGAGCGCCTCGTGCACCGGGATCGGGCACGCGGGCGGATCGGTGTCGATCCGGATCGCGATGCCGCCGTTCCGGCGGAT
The DNA here is from genome assembly GCA_963741455.1 of uncultured Thermoleophilaceae bacterium. Taxonomy (GTDB): domain Bacteria; phylum Actinomycetota; class Thermoleophilia; order Solirubrobacterales; family Thermoleophilaceae; genus JACVRW01. The sequence goes on from CAVUIF010000008.1 coordinate 163,804, forward strand.
GGCCCGCTGGGTGCTCGGGTAGCGCGGGTCGCCGTCCGAGATGTTGATCAGGGTCAGCTTGACGCCGCAGTCCAGCTTCTGGGTGCGGTCGTTCGGGGCACCGGCCTCGTTCGTGATGGTGCCGTCGCCGACGAACGCCTTACGGCACGCACGGCTGAGCTGCGACGGGTCGGTCACTGTCGGGTCGGTGGCCTGCTCGAACGTGCAGTCCGGGCGGGCGTTCGGGAAGCTCTTCAGCCCCTCGGCGGCGATCCGGTACTGACGGATTACCTCCGGGCGCAGGTCTTCGCTGTCGTCGACCTCGTAGCCGAAGGCGAGCCGAGCGGGCTTGGGCTTGTTCTTGCTGCCCTTCCCCTTCGTCGCCTTCGCGATGTCGACCTCATAGGTGTTGACGGCACTCGCGACGGCGGCCACGGACAATGCGGCCACGACGGCGCACGCGAGCGCGATCCAAATCTTTCGCATTCCTCCTCCTGAGGGGTGAGACGGGGGTACTGAGACTGAGACAAACGGAAACAGCCAGCCTACAACAGCTTGGGAAGCCCAAAGTTGCGGCATTCTCTGTGCGATGCGCCCTCCGCCCGAAGCACAGATCTACGCGCCCGAGTTCCCGCGCGACCTCGAATGGCTGAACGTCGCGTTCCTCCGGATGAACACGCTGATGGGCCGCGGCGCCGTGCTCGTGGAGTTCTGGGACTTCGCGCGCATCAACTCGCTGCGCACGCTGCCGTACCTGACGGAATGGCATTCGCGCTACGCGGAGGCCGGTCTGCGCGTGGTCGGCGTGCACACGCCCGGCTACTCGTTCGGGCGTGACCGCGACACTGTGGCCCGGGCGGTGGAGCGGCTCGAGATCCCGTACGCCGTGGCGCTCGACCCCGCGCTACGAGCTGTGGCGCAGCTACGGGAACAAGGGCTGGCCGGGGCGCTACCTGTTCGACCGCACCGGCAAGCTCGCGCTGATCCACTACGGCGAGGGCGAGTACGAGGACACCGAGCGCGCGATCGGCGAGTGCCTCGGGATCGACGTCGAGCCGATGGCGCCGATCCGCCCCGAGGACGCGCCCGGGGTGCTGCTCGCGCCGCAGACCGCCGACATCGCGCTGCCCGCGGACCGCGACCGGCTCGAGCTGGTGCGCGACTGGACCGACGGCGAGGACTGGATCGCGGCCGCCGACGCCGGCGCGGCGGCGAGCTTCAGCTTCAGCGCGGGCGGCGCCTACGCGGCGCTGTCCGAGGGCGACATCGAGCCGGGGCTCTACGAGGTGGACGGGACTGTCGAGGCGGAGTCACCGGGGCTCCGCCTCCACGGCGTGCAGTTCACGCCTGTGCCGCCAGCGCCTTCCGGATCTCCTTCGGGAGCATGAAGCGCACGTCCTCCTGGACGACCTCGAACTCGGACACGTCGTAGGTGCCGCGCTCTCGGAAGAAGTCGATCAGCCGCTGTACGAGCTCCTCGGGGGCGCTCGCGCCCGACGAGATGCCGACCACGCGCTTGCCCTCGAGCCACTCCTCCTGCACCTGGGTCTCGTTGTCGATCAGGTGCGAGTCGGCGCCGTGGTCGCGGGCCACCTCCACGAGCCGGTTCGAGTTCGACGAGTTGCGCGAGCCGATCACGAGCACCAGGTCGCACTCGCGCGCCATCTGGCGCACCGCGAGCTGGCGGTTCGTGGTGGCGTAACAGATGTCGTCGGACTTCGGGCCCGTGATGTTCGGGAAGCGCTCGCGCAGCCGCCGGATGATGCGGTCGGTCTCGTCGACGCTGAGCGTGGTCTGCGTCAGGAACGCGACCCGGTCCGGGTCCGGCAGCTCGAGCCGGTCCACGTCCTCCTCGGTCTCGACGAGCACGAAGTGGTCGGGCGCCTCGCCCATCGTGCCCTCGACCTCCTCGTGGCCCTCGTGGCCGATGAGGACGATCGTGTAGCCCTCCGCGGCGAACTTCTTCGCCTCCACGTGCACCTTCGTGACGAGCGGGCAGGTGGCGTCGATCGTCCGCAGCTCGCGCGCCTCGGCGTTCGCGTGCACGGCCGGCGAGACCCCGTGCGCGGAGAAGACGACCGTCTCCCCCTCGGGCACCTCGGTCTCCTCCTCGACGAAGACCGCGCCGCGCTCGCGGAGCTGCTCGACGACGTGCTTGTTGTGCACGATCTCCTTGCGCACGTAGACCGGCGGCCCGTACAGCTCGAGCGCGCGCTCGACCGTCTGCACGGCGCGGTCGACGCCCGCGCAGTAGCCGCGCGGAGCGGCGAGCAGGAGCTTTTCGGGAGCGGTCGGCATCCGAGCCCGGAGGCTAGCGATCAGAGGCCCTTCATCAGCCTGTAGACCGTCTCGCCGACGGCGTTGAGGCTGCGCGCCGAGACGGCGGACATGTTGTCGCAGCGGCGGTGGAAGCAGTCGAAGTCGAAGTCGATCAGGTCGATCGACGGGACGCCGCGGCGGATGAACGGGATGTGGTCGTCCAGCACGCTGCCCTGGTCGCCCTCCGGGAAGTAGCGGAGCTTCCCCGCGCGCGCCGCCGAGGCGCGGAGCCGCCGCCACAGCGGCGGCGACGAGTTGCTCTCGTACCGAATGGACAGCTCGCGGTCGCCCACGAAGTCGAGCAGCACCATCGCGCGCGCCGTCCGAGAATGCCTTCGCGGCCACCTTGCTGCCGCGCAGGGCCTCCTCCTCGAAGTCGCTGTCCGGCACGCCGCGCGGCGACTCCTCGCCGTCGAAGAAGATGAAGTGGATCGTGTGCCGCGGGCGCCGGAGCGTTCGCGCGAGCTGTGCCACGACGGCGGTTCCGGACGCGCCGTCGTTGGCGCCGACGAAGCCGGGGATGTCCTTCGTGTCGTAGTGCGCGCCGAGCACCACGTAGCCCGGCTCGGCGCCCCCGGACGGTCCCGATCACGTTGCGCAGCCCGCCGGGCACGGCCTGGAAGCGGCCGCGCGGCACGATGTCCCTCAGCCGTTCGGCGAGCACGCGCGACTCCGGCGAGCCGGCCGGCCGCGGCCCCAGCTCGACCTGGCGCCGGAGGAGCCGGAACGCGGCCCGGCCGTCGAAGCGGTCCACGGCGGCGGCCTGGGCGGGCGGCGGGCTCCCGTCGGCATCCCCGTCGCCGGTGAACGGCAGGTTGTCGGTCGCCACGAGGGCGACGAGGGTGATTCCAAGGGCGACCTGGACCGCGAGCACGATGCCCAACAGCTTCACAGACACGATTGTGGAGGCTAGGCTCCCGGCGTGGCTCACCAGGGACACAAGGACCGCCTGAGCGCCGTCGACGCCTCGTTCCTGGCACAGGAGAAGCAGTCGTCGCACATGCACGTGGGCGCGCTCGTCATCTTCGACGGCCCGCCGCCGGAGCGCGACGAGTTCTGCCGCCACATGGAGTCGCGGCTCGACCGCGTGCCGCGGTACCGCCAGAAGCTCGCCTTCCCGCCGCTCGAGGCGGGCCGCCCGTTCTGGGTGGACGACCCGACCTTCAACCTCGACTACCACGTGCGCCACACCGCGCTGCCGAAGCCCGGCAGCGAGGCCCAGCTCCGAGAGCTGCTCGGGCGGATCTTCTCTCAGCGGCTCGACCGCTCGAAGCCGCTCTGGGAGGTCTGGATCGTCCACGGCCTCGAGGACGGCCGGTTCGCGCTGATCTCGAAGACCCACCACGCGCTCGTGGACGGCGTCTCCGGTGTGGACATCGCGACCGTGCTGTTCGACCTCGGGCCGGTGCCCGCGGAGCCCGAGCCGGCCGACGCCGTGGGTCCCGCAGCCGGAGCCGTCCGACGCCGAGCTGGTGGCGGAGGGAGTGGTGGGGCTCGCGCGCACGCCGTTCAGCCTCGCCGGGCGGGCGCTGGGAGCGCTGGGCCGCCCCGGCGAGACCGTCGAGCGCGTGCGCGAGGCGGCCGAGGGCATCGGCGAGGTGGTGTGGGCCGGGATGAACCCCGCTCCGGACGTGCCGCTGAACGTGGAGATCGGCCCGCACCGGCGGGTGCGCTGGCTCCAGAGCCGGCTGGCCGACTTCAAGGAGGTCAAGAACGCGCTCGGCGGCACGGTGAACGACGCCGTGCTCACGGTCGTGGCCGGCGCGCTGCGGCGCTGGCTCGGCGACCGCGGCGTGCGCACCGAGGGCGTGGAGCTGCGCGCGCTCGTGCCCGTGTCGATCCGGGCCGAGGACGAGCGCGGCGCGCTCGGCAACCGCATCGCCGCGATGCGCGGGCCGCTGCCCGTGTACGTGGACGACCCCGTCGAGCGGCTGCAGGTGGTGCGCCAGGGCATGGGCGAGCTGAAGGAGTCGAAGCAGGCGCTCGGCGCGGAGGTGATCGCCGGGCTTCAGGACTTCGCGCCGCCTACCCTGCTCGCCCAGGCCTCCCGGCTCAACTTCTCCACGCGGCTCTTCAACCTGATCGTGACCAACGTGCCGGGGCCGCAGTTCCCGCTCTACCTGCTCGGCCGCGAGATGCAGGAGATCGTCCCGATCGCCTTCCTCCCCGAGAACCACGCGCTCGCCATCGCGATCATGAGCTACAACGGCAGGGTCGACTTCGGCCTGCTCGCCGACTACGACGCGATGCCCGACATCGACGCGTTCGCGTCCCACCTCGAGGAATCGCTCGAGGAGCTGCTCGAGGCCGCGCGCCGCCAGGGCCAGGCGACGGCGAAGTCGAACGGCAGCAAGAAGGACGGCACGCCCGGTCAGGCGCGGAAGAAGACGACCGCCACCTGATGCGCCGCCGCACACCCCTGCTCGCGGCGGTCGTCGCGGTGGCCGGATGCCTCATCGCGCCCGCGGCCCAGGCGGCGCCGCCGCTGCCGTTCGGCCACGCGTGCGTCCCGCAGGGCGGCGTGCTCTTCTGCCCCACCGCGAGCGACGCGCAGCGCGTGGCGAGCTTCGACGGCGTGCCGCTCGACGTGGACGTGACGCTGCCGGGCACCGGCGACGGGCCGTTCCCGACGATCGTGATGATGCACGGCTGGGGGCAGAGCAAGACCGCGTTCCACTCGACCACGCCGAGGCCGTACAGCGACGCCTACTACGCGAGCCGCGGCTACGCGGTCGTGACCTACTCGGCGCGCGGCTTCGGGCGCTCGTGCGGCGCGCGGGACTCGCGCACGAGCCCGGGCTGCGACCGCGGCTGGATCCACCTCGCCGACCACCGCTACGAGGCACGCGACACGCAGCATCTGCTCGGCCTGCTCGTGGACCAGGGCATCACGCGGGCCGGCGCGATCGGGGTCACGGGCGTCTCGTACGGCGGCATCCAGAGCCTCAACCTCGCGCGGCTCCGGAATCGCGTGCGCATGGAGGACGGCTCCTTCGTCCCGTGGCGGAGCCCGAGCGGGACACCGCTGTCGATCACGGCCGCGTACGCGCGCTGGGCGTCGTCGGACCTGACCTACTCGCTCCAGCCGAACGGCCGCTTCGTCGACTTCCGCACGCCGGGGCGGAACCAGAGCATCCGGCCGGGCGGCGTGATGAAGAAGAGCTACGTCGACGCCCTCTACCTGAGCGGGGCCGCTCTCCGGCTTCTACGCGCCCACGGGCGGCGTCTTCAGCTCGGACATCACGATGTGGAGGGCACTCGCGGACCGCGGCGAGCCCGTGCGCGCCCGACGCGCGGCGGGTGGGCCGTGAGCTCACCCGCTTCCACTCCTGGGCCGGCCTGACCGGCCCGAGCCCGCCGCTCCTCGTCCAGAACGGCTGGACCGACGACCTCTTCCCCGCGACCGAGGCGCTGCGCGTGTACCGGACCTTCACCGCCGCGCCGGGCGCGCGCATCTCGCTTCAGCTCGCCGACGTGGGCCACGCGCGCGGCCAGAACAAGCCGCGTCCGGACCGGGCCTTCCTGGCCGAGGCGGACCGCTTCTTCGACGCCCACGTGGCGGGACGCCGGATACGCCCGCCGGAGCACGGCAGCGTGCTCGCGTTCACGCAGACGTGCCCCGCGAAGGCGCGGCCGGGCGGACCGTTCCGAGCCGAGAACTGGGACAAATAGAAATCTGGCATTATATTGTCCATCAATGACAATCTTCTTTACACTTATCCAAACCTTTTTGAGTTAATCTAATGTATTCTAGCGTATTTCGTTCTATAAACCCCTTTTGTATAAGGTCTTGGACAATCTCATTCGTTCCCTGATATCCATATGACGGTCTTTCATAGGCTCCTGGACTAACATTTTCAAAAAAGACATCGAAAGACTTTTATGCTATTGTTCACATTACCATGAGCCATTATATACATCCCGCAAAGAAACTTCTTGGAGTATCTTTGCAGCTATTCAGAGGTAAAAATTCCTCGCAAGTGAAATCTTATCTAGTAGGTCTCATCTCAACGACAAATAAATAACTTTCAAAATTCTAAGTAATGTGGAATTTGATAAAAATCATATATTGGTTGCCATCCCGTTAGTGTCTAAAACAATTTGGCCTTCGAAGACCTAAACAAGAGAGAGCTTGTTTGAAGACAGAAGTATGCATATAGGTAATGAACATACATCTCAATAATGTTGGTGACTTCTACTGAACCTATTTGGGCTTAAATCCACATCTTTTAATTCTTGAAAGACGGTTGTTATCTATATCTAATCGTGTGACATGTATAAGTAGCTAGGTCTCAATTTTCATTCTATATTATTGTGTCCTTGAGTCTTAATTTTGAATTTTTTTCTGCTGGAACCCTCTAAGCCCTTGTTTTGTATCAAATACAATTCACACATGACCCAGCTTATACTGGTTCGATAACTGGGAGATCCCTATTCTTAAAGTTTAGCTAGGTCTTGTAGTATTAGAGACAGTGTTAATGAACTATCAAAAGCTATATCAAGACATCTTAAGCTTAGACGGAAATATTCGCATGGTCACCATATGTGACACTGATGGTAAGACAATGCACTCCGATCATCGACCTGGAGTCACCAATCTACTTACGCCAGACGAGAGCAGAAAGTCACTTGAAATGGCAGTGAATGCTTGGAAGTCGAGAAGTCAGCTCGCTCCGAAGATAGGAAAGGGGAAGTATGTGCTTGCAGAGTACGAAAAGATCAAACGCATTACGATGCCATTGGGGGACAAGCATCTTGTATACGTGACTACAGAACCACAGGCCAACCATGCGTATATTATTTCGGGGATAACTGGCTTGGCTTCTAGCCTCGCTAATGCATGAAAGCTTTATAGATCCTCTTTTCGTCATAATATCGCTGACTGAGTCTATTTTCTGAAGGTTTTTCTCTCGGACCCCACTGGGCCCTTTTTTTATTTTTAGGAATCAATGTCCTCCTAGCAATACTGATTGTAGAAAGAGTTTCTTCTATTCCTAAATATCCAGTTTGCTTTTCTCTCATTGGTCTGAAAGCATTACATATACACAAGCAGATCATGAAAGATTGTTCAGGCGCTTGGTTTACCTTTAGCTATCTGGCATACTTACTGGTAGATCTAATCGGTGTAGCCGTTTCGTCGGCCTTACTTCATTATATGGAGAGCAGCTTCACAAGGACTTACAGCGGTCCGACGTGAACCCGTTTGATTTTAATGAACATTGGAGCTCCAACTGCTGGAATGAGAGTGTATGCTCAATATCGCTAGCGAGCCTCAATGATTTAACAACTTAATTGATGTCTATATTATACTTAGGCTAACAAATGGCTTTTTCCATATGACTGAACATCCATAAGCTAATAGTATTGTTTATGTTCATAACACCATCTCCATGGTTTATTCGGTAATGCAATCATCACTGGATGCCCCGTATTTTCAAAATGTTTTCTTGCATGAAGACCAATAGAAGAATCGCAACAGCCAACATGTCCACATACAAGGCACATCCGTAATGCAACCCAATCCGATTTTTCTTTCTCACATTCTTCACAGCCTTTTGTACTTGGAGAAGTATTGCCTTCATCCACATCTTTGAAGTGTTCGCATTTTTCATTCATGCAGTTATATCCCTGAAGAATACCTTTTAAATGTTGTAAATGCTTTAATAGAATAATAAAGAGATTTTCCAACCATCTCTTGGTGGTAAGTTTAGTAACTTACGGCAAGCAGTAGAAATCGAAACTAGGGAAAAGGATGCAACTACAATGCAAAGATAGTCTAAAGCGAAGCGCTAGATGCTATTTGGTATTGAGGGACTTCCTTGGATCCATTCCAGTCTACAAACAACTTATCCTGATGCGTTGGATGGACGTCCTTCTAGAAGAAGAGAAAACTACTATGCTTGACCTTTACAAACTATTGCATATGTATCGGCAAATAGTTGATGTTTGGCCATCTGTTACTCGCCATAAACTTTGTGAGCCCAAAATGACATCCTTCCTGTGATTTTTGTTCTACACAATTAAATTCGTCAAAAAATAATTAATACCTGGTTTGTTATTGATAAGTGATGCAAAGAGATAATAACATAGTAAATTCTGTCGAAATAGTCAACGTTCCTCCTGCAAAAGATGATGAAGTATTTGACGAAGTAAATGTTCCATCTGGCGCATCTGAGCTTGATAAGAAAGATATACAGCACCTTTTTCAAGGTAGAAATTTGGCTTTTGTATCTACTTTATCAGAAGATGGATCACCGCATATCACACCAATGTGGGCAGATATGGAAGGAGATCTAATCTTGATAAATACTTTTGAAACTTCTGTAAAAAGTGAGAACATAACAAAAGATCCTAGAATAGCCATATCTATTGTAGAGAATAATAATCCATACAATATGGTCTCTATCAAGGGTAGAGTTGTTGAGCATACGACTGAAGGAGCTGATGAGCACTTAAAGAAACTTGCAAAAAGATATCTTGGTATTGGCAAATATTATTATAGGGAACCAAATCGTAGGCGAGTTATACTAAAAATCAAGCCAGAGAAAGCAATGGGTCTATCGATTCATCCAGCTTTTTATTTCCTTGCGTATTCTCCTTGGAACAGACACAAGGTATAGAGTATACGTAGCATATAGTAGCATCGACAAGCACGGCTTAACACACGATAGTCGACCTTTAAAGTTTATCAGTAGAATTGCTATTACATGCAGTACCAAAATCCAACTCAATGCGCGTTCTAGTTGGATTGAGTATATACTTTCTAAAGATTCTTATCTCGAATCCCTCTGGGTCCTCCTTTTGTATCTCTATTTTTTTAGAGCTAGCTTATGCCAATTCGGCAAGAAGATAAATCGCCCTAAGCATGCCTTAATGAGGATCCATGCACTATGCAAACATCAAGAAGAATCTCTTTATAGCCAAGTATCAACGCGGAGAGAAGGAGAGGATCATGATAAAGCCGATAATCAAGACTGCTACTAACGCATCAGATGAAGCCACTGCCATTGATGTCTTAGTACGGGCGTGTGCCGCAGACCCTCTTTCGCATTGGATCTGGCCTGGTTCACAGCAATACTCATGTATTTCCCAAGCTTCGTCAGGGCGTTCGGAAGCAAGGCGTTTACACATGGAAGTGCATACTATGTTGATGGTTACGCTGCTGGAGCATTGTGGCTTCCACCTTATGTCCTCCCTGCCGAAGACATGCTAAGCGAGCATATTCCAACGCAGCGTGTCTGAGCAGATTCAAAAGGACGTCATTACAGTATTTGACCAGATGGGTCGCTATCACCCAAGCGAGCCGCATTGGCATTTGCCGCTCATGGGTGTCGACCCACTTGAACAGGGCAAGGGATTTGGCTCTGCGTTGATGCAGCATGGACTTATTCAATGTGATCGAGACAACAAACTTGCTTATCTTGAATCTTCAAGTCCGAGGAGTATCCAATTCTATGAACGACATGGCTTTGAGTTACTTGGCACCATTCAGACAGGAACGTCTCCTCCCATCTTTCCAATGCACCACAGACCTCGGTGACGCATCCAACATCATTGTATTTGCAAGTGCCAGGCTCCATGTTTGAGTCCTTTCTTTGAAGGTTTTTCTGCGGAATCCTCCCGAGCCTGCTATAAAGGCTCTGATTTATACTGCTTTGAGCAAATCTCTAACAACATTAGGCGTTTGATGAACAAATCATCATAATACACCTACATCTTCAGAAGTAATAGAAAATGTATCTGAACTTGAGAAATTACGCGTAGAATACAAAGGTTACAGGAAGCCTATCGAAGAATCCTTCCAAAGGTCGACCCTGATCTTACCCCAATCCTT
>CAVUIF010000009.1:0-428263 GCA_963741455.1 uncultured Thermoleophilaceae bacterium
TTGGTCGCTGTGAGGACGCCAACGGCACGTAATCGACCAAGGAAACAGGTGGCCGACCAGAACGACACGAGAGCGGAACGGGAGGGATTCGAACCCCCGGGCCTTGTGGGCCTCCCGCTTTCAAGGCGGGTGCATTTGTCCGCTCTGCCACCGTTCCGTCGTCCGAGGCTATCGACGGGGGCAACACTGCTGGCTGTGGATCGTGGCCCGCTGATCGAGCGGATTTCCCGCACGTGGGCCGAGAACGCCGCCGTCCACGCCCGCGTGCTCGCTACCCAGGATCCCTCCTGGGGCACCGACGTGTTCGAGCTCGCTGGTGGGTGCGCGGTGCTGTGCGGGCCGGGCCTCTACGTCAACCGAGCGTTGGCGGTCGGGCTGGGCGGGCCGATGGTCGGTGACGACTTTGCGCTGCTCGAGGAACGCAGCGCAGCAGTCGGTGTGCCGCCGTCCGTCGATGTCGTGCCGACGGCCGACCGCAGCGTCGCCGAGCTTGCCGCGGCCCGCGGCTACGGGATCCTGCGGTTCCTCACGACGCATATCCGTCCACTCGGGTCCGACGCGGCCGAATTGCCCGTCGACCCGTCGATCGAGATCGAACGTGCCGGCGGGGAGTTGCTCGACGTTTGGCAAGCCGTCGCCGCGGCCGGCTTCGATGTCGGCGAGGGCGCCGGCCGCCGGGCGAGCGACGCCTTCGCCAAGGCGGCGGCGGTCGTCGACGAGGGCGGATTCCTGCTCGCCCGCGACGCCCGTGACGGTCGCCCGCTCGGTTGCGCCAGCGTGACGACTCGCGACGCGCTCGCCACGCTCGGCGGAATGGCGACGCTTCCTGCAGAACGCGGACGGGGTGTCCAGGCAGCCCTCATCTCCCACCGGCTACGACTCGCCGTCGCCGCCGGCTGCGACCTCGCCGCCTCGTCAACCATCCCGGCCAACCGATCCGAACGGAACCTGGCCCGCGCCGGTTTCCGCCCGCTCTACGAGACGGTCACGGTGGCCAAGGAACCTCTGGCGAGCGGAAGTAGTTGACGCCGGCAACGTCCCAGCGTGGTCCGTGCCCGGCGAGGCGCTGCCGGTAGTCGTCCCACACCAGGGCGGTCGGGGGCGACCAGGCGATCTCGGCGATCCCGGCGAGGCGCGGGAACGCCAGGTACTCGACGGCGGCGAGGTCGGCGGTCGTCTCCGACCACAACGCCGACTCGACGCCAATGATCGAGGTCTCGGCGACACCGTCGATCAACGCCGCCGGCTCCCAGGCGTACGACGCGCTGACGGGAACCAAGCCGGCCCACTCGAGCCCGAGCGGCGTGTCCTGGTCGTACTTCTGGTCCAGATAGGCATGGTTGGCCGGCGACAGGATCAGCCTGGCTCCCTGGGCGACGGCGCGGCGCGCCAGCTCGGTCGCCTCGTCCTGACCGAGCCCCCAGTACTGAACGACACTGTCCGGCGGCAGCGCCGCCTGGGCCGCTTCGTGCCACATCACCGGCGAGCGACCGCGTCCGACGACGAGCTCGGCGGCTCGCGGCACGAACTCGATGAAGTCCTCATGAGGCGTGCCGATCGCCTCGTCGCCACCGATGTGGATGAACCGACCAGGCTCGGCGGCGAGGGCGTCGAACACGTCGCCGAGGAAGGCATAGGTCGAATCGGCCGTCGCGCACAGCGACACCTCGGAGATCCCGCCGTGGTGGAATGGCGGCGGCGCGACGCCGTCACAGCTCAACTCCGGGTAGGCGATGAGGGCGGCTGACGCATGGCCGGGGCCGTCGATCTCCGGGATCACCTCGATGAAGCGCTCGGCGGCGTACTCGACGATGCGGGCGTAGTCGGCCTGGCTGTAGAAGCCACCAGGCCCTCCGTCGATGTCGCTCGGTCCGCCGACCTCGGTGAGCCGGGGCCAACCGGGCACCGTCAACCGCCAGCCCTGGTCGTCCGTGAGATGGAGATGGAGGACGTTGATCTTGTACAGCGAGATCACGTCGATGTAGCGGAGCACGTCGTCGACGGAGAAGAAGTGGCGGGCGACGTCGAGCATCGTGCCGCGATACTCGAACCGTGGCCGGTCGCCGATCTCGACGCCCGGGACCGTCCATGGCCCGGGTTGCACGTCCGTCGCCTCGACGGCAGGCGGGAGCAACTGCCGCAGGGTCGTCAACGCCCGGAACAGACCAGCTGGCGCGGCGGCGACGATGTGCACGCCACTCGACTGGACCCACAACGTGTATCCCTCGGCGCCGAGCTCGTCGGACGGCGCGATCGTGAGCACGACATCGCCCTTGCTGGCCTCGCCGCCGACGGGAAGCGGCAGTCCGGTCGGACGGCGCAGCCATGTGGCAAATCGCTCGGCGACCGCCGTCGCCTCGGCGTCGTCCGAGACGACGACGATCCGCGTGGTCGGGGTCAACTCGAACGTCTCACCCGGCACCACGGTGTACGAGACGGGGGCCGGGATGATGCCGTTGAACACGGGCTGCTCGCTGTCGGCCGCCCGACTAGTGGTCGTCATCACGGTCGACAGGGGCGCGGCCGCCGGACGGCGCGCGCGTGGTGTCGATCGGGCCCGTGACGAGCGCGACGGCGCAGGAGCAGGGACTCACCGTCCATGTGGAGGCGGAACGCCACGACATCGACGGTCTGGTGGACGCGCTCGTCGCCGACGCCGCGAGCCGGCGCGTGCCGGCGTGATCGTCACCCTGCTCACCGACTACGGCCGCGACGACGACTTCGTGGGCGTCTGCCACGGCGTCATCAGGGGCATCCACCCGGGTGCCGAGATCGTCGACATCACGCACGGCATCGAGCGCTACGCGGTCCGCCAGGGCGCGCTCGTGCTCCGCAACACGCTGCCGTACATGCCGGCCGGCGTGCACGTGGCCGTCGTCGACCCGCAGGTGGGCACCGAGCGGCGCGCCATCGCGCTCCGCACCGGCGACCGGCGCATCCTGGTGGGGCCGGACAACGGGCTGCTGAGCCTCGCGTGGGAGCGATGCGAGGGCGTCGAGCTCGCCGTCGACGTGACCCGCTCGCCGCACCGGCTCGAGCCCGTGTCGGCGACCTTCCACGGCCGCGACGTCTTCGCCCCGGTGGCCGCGCACCTCGCGGCGGGCGCCGAGCTCGCCGACGCGGGCGACCCGCTCGACCCCGACTCGCTCGAGCGCGTGACGCTTCCCGAGCCGCGCGACGAGGACGGCGCGGTGGTGGCGCACGCGCTCGTGATCGACCACTTCGGCAACGTGGGCCTGAACGTGGACCACGAGCGGCTCGCCGGCACGGGGATCACCCTGGGCGGGCGGGTCGAGGTGGTGGCCGAGGGAGAGCGCTACGTGGCCACCTATGCGCAGACGTTCGCCGACGTCAGCGCCGGCGAGCTGCTCGTGTACCAGGACGCCTACCGCACGCTCGCGCTCGCGATCAACCGCGGCGACGCCGCCGGCACGCTGAGCCTCGGCCCGGACGCCGAGGTGCGACTGCGGCCGCGATGATCGGCTCCCCGCGCGTCCACCACCGGCTGACCGACTCGACGAACGAGCGCGCGAAGGAGCTCGCGATCGCGGGCGCCCTGCACGGCACGGTCGTGACCGCCGACGAGCAGAGCGCGGGCCGCGGCCGTCAGGGCCGGGCATGGACTGCGCCGCCGCGCTCGGCGGTGCTGATGTCCGTGGTGCTGCGGGACCTGGACGAGACGCTCCCGCTGAGCGCCGCGGTGGCCGTGTGCGAGGCGATGCCGGCGGACGCGGCGATCAAGTGGCCGAACGACGTCTGGATCGACGGCCGCAAGGTCGCCGGAATCCTCGTGGAGGGACGGCCGCAGGACGGCTGGGCGGTGCTGGGGATGGGTGTGAACGTGACGACGGGGTCATTTCCGCCGGAGCTGGCGGAGCATGCGACGTCGCTGCGGCTCGCCGGCGCCTCGACCTCGGTCGAGGCCGTGCTTGCCGATCTGCTGCGGTCGCTGGACGAATGGCTCGGCGCTCCGTCCGAGCGTGTCTTCGAGGCGTGGCGGTCCCGGGATGCATTGAAGGGCGAGCGGGTGCGGTGGTCGGACGGGGAGGGCATCGCCGATGGCATCGACGATTCGGGCGCGCTCGTGGTCGAGACCCGTGACGGTCCCGTCACACTGGACGCAGGCGAGGTACACCTGCTGCGCTGATGGAGGAGCCTGCAGAAGTTCCGGGACTATCCGTCCCGTTTCTTCGACAGGCGGTCTAAGCGGCGTCGCGGTCGGCGGACTTGTCGCGGTCGCGGGACTTGCCGCGGCCGCGGGGCTTGCCCCGCTTGGCGGGCTCGCCGCGGTCGGCGGACGACCCGCCGTCGCCGGCGCCACCACCGCCTTCACCGCCGCCGTTCGACTGGGCCACCGCGGCGTTCGCGGCCTGCCCGGCGGTGGCGGCATTCGCGTTCGTGCCCTCGCCCCCGCCGCCCTTCTTCTTCCGCCGCCGTCCGCCACGGCGCCGCTTTCCCTTCGGGAAGTTCCGCAGCAGCTCGCGGGCCAGCGCGCTCGGCTTGCGGGCCATTCGCATCCGGGCGCCGTCCAGCACCTGCTGTGCCTCGGGCGTGTGCGCCAGCGCTGCGGCCAGCAGCGCGGCGGACAGGCGGCGGTCCTGCTTGCGGGCCGCCTGGACGAGCCGGCGGGCGTTCCGGGCGTGCGCCGCGCCCGCGGAGTTCACGAGCAGGCCGAGCAGGCGCTTCGTCTCCGGCCAGCGCTGCACGGCGTACTCCTCGTGCACCTCGCGCGAGTACTCGGCGAGGTGCCACAGCCAGCGCGCCGCCTGGTCGCGGCGGCCGATCTGGCGCTCGGTGAGCGCCTGGAGGAGGACCTTCACGCCCTCGCGGCGCTCGTCGCGCGACCAGCCGCCCACGATCTCCACCGCGTCGTCGAAGGCCTCGGGGTCGCGCAGGCCGCCGACCTCGCCGAGCGCCCGCAGCCGCAGCTGGGTGTTGCGGTTGCGCCGCAGGCAGGTGACGAGGAACAGCCGCCGCAGCTCGCCGGTCGAGTCGAAGTGGAGCATCGCCTTCGCCCGGCGCCAGTTGTTGGATGCCACGCGCGCGCCGGCGAGCATCGCCCACGCCTGCTGCTCGCCCCAGCTCAAATGCTCGACGGCGATCCGCCACAGCTCACGCTCGAAGACCTGCGCGCGGCGCTCGGCGTCGGCGGTGACGGGCACGACCCGCCGCTCCACGCGCAGCCGCCGGCCGCGCCCGCGCCGGACCGGGCCGACCACGATGGCGCCACCGCGATACACGTCGCGGTCGAGCAGCGAGTGAAGCGTGACGACCGGGTCGTCGTTCGGCGTGGCCGGGTGGACGAAGTCCACGACGATGCCCGACTCCTTGCCGGGAGTCCGGCGCGTGACGCGCCCGACCCGCTGCTGGTAGATCCGCTTCGACGCCGTGGGCGCCAGGTGCATGCAGACCGTCGCGCGCGGCGAGTTCCAGCCCTCGGCGAGCAGCTGCGCGTTCACGAGCACGTCGATCTCGCCCCGCTCGTACGCGGCGAGGATGCGCGTGAGCTCGCGCTTCGGCGTCTCGCCGGAGACCGCCATCGCCTTCATGTCCGCGTCCTGGAACGCCTTCGCCACGTTGTGCGCGTGCTTCACGCCGGCCGAGTAGACGACGCCCGGCACGTCCTTGAAGCGCGTCTTGTAGAGGTCAGCCACCGCGAGGTTGAACGGCGTCTGGTCGAGCAGCGCGGCCAGCTCTTCCTGGTCGAAGTCCTGGTCCACCTCGCCGCGCCGCAGCGGCACCTTCGCGATCGACCGCACGCCCACGCCCGGCGGGATGCGCACGCAGCGGAGCGGCGCGATCACGCCGCGCCGCGCCGCCTGCGCCAGGTCGAAGCGCGAGGTCTGCGTGGGGAACAGGTCCGTCACGTGGCGGGCGATCAGCGCGCCGGTGGCGGTCATGCCCACGAACACCGGGCCGATCCACTGGCGGATCGAGGCGCTCGTCTTCTCGCCCAGCGCCGTGTGCGCCTCGTCGCAGATGACGATCGTGTACGCGTCCGAGACCTTCCCGGCGTTCCGCACGTACCACTGGTAGGTCTCCACCGTCACGGGCCCGCCCGCGGGCGGCTCGCCGCCGCCGTTCTTCAGGAGCGGCCCGGAGATCCGCTTCTTGTAGCCGCGGTCGCGCAGCTCGCCGAGGAACTGGTCCACGAGGTTCCGGCGGTGGGTCAGGATCAGGATCCCGCCCGTTCGCGAGGCCTCCACGAAGCCGAGCGCGGCGACGGTCTTGCCGGCGCCGGTGGCGTGCTCGAACCAGAAGCGCCGGGCGGCGCCGGGGTCCTCCTCCTGCGCCTCGACGGCGGCCTCCTCCTCGGCCTCCTCGGCGGGATCCCAGTCGAGCGGCTCCTCGTCGGGAAGCTCGTCGCCCTCGAGCTCGACCTCCCCGGAGTGGAGCTCCTCGTCGATGCCGGCCGAGCCCTTGCCGTTGCGGCCGCTGATCAGCAGCTCGGACTCGAGCGCGATCAGCGTCCCGGAGAGCGCGTCCACCTGGTGCGCGGACAGCGTCGTGCCGTCGGCGAGATGAGGCTCGTCCTCGGCCAGCAGCCGCTCCAGGCCGAGCATGAGCGAGAACTCGCGCCGCCACTCGACCGACGGCTCCGTGCGGCCCGCATCGAGCTCGTGGAGCGCCGCGTCGAGCGCCGCACGCCGTGGCGAGCTGTCGGCGAGCGCGGTCGCGGCGTCCTCGCCTTCGAGCACGAAGGATTCACGCGCGAATTCCTCGGCGCGCTTCAGTTCGTCGCCGGAAACCGGCGAGGCGTCAGCCACGGAGCGTGTGTCAGCCACGGTAAGGCGTTCTTCAATAAGGGGGAGGACGCGCCGAGCTGCTCGTCAGGAGACAGCGGGGTACGCCCACGATGCGCCGCCGTTCTCTTGAGTCCCGCGAGAAGCGACGGACCAGGTCCTTTGGGGGACGCTTGGCGTGCACCTATTGAAGCACACGGAGCCGCTGAAAGGGCTCACCCACAACGTCTGCCATCCTTCGCCGCGTGCGTCGGCTCGCTCCGCTTCTGGTGCTGATCGTGCTCGCCGGCTGCGACTCGGACGAGGGCGCACCCGCGTCCGCGAGCTTCCTCCCCGGAGGCCGCGAGGCCTTCGAGGCGCGCATCGACAACCAGCGCGGCAAGCCGGTCGTCGTGAACAAGTGGGCGTCGTGGTGCGGGCCCTGCCGGCTCGAGTTCCCGTTCTTCCGCAGCCAGGCCGAGCAGCGCAAGGGTGACGTGGTCTTCATCGGCGTCAACTCGAACGACAGCCGCGGCGACGCCGAGGAGTTCCTGAAGGAGGAGCCGGTCCCGTTCAAGCACTTCGAGGACCCCAAGCTCGAGATCGCCGCGTCGTTCGACGCCGTCCAGGCCTTCCCGGCGACCGCGTACTACGACTCGAAGGGCGAGCTCGCGTTCGTGCACCAGGGCGGGTACCCGAGCGAGGACGAGCTGGCGAAGGACATCGACCGCTACGCACGCTGACGGTGGAGGTCCGCGAGGCACGCACCGAGGACGAGGTGACCGCCGCGCTGGCGCTGCGCGCGCAGGTGTTCTGCGGGGAGCAGGGCGTGTCGTTCGAGGCCGACCAGGACGGCCGCGACCCCGAGGCCACGCACATCGTGGCGGTCGAGGACGGCCGGGTGATCGGCACCTGCCGGCTCGTCTTCCGCGGAGCAGGTCGCCCGGCTCGGGCGGCTCGCCGTCGAGCGCGGACCGGCGCGGCGACGGGGTGGCGGCCGCGATCCTGCGAGAGGCCGACGGGTCGCGACGGACGCCGGCGCGGAGGCGATCGCCCTGCACGCTCAGACCTACGCGCAGAGCCTCTACGAGCACGCCGGGTACGAGGAGTACGGACCTACCTTCGTCGAGGAGGGCATCGAGCACGTGGCCATGGAGAAGCGCCTTGCCTGAGCTCCGGATCGACCCGCTCACCGGCCTGCGCGTGATCGTCGCGGGCGAGCGCGGCTCGCGGCCGGGCGCGTTCCTCGACGTGGCCCCGCGCCCGCCGATCGACCCCGAGACGCGACCCGTTCGCGGCCGGTCACGAGGACCGCACGCCGCCCGAGCTCTACGCCCTGCGCGAGAACGGCGGCTGGAAGGTGCGCGTCGTGCCGAACCTGTACCCGGCGCTGTCCGGGGACGGCGCGGGCGACGCCGGCGGCGACCCGCTCGCGGGCGGCCGCGGCGAGCCGGACCTGTTCGCCAGCCGCCCGGCGCGCGGCGCGCACGAGGTGGTGGTGAACGCGCCCGACCCGGTGAGCTCGCTGGCGGAGCTGCGACGCGGAGCAGGTGGAGACCGCCATGTCCGTCTGGCGCGAGCGCATGCGCGCGCACGCGGACGCCGCCTACGTGCACGTGATCGTGAACGAGGGCAAGGAGGCCGGGCGCGTCGCTGCCGCACACCCACGCCCAGCTGTACGCGCTGCCGTTCGTGCCGGCCGCGGTGGCGCGCGAGCGCGAGCGCTTCACCGCCTACTCCGACCGCACCCAGGGCCGCAACCTGCTCGAGGACCTCGTCCAGGAGGAGGTGCGCCGGCGCGAGCGGATCGTGGCGATCGACGACGAGGCGGTCGCGATCGCGCCCTTCGCCGCGCGCGTGCCGTTCCACGTCGCTGCTGGCGCCGCGGCGCCCGGTGGCGCGCTTCGCCGACGACGGGCCGCTCGGCGGTCGCCTGCTCCACCAGGTGCTGAACCGCCTGGGCGCCGACGCTCGGCTCGCTGCCGCCGCTCAACATGTGGGTGCGCACGGCCCCGCGCGACGCCGCGCCACTTCTGCTGGCGAATCGAGATCATGCCGCGCCTCGCGCAGCTCGCCGGGCTCGAGATCGGCACCGGCGTGCACCTCAACGTGCTGGCGCCCGAGGACGCGGCGCAGCGTCTGCGCGACGCCGACGCTGTAGCTTCCCCGCCGCCGATGCCGCCCGTGCCGAGACAGGTGCCGATGTTCGCTGCCGAGCCGCCGCAGGAGCCGCTGCCGTACGGCCGCTGGGGCGAGATGCTCGCCGAGCACTTCGAGCGCGCCGCCGAGACGCAGCATCGGCGAGATCACCTGGTTCCCGGACCGGACCTGGGCGGGCCGCACGTACGTGCCGGCCACGGCGCCCGCCGAGGGCGGCGGCGAGGTGTTCGGCTACGTGTCCTACACGCGCGAGCACGAGGGCGCCCAGGCCACCGACTTCCGGGCCGCCGCCGACTTCACCGACGAGACGGCCGCCGAGAACCCGGACTGGACGCTCGACCTCTCGGACCACGAGATCGGCCACTGGCGCGGGTCCGGAGGGCCGGCGCGGCGTGGTCACGCTCGTCTGGGGCGTCGCGCTGGTCGCGAACGGGGTCGCCGCCACCGCCGAGCTGGGCCCCACCACCACCGACCAGTGCACGCTGGTGGAGGACCGCTTCACGCTCGTGTCGCTCGACGCGTTCACGGGCGACTACGTCGAGGTTCGCCTATTCGGCGCCCGCGGAGCCGAGCTGGCCCGCGAATCCCTCTACGAGGACGAGTAACTTCTCCAGACAGATGGAGGAAGCTGCGCGGACAGCCCTGCGTGCTGCTGAAGTTCGGCGAGCTCGCGCTCAAGGGCCGCAACCGGCCGCTGTTCGTGAACGCGCTCGAGCGGAACCTCCGCCGGCTCACCGCCGACCTCGGCAGGCTCGAGGTGCGCCATCGCGGCGGCGTCTTCATCGTCACCGGCGACGCGCCGCAGGAGGCGCTCGTGGAGCGCTGCCTCGCGCTGCCCGGAGTGAGCGTCGTCCAGCCCGCGGTGCGCTGCGAGCGCGACCCGGCCGCCGCGGCCGACGCCGCCGTCGCGCTCCTGCGCGGCCGCCCCGGCCGCACCTTCGCCATCCGGACGAGCCGCCGCGACAAGCGCTTCCCGCTCCGATCGGTGGAGCTCTCGCGCGTGATCGGCGAGGCCGTGCGCGTACGGCTCGGCCTCGACGTGGACCTCTCGAACCCCGACCTGGCCGTCTACGTGGAGGTGGACCACAAGGAGCTGCTCGTGTCGGCCGACCGCCTGCGCGGCGCCGGCGGCCTGCCGGTGGGGTCGAGCGGCCGCGCGCTCGTGCTGCTGTCCGGCGGCCTCGACTCGCCCGTCGCCGCCTACCGGATGATGAAGCGCGGCCTCCGCTGCGACTTCGTGCACTTCAGCGGCCGTCCGTTCACGGGGCCGGAGTCGGTCTACAAGGCCTACGCGCTCGCGGGGCGCCTCGACCGCTTCCAGGGCGACTCGCGCCTGTTCGTGGTCTCGTTCGGGACCGCCCAGCGCCGGCTCGCCACCGCCGGCGCCGGCCGGCTCCAGGTGCTCTCGCAGCGGCGGCTGATGGTGAAGGTCGCGTCCGCCCTCGGCCGGCGCGAGGGCGCCGAGGCGCTCGTGACCGGCGACTCGCTCGGCCAGGTCGCCTCGCAGACGCTGCCGAACCTCGCCGTGGTGGAGGAGGCGGCCGAGCTGCCGCTGCTCCGCCCGCTGATCGACCGCGACAAGCAGGAGATCGTCGAGATCGCGAAGCAGCTCGGGACCTACGAGATCTCGATCCTGCCCGACGAGGACTGCTGCCAGCTCTTCTCCTCGAAGCTCGCCGTGACGCGCGGCCAGCCCGACGACCTCCGCCAGATCGAGCGCACCGCGGACATCGAGGAGCTGGTCGACACGCTCGTCGAGTCCGCCGAGCTGCACCACCCGCGGCTGGAGCAGCCTCGGGCTATCGTCTCCGTCTGAGCCCCGATAGCTCAGCTGGATAGAGCGACTCCCTCCTAAGGAGTAGGCCGCAGGTTCGAATCCTGCTCGGGGCGCTCCACCTCCAGCCCACAGCCTCTCAGCGCCGCCGAAGCTGAGCGTCGACAGTCGCGCCGGGCCCTCCCTGTCGTCAGCGGACGCGCGATCCTTCCACTACCAGCCGCCCAGCTGCCTTTCCGGTGGGCCCCAGGTACTCCGGGTTGATCGGTTTGTAGCCACGCGCTCGGGCCAGCGGCCCCAGTGCGCCGAAGAGGAGCCGCTGGACGATCCGCGGCGGGCGAACGAACTCGCCCTCGCTGCGGAACTCCCTGGCGAAGAGCGCGAGCGGGAGCAGCCTTGGCACGCCGCGGGCGTTGGTCTTGCCGTCGTTGGCAAGGCCGTAGAGGTTTTGGATCATGAGCTCGAAGCGCGCCGCTGGGCGGATGTCAACAAGCACGTGCGCGTCGTCGTCGCCGACGTTCCACCAGTCGTGCACGACTCCCGGTGGAACCTCGACCTTCTCGGCCCGGCGCGGCGACCTCGTCGCGGCCATCGAGATGGAACCGAACGGTGCCGGCGAGCACCTCAAAGCGCTCGGTGATGTAGGCGTGCACGTGCTTGCCGGCGACTGCTCCGCCCGGCCGGATGTAGAGGTCGCCCACCAGGCGCTCACCACCGGTGTCCTGGCTCCCCTCACGCACCACGAAACGGTCGCCCTGAATCCTGTTCTCGTAGACCTCGCCCGCACGCACCGCCGATCTCCTTGTTAGAGTCTCTAACGAACTAGGTAGATCATCTAACTATCTCCGCGTTCTGTCAAGTGCCCAACCTCCCGGAGCGCTCCACCCCCCGCCGGCAATGGCCGGGCACCGGCCACTTCGGCGCCCTCCTGCGCGACCCCGCGCTGGCGATCAACGAGCTGGTGAGCGAGCGGCTCGCCGAGCGCGGCTTCGGCGACCTCCGCACCGCTCACGGGACGATCGGACAACACATCGCAGATCGGGGCTCGAGAGTCACCGAGCTCGCGAAGCTCGCCCAGGTGAGCAAGCCCACGGTCGTCTACCTCGTGAACGACCTTGAGCGCCTGGGCTACGTCGAGCGAATCCCCGATCCCGCTGACGGGCGCGCGAAGCTCGTCTGCTTCACCAAGCGCGGCGCCCGGGCGCAAGACGAAGCGCGCAAGATCGTCGCTGAAATCGAGCAAGACTGGAGCCAATTGCTCGGCATGCGCGACTTCGCCACGCTCCGCGCGCTCTTGCAGCGCTTGCACAAGGCGCTATGGCCGAACTCGGAGGACAGCTCTCGGTAATCGCAGCCACTACTCGGTCGCGTGCTCTCTGTTCGAGCGACACGAGCAGCTCCGCATGCCCCCCCCCGCGACGCTCCTGGATCGCGGTCTCCTCGCGCCTGGCATTAGCCGCCCTCCCCCGGGTACGAAACGGGTACACACGAGCGGCCAACCCGGAGCAGCGCCGGCACCCTCGCTTGCCCTTCCGTGCCGCCTGCTCGGTGGCCTCCTAAGGAGTAGGCCGCAGGTTCGAATCCTGCTCGGGGCGCTCAGGCCTTCGCGGTCGACTTCTTCGAGGCAGCGGCGCCTCTTGCGCGTACCCGAGCTGGGCGCGGTCGTCTGCTTCGCGGTGCTCGGCGTCGGGTGCGTGAACATCACGACGTTCGCGCAGAACGTCTCGCCGTCGGCCTTCGACGCCCGCGAGGCGCTCTGGGCCTGGATCGTCCATCGCCTTCTCGAGCGTCTCGCGCGAGCAGGTCGTGGAGCTCCTCCCAGCCCTGCTCGTCGACGGCGAGGACGGTCCGGCTCAGATGCCTGGTCGTCGCGCTCGTCGATGCGGCCGTCCTTGATCGCGGCGGCGGCGTCGTCCCAGATGAGCTGGAAGACGGCGTCCGAGATCGAGTTGCGCGCGTTCTGCGGCAGGCGCTTCCAGTCGCGGTCGCTGAAGAAGGGGCGCACGATCGCGCGGTAGTAGTGCTCGAGCGCTCCGCGGCGGGGCTCGGTCTCCACCAGCTCGATGCAGCCGAGGTCGTGCAGCATCCGGACGTGGTAGCTCACGTTCGTCAGCGGCTCGCCCAGCTTCTTCGCGAGCTCGTTGGGGCTGGCCACCCCCTGGTTCAGCTGCGCGAGCAGCTGCACCCTGAGCGGGTGAGCGAGCGCCTTTGCCAGCCGGGAGTCAACTGCACTGGTGGTTTCACGCTTCAACTTGAGTCTCCATTCTCTGCCGCAGCCGCCGCCGCAGGCGGTGAAGTCTGCACCTTAACGGTCGCCTCGCTCAGCCCAAAATGTTCAGCAAGCGTGGCGCATGTCAGGTCTTCGTAGTACCTCAGCCGGGCGAGCTCCTGATCGGCCTCCGACAGCGACGCGAGGACGTCCCCGACGAGGAGGCGATCCTCGAGCTCAACATCCATGTGATGCGGAGTCTCGTACGGAAACGGCTCCGCCGCAAGCACCTCGTTCGGCCGCCTGGCGGCCACCCGGAGCGCCTCGTTGCGCGCGATCCGGCGCAGCCAGCCGAGTGGCCGGTCCGGTTCACGGCACCGTTCCCGGTGCCGCCAGGCGCGAAGGATCGCCTCCTGCGCGGCCTCCTCGGCGGTCTCCGGGTTGCCGACCACCGTGAGCGCCTGGGCGAAGCAGAAGCTGCGCATTTCCTCCCAGTCCCACGAAGTGGATGAAACCTTTTGCAGCGTTGCACGGGTCATAACCGTGCGATGCAAACAGCGTGCCACTCCGCTGAGGAGGCGTATGAACGTCTCGCGCCCTTCTACGACGAGCTCACCCGCGAGCACGACTACGACGCCTGGACGCGATCACCTCGAGCACGCCGCGGTTCGCGCCGGACTGGGGGGACGGGCGCTGCTCGACGCCGCATGCGGGACCGGGAAGAGCTTCATCCCGTTCCTGCGACCGCGGCTACGACGTCACGGCCTTCGACCTGTCGCCGGGGATGGTCGAGCGCGCGCGCGAGAAGGCGCCCGAGGCGAACGTCTTCGTGGAGGACCTCCGGACGCTCGGGGCGGTCGGCAGCTTCGACCTGATCACCTGCCTCGACGACTCGCTCAACTACCTCACGGAGGCGGGCGAGCTCGACGTGGCGGTCGCGGCGCTGGCGGCGAACCTCGCACCGGACGGCGTGCTCGTGTTCGACCTGAACACGCTCCGGACCTACCGGACGACGTTCGCGCGCGACGCGACTCAGGACGGCGGCGAGCTGTTCCTCGCCTGGCGCGGCGGCTGCCGCGATGACGCGGAGCCGGGCTGCGTGGCGACCCTGACCGTGGAGGCGTTCCGCTCCGAGGGCGCCGGGCTCTACGAGCGCGTGACGAGCGAGCACCTCCAGCGCCACCACTCCCGCGCGGCCGTGGAGCGCGCACTGGCCGGCGCCGGGCTCTCCCTCACCGGCGTGTTCGGGCAGCTCCCGGACGGCTCGTTCGACGCGGCCGCCGGCGAGGAGACCCACCACAAGCTCGTGTACCTCGCCCGCCACCTACCCGTGAAGGGAGGTGAGAACGCATGACGCTCAAGAAGCGAGACCAGCGGCTCCTGCCCACGATGTCGATCGTCAAGGCCGCCTAGCGGCCATCCGACTGCGGGGGCTCGGCTCGGATCCCGGCCGAGCCCTCCGCGAGGTCCCATGAACAGACCAAGGCTCAAGACCACCACGGAACTCTTCACCGCGCCCGGCGGCGACCTCTGCCTGCTGCGCCCGAGCGCCGACGCCGACCTCGTGCTCGAGGGCGCGGACGAGCGCTGCCGCGCGCTGATCGGCCGGCTCGACGGGGCGACCCCGCGCGCGGTGCTCGACGCCGAGTTCGGCGGAGCGGCCGTGAGCGAGCTGGTGGACCTGCTCGCGGGCGAGGGCCTGCTCGAGGACGCGAGCTGCGTACGACGCGCTCGGGGAGGACGAGCGCGAG
Source organism: uncultured Thermoleophilaceae bacterium (assembly GCA_963741455.1). Taxonomy (GTDB): domain Bacteria; phylum Actinomycetota; class Thermoleophilia; order Solirubrobacterales; family Thermoleophilaceae; genus JACVRW01. The sequence continues at coordinate 14,617 of CAVUIF010000009.1, forward strand.
CGGTACGACCGCCAGCTGCGCTACTTCGCCGACACCGCGCCCGCCGGACTGTCGGCTCCGGACTGCCAGGCGCGGCTGCGCGACCGCCCGCGTCGTCGTGCTCGGGGTGGGCGGGCTCGGAAGCTGGACGGCGCTGGGGCTCGCCTGCTGCGGCGTGGGCGAGCTCGTGCTCTACGACGGCGACGTCGTCGAGCTCAGCAACCTGAACCGGCAGGTCCTGTTCACTCCCGGCGACATCGGATCCCCCAAGGCGGAGCTGGCGGCGCGGGCGCTGTCCGCGTTCAACCCGGAACTCCGGGTGACGGCGGTCGCGCGCTCCCTCGACAGCCGCGAGGCGATCGGCGCGGCGGTCCGCGACGCGACGCTCGTGGTGGACGCGGCCGACCGGCCCGCGCACGACATCGAGCGCTGGGTGAACGCGGCCTGCTTCGAGCATGGGGTGCCGTACGTGACGATGAGCCACTTCCCGCCCTTCGCGCGCGTGGGACCGCTCTACGTGCCGGGCGAGACCGGCTGCTTCAACTGCCAGGAGCGCGCCTACCGGCGCTCGTACGAGCTGTACGACCACCTCGTCGAGCAGCGCCGCGGCTCACCCTGCCCGCGGCGACCCTCGGGCCGGTGTGCGCCTTCGTCGGCGGCCAGGTCGCGCTCGACGTGGTGCACCACCTCACGGGCCTCTGCGAGCCCGCGAGCAAGGGCACCGTGCGGGTGTTCGACACGCGGACGCTCGAGCTCTCGACCGAGGAGGTGCCGCGCGACCCGCTCTGCGAGGTCTGCGCCTCCTAGGCGTCCGGGCGGTCCGGGCGCTCGGGGTAGACGTCGTCGATCGTCACGAGCGCCGTGTACGGCACGTCTCCGGCGGCCTTCCGGATCGCCTCGGCGCCGCCCGCGAGCCGGTCGACGATCACGACCACGCCCGCGATCTCGACCCCCTCCTCGCGGATGCGCTCGATCGACTTGATGGCGGAGCCGCCGGTGGTGACCACGTCCTCGACCACCAGGCAGCGGTCGGTGGGCTCGAGCGGCGGTCCCTCCACCCAGCGCGAGAGCCCGTGCTCCTTGCGGTCCTTCCGCACGAAGAACGCCTTCACCGGCGCGCCGGCCGCCAGCGCGGCACAGGCGATCGGATCCGCGCCCATCGTCATGCCGCCCACCGCCGTGGCCCCAACCCGCTCAGCCTCGGCCGCGACGAGCTCCCCCAGCGCGCGGAACCCGTCCGGAAGCAGGATCGCGCGCTTGGCGTCGACGAGATACTGCGCGGTCTGCCCGCTCGTGAGCGTGACCTCGCCGATCACGAGCGCATGCTCGCGCAGGGCGTCGATCAGGCGCTGTCGGGCGGTTTCGGCCATGTGTGCAGAAGTTCAGGCAAAAAATCAGGTTCGAGAAACGGCGGCCGATAGTAGTCCGCGATGGGCTCGCTTATTCGCCTCGTGGCCATCGTTGCGTCAGGACTCGTCCTGTTCGGCTTCGCGTACTTCGCGACCGACGAGATGAGCCGTGGCTCGCAGGCGCAGCAGAACGAGCTGGCGCGCCAGCTCGAGGGCTCGGCCGCGGATCCGGCGCCGATCGCGCCCACTCCGGACCAGGAGGCGGACCGCGAACAGGTCAACGGCTCGCTGCGGGAGTTCGTCGAGGACGCCAACGACCTGCTGCTGGGCCCGTTCACCGGCATCGTGGAGAACGCCGAGGACCGCTGGGTCACCCATGGGGTGCCGGCCCTGCTCGCCCTGCTCCTGTACGGGCTGGGCCTCGGCATGCTCGCGAACATGCTCCCCAAGGAGCGCGAGCACGGCGACGATTGGCGCGTTGCGGCCTGATCTCCGGGCCGAGCCGCAGATCGTCATAACTCTTCGCTAGGCTCCGCCACGCAAGTCAAGCGCCGAGTCCGGTTGCCCTCCCAAGGCACCGGAACGGGGGAACCAATTGGGCGGCTGCCGTGCCGCCCCGGGGCGAATCGCGGACCGAGTTCCGCATAGCGCATCTTCCAGCGCGAGCCCGTCAGCTAACCCCGTAGGCCCGAAAGGAAGGGGACATGGATGACGAACGCCCACCGGGATCTGGCCTCGCCTGAGCTTTGGACCCGCTCGACGGAACGCTCCCGCCGCCGGCGCGAGCTGCTGCCGAAGGGACGCCGCGAGCACAACCGCAAGAAGCACGTCTCAGCCGTGCTGGCCACCGCTGTCGTCGCCGGGCCGACCGCTCCGATCGCGGCCGCTCAAGTCTCCGGCGACGTGAGTGCCGCCGTCGCCGCCGAATCGCCCGCAAACAGGGCGATCGAGATCCGCGAGGGCGGGCTGCCGCTTCAGTTCGGCAGCGAGGGTGAGCTCGTCGCACACGTCCAGAAGGCGCTCGAGATCTCCGCCGACGGCATCTTCGGCGCCGAGACCGACGCCGCCGTGCGGAGCTACCAGCAGTCCGCACGGCCTCGACGTGGACGGCATCGTGGGGCTCGCCACATGGGGCGCGCTGTTCGAGCAGAACACCGCCAGCGGAGCGTCCGTGGGCGGGTCGAACGTCCCGCCGGAGGTGCAGCAGCGTCTCGAGCAGACGCTCGAGCGCGCCGGCCAGGACCTCTCGGCGGACGGGCAGATCGACGGCGACGTTGGCGTCGGGGGAACCCAGCCCGGCTCCGCGCCGCCCGCCTCCGCGCCGGCACCCGGGACGGTGACGGGCCCGCAGAGCGCGCCCGCGCCCATCGGTGGCGGCGAGGCGTGCGGGTCGTCCACGATCGCGAACCCGGTTCGCGGCACCGTCACGTCGAACTTCGGCCCGCGCTGGGGCCGGAACCACGACGGGGTCGACATCGCGGCGCCCACCGGCACGCCCGTGCGGGCGGCTGCGTGCGGAACCGTGAGCCTCGCCGGCCAGCAGAGCGGCTACGGGAACATGGTCTGCATCACGCACACCAGCCAGTTCTCGACCTGTTACGCGCACCTGTCGCGCTTCGGTGTCTCGAACGGCGCCCAGGTCCGGCAGGGCCAGGTGATCGGCTACGTGGGCTGCACCGGCAGCTGCACCGGCCCGCATCTCCACTTCGAGACGCGGGTGGGCGGCAATGCGACCGACCCGCGCGCGTACCTCGGCGGGAGCTCGATCCCGGGCAAGCGCGCGAGCGTGGCCGGCACGAGCGCCGTGGGCGGACCGGACCTGCCGCGCGAGCTGCTCGAGCAGCGCAGGGCGGGCGTGAAGGCCGCGGCGGAGGGGGCGGCGACCTCCTCCGGCGGAGTCGCCTTCGTGCCGACCGACGAGTTCGTGGCCGAGACCGAGGCCGCCTACAGGACCGACGCCACCACCGAGTCCTCCACCACCACGGAGGCCGAGGCGGGCGGCGAGACGGTGACGACCGCGCCGGAGACGGCGCCGGCCGAGCCGGTGGCCGTCGAGGGTGAGGTCGCCGCGCCCGCTGAGCCGGTCGCGGTGGAGGGCGAGGTCGCGGTGCCGGCGGAGCCGGTGGCCGTGGAGACCGAGGTCGCCGTGCCGGCCGAGCCGGTCGCGGTCGAGACCGAGGTCGCCGCTCCGGCCGAGCCGGTCGCGGTCGAGACCGAGGTGGCCGCGCCTGTCGAGCCGGTCGCCGTCGAGGCCGAGGTGGCCGCGCCTGTCGAGCCCGCTCCGGTCGAGCCGGTGGCCGTCGAGGCCGCCGCGCCGGTCGCCGACGTGGCGGTCGAGGCCGCGCCCGCTCCGGTCGAGCCGGTCGCGGTCGAGGCCGCTCCGGCCGCCGAGGTCGCGCCGGTCGATGCCGAGGTCAGCGCAGAGACGTCGGGCGGCGCCGTGGTCGCGCCCGAGTAAGCCAAGCCCCGCCGGCCCGGTGGGCCGGCATAGCCAAGGGGGAATCCGCGGAGGCCTCGTCCATCAGGGCGGGGCCTTTGCGGTTGCTACCGGTACGTGTGAATCGGGTCGCCGATGTCGATCCAGTTGAAGATCGACCACGCGCTCGGGATCGGCACGCGCAGGCAGCCGTGGCTGGCCGGATAGGTCGGCACCGACGAATACCCGTGGATCGCGTACCCGCCGATGAAGTACGACGAGTGCACCATCCCCTTGGAGTTCGTGCCGTAGTCCTGGCGGTAGAAGCGGTAGCTGCCGAACACGGTCGGCGTGACCGGAGCGCCGGACGACGTGTGGTACACGCGATACGGGCGCCCGCCCCGGGCGAGCACCAGCACCTGGCGGGACCAGTCGAACTCCACGTGCTTCCCGTTCTCGCCCGACCTCGGATACCGGAGCCTGTACGCGCCGTCGCCGCGCATGACCATCGCGAAGACCGACTTCATCGCGTAGCCCGAGCGCCCCAGCCCGTTCGTCTTCCGGAACGCGAGCACGCCGTTCGAGGTCAGGCCGTCGTAGACGCCGGTCACCGGCGTGGCGAAGCCGAGCTTCACGAGCGCGCGCTGCAGCAGCAGCACCTTGAGGCCGCGCGAGCCGACACCCGCCTCCCAGTCAACGACCTGGATCGTCTCGTCGCGCGTGCGGAACGCCTCCTGCCCGCCGCTCGCGCGGTGCTTCACGACCAGCCTCACCGGGCCCGGCTTGCCGACCTTGAAGCGGAACTCGTAGCGGCCGCGGCGCCCAACCGCCCGGCGGACCTTCTTGGTGGCCTTGCCGCGCCGGATCGCGTACAGCGTGAGCACCTCGCCGCGCACGTACGGCTTCACTACGCCGCGGACCACGACCTGCTGAGACGGCGCGAAGTAGCGCGTCTTCTTCGTCGCGAGGCCGTTGGCGATCTTGAAGCTCGCCTTCCCGCCGCGGGCTCGGCTCGGGCGGCGGCGTGACCGGCGTGGTCACGGTCTGGGCGTGCGCGGCCGCGGGGAACGCGAGCAGGAGAACCGGGATCGGGAGTACGCGACGGATGCTCATATGGCGCTCACTATGCCATGGCCGTCCGCTGTGCTCGCGGCACCAGCGCGCAAGCCACCAGCATCAGCGGGCCCAGGACGAGAGACACCGAAGCATCCTCGACGGTTACGCCATAGGCGAGCGCGTTGTTCAACGCGTGGAGCCCGATCACCGGGTAGAGCGACCCGGTCCGCTCGTAGACGAGACAGAACATGAACCCGAGCGCGCCGAGCGGGGGAAGGATGAGGAGCGCCTCGGTGCCCGAGAAGTCGTAGTGGATCACGCCGAACACGAGCCCGTTGATCAGGGCCGCTGCTATCACCGAGTAACGGCTGCGGAGCGCCTTGTAGAAGAACCCGCGGAAGAAGACCTCCTCGGCCACGGGGGCCACGCAGATGACCATGAACCCCGCCGCGATCAGCCCGAAGGTGCCCTCGTCGGCACCGAGGTCCTGAGCCACGGTCTGCTCCGCGTCGGGCTGGACGATCGCCGTGTAGGCCGCCGCCAGGATGTAGAAGCTGACGATGCCGAGCGCCGCCCACCCGACGGTGGGCCAGAAGCGCGACGCCCGCAGGCCGAAGTGCTCGGGCCGCGGCTTCGCGACGAACGACGCGAACAGCACGGCCGTCCCGATGAAGATCAGCGCCTGGAGGAAGGTGGCGCCGACCGTGAAGCCGGGCTTCTCCTCGGCGTCCGGGCCGATCGCGGCGCCGAGGATGCCCACGACCAGGATCGTGGCGATCAGGGCGACGAGGAAGCCCACGCCCGCGTACCAGGCCGGCCAGCGCGGCATGGCGCCCTCCGGAAGCTCCGGGCGCTCGGGCGGCGGCGGGGTGGGCTCGATGCCGGGGTGCTGCACGCCGGTCAGAGTAGGGCCGAAAGCTCGCGAAGGGAGGCGATGGCCTCCACGCCGGGCGGCGGCTCGCCCTCTCGCTGCACCAGCACGCCGCGCACGCCGGCCGCCGCGGCGCCCTCCACGTCGTTGTCGACCTTGTCCCCGACATGGAGCGCCTCGGCCGGCTCGGCACCCGCCACCTGGAGCGCCCGCTCGAAGACGCGCGGGTCCGGCTTGCCCGCGCCCACCTCGGCGGAGGTCACCACGCCGTCCACCAGCGCCAGGATCCCCGTGGGCCGCAGCCAGTCCGGCAGCGAGCAGTCCCAGTTGCTCGCGATCACGAGCGTGAGGCCGCGCTCGCGCAGCTCGCCGAGCGCGGGGAGCACGTCCGGGTACGGGGTGAACTCGAGCGCGCCGAGCATCGCGCGGCGCGCCGCGGCGTGGTCGAGCTCCGGCACGCCGAGCGCCCTCCGCATCTCCTCGGCGCAGCGGTCGCGGAGCCGCTCGAGCCGCTCCCGGTCCGAGCCCTCGAGGTGATGGTCGAGGTAATACGCGATCTCCGCGGCGAATCCGCGCGCCGCCTGCTCCTCGGTCACCTCGATGCCGCTCTCGCGAAGCAGCCGCTGGAGCCGCGGGGCGGGCGGCTGAAGCTCGACGAGCGTGCCGAGCGCGTCGAGGAGCACGGCGCGGACCGGCGTCATGCGATCCAGTGCCAGGTCGCGTACTGGGCCGTGAAGAGGCCGAGGCCCACGGCGGAGACCGCGAGGACGAGGTCCGTGCTCCTGCGCTCCTCGCACACCACGGCGAGCCACATGAAGACGGGGAACAGCACGCTCACGAACCGCGGCAGCGACATCAGCGGCTGGGGCGTGACCGGAAAGGTCAGCGGGAGCAGGAGCGAGGCGCCGACCCAGACCCCGTAGGGGCGCGGGAGCCGCCGCAGCGCGCCCACGCACGCCACCACCGCGAACACGAGCGTCGCGAACAGCATCACGTTGATCGCGGCGATCCGGAACGGGTCGCCCACCGCCTGCTCGAAGTACACGGGCGTTCGCGAGCCGGAGGCGAGCTGGCGCACCCCGTCCACCGCTGCCACGAAGCCCTCCCACGCGCCGGCGAGCGGCACGGCGAGCTCGCGCGACCACGCGTCCTGCACGTCGAGGAAGCGGAACGCGTCGCCCTCCACGAGCCCGAGCCACGCCGCGTACGCCGCGATCCCGGCCGGGGCGAGCAGGAGCCAGGCGGCGTCCCGCCCGCGGCGCTCGCGCGAGCTCCACCAGATCATCGCGAGCGGGATCAGGAGCAGGAGGCCGGCGCTGCGCGTGCCGGACGCAAGCCCCGCGCACGCCCCCGCCCATGCCCATCGCCCGGTGCGCGCCGCGTAGAACGCGCCCACCGCGAGCAGCAGGAACAGGCTCTCCGAGTACGGCGCGCCGAAGTAGACGGCGGCGGGGAACACCGCGAGCAGCAGCAGCGTGGGCCGCGCGAGCCGCCGCCCGAGCTCGAGCTCGGCGAGCCGGTGGAGGAGGAAGAGCGCGCCCGCGAAGGCGGCGAGCGAGATCAGGAAGGCCGCGGCGAGCAGCGCGGCGTCCGACCCGCCCAGCGGCGTGGCCACGGCCCGCACGAGCAGCGGGTAGAGCGGGAAGAAGGCGGCCCGGGGCGCGCTGTCCCCATAGCCGGAGTCCGCGATCCGGAGGAACCAGACGGAGTCCCAGCTGGCGAGCGGCGCGAGCAGCGGGTCGGCGAGCGCGTGCGTGAGCGCCGGCTCGTCGAACTTCAGGGCGTTCTCCCGCGCCAGCCCGCCGCTCGCAGGACCGAAGGAGAGGGCGGCGAAGACCGCCACGAGGAGCACCGCCGCGCGCGTCGCGGCCGTTACGCCCAGGGCGGCGCGGAGAGCCTCGGAGTCGCGGGCGACCGCGACCCAGCGGGCGCGCGCGGGGATAGCCTCATACGCCATGCCGGACGTGCATTTCTACACAGCCGCAGCCGACACGGACGCGTGGGTCGACGCGGGAATCGCGCTTGCCATCGCGATCGTGATCGCGAAGATCGTGGACCATCTGATCGCCCGGCGCGGCGAGGCGGTGAGCGAGATGGTCAGCCGCGGCGAGCTTTCGCCGGCGACGCGGACGCGCCTTCGCCTGGTGCGCCGTCTCGTTACGGCGCTGATCCTCCTGATCGGAGCGGCGGTGGCCGCCTCGAACTTCCCCGAGCTCTCGAGCGCCGCGCGGGCCATCCTCGCCTCGTCCGCGGTGCTCGGCCTCGTGGTCGGCTTCGCCGCCCGTCAGACGCTCGCCAACGCGATCGCGGGAATCCTGCTCGCGGTCACGCAGCCCATCCGGATAGGCGACCTCGTGACCTTCGAGGAGCAGACCGGCGAGGTCGAGGACATGAAGCTCACCTACACCTACATCCGCCTGGACGACGGTCGCCGCTACATCGTGCCGAACGAGCGCCTGGCACAGAGTTCGGTCGCGAACCACACGATCCTCGACGCGCGCGTCCAGGTGGAGGTGTCCGTCTGGCTCCCGGTGGACGCCGACCTCGACAAGGCGATGGAGCTGATCGCCGACGACAAGGACGTCGAGGTCTCGGTGGCGGAGACGGACAAGGACGGCGTGCGGCTCAGCGCCACCACGTGGGCGTCGAGCCCGGCGGAGCGCGGCAAGAAGGCCGCCGAGCTGCGCCGCCGCTGGCTGCGGTTGCTCCGCGAGCACGCACTATCCTCAGCCGAGGCGTAACCGGCATGACCCAGCGGCAGCGAAAGGCGAAGCGGCGCAGGCGCCACACCGGGCGCAACACCGTGCTGCTCGGCTTCGGCGTGCTGGCGACGGTCGCCGTCATCGGGCTGCTCTCCGCGGTGGGCTACGTGCTCGCGATCGCCGCGACCGCGCCGGACCTGTCCGAGCTGAAGCCGGTCGACAAGGGCCAGCTCTCCGTCGTCTACGCGCGTGACGGCACGCGGCTCGGGTTCATCCAGTCCGACGTCCAGCGGCGCGTGATCCCGTGGAAGCAGATGCCGGTGGAGCTGCGCCGCGCGACCGTGGCGATCGAGGACGAGCGCTTCTACAAGCACGACGGCGTCGACCTGAACGCGATCGTCCGCGCGGGCATCAAGAACCTCGAGTCAGGCAAGACGGTCCAGGGCGGCTCGACGATCACGCAGCAGCTCGTCCGCGCGCTCTACATCAAGGACCCGAAGCGCGACTTCGCGCGGAAGATCCGCGAGGCGAAGCTGGCCTCGGAGCTCGAGGACGAGCACTCGAAGACCTGGATCCTCCACAACTACCTGAACTCGGTGCCGTACGGCACGGTCGGCGGCCGGACCGCCATCGGCGTCGAGGCCGCGGCGGTCACGTTCTTCGACAAGCACGCGAAGAACCTGTCGCTCGCGCAGTCCGCGCTGCTGGCCGGGCTGCCGCAGGCGCCCTCGCAGTACAACCCGTTCCGGAACGAGCGGGCGGCGATCGCGCGCCGCAACGAGGTGCTCCGGCAGATGGCCGCCAACGACTTCATCACCCAGCAGGAGGCCGCCGACGCGATGCAGGAGGGCCTGCGGCTGAAGCGCGGCACCCGCTACACGATCCGGCGCGAGCCGTACTTCTTCGACTACGTGCAGGAGCAGCTGATCGAGCGCTACGGCTTCGGCGTCGTGCGCCAGGGCGGGCTGCGCATCCACACGATGATCGACCCCGCGCTGCAGGAGCTCGCGCGCAAGGCGATCACCGGCCAGCTCTACGACCCGAGCGACCCGTCCGGCGCGCTCGTGTCGATCGACCCGGAGACCGGCCACATCCGCGCCATGGCCTCGAGCGGCACCTACAAGGACCGCGAGTTCAACCTCGCGGTGGAGGGCCACCGCCAGCCCGGCTCGGCGTTCAAGACGATGGTGCTCACCGCCGCGATCCGGGCGGGGATGGACCCGGACAGGACGACGTACATCTCGAAGCCGCTGAACATCAACGACCCGGACAACGGGATCTACACGCCGTGGGAGGTCAGGACGTACAGCAACTCCTACAGCGGCACGATGACCGTGTCGCGGGCGACGCTCGCGTCGGACAACACGGTCTACGCCCAGATGATCCTCGACGTCGGCCCGAAGAAGGTCTGCGAGACGGCCAGGCTCCTGGGCATCCGCACGAAGCTCGACTGCTACCCGGCCGAGGGCCTGGGCGGCCTGCGGCTCGGCGTGACCCCGCTCGAGATGGCCAACGCGTACGCGACGCTCGCGACCGGCGGGATGCGAAGCAAGCCGAAGGCGATCAGGAAGGTCGTGTTCCCGGACGGCAAGTCCGAGGACCTCGGCAAGCCCGAGCGCAAGCGCGTGCTCACCGACGGCCAGGCCTACGAGATCACGCAGATCCTCGAGCAGAACGTGCTGGGCGGAACCGGCACGGCGGCGCAGATCGGCTGCCCCGCGGCCGGCAAGACCGGCACGACGGACGAGTTCAACGACGCCTGGTTCGTGGGCTACACGCCGAAGCTCACCACGGCCGTGTGGGTCGGCTTCCCGGACGAGCAGGTGTCCATGCAGTACACGCGGATCGGCTCGGTCGCCGGCGGCACCTGGCCGGCGATGATCTGGCACGACTTCATGATCACCGCCAAGGGCGACGACTGCGACGACTTCCCGGTCCCCACCGAGCCGGCCGAGTTCTCGCCCTTCTTCGGCGAGTACGCCTCGACGGGGTCATCTGGAACCGGCGAGTACTTCACGCCCGACACCACCGACGGGACCGACGAGGAGTACGACCCGCGCTTCTACGAAGAGGCGCCGCTCGACGACCCGAACGCGGAGCCGCCGCCTGCGGAGGAGGCCCCCGAGCCCGTGCCCGTGCCGGAGGTCCCGGACGACGGCGCGAATGGCCAGCAGGGCGGGGTCGGACCGGGCTGATCGCCCGTGGGTGAGCTCGAGCTGATCGCGGCCATTCAGGCGGCGGTCGGCAGCCGCAGCGACAGGGTGGTCCGCGGGAGCGGCGACGACGCGGCGGTCACCCGCACGAGCGCGTTCGCCGTGACGTCGGTGGACACGCTCGTCGACGGCGTCCACTTCGAGCACCGCACGCACACGGCGAGCGACATCGGCTGGAAGGCGCTCGCGACCGCGCTGTCGGACCTCGCCGCGATGGGCGCGGAGGCGGGCGAGGCCTACGTGTCGGTCGTGCTTCCCGACGACTTCGACGCGGCGCTCGAGCTCGTCCACGGGATGGAGGAGCTGGCGGAGCTCTCCGGTGTGACGATCGCGGGCGGCGACGTGGTGGGTGGCCCGGTGCTCGTGCTGACGGTGACGGTGGTCGGCCACGCCGACCCCGAGGAGGAGCTCGTGGGCCGTGACGGCGCGCGGCCGGGCGACCTGATCGGCGTGACCGGCGAGCTCGGCGGCTCGGAGGCCGGGCGGCGGCTGCTCGCCGCCGGAGAGCACGAGCCGGCGGAGCTCGTCGCAGCGCCATCTGCGGCCGCGGCCGCGGCTTCGCGAGGGACGCGCGCTTGCCGCGGCGGGGGCGCGAGCGATGATCGACCTGAGCGACGGGCTCGCCACCGACGCCCGTCACGTGGCCGACCGGAGCGGCGTGGAGCTGGCCGTGCGGCTCGATCGGACCTGCCGTGCGCGCCCGGCGTCGAGCCCGGAGGACGCCGCGACCGGCGGCGACGACTACGAGCTGCTCGTGGCGGTCCCGCCCGAGCGGCGCGAGGCGGCCGAGGCGGCGGCGCCGATCACCTGGATCGGCACGGCCTCAGCCGGCAGCGGCCTCCTCCTGCTCGGCCCCGACGGGCCCGTCGGCGGGCTCCGCGGCTACGAGCATCCATGAGCGCATGACCGCCTCGGCGACCGCGCGCGAATCGACCGCGTACTGACCCATCTCGACGCTCTCGCGGAGCGCCTGATCAATCGTTCCCCTGCCAGTCATTCCCCTACCTCCTTGTACGGGTTGCTTATCGACAGCTAGCTCGATTCACTCGCGTGAACATCTGGCCATCTCAACGCAGCTTCGATGGACGCACATGCCGCGGCCAGCATCACACAGGCGATGAGCGAGGTCATGACGCCGACGCTGTGTCCGGTCACGAGCATCACGAGGTACCACGTCCGTGGAGGGGGTCGAGCGACAGCGCGAACAGGTGGTAGATGGCCACGAGCACGACGGGAGCGGCGCCGATGGCGATCAGGAGGCCGCGGGTCCGCCGCGACGGGAGCGGGCGGGTCAGCGGCGAGCAGCATCCACAGGTGCGCCGCGGGCACCGACGAGCAGGCCCGCGTACGGGATTCACGAGCCAGAGGAGCAGCGAGCCCGCCGCGATCACCAGCGCCGAGCGCGACCCCGCTGCCCGGCCCGGTGGGGCGCTCGAGCTCCGGGTCGGGGCGGGTGGCGAGCCAGCGGGCGAGCAGGAAGGCGAGCACCATGGCGGTGGCGATGCCGGCCATCACGCCGAGCGCCGCGCCGTCGACCGGCAGCACGTCCGGCGGGACGGGCGCCGGCGGCGGGGCGGGCGTGGCGCCCACCAGCGCGAGGAACTGGGCGACGGCGAGCGCCGCGAGGAAGGGCGCGACCCAGGCGCCGAGCCAGCGCAGCCACTTCAGCACGTCCACGTGGCGCCGGCGAGCGCGCGCGAAGGCGTCCACCGAGGCCACCAGCACCGGCAGCAGCAGCGACCCCGCGAGCAGCGAGAGCACCCAGCCCGGCAGCACCTGGCTCACGGCCTGGAGGTAGCTCTCCGGCCCGTGCTCCGGGCGCGGCCGCCCTCGTCCACCGCGGACAGCGTGCGGAGCGTCGCGCGGCCGAGCGCGCCGAGGCGGTCCGGGTCGAGCGCCTCCGGCGGGCCGTCCCCCTCGGGCGGCAGCTCGCCGCTGCCGGAGAGCCGCACCGCGTCGTAGCCCTCCTCCAGGAGCACGCCCTGCGAGCCGATCCCGATCGGGAACGACAGCCGCGCGAGCTGCCCGAGCGTGCCGCTCCCGCCGGCGGAGCTGCCCAGCTCCTGGCGGATCGAGCTCCGCGAGCGTGCGCTGGAGCCCGATGCCGGCGCGCCGTGGAGTCGTTCGACCACGCCTGGAGGACCGGGCCGTCCGCTCGCGCCGCGCGCCGAGGTCCGAGATCACGAGCACGGCGTCCACGAAGCTCCGGCGCGGGCAGCACCTCGACGAGCCGCCGCGCGCCCACCTCGCCGAGGTTCGAGCCGTCGACCGAGGCGAGCACGAGCGTCTTCTCGGACGGCCGCCCCTGGTAGACGCGGGCGATCTGCATGAGCGCGGCGGTGTCGGCGGCGCTGCCGGGCACCTCGGGCAGCCGTCGCCGCGTCGCGGGCCGCGACGATCACGATCTGGCGCCGCGAGCTGCCCGCGCGGCGGCCGATCACGTTCACGAGCTCCTGGCCCGCGTGGGTGAAGCGCTGCAGCTCGGGGCGCGCCGTCCGGCCCGCCGCCGAAGCCGCGCGTCGGCGAACGTGTTCGCCACGAGCTCGGCCGTGGCCAGGTCGCCGCGCGAGCCGGCGCGCCGGTCCGGCGCCTCGGCGGCGATCCGCGCCGCCAGCACGGCCGCCTGGTTGCCGTCGAACAGCACGTCGGCGGCCAGCCCCTGGGGCAGCGGCCGCGGCCGGCTCTGGAACGAGAACATCGTCAGCACGACCGCCAGGAGCGCCGGAACGAACGCCGCGCGGTATATCCGCGGCTCGATCACGGGGCCGCAACCTACAATTAGGAAGGTTGAGCGCTACGGCCCCTCGCATCCTGCTCGTCGACGACGAGCTGTCGGTCCAGAAGCTGCTCACCTACCCGCTGCGCAAGGAGGGCTACGACGTCATCCCCGCGCTCGACGGCAGGGAGGCGCTCGAGCGGCTGCGCGACGACAACTTCGACCTCGTGGTCCTCGACGTGATGCTCCCGCGGATGGACGGCTTCGACGTGTGCCGGGCGATCCGCTCGCGCAGCACGGTGCCGATCATCATGCTGACCGCCAAGACCGAGGAGACCGACAAGGTGCTCGGCCTCGAGCTGGGCGCCGACGACTACATCACGAAGCCGTTCTCGGTCCGCGAGTTCCGCAGCCGCGTGAAGGCGGTGCTGCGCCGCGCGGCGCTCGCGCAGCCGGAGACGCAGTTCGAGGAGCCGATCGACGCGGGCGACCTCTAGATCGACTTCGAGAAGCGCACCGTGACCGTGCGCGGCGAGACCGCCCAGCTCACCTACGTGGAGTTCGAGATCCTGGCCGCGCTCGCGCGCGCGCCCGGGCGGGTGTTCAGCCGGACGATGCTGCTCGAGCGCGTCTGGGGCGACGCCGCCTACCGCGACCCGCGCACGATCGACGTCCACATCCGCCACCTCCGCGAGAAGCTCGAGGCGGAGCCGAAGACGCCGGAGCTGATCCTCACCGTGCGCGGCGTGGGCTACCGCTTCCGGGACTCATGAGCCGCCTGCGCTCGCTCCGCCACAAGCTCGCGCTTCATCTTCTTCCTCGTCACGGCGGCGGCGTTCACGGTCATCTGGTTCGTCGTCGTGCCGCAGCTCGAGCAGAGCCTCAAGGAGCAGCGGCTCGCGACACCTCCGCGAGGAGGCGCGGACGCGCGCGCTCGGCGCTCGAGCTGCCGCTGCGTCGGCGGGCGGCAGCCGATCCGCCGAAGGAGTTCGCCGCCCGCATCCGCGCCGCCGGCGGACTCGACCGACGCGCGCGTGACGGTCCGCGTACTGGCAGCGCGAGCAGACCCCCGAGCGCAACCCCGGCTTCTATCCGCGTCGACGAGTCGGAGCGAGCTCGTGCCGTTCGACGAGACGCTCGCGCGCCGGGCCATCCTCACGCGCCGGATCCAGGACCGCTTCACGGCACCTTCCGCGACGAGGAGTTCGGCATGGTCGCGCAGCGGATCGCCAGCCCCAACCGGCTGCCGCGCGTGGCGTTCTACTCGCGCGACTTCACGGACGTCCAGGAGACGGTCGCGTTCGTCCGCAACCGCGTGCTGATCGCCACGGCCGGCGCGCTCCTGATCGCGCTGCTCGGCGGCTACCTCGTCGCGGCGCGGCTCGCGCGGCGCGTCGGCCGGCTCGAGCGCGCGGCGCGCGACGTGGCGCGCGGGCAGGTACGTGGAGCCGCTGCCCGTGACCTCCAAGGACGAGCTCGGGCAGCTCACCGACACCTTCAACCGGATGCAGGAGCAGCTCCGGCAGGTCGACGTGGCGCGCAAGGAGTTCATCGCCACGGCCTCGCACGAGCTGCGCACGCCGATCTTCTCGCTGGCCGGGTTCGTGGAGCTGCTCCAGGACGAGGACCTGGACGAGGACACGCGCCGCGAGTTCCTCGAGACGATGGCCGAGCAGGTGGAGCGGCTCCAGAAGCTGTCCGTGGACCTGCTCGACCTCTCGCGGCTCGACTCCGGCTCGGTCCAGCTCCACCCCGAGTCGGTGGACCTCGCGGAGCTCAGCGCGCTCCATCGCGGGCGAGTTCCACCCGCGGCTGGCGGACCACCGGCACCGCGCTGCGGCTCGAGGTGCCCGAGGAGGGCCCGAACGCCCACTGCGACCGCGAACGGGTCGCTCAGATCATGCGTATCCTCCTCGACAACGCCCTCCGCCACACGCCGGAGGGCACGGACGTCACGGTGAGCGCGACTCGCTACAACGGCGCCGCCGAGCTCACGGTGGCGGATGAGGGACCCGGCCTGCCGGCCGGGGCGAGGGCCAAGGTCTTCGAGCGCTTCTACACCGGCGACGCCGCGCGCGGGGCCGGCCTCGGGCTCGCCATCGCGCGCGAGCTGGCGGAGCGGATGGACGGCAGGCTCGTCCTGTCCACCGAGCCGGGCAACACCGCCTTCAAGCTCGAGCTGCCCGGCGGACGGTAACGGCCGGTGAGGCGGGCGGCGGCGGCCGCCGCCGCGGCACTGTTGCTCTTGGCGGCAGGCTGCGACGCGAGCGACGAGAACGACGGCACGGACGGATCGGCCGGCCGTGAGGAGGTCACGACCACGCGCGTGCAGGTCGTCGAGGGCCTCGGCGAGGAGGGCGGCTTCGACCCGGGCGCGATCTACGACCGCCTGTCGCCCGGCGTCGTGACGATCCTGTCGATCTTCGAGGACGGCTCGAGCCTGTTCGAGGACGAGGGCGAGGGCGGCCAGGGCTCCGGCTTCGTGCTGGACGGCGAGGGCTACATCGCCACGAACGCGCACGTGGTCACGACGCAGAGCGGGACCCGCACGGCCGAGGCGGACGAGGTGTACGTGGAGTTCTCGGACTCGAACCGCGTGGCGGCCGAGATCGTCGGCCACGACCCGAACGCGGACGTGGCGCTCCTGAAGATCGATCCCGAGGGCCTGTCGCTGACGCCGCTGCGGATCGGCGAGTCGGACTCGATCACCGTCGGCGAGCCGGTGGCCGCGATCGGCAGCCCGTTCGGCGAGCGCCAGTCGCTCTCGATCGGCGTGATCTCGGCGCTCGACCGCACCATCCGCTCGCTCACGCAGTTCGAGATCGGCGATGCCATCCAGACCGACGCGGCAATCAACCCGGGCAACTCCGGCGGCCCGCTGCTCGACGCCCAGGGCCGCGTGCTCGGGATCAACGCGCAGATCAGGTCGCAGTCCGGCGGCGGCGAGGGCGTGGGCTTCGCCATCCCCGCCGACGCCGTCCGGCGCTCGCTGCGAGAGCTGCGCGAGAAGGGCCGCGTGGACTACGGCTATCTGGGCGTGGAGTCGCTCACCATCTGGCCGCAGCTCGCGGAGCGGCTCGAGCTGGACGCCGAGACCGGCGCGCTCGTCCAGGAGATCGTGGAGGACAGCCCGGCCGCCGAAGCCGGCCTCGGGCCGGCAGCGAGGAGATCAGCTTCCAGGGCGACGACGAGCTCGCCGCGGGCGGCGATCTGATCGTCGGCGTGGACGACGTGGAGCTCACGCGCGAGCACGACCTGGCCGACGAGATCAGCGCCCGCGGCGCCGGGGAGCGGGTCGAGCTCCAGATCCTCCGCGACGGCGAGCGGCGCACCATCGAGGTTGAGCTGGGCCGGCGCCCGGCGCGGCCGGCCCCCTAGGGGCGGATGCCGAAATCGAGACCGTTCCGGGTACTGTGCCGACCGTGGAAGGACAGCAGGGAACCGAGAGCCGCGATGTTGCGCTGACGATTCCGGCGCGGCCGGACTACCTGGTGCTGGCCCGCCTGGCGCTGTCGGCGGTCTGCCGGCTGACGCCGCTGTCGCCCGAGGAGGTCGCCGACCTGAAGCTCGCGATCACCGAGGCGGCGAACGACTTCGTGGACGAGTCGAGAGGCCTCGACGACGAGAGCCGGCTCAGTTTCTCCTTCCATCTGGCGGACGATCGCCTGCTGATGGATCTCGAGGGCACGTCGGGTGCGGTGGCCGCATCGGAGCAGGAGCTGAGCCGCGCGATCATCGAGGCGACGGTCGACCAGGCCGACTTCGCCGGAAGCCGCACTCGCCTCGTCAAGTACCTGAACCAGACTGGATAGTCTGCCGCGCTGTGCTGACGCCGGTTTCCGTAGGCAGCAAGAGCCTCGCGGACTACACCCACCTGGTCGGAAGGCCCCTCGTCGAGGAGATCCGCACGCTCGCGGAGGACCTCGAGGGCCTTCGCGTGCTGCATCTCTCCGCCACCGCCTTCGGCGGCGGCGTCTCCGAGATCCTCTACACGCTGATCCCGCTGATGAACGACGTGGGGATCGACGCCCAGTGGCAGGTGATGCTCGGCCGCGAGGAGTTCTACAACGCGACCAAGCGGCTGCACAACGCGCTCCAGGGGAACCCCGACTCGCTCACGGACGAGGAGTGGGCGATCTACGAGCGCTACAACGAGATGAACGCGAAGGAGGTCGAGGGCGGCTGGGACGTGATCATCGTCCACGACCCGCAGCCGGCGGCGATCCGCAAGCACGTCCCTGATCTGGCGAAGACGTGGGTGTGGCGCTGCCACATCGACCTGTCGACGCCGAACCCGGACGCGATCGACCACATGGTGCCGTTCGTGCGCGAGTACGACGCATCCGTGTGGCACCTCCAGCAGTACGTGCCCTCGAACCTCGACGGCGCGGTGGGCGGCGTGCACATCATCCCGCCCGCGATCGACCCGCTGTCGCCGAAGAACATGGCGCTCTCGCCCGAGGACGCCGCCTTCGTGTGCGACCAGTTCGGCATCGACGTGGACCGCCCGCTCATGTGCCAGGTGTCGCGCTTCGACCCCTGGAAGGACCCGGTCGGCGTGATCGACGCCTATCGCAAGGTCACCGAGGAGATGCCGGACGTGCAGCTCGCGCTCGTGGGCTCCATGGCCACGGACGACCCCGAGGGCTGGGAGTTCTTCAACTCCACGATGGCCTACGCGGACGGCGACCCGGACATCCACATCCTCAACAACCTGAACAACGTGGGCGCCATCGAGGTGAACGCGTTCCAGTCGCAGGCCGACGTGGTGATCCAGAAGTCCACCCGCGAGGGCTTCGGGCTGACGGTGTCCGAGGCGCTCTGGAAGGGCAGGCCGTTCATCGGCGGCGACGTGGGCGGCATCCCGCTCCAGGTGCAGGACGGCGAGACCGGCTACCTCGTCAGCTCGCCCGAGGAGTGCGCCGACCGCTCGCTTCGCATCCTGCGCGAGCCCGACCTGGGCAAGCGGCTCGGCCGCGCCGGCAAGGAGCACGTGCGCACGCACTTCCTCACGCCGCGCCTCCTCCGCGACTGGCTGAAGCTCTTCCGGGCACACAAATGAACCAGGACACCCCCCTCGTCCTCGTCTCGAATCGCGGCCCGGCCACGTTCGAGGGGGGCGAGGCGCGCCGCGGCGGCGGCGGGCTGGTCACCGCGCTGAAGGGCCTGGTGCATCACCGCGACGCGGTGTGGGTGGCCTCGGCGATGACCGACGAGGACGCGGAGGTCGCGGAGCGGCACGGCGGCCGCTCGTTCCCGGTCGAGCTCGACGGCGACACCTACCGCGTGCGGCTCGTGACGAGCGACCCCGAGGCGTACGACAGCTTCTACAACGTGGTCGCGAACCCGATGCTGTGGTTCATCCAGCACTACCTCTGGGACCTGTCGAACGCGCCCGACGTGCGCACGCACGAGGTCCAGGCCTACGAGGAGGGCTACTGCGCGGTGAACGCGGACCTGGCGCGCGCGGTGCTCGACGAGCTGGAGGACGAGGACGAGGCGGTCGTGATGCTCCACGACTACCACCTCTACATCGCGCCGAAGTTCATCCGCCAGGAGCGGCCCGACCTCTTCCTCCACCACTTCGTCCACATCCCGTGGACCCAGCCGGACGCCTGGCGCGTGCTGCCGGCGGACATCCGCGAGGACATCTACGAGGGCATCCTCTCGAACGACATCATCGCCTTCCACACGCGCTCGTACCGGCGCAACTTCCTGCTCTGCTGCCGGGAGCTGTTCGACCTCGAGGTGGACGAGGAGGCCGGCATCGTGAAGTTCGACGGGCGGGACGTGTGGGTGCGCTCCTACCCGCTGCCGATCTCCGCCGAGACGTTCCAGCGGACGGCCCAGCGGCCCGCCGTCCACGAGTACGAGCGCGAGATCCTGCGCCGGCGCCGGGAGCACCTGATCCTGCGAGTGGACCGCGCCGACCTGTCGAAGAACGTGCTGCGCGGCTTCACCGCCTTCGACCTGTTCCTCGAGCAGCACCCCGAGTTCAAGGAGCAGGTGACCTTCATCGCCCACCTGATCCCGTCGCGCCAGGACGTGCCGGAGTACGCCGAGTACCTCGAGCGGATCGAGGCCCTCGTCGCCGTGGTGAACCACCGCCACGGCACCACCGACTGGATGCCGATCGAGCTGCGGCTGCGCGAGAACCTCGAGGAGGCGATCGCGGCCTACAAGCACTACGACCTGCTGATGGTGAACGCGATGTTCGACGGGATGAACCTGATCGCGAAGGAGGGGCCGCTCGTGAACGAGCGCAACGGCGTGTCGCTCCTCAGCGAGAACACCGGCGCGCACGAGGAGCTGGCCGAGTTCGCCCTCTCGGTGAACCCCTTCGACGTCCAGGACCAGGCCGACGCGATCCACCGCGCCCTGACGATGTCCGCCGAGGAGCGCTCGTGGCGAGCCCAGGGCCAGAAGCGGATCGTGACCGCCCGCGACCCCGGCGACTGGGTCGACGACCAGCTCGCCGACATCGAGCGAAAGCGGCAGGCTAGGGCCCCGGATCCGGCGTGAACTCGCCGGAAGCGGGCGGCGCGCTCGGCACGGGCGCGGCCGGCCGACCCTCCGACGGCGGGGGCTCCGTCACTTGTGCCGGATATACCGGCATAGAAGGCGGAACCCCCCTGCTTCGGTCCGGACCTTCACCCTTCAATGCCCGCCGTTTCCGCGGCCGGGGAAGCCGCAACCGAGGCACGGCCGGCAGCCGCGGCAGCACCACACGCGGAGGCGCGACGCCGGGGCGGCGTCGGCTCGAGCGGCGCCTCCGGCCGTCCCACCGCGATCAACACCCCAGCGGCCACGAGACACACCACCCGCCCCACGTTCCCCCAGCGCACCCGCGCCACAGGGCGTGAAGGGGCTTCACCGCTGTCGTTCGCCCCTCGTCCGCTATCGTGGCCCGTCGCAAATGGCAGGCCCTTACGACCTCATGCTGATGCTGGATCCGACCGCTCCCGAGGAGCGGCGGACCGCCGCTATCTCCGAGGCGGAGTCGATCATCGACTCCGGTGGGGAGCTGCTCGCGACCCATGACTGGGGCCAGCGGCGGATGGCCTACGAGATCGACCACCGGCCCGAGGCCGAGTACCGGCTCTACCAGTTCGACGGCGACAACGCGCTTCTCGACCGGCTGAACCAGCGGCTCCGCATCCTCGACGGGGTGCTCCGGTTCCGGATCATCAAGTTCAAGCCGGGCCAGCCCACCCCGCCGCCGCCGGACCAGCAGGCCCCGCGCCGCCGCGAGGAGCGCGAGGCTCAGGACACGAAGGTCGCCGCCCGCGCCGCCGCCGACGCGCCGCCGCACGAGGAGGAGGGCGCCGCCGCACCGGCCGCCGCCGACCCCACAGCCGCGGACCCGGCCGCTCCCGCCCCGGCCGCCGCCGACCCGGCTGCCCCCGCCCCCGTCGGCGACCCGGCTGCCCCCGCCCCCACCGGCGAGACCCCCGCGGACGCGGCCCCCACAGACGCGGAGCCGGCAGATGCCGCTCCGGACGGCGAGCCCGCCTCCCCGGCGGCCGACGAGTAACCGTTCGGCCCCGAACGGCACCTTCTTTGCGAAAGACCCCGCTCTTTACCGCACTTTCTTGGGCGACCCCGCCCGAGCGCTCCGAACCCGTATGTACTCTCGATCGACGGTCTTCGAGCAGGTAGGAGGAAGAGCAGCCTTATGGCAGCGACGAACATCAACCGCGTGGTGCTGACAGGCAATCTCACGCGCGACCCGGAGCTTCGGCACACGAACGGCGGCACCGCGGTCTGCAGCCTGCGCATCGCCAGCAACACGCGCCGGAAGGACCAGTCGACCGGCGAGTGGGTCGACAAGCCCAACTACTTCGACGTCACGGTCTGGGGCGCTCAGGGCGAGAACTGCGCCCAGTACCTCTCCAAGGGGCGGCCGGTCGCGGTCGACGGGCGGCTCGAGTGGCGCGAGTGGGAGGACAAGCAGAGCGGGCAGAAGCGGCAGGCAGTCGATATCATTGCCGATTCCGTCCAGTTCCTCGGCTCCCGCGAGGGTGGCGAGAACGGCGGCCGCTTCACGCCCCAGAGCGACGTTCCGGCAGATACCGCGGACTTCGCTCAGGCGCCGGTGGCCGCCGGGGGAACGACGGACGACGACATTCCGTTCTGATCCCGGTGTAGCGAGTACGCAGGAGCACAAGTGGCGAAGCAGCGTGGTGGAACACAGACGCGGGACCGCAAGCGCGGTCCGCGCGGCAAGGGCGCCCCTGGGGGGCGCTTCAAGCCCTGCCCGTTCTGCCGGGAGAAGATCGACGTCGTCGACTACAAGGACCTCTCCGCGCTGCGCCGCGCGATCAGCGACAAGGGCAAGATCCGCTCGTCGCGCGTCACCGGCGCATGCCGCCGTCACCAGTCTCAGCTCGCCACCGCGGTCAAGCGGGCGCGCGAGGTGGGGCTCCTGCCGTACGTCGCAGACAGGTAGGCGACGGGACCATATGGCCCAGGCAATCCTCCTCAAGGACGTGGACACGCTCGGGGAGCGCGGTGAAGTCATCGACGTCTCGCCGGGCTACCTCCGCAACTTCCTCGTGCCGCGAAAGCTGGCTCAGCCGGCTACGCCGGCCTCGATCGCCGACGCCGAGCGCCGGCGCGAGTCAGCCGAGCGCGCGGTCACCGAGGCGGCCGAGAAGGCCGAGGAGACGGCGGCGCTTCTGCGGAAGACCGTCCTGACGATCTCGCACCAGGCGGGTGACGACGGCCGGCTGTTCGGCTCGGTCACCTCGCAGGAGATCGTGGACGCGATCCGGCAGGCACGCGGGGTGCGGCTCGACAAGCGCCGCGTCAAGCTGGAGGAGCCGATCCGCACCACGGGCACGCACATGGTCACCGTCGAGGTCTCCGACGGCGTGACGGCCGACATCAAGACGATCGTCACACCAACGGCCTAGGCGCCCGGTGGCCGTAGCCGTCCCGCCCGGGGCAGCGGCCAACGGCGGCGGCGTCCCGCCGCACAACGAGGAGGCCGAGGCCTCCGTCCTCGGAGCGATCCTGCTCACCGAGCAGGCGCTGGACGGCGTGCTGCTCGAGGTGGGCCTGCGCGCCCACGACTTCTACCGCCCGCGCCACGGGCTCATCTTCCAGGCGATGATCCGCCTGAAGGAGAAGGCGCAGCCGGAGGCCGTCGACGCGCTCACCGTCGCGGAGGAGCTGCGGCGCGGCGGCGACCTCGACAAGGTGGGCGGCGAGGCCTACCTGCACTCGCTGCCGACGGTCGTCCCGGCGGTCGGTGCGGTGCTCGACTACGCGCGCATCGTCAAGGAGCACTCGCTGCTCCGGAGCGTGCTGGCCGCCACGCGCGAGATCCAGGACGACGTGGCCGCCCACCGCGGCGAGGCGCGCGAGCTGATCGAGCGGGCCGAGGCGGTCCTGTTCAAGATCGGCCACGACGGCGGCACGTCGGAGATGCGCTCGCTCGAGCAGATCCTCCACGACGAGGTCGACAAGCTCGAGGAGCTCTCCAAGACCGACGTCGGCCTCACCGGCACGCCGTCCGGCTTCACCGACCTGGACGCGCTCACCGGCGGCTTCCAGCCCGGCAACCTCATCGTGCTCGCCGCCCGGCCCTCGATGGGCAAGAGCGCGGCCGCGACGAACATCGCCGAGTACGCCGCCGTGGAGGCGGGCGTCCCGGTCGCGCTGTTCTCGCTCGAGATGTCGGAGACGGAGCTCGCCCACCGCTTCCTGGCGTCGCAGGCGCGCGTGTCGAGCGACGACCTCAGGAAGGGCCGCGTGCGTGCGGAGAAGTGGCCGAAGGTGCTCCAGGCGGTGGAGAAGCTCGCCCGGGCGCCGATCTACGTGGACGACTCGAGCGACATGAGCGTGCTCGAGCTGCGCGCGAAGTCGCGCCGGCTCGCGGCCCGGCACGGCCTGGGCCTCGTGGTCGTGGACTACCT
Source organism: uncultured Thermoleophilaceae bacterium (assembly GCA_963741455.1). Taxonomy (GTDB): domain Bacteria; phylum Actinomycetota; class Thermoleophilia; order Solirubrobacterales; family Thermoleophilaceae; genus JACVRW01. The sequence continues at coordinate 37,839 of CAVUIF010000009.1, forward strand.
CCAGCTGATGCGCCCGGAGGGCCGCCCCGAGTCGAGCCGCGTCGAGCAGATCGGGCAGATCAGCCGAGGCCTCAAGATCCTCGCGCGCGAGCTCGACGTGCCGGTGATCGCCGTGTCGCAGCTCTCCCGGGCGGTCGAGTCGCGCAACCCGCCGACCCCGATGCTCTCCGACCTCCGCGAGTCGGGCTCCATCGAGCAGGACGCCGACGTCGTGATGTTCATCTACCGCGACGAGTACTACAACAAGGAGTCCGAGCGGCTCGGCGAGGCGGACATCATCGTCGCCAAGCACAGAAACGGGCCGATCGGCGAGGTCGCGCTCACGTTCCTGCCGAAGTATCCGAGGTTCGCGAACCTGTACCGCGACCGCGCGGCGGAGCCGACTCCCGCCATGCCGCCGGACGGCGGCGCTTTCTAGGGCGCCCCGGCCTACACTCGGTTTCGCTTATGCCAGGAGTCGTCATCGTCGGCGCCCAGTGGGGCGACGAGGGGAAGGGGAAGGTGGTGGACCTGCTCGCCGAGCAGGCCGACCTCGTGATCCGCTTCCAGGGCGGCAACAACGCCGGCCACACGATCGTCCGCGAGGGCGAGACGTTCAAGTTCCACCTGATCCCGTCCGGGATCCTCTACCCCGGCAAGCTGTGCGCGATCGGCAACGGCGTGGTCGTGGACCCCGTCGTGATGACCCAGGAGATCGACGAGCTGCGCCGCCGCCGGATCGACCTGAGCGGCCTGCGCATCTCGGCGAACGCCCACCTGATCATGCCGTACCACAAGCTCCTGGACCAGGAGGGCGAGGCGAAGCTCGGCAAGCTCCAGATCGGCACCACGCGGCGCGGGATCGGCCCCTGCTACGCCGACAAGGCGGCCCGGCTCGGGATCCGCATGCAGGACCTCCTCGACGAGTCGATCCTGCGCAAGAAGATCTACGCCGCGATGGAGCCGAAGCGGCTGATGCTGCGCCCCTACGCGAAGCTCCCGGAGCTCGACCTGCACGCGATGACCGAGGAGTACCGCCTGCACGGCCACCGGCTCGAGCCGTTCATCGCCGACACCCCTCCGATCGCATGGCGCACGCTCGACGACGGCGGCCTCGTGGTGTTCGAGGGCGCCCAGGGAGCGCTGCTCGACATCGACCACGGGACGTATCCGTTCGTGACGTCCTCCAATACGGTGGCCGGCGCAGCAGGGCCGGGTGCCGGCGTGGGCCCCGGTGCGCTCGACGAGGTCTGGGGGATCGCCAAGGCGTACACGACGCGCGTGGGCGCGGGGCCGTTCCCGACCGAGCTCGACGACGAGCTGGGCGAGCAGCTCCGCGTGGCCGGCGGCGAGTTCGGCACCACCACGGGGCGGCCGCGCCGCACCGGATGGCTCGACCTCGTGGCACTCCGCTACGCCACGCGCGTGAACGGGCTCACCGGCCTGGTGGTCACGAAGCTCGACGTGCTCACCGGCGTGGACCCGCTGCTGGTGGGCGTGCGCTACCTGGGCGCCGAGGGCGCCCGCTTCGACGACTTCCCCTACCACCAGTCGATCGTGCACCGGGTGCGCGGCGACTACATCGAGCTGCCGGGCTGGCACGAGGACATCACCGGCTGCCGGCAGGTCGACGAGCTGCCGGCGAACGCCCAGTCGTATCTCGACTACGTGGCCGAGTTCCTCGGCATCCCGATCGTGATGATCGGCGTCGGCCCGGGCCGCGAGCAGATGATCTGGACGGAGGCCGCGGAGCGCCTAGGCCCGCACCACGTGGGATGAGACGACCATGTCGTGCAGGGCCCGGTTCTGGTCGTCCCACAGCGGCCAGAAGTAGTTCAGGAAGTACGGGATGATCGGGATGATCGACCCCGCGATCCCGAGCGCCAGGCCCTTCACCGCGACCTCGCGCAGGGCGGCGTATCCGAAGCCGATCGGCTGCCCGCCGTCGCGCACGACGCGGATGTCCAGGATCTGCTTGCCCCAGGTCTGGCCGTTCCTCGAGCCGTGCCTCGCCATGAGGAGGGGCGCGTAGAGGAGCGCGACGATGAGGTAGGTGACGAAGCCGACGATCGCGCTCACGATCGCGCCGGTGTCGCTGCCCACGGCCACGCCGAGCACGATCGCGACCAGGATGGCGACGGGCACGAGCAGGATCAGCCAGTCGATGAGTGTCGCGCCGACACGGGTGCCCCAGCTCGCCAGCGGCGTGCCGTGCCAGCCGGACGCCTGCTGCGGGATCGGCTGCTCCCAGCCGCCGGGCGGAGCCTGCGGCGGCACCTGGGCCGGCGACTGCGGGCCGGCGGGTGGCGGCGGTGGCGGGGGCGGCGGTGCGGGCTGGTCCGGGCGCGGCTGCTCAGGATTCTGGGGCGTCTCCATGGCACGAATCAAACCAGTTGCGCCGGCTCACGGGCCGGCGGGGTCCAGCACCAACTGCTCGCCGCGCCTCAGGAAGCGGAGGCCCAGGGCCAGCGCTCCGAGCATGGCGATCGCCGTGAGCGTGATCTGCACGCTCAGGATGCCCTCGCGCGACCAGTAGACGTCGTCCAGCTCGAGCAGGAGCGCGGACTCGTCCAGGGTGAGGCCCATGCCCACCCCGAAGGGCACGGCGAGCCAAGGCTCGAGCTGCTCGTCGCGGGTGAGGATCGCGCCGGCGCCGGAGGCGAACGCGATCACGATCCCCGGCACGTAGTGATGGATGTGCCGCCCGCCGGCGCGCAGGTTGCGGAACGGCCCGAAGCTCTTCCGCTCACGCAGGATGTAGGTGATCGAGCGGGCCAGGACGAACGTGGTGGCGAACGACGTGAGCAGGTTGAACATCGAGTTCTCGCGGGTCGAGACCTCCTGGTAGCCCGCCAGCGCGACCTCCGCGGTGTCGGCGACCGCATGGTCCGATCCGCGGCTCCGCACCCGCCGCAGCTCCACCAGGAGCAGAGCCGCGGTGATGACGGCCGCGGCGCCTCCCAGGACCAGTGTGCCCCGGCCCGGGTCGAGCGGACGGTGCCGGCGGCGGCGCCTCACTCCGGCACCACGCGGGCGGGCACGCCCATGACGAGCGCGCCGGCCGGCACGTCGCGGGTCACCACGGAGCCGGCGCCCACGAACGCGTCCTCACCCACCTCCACGCCCGGCAGGAGCACCGCCCCGGCGCCGATCCGGCACCCGCGCCGCAGGGTGGCCCCGCGCAGGTCCACGTCCGCCGGCCGCCGTCCCGCGGTGGGATCGTTCGTGAGCGTCACGTTCGGGGCGATGAAGACGTCGTCCTCCACGACCGACCACGCCGTCACGTAGGCGCCTGTCTGCATCCGCACCCGCGCACCCACGCGCACGTCGTTCTCCACCGACGCGCCGCGCCCAACCACCGTCTCGTCCCCGATCTCGGTGCGCTCGCGCACGTGGGCCTGGTCCGCGATCACGCAGCGGTCGCCGATGGTCGCCCCGGCCACCACGACGGCGCCCGCTCCCACGGTCGTCCCGGCGCCGATCGCCGCCGCGCCGGGGCTCTCGCTCCCGGACGCGCTCGAGCGCGGACCGAGCGCCAGCGGCTTGCCGATCACGCAGCCGTCCTGGAGTCGGGCGCCCTCGCCGACGCGGCTGCCGGCGTGCACGACCACGTGGCCGCCGATCTCCACGCCGCCGGGAAGCTCCACGCCCTCGCCCAGCAGCAGCCCGGGCGCCCGGTCGGATGGCGTCAGCTCAGGCTTCGGCAAGGGACGAGCTCTCCGTGAGCGAGCGCTGAAGCCGCTCCAGCACGCGCACCACCCGCAGCCCCGACTCGCCGCTCGAGCGCGGCTCGCGGCCCTCGCGGATCGAGTCCACGAAGTGCCTGCACTCGATCCGGAGCGGCTCCTCGTTCGAGATCGTGGGCGAGAACGCGTCGCCGGATCGCGCGATGTACTCGCCGTATGACGAGTAGTCCTGGTCCAGGCCCTTGTCGTAGACCGTGAGCTTCCCCTCGATCGCCATGTCGTCGAAGGTCGCCATCCGCTGCGAGCCGACCACCGTGAAGCGGCGCTCCTTGTGCGGGTCGAGCCAGGACAGGTGCATGTGAGCCGTGAGCCCCGACTCGAACCTGAGGAACGCGAACACCACGTCCTCGACGTTCGGCTTCACGTAGCCCTGCCCGACGGCGCTGCACTCGACCGGCTCCTCGCCCACGAGCCGCAGGATCACCGACACGTCGTGAGCGCCGAGCGACCAGAGCGCGTTCTCGTCCTGCCGGTGCTTGCCCAGGTTCAGGCGGTTCGAGTAGATGTAGAGCAGGTCGCCCAGGTCGCCCGACTCCACGAGCTCGGCGAGCCGCTCCACGCCCGGGTGGTACTCGAGCAGGTGGCCCACCATCAGGATCCGGCCGGCCTCGCGGGCGGCCTCCACCACCGCCGCGGCCTCCTCCTCGGAGCGGCCGAGCGGCTTCTCGACGAAGCAGTGCTTGCCGGCGGCGAGCACGCGCGTTGCGAGCTCCGCGTGCGTGGGCACCGGCGTGGCCACCACGACCGCGTCGAGCGTCTCGTCGGCCAGCAGGTCGTCGAGCGAGGCTGTCGCCCGCGCCGAGGGGAACGCCGCGGCCCACCGCTCCCGCGCCTCCTCGGAGGCGTCGCAGAGCCAGCGCAGCTCCACCCCCGGGAGCCGGTCGAAGTTGCGAGCGAGGTTCGGGCCCCAGTAGCCGAGGCCCACGACCCCGACGCTCGTCACAGACGCACTAGGTTCGGGGCCTCGATGCCGCGAGTCACGCCGCGGAAGTCGACCACGAGCGGCGCCTCCCGCACCACGCGCTCCAGGTCGAGGCCCGGATGCGCGGTCACGATCACCGCGCAGTCGACGTCCTCGGGCCACTCCGAGCGGAGGCCGTGCTCGGGAAGCTCCGGCACGAACTCGTCGTGATAGACGATCTCGGCGCCCTGGGCGCGGAGCAGGCGGATGATCCGCAGCGCCGGCGACTCGCGCAGGTCGCCCACCCCGGCCTTGTAGGAGACGCCGAAGATGCCCACGCGCGCACCGCGCACCGACTTCGAGTGGTCGTTGAGAGCGCGGCCGATCCGCCCCACGCAGAAGTACGGCATCCGCTGGTTCACCTCGCCGGCCAGCTCCACGAACTCGGTCTGCGTGTCGAACTCGCGGGCGCGCCAGGCCAGGTAGAACGGGTCCACGGGCAGGCAGTGGCCGCCCATGCCGGGGCCCGGCTTGAACGACATGAACCCGTAGGGCTTGGTCGCCGCGGCGTCCGTGACCTCCCAGACGTCGATGCCCATGCGGTCGCACAGGATCGCCAGCTCGTTCACGAGCGCGATGTTCACCGAGCGGAAGATGTTCTCGAGGAGCTTCGTGAGCTCTGCCGCCTCCGGAGTCGAGACCTCCACCACCTCGTCGCAGACCTCCGAGTAGAGCGCCACCGCGCGGCGGCGGCAATCGTCGGTCAGCCCGCCCACGACCTTCGCCGTGGTCCTCAGCGTGAAGTCCGTCCGGCCCGGGTCGATCCGCTCGGGCGAGAAGGCCACGTGGAAGTCCCTTCCGGCCGCGAGGCCGGACTCCTCGAGCAGCGGCACGAAGCGCTCGCGGGTGGTGCCCGGATAGGTGGTCGACTCGAGCACGACGAGCTGGCCCTCCTGGAGGACGCTCGCAAGCGCGGTGCCGGAGGCGATCAGCGGTCCCAGATCCGGCTCGCGGTTGCGCGTGAGCGGCGTGGGCACCGCCACGACGATGGCGTCGACCTTCGCCAGGTCCGCGTAGCGCGTGGTGGGCCGAAAGCGGTCGCGGATGCCCCCGAGCACCTCGTCCGGCACGTCCTCGATGTGCGAGCTCCCGCTCGCGAGCGCCTCCGCGACGCGCGCGTCCGTGTCCACACCAACCACTTCGTGGCCCGCCTCGCAGAATGCGACGGCGAGCGGCAGCCCGACGTATCCGAGACCCACTATTCCGATCTTCATAGGCGCTGAGTGTAGGCGGCAACGACCTCGCAAACGCGCTCTGCAGCGTGCCCCCCGCCGTACAGCTCGGGACGCTCCGCGGGGGGATCACGCTCCAGCGCGGCGATCGCGGCGTCGCGGTCGAGGTCCACGAGCACGTTCCAGCCCGCCTCCACGGTCTCCACCCACTCCGTCGTGTCCCGGAGCGTCACGCACGGGACCCCGAGCAGGTAGGCCTCCTTCTGCACGCCGCCGGAATCGGTGAGCACCGCTCGCGCGTGGCGAGCGAGCTGGAGGAAGTCGAGATAGCCGAGCGGCGCGGTGGTCTTCACGTCGCCCAGCTCATTCGTCAGCCCCGCGGCCTCCAGGCGTTCCCTGGTTCGCGGGTGCAGGGGGAACACGACCTGCCCGGGGAGCGCGCGGAGCAGCTCCACGAGCTTCCGGAGCCGCCCCGGGTCGTCCACGTTGCCGGCCCGGTGGGCGGTCACCACGAGGTAGTTCCCCGGCTCGACGCCGAGCTCCTCGAGCACCTTCGAGCGCTCCGCCGCGATCTCGCGGAACGCGAGCGACACGTCGGCCATCACATCGCCCACGAGATGCGCCTCGCCGACGGCGCCCTCCCGCTCCAGGTTTCGCATCGCCGTCTCGGTCGAGCACAGCAGCAGGTGGCTCGCGTGATCGGTGAGCACGCGGTTCAGCTCCTCGGGCATGGCGCGGTCGAACGAGCGCATCCCGGCCTCCACGTGTCCCGCGGGCACGCCCGCCTGAGCGGCCGCGAGGGCTCCCGCCAGGGTGGAGTTGGTGTCGCCGTACACGAGCACGAGCGAGGGCCGAAGCTCCTCGACGATCGGCTCGAGCCCCATGAGGATGCGCGCCGTCTGGGCGGTGTTCGTGCCGCCGCCGGCGTGCAGCTCACGGCTCGGCGCCGGGACGCCCAGCTCCTCGAAGAAGATGCGCGACAGCTCGTCGTCGTAGTGCTGGCCCGTGTGGACGATCTGCTCGTCGCACCGCTCGCGCAGCCGACGGGAGACCGCAGCCGCCTTCACGAACTGCGGGCGGTTGCCGATCACCGTGAGGATCAGCCGGCCGACAGCTCCTCGTCGATGCGGGCGAGCAGCGCGGCGCGCACCTCGGCGGTGCGCTCGCCGTCGGGCAGCTCGAAGTCCTCGATGGCGGCGATCGACTGCGCCTCGCGGGTCGTCGAGGCGAGGAACGCCTCGCGGGCGGCGCGCATGTCGTCCATCGTGCACGGCCGCTCGGTGACCTCGGCCACCTCCATGACGCGGTGGCGCGTGATCGAGGCGAGGATGTGCTCGCTCAGCGGCGGCGTGAGGATCGTGCCCTCCTCGTCCACCCAGAAGATCGACGATGTGGGCGCCTCCAGCACGCGGCCGTGCGGGGTCACGAGGAGCGCGTCGTCGAAGCCGCGCTCGCGCGCCAGCCGGCTGCAGAGCATGTTGGCCCCGTACGAGAGCGACTTGACGCCGTCGAGCACGCGCGTGGGGGCGTACTCCACCACGCCGAGCCGGATCCGCTCCGGGCTGGGCGGCAGCGGCTCCGTGAGCAGGATCCGGCGGCCGCCGCGCGTGAGCATGATCCGCAGGAGGCCGTCGAAGGCCGAGCCGCCCCGCTTCTCCAGCAGAGCGGGGATCTCGCTCTCCAGCTCGCTTCGCGGCACATTGTCGAGGCGAAGGTTCGCCGCCGAACGCTCCAGCCGGTCCAGGTGGTCCACCACCGCGAACGGGCGGCCGTCGTACACCCGGATGACCTCGAAGACGCCGTCGCCGCGGACCAGGCCCTCGTCCGTGGCCGGGATGGTGGCCTCGTGCGACGGCATCGTGCGGCCGTCGACGCAGGCGAGTTCGGCGTCCATGGGCCGTGAAGGAATCGAACCTTCAACCTTGAGATTAAGAGTCTCCTGCTCTGCCAATTGAGCTAACGGCCCGGACGGGCCAGTCTAGTCAGTGGCGCCGGAGCTGACCGCCTCCAGGGCCTCCTCGCGGGAGCCGTGGATCGGGAAGACCCGGTCGAGGCCGGTGATCTCGAAGATCTTCGTGATGTTCTCGTCGGTACAGACCAGCGCGAGCGAGCCGCCGGCCGGACGAAGGCGCTTCACGCCGCCCACGAGCACGCCGAGCGTGGTGGAGTCGATGAACGTTGCCTTCGACAGGTCGACCACGATCTGCTTCTTGCCCGACTCGATCAGCTCGACCATCCGCTCCTTGAACTCGGGCGCGGTGTAGAGGTCGACCTCGCCGCCGAGCTCGATCACGTGGGTCGAGTCGTCTACGGCTTCGTCCTGGATATGGAAGTTCACAAGGGTTCCCTGCCTAGTCCGTTGTTCGGGAGGGCCATATGGCGTGACGTAGGGTACGTCAGCCGGACGGTTGCTGCTCCGGCGGGGTCTTCAGCTCCTCCGCCTGCTGCTTCACCAGCTTCTTCTGGGCCTGCGGGGCGAGGTCCACGGCCTTCTGCGCGGCGAGGTTCGCGGTGCGGGTGTCGCCCGCCCGCGTGGCCACGTCGACGAGGCCCAGATACGAGACGACGTCGTTCTCCTGCTCGGCGACGATCGCCGCCGCCCGCTGGGCCTCCTTCGGCCGGTCGAGTCCACCCTGGCCGTACACCTGAAGCGCGTAGCGGGCCGTCTCCACGCTGGGTTGGTCGGCCGCGTCCGCGTATCGCGCCCAGTACCGGCCGGCCTGCTGGAGCTCGTCCCTCGCCTCCTCCGGGAAGCCGACCGTGCCCGACTCGCGCTGCTGCGTCGCGAGCGAGTAGTAGTCGCGGACGAGGGCCGCAAGCACCGCCTCGTTGCGCGGATTCGCCTGCAGGCGCTCCTCCTGCCTGTCGATGCGGTCCTCGGTCACCTGGTCGCCGGTCTGGCCGCCGCCGCCCTCGAAGGCGTTCAGGAGGCCGCCCGACACGTCGCCGCCGATTCCGAACAGCACGAGGCCGCCGCCCAGCAGCAGGGCGAGCATGAGATACACAACCTGCACCAACCGCCGTCGGCGCCCTCTCAGGTCGAACAACATCGGCGCGTAAGGCTAGCTGGACCCCTCGGGGGCCGGCTCGTCGGGCAGGTCGTAGGCGGGCGCGCCGAAGCGGGCGGCGAGCAGGATGCTGAGCTCGTAGAGGATGTAGAGCGGAATCGCCTCGAGGATCAGGGTCAGCGGGTCGATCGTCGGCAGGAGCGCCGCCAGGACGAAGATCGCGACGATCGCGTACCGGCGGCTCTTGCGCAGCTTCTCGGCGCTCGTCACGCCGAGCTTGCACGCCGCCAGCACGCCCACCGGGATCTGGAACCCGATCCCCATGGCGAGCATCAGCAGCAGGATGAACGAGTAGTAGTCGCGCGCGCGGACCTGGGTGTTGAACTCGTCCGCGTTGAAGCTGAGGAGGAAGTCGAGCGCCGGGGTGAGGACGACGAAGTAGCAGAACACCACGCCGATCACGAACAGGATCGGCACCAGGAACAGGAGCGGCGTGGCCACCCGCCGCTCCGTGGGGCTGAAGGCGGGCAGGATGAACGCGTACAGCTGGTACAGGATCACCGGCGCCGCGATCAAGAGCGCGAAGTAGGCCGAGTTCGTGAGCGTCGTGTAGAAGGCCTCGGCCGGTCCCAGCGTCAGCGGCTGGATCTGCTTCCCGTTCGGCCCATCGGGCAGCGGGGCGTTCACGATGTCGAGGACGAGGTGGTTCTGCCAGGCCGTGAGCGCCCACGCGACGACGAACGCCAGCCCGGCGACGATCAGCCGGCTGCGGAGCTCGTCCAGGTGGTCGACGACCGACAGGCGGTCCTCGTGCGAGATCGGCCGAATGCGCCGCACGCCCTACGCGGCTCCGTGGCTAGGGCTTCTGCTCGCCGGCGTGCGTGACAGTGGTGGGCTCGGGCTTCTTCGCCGGGTCGGGCACCTGAACGGTGCTCTCGGGAAGCTCGTCCTTGTCCTTGCCCGTGACGGAGTCCTTGAACTCGCGCATCCCGCGGCCCAGCGAACGGCCCAGGTCGGGCAGGCGCTTGGGACCGAAGATGATCAGCACGATCACCAGCACGATCACGATCTCGAGTGGGCCAATGTTCGGCATGGCTCAGTCCATGGTAGCTGCGAGGATGGCGCCGTGATCAATTCCGTGCTCTCGGACGGCACGATCCGCCGCCTCGTCGAGGAGGGGCGGATCAAGATCGAGCCGTGGGATCCGTCCATGGTGCAGCCCGCCAGCGTCGACCTGAAGCTCGGCACCTCGTTCCGCGTGTTCCACAACCACAGGCTCCCGGCGATCGACCTGGCCGAGCCGCCCTCCGGGGTGACGGAGCACGTGCAGATCGACGACACCGCCAGCTTCGTGATCCACCCGGGCGAGTTCGTGCTCGGCACGACCGTGGAGTGGGTCGAGCTGCCCGACGACGTGGTGGCGCGAATCGAGGGCAAGTCGAGCCTCGGGCGGCTCGGCCTGATCGTTCACGCCACCGCGGGATTCGTCGACCCCGGGTTCAGCGGCACGCTCACGCTCGAGATCACCAATCTGACCCGGGTCCCGATCATCCTCTGGCCCGGCAAGCCGATCGCCCAGCTCTCGTTCATGGCCCTCGACCAGGCGGCCGAGCGGCCCTATGGCCACCCCGACCTGGGAAGCCATTACCACGGCCAGGTCGAGGCCACGGAATCCCGCTACGAAGGCGGCCCGTCCCGGACTCCGGAAAGTCGGTGAATTTCCCTTCAAGTTCGTCGTGGCGCTTCCGATACAGGTGGCAGAGGATGGAAGCGATGGACGCGAACGCCGACAACAGCCACTTCACGAAGCGCGTGACGCTCCCGAGCGGCAAGACGATCGAGGTCGTCTACTTCTCCGACGAGGACGCCGCGCTGCTCGAGGCCCAGGCTCCCGCGCATCCGTCCGCCCAGCCGCACCAGGACCTGCACGTGTGCGTCGAGTGCGAGTCCGACCTCGTCTTCCCCGTCCAGTGGGAGGAGGCCGGGCCGGAGAACTGGAGCGTCCAACTCCAGTGCCCGAACTGCGATGTGCACCGCGAGGGCGTCTTCACCCAGGAGAACGTCGAGCTCTTCGACGAGGAGCTGGACCGCGGCGCCGACGCGCTGGCGCGTGACTACAAGCGCCTGATGCGCGCCAACATGGCCGACGAGATCGAGCGCTTCGTGGGCGCCCTCGAGGCCGGCGCGATCCTCCCCGAGGATTTCTAAGCCTCGGGCGCCTGCCCTAGGCGTACCGCTCCACGACGCCCTCGGCGACCAGCCGGAGCGCGCGCTCGCGGCGGTCCGAGAGGTCGAGCTCGTCCAGCACCCGCTTCGCGTTCGCCACGTGTGCGAGCGCCTCGGTGCGCGCCTCCTCCAGCGCTCCGGTGGCGGCGATCCGGTCGCAGACCGCGGACGCCTCCTCCGCGCACCGCACCGATGCGGTCAGCGACGGGTCGTGGCGGCGGGCGAGGATCAGGGGGAGGGTGACCGTGCCGTCGAGCAGGTCCGCGCCGCGCGGCTTCCCGGTGCGCTCGGGCGGACCCGACACGTCGAGCACGTCGTCGAGCATCTGGAACGCCACGCCCAGCCCCTCGCCGAAGCGGCCCAGCGGGTCCGCCAGCTCGGCCCGGCCGCCGAACAGCGCGCCCAGCCGGCACGAGGCCTCGAACAGGCTCGCCGTCTTCAGGCGGCAGCGCTCGGTGTAGCGCTCCGGGGTCACGTCCTCGTTCCAGGCGTCCGCGCGCTGCATCAGCTCCCCGCGCGCGAGGGCCGACGATGCCGCGGACAGCGCCCGCACCGCGTCCTCGCTCCCGGTGGCCGCGAGCTCGGCGAAGGCGCGCGAGAACAGCAGGTCGCCGGTGGCGGTGGCCGCCGGGCGGCCGCCCTCGGCGAACACCGTCGGCCTCCCGCGCCGCAGCTCGGCGGCGTCGAGCACGTCGTCGTGCACGAGCGTCGCCATGTGGAGGAGCTCGACGGCGGCGCCGGCCGCCACGAGCCGCTCGTCGTCGTGCGCGAAGCCGCGGGCGGTGCCCGCGGCGCCGCGATGGTTTCCACCGGCGCACAGGAACACGAGCACGGGCCGTAGGCGCTTGCCCCCGGCGGCGAGCGTGCCGCCCGCGTGGCGGCCCAGCTCCTCGCCGTGACCCCGCGCGACCTCGGTCAGGCGCTCCTCGGTCAGCGCGAGCAGCCGCGCCAGCTCCGGCCCGCCCGCCTCGAGCACCGTGCCGAGCTGGGCCTGTGCCGTGTTCACCGCTTCGTGCCCACGTGGATCGCGATGATCCCGCCGGCGGTGAGGATCCAGCGGACGTCCACGAGGCCGGCGGACGCCATCCGCGCGCCCAGCTCCTCCGGCCCCGGGAAGCGGCGCACGCTGCTCGGCAGGTAGGTGTAGGCGTCGGGATCGCCCGCGAGCCGGCCGAGCGCCGGCACCACGCGGTCGAACCAGGCGCGGAAGAACCAGGACAGCGGCGGCTTCTGCGGCGTCGTGATCTCGAGCACCACCACCCGTCCGCCCGGCTTCGTCACGCGCGCCATCTCGGCGAGGCCGCGGTCGAGGTCGGCGAAGTTGCGCGCACCGAACCCCACGGTGGCGGCGTCGAACGAGCCGTCCGGGTGGGCGAGCTGGAGCGCGTCGCCCTCCTCGAAGCTCAGCCCGGGCGCCTTCTTCCGCGCGATCTCCAGCATCGCCGGCGCGAAGTCCATCCCGGTCACCTCGGCGCCGCGCCGGGCCAGCTCGATCGCGAGGTCGCCCGTGCCGGTGGCCACGTCGAGCGCCGTCGAGCCCGGCCCGACGTTCGCCAGGTCGGCCGCCCGCTCGCGCCAGCGGTGGTGCATCCCGGCGGTCATGACCGAGTTCATCCGGTCGTAGACGCGCGCGATGCGGTCGAACATCGCGCGGACCTGGGTGTCGGCGAGGGTGCCGCTCGCCGGTGAGCCGCTCACTCGCCCTTGAGCGAGGCGACGTACTCGACGAGCTGGTCGAACTGCTCGGGGTTCTCCTGCCGCATCTGCGCGTACGGCGGCATCGGAGGAGTGGGGTTGATGAGCGTGCGGGCGATCGCGTCCTTGCCGAGCCGCTCGCCGACCGTCGTGAGGTTCGGGCCGAGCGTGTTGCCGTTCTCGCCGATCTTGTGGCAGCCGAGGCAGCCCGACGAGGCGGTCACCGCCTGGCCCGCCTCCAGTCCCGGGCGGGGCCTTCTGCTCGATCTCGGTCGGCGACCCGGCGAGGGCGCCGAGGACCGTGAGGTAGGCCATCGCGGCGATGGTGGCGAGGCCGGCGGTCATCGCGATCGGGCGCCGCAGCGGACGGCGCTCCGGCCCGCGGTCGATGAACGGCAGCACGAGCAGCAGCACCAGGCAGACCGTGGGGATGCCGATCGTCGCCACGAAGACCAGCTCCGGCGGCTTCACCACGCGCAGGAGCTCGAAGAGGAAGAAGAAGTACCACTCGGGCCGCGGCGTGTAGGTCGTGGTGGTCGGATCCGCCTTCGGGCCCAGCTCGGCGCCGAACAGGATCGCCATGAGGATGATCACGGCGAGCGTGACGATCGCCATCATCGAGTCCTTCGCGATGGCGTACGGGAAGAACGGCTTGCCCTGGTTCTTCAGGATCGAGTACTCGCGGAGGTACTGCTCCTTCTCGCGGGCGTCCATCCGTCAGACCTCTTCCCTCAGGAGGTCCTTCTTCTCGGCCTTGAGCCACGGCGGCGCCGTGGTGCCGAGCTTCGCCACCAGGTAGAGGTGCGCCCCGATCAGGGCGGCGATCAATCCCGGCACGGCGAGCATGTGCAGGGCGTAGAAGCGCGTGATGGTCGTGGGCCCGAACTCGCTGCCCGCGCGGAGGAAGTCCGCCAGGTAGGGCCCGACGACCGGGCCGGACGAGTTGAGGTTCACCGCGACGACCGTGGCCCAGAAGGACCGCTGGTCGAACGGCAGCAGGTAGCCGGTGAGGCCCATCATCAGCGTCAGCACCAGGAGGACGACGCCGATGATCCAGTTCAGCTCGCGCGGGTACTTGTACGCGCCGAAGAAGAACACCCGGCCCATGTGGACGAAGATCAGGATGATCATCACCGTCGAGCCCCACTTGTGCATTCCGCGGACGAACTCGCCGAGGAAGAGCTCGTTGGTGATGCGGGAGGCGGACTCGTACGCGCGCGTCGGGTCCGGCTCGTAGTACATGGCCAGGAAGACCCCGGTCACGGCCTGCGACAGGAAGGCGAACATCGTGGCCGAGCCGAGCGTGTAGTACCAGTTGGTGCCCTTCGGGACCTTGCGGTAGAGGAAGCCGCGCAGGAAGGGGCTGCCGCCCGTGCGCTCGTCGAGCCAGCCGACGACGCTCGCGACGCCCTCGACCGCCTGGTCCTTGGCGGTGGGCTTCGTGGCCGGCCCGCCGTTCTTGCGGCCGTTCTTCCCGTTGCCGTTCTCCCCCGGCCGCGGCGGGGTGCGCCTGAGGGCCTTGGGAAGCGGAGGCGTCACGTGGTCGGCCTCGACGGATAGAGGTACTGCCACAGCCCGTCGAGGTGGTTCGACGGGTCACGCGGCGCGAAGCGCTCGAGGTCCGAGTTGAGCGAGAAGCGGTCGCCCACCTCGACCCGGCCGTCGACCACGCGGGTGTAGTGGCGGTCGAGCGGCCGCACGGGCGGGCCGCCCTCGACCTGGCCCTGCGAGTCGTAGACGCCGCCGTGGCACGGGCAGACGAACTTCTGGGAGGCCTGGATGTAGCGCACCGGGCAGCCGAGGTGCGCGCAGCGGGTGGAGATGACCACGTAGGGCTGCGGGTCCTGGCCCTCGATCACCTTGTCGATGTCCTCGTTGAACTGGCGGACGTAGACGGTCGACTTGCCGGCGTCGCCGATCGAGGGGTCGATGTTCATCACGCGCGGCACGTAGCCGTCGTCCGTGAAGTCCGACGCCGGGCCCAGGTCCTGCCAGACCGTGGGGTTCGTGTCCTCGAAGAGCGGGCCGAGCGCGAAGCCGAGCCCGGGCAGCGCGAAGGCCATCGTGGCGATCCCGCCGGCGGCGAGCGCGGTGCCCTCCATGAGGCGCCGGCGAGTGACGGTCTCACCCTCGAATGCGCCCGCGATCCCGCGAGCCTCCGTGTAGCGGGACTTCTTGTCGAACTGCTTGGGGGATTCGGCCACGGGTGAGCTAAGAATTGTGCCGCCCGGCGGGTGGCAATGCCAACATGGTTACGGAGCGCACGAGCGCTCGAATGGCGGCGGGGAGCCTATCGGGCGGGCGGGCTGAGGGACCGCGGCACTCGACTCCCACAGGGCGTCCGCTTCGTCAGGCCGGCCCTCGGCGTGGGCCCGGGCGGAACCCGAGATCAGGTCCGACAGCACGGCCACGGCCTCCAGGTCGCCCGTCTCGGCCAGCCGGGACAGCCCGAGCGCGTACAGGGCGTCGCCCGCGAGCAGCCGCAGGTCCGCGTCCATCCCGGCGAAGGCGCGCGGCTCGCCGTAGTGCATGAGGTAGCCCTCGTAGACCGCCTCGAGCACGAAGCCGCGCACGCCGCCCACCTCCGCGAACCGCTCCGGGCCCGGATCCGCGACCGCGTGCCGGGCGAGCGCCGGGTCCGCCGCCTCCACGACCTCGGCGAGCACGCTCACGCGAGCTCCCGGAGCACGTCGGCGGCGGCCGTGACGGTCTGCTCGACGTGCGCCTCGGTGTGGGCGAGCGACGGGAACCAGGCCTCGAACTGGGACGGCGGCAGGTAGATCCCGCGGTCGAGCATGCCGCGGCAGAAGGCGGCGTGCGCCTCGAGGTCGCAGGCCTTCGCCTCCGCGTAGTCCCGCGGCGGTTCGGGGGCGAAGAACAGGGTGAGGAGCCCGGTGGCCCGCGCCACGCTGGTCCCGCCGCCCACATCCGCGAGCCCCGCCGCGAGCGCCTCCGTCAGTCGATCGAGGCGCGCGTAGGCGCCGTCGTCCAGCAGCCGGAGGGTCGCGAGGCCGGCGGCGGTGGCAAGCGGGTTTCCGGACAGGGTGCCGGCCTGGTAGACGTCGCCGGCCGGCGCCACGAGCTCCATGAGCTCACGGCGGCCCGCATACGCGGCCGCTGGGAGGCCGCCGCCGATCACCTTGCCGAGCACGGTGAGGTCGGGCGTCACGCCCTCTCGCTCCTGGGCGCCGCCGCGCGCAACCCGGAAGCCGGAGATCACCTCGTCGAAGATCAGGAGCGCGCCGGTGTCGTCCGCGTACTCGCGCAGCCGCTGGAGATAGCCCTCGGCCGGGGGCACCAGCCCCATGTTGGCCGGGTAGGGCTCGCAGATCACCGCGGCGGCCTCCACGTCGGGCAGGTCGCCGTTCCAGTCCGCCACGATCGTGTCCGCGGCCTGCGCCTCCGTCACGCCCGGGCTCGCCGGGATCCCCTGCGTGGCGAGGCCCGACCCCGCGTCGGCGAGCAGCCCGTCGGCGTGGCCGTGGTAGGCGCCCGCGAACTTCACGATCCTGTCCCGGCCGGTGGCCGCCCGCGCCACGCGGATCGCGCTCATCGAGGCCTCCGTCCCGGACGAGGTCATTCGCACCATCTCGGCGGATGGCACGCGCTCGACCACCTCGGCGGCCAGGTCCACCTCCGCCTCGGTCGGAGCGCCGAAGCTCGTGCCGGCGGAGGCCGCGGCGGTCACGGCCGACACCACCTCGGGATGCGCGTGCCCGGCGATCAGCGGGCCCCACGACATGACCCAGTCGACGTAGCGGTTGCCGTCCACGTCGATCAGCTCGGCGCCCTCGCCGCGGGCGACGAAGACCGGGTCGCGGCCGATCGAGCGCATCGCCCTCACGGGCGAGTTCACGCCTCCGGGCAGGAGCTGGACGGCGCGCTCGTACGCCGCGGCCGACCGATCGGCCGCTACGCGTGCTCCGCTTCCCACCGCTTGTGCTCGTCGGTGAAGTAGCGCAGCCGGATCTTCTTGAACTCGGTCGACGAGTAGAGCGTGCGCCGGTCCTCGATGCCGGTGTCCTCGGCGATCGAGTCGAGGATGGCGTCGCACTCCTCCTTCGAGCGCCCGTGCGCCATCGTGAAGACGGAATAGGGCCAGTCCTCGTAGGTGGGCCGCTGGTAGCAGTGCGAGATGCCGCGGAAGGAGGCCATCCGCGGGCCCACCTCGAGGATCCGGTCCTCGGGCACTCGCCAGACGCCCATCCCGTTCGCCGAGAAGCCGGCGCGGCGGTGGAAGAGGATCGCCGCCACCCGCCGCAGCGCGCGCCGCTCGCGCATCGACTCCAGGTGCTCGAGCAGGGCCTCCTGGGAGATCCCGAGCTCGGCCGCCGGGCGCGCGAACGGCTCCGGCACGACCTCCATCGGCCCCTGGGTGGCGCGGATCACCGCGATGTCCAGGTCCGACAGCTCGATCGCCTCGGGCTCCTTGTGGTCCACGGCCTCGGCCACCGCGGCGAGCGTCTCGGTGCCCTTCTCCATCTCGAGGTCCATGCGGATCTTGAACAGCCGCAGCGTGGGGAGCTGGCGCACCGACTCGGCGCCGGTCAGGCGCTGGAGCACCTCGAGCGTGCCCTCCAGGCCGAGCGCCGAGCCGGGCTCGGTCGCGACCGTGAACCAGATGTTGAAGTCGTGGTCGCGCAGGTAGTTGTGCGAGACCCCCGGGTGCGAGTTGATGATCTTCGCGGCCCGCCAGGGGTTCTCCGCGTCGACCTTCGCCGCGACCAGCATCGAGCTGTACCCGAGCACGCGCGTGTCGAAGATCGGGGTGATCTCGCGGATGATCCGCTCGTCGAGGAGCCGCTTCGTTCGGGTCAGAACCTCGTCCTCGGGCAGACCGGCCAGCCCGGCCACGTGCTCGAACGGCCGCGGCGCGATCGGAAAGCTGCCCTGAAGCAGGTTGAGGAGCTTGCGGTCCAGCTCGTCGAGCGGGATCGCCGAGCCGTCCTTTCGGCTCCGAACCTTGGCTACCGGCTGAGCCACCGGGCCACGTCCTTCGCGTGGTAGGTGATCACGATGTCGGCACCGGCGCGGCGGATGGCGGTGAGGCTCTCGAGGACGGTCGTCTCCTCGTCGAGGTAGCCGGCCGCGGCCGCCGCCTTGACCATCGCGTACTCGCCGCTCACGTTGTACGCCGCCACCGGCACGCGCGTGGCGTCCTTCACGCGCCGGATCACGTCGAGGTACGGCAGCGCGGGCTTGACCATCACCATGTCGGCGCCCTCCTCCACGTCGAGCAGCGCCTCGCGCACGGCCTCGTCCGAGTTGGCGGGGTCCATCTGGTAGCTGCGCCGGTCGCCGAAGGCGGGCGTCGAGCCGGCGGCCTCGCGGAACGGGCCGTAGAACGCGGACGCGAACTTGGCCGAGTACGCGACGATCGGCAGGTCCTTGTGGCCCTCGGCGTCGAGCTGGGCGCGAAGGGCGCCCACGCGGCCGTCCATCATGTCGCTCGGCGCGACGGCGTCCGCGCCGGAGCGCGCGTGCGAGATCGCCGTCTTGGCGAGCAGCTCGAGCGAGATGTCGTTGTCGACCGTGCCGTCGTCCAGCACGACGCCGCAGTGGCCGTGCGAGGTGTACGCGCACAGGCACACGTCGGTGATCACGAGCAGCTCGGGGTGCGCCTCCTTGATGCGCGCGGACGGCGAGCTGGACGACGCCCTCGTCGTCGTAGGCGCCGGAGCCCTGCTCGTCCTTCTCGGCGGGCACGCCGAACAGCAGCACGGCCG
This sequence comes from uncultured Thermoleophilaceae bacterium, assembly GCA_963741455.1. Taxonomy (GTDB): domain Bacteria; phylum Actinomycetota; class Thermoleophilia; order Solirubrobacterales; family Thermoleophilaceae; genus JACVRW01. The sequence goes on from CAVUIF010000009.1 coordinate 56,352, forward strand.
GGATGCCGAGCGCGTGCGCCTCGCCCGCCTCGGCGACCGCGTTCGAGATCGACATCCGCTCCACGCCGGGCATGGCCTCGACGGGCGTCCGGTCCTCCCCGAGCTGCACGAACATCGGCAGCACGAGGTCGGCGGGCGTGAGCGTCGTCTCGCGCACGAGCTCGCGAAGCACGCCGGTCTTGCGCAGGCGCCGCAGTCGTGTGGCCGGGAAGGGCATTCGCCCAGTCAGTCTAGGTGGCCTCGAGCGCGTCCATGGCGGAATCGCGGTCGCTGAAGGCCTCGAGCCGAATGATCCGCCCGTCGCTGAAGTCGAGCAGGTGGAACAGCTCGCCGTCGAGGCCGCGCCGCTGGCCCGCCCGCGGGCGTGAATCTGGAAGGCGCAGACCGCGCGGTCGCCGCGTTCCTCGATCCGTTGACCGTCGACTCGAACGCCTCCCACTCCTGGTGGAGGTCGTCAGCCATCTGCGGACGCCCTCGTGCCCGCGGTAGACGTCCGCCTCGAGGTTCGCGCCGAGAATCGGGCGGCCTCGGCTCGGGTGGACCAGTCGAGCAGCCGTCGAGGTCGCGCCGGGTCCATGCGTCGTACGACGCGCGGATGATCGCCTCGTTGCTCACGCGAACCGCCTCAGGGCGAGCCGGCCGAGCAGGCCGAAGGCGAGCGTCAGGCCGGCCAGGTGGAGCAGCGGGCCGCCCAGGTCGCCGGTGTCGTTCAGCGCCGCGTCGAGCGCGTCGAGCGCCGGCTTGAACGGGAACGCCGCCGAGATGGCGCGGATCACGTCGTAGAGCGCGGGCGTCGACCGCGCCCGACGGGACGAGCGCGAGGAAGGCGAGCGGCAGGCAGAGCATGAAGGCGAGCAGCGAGGCGGCGCGCACGTCGCGCGTGAGGCCGCCGATCGCGAGGCCGAGCGCCGCGAATGCCAGCGCACCCACGCAGAGCGCGGCGAGCCACAGCGGGAAGCGGCCCCAGTCGAGCTCCACGAACAGGCTCAGGCCGGCCATCATCAGAAGGCAGACGAGCACCGAGCACCCCGCCGACAGCCCGGCCTTCTCGGCCAGCAGCCCCGTTCTCGACACGAGCCCGCGCACCAGGCGCGAGAACGCGTTCTCCTCCCGCTCGAGCGCCAGCGTGCCCGCCGCGAGCAGCAGCGTGATGAACATCAGCGAGACCGCCACGGCGAGCGCCACGGCGAACGAGCTGAGCGAGGTGGCGCCGCCGTCGAGCGGGGTCGCCTTCACCCGGATCGGCTCGCCCACGACGGCGAGCACGTCGTCCGAGAAGGCCAGGTTCTCGCGCGCGAGCCTGCCGAAGGTGATCACGCGGTCGAGCTCCTCGCGCTCCTGCGATCCCGGCGGCAGCTCGCGCGCGCGCCTGTTCGAGGATCGCCTCCGCGCGCTCGAGGCCGAGCACGTCGAAGGTCTGCCCCAGGAAGCGTGTAGTCGCCTCCGGTGCTGATCAGGTCGAGGAGCTGGAGCGCCTCCTCGGCGACCCGCTTCGTGAGCGCCGCGTTCGCCGACTGGACCTGCGCCTTGATCGTGTTCTCCACGTACTGGCGCTTGGCGGGGTCCTCCGCGTTGAAGAAGACCTCGACCGTGCCGGGCTCGAGCGAGGACTGGATGTTCGTGGCGAGGTCGTCCGGGATGATCAGCGCGCCGAGCACCTCGCCGTCGCGGACCTTCTGGATCGCCTCCTCGCGGCTGTCCACGCGCACCGGCTCGATCGCGTCGAAGAGGCGCTGGCCCTGCTCCGCCAGGTCGATCCGCTCGCCGCCCAGCTCGACCACCGCCGACTGGCCCTCGAGGCCGTTGTAGAACGCGACCTCCGGCTTGTCGGGGCCGCGCGAGAGCGCGAAGCCGATCAGCACCGCGATCACGATCGGGTACAGCACGAGCAGCGCCACGAGCAGCGGCGAGCGGCGCAGGATCTGGAGGTCCTTGAGCAGCAGCCAGCGCATCAGTGGCCCCGCTCGCGGAGGAACTCCACGAACGCCTCCTCGAAGTCGAGGCCCGGTGGTCCCGACCTCTCGCTCGAGCTCACGCGGGGCGCCGTCGAAGAGGCGCTCGCCGTCCGCGAGGACGATCAGCTGGCTCGCGTAGCGGTCCGCCTCCTGGATGTTGTGGGTGGCGTAGATGACCGTGGTGCCCTCGCCGGCGAGGCGCAGGATGAACTCCCACAGGCGGGACCGCTGGCGCGGGTCGAGCGCGGCGCTCGGCTCGTCGAGGAGGAGCACCTCGGGCTCGGCGAGCAGGCCGATCGCGATGTTCACGCGCTGCTTGTTGCCGCCCGAGAGCGTGCCCACCTGGTCGTCGCGCGCGGTCGCGCAGGTCGGACAGCTCGAGCATCCGGTCGACCGTCGCGCGCGGGTCCGGGCGAGTGCTCGAGCCGCGCGAACAGGAACAGGTTCTCCTTCGACGGTGAGCTTGCTGTACAGACGCGGCCTGCTGCGGCACCCAGCCGATGCCCTGCGGGAGGACGGTCAGCTCGCCCTCGTCGGGCTGCTGGATGCCCGCGAGGATCGAGAGCAGGGTCGTCTTGCCCGGCCCCGTTCGGGCCGATCACGGCCACGAGCTCGCCCCGCCCGGCGGACAGCGAGACGCCTCGCAGCGCGGCGCGGTCGCCGTAGCGCTTGACGAGGTCGCGCGCCGCGAGCGTGACGGTCGCCGTCTCCACGGCGCGCAGGTTGGCAGAATCGCCCGCGGTGAAGCTCCTATTCGTCGGCGACGTGGTCGGTGGGATCGGACGGCGGACGCTCGCCTCCCTGCTCCCGGGCATCCGCGACGAGCACGAGCCGGACTTCGTGGTCGTCAACGGCGAGAACGCCGCGGGCGGCGTCGGGATCACGCAGAAGACCGCGCGCGAGCTGCTCGAGATGGGGGCCGACGCGATCACCCTGGGCAACCACGCCTTCCGGCACCGCGAGGTCTACGACCTGCTCGACAAGGAGCCGCGGATCGTGCGGCCGGCGAACTACCCGAAGGGCAGCCCGGGCCGCGGGCACACCGTCGTCGAGAGGGACGGCATCCGGCTGGGCGTCGTGAACCTGTCCGGGCTGGTGTTCCTCGACGCGGTGCGCTCGCCGTTCGCCGAGGTGGACGCCGTGCTCTCCGAGCTGCGCGGCGAAGGCCGACGCCGTGCTGGTGGACATGCACGCGGAGGCCACGAGCGAGAAGGTCGCGATGGGCTGGCACGTGGACGGCAAGGTCACCGCCTGCGTGGGCACCCACACCCACGTGCCGACCGCCGACGGGCGGGTGCTGCCCGGCGGCACCGCGTACATCACGGACGTGGGGATGACGGGCCCGCGCGGCGGCGTGATCGGCGTGAAGCGCGAGCTGGCCCTGGAGCGCTTCCTGTCGCTGACGAACGTCCGCTTCGAGACCTCCGACGAGGACCCGTGGCTGAACGCGCTACTGGTCGAGGCCGACGGCGACGGCCGGGCGACGGCGGTCGAGCAGATCCTCCTGCCCGCGCGGACGTAGCTGCCGCAGCGCGAGCACGACGACGGCGAGCAGGGCGAGGTTGCGGAGCGCGACGACGGCGATGGCGGCCGGCTCCCGCGCGACCACGTCGACGTAGTGCGCCGGGAACTCGACCTGCGTGAGCACGGCCGCCGCCGCGACGGCCGCGGCGAGCGCGTGGGCCCGCCACGCGAACGCGAGGGCGCCGAGCGGGAGCGCCCAGATCACGAACTGCGGCGACAGGACCTTGCCGAACAGGGCGAAGGCGACCGCGCCCGTCAGGCCGGCGACCACCAGGTGCCGCGCATCGGGCGAACGTGCCGCCAGGACGCACAGGAATGCGAGGAGGGCCACGAGGGCGGTCGCGAAGACCGAGGCGACCGCATCGGCGGCCGGGTGCTCCAGCCCGTCCGAGCGGTGGCTCGACACGCTCGTCGCGTCGCCCATGCCCACGGCGTCCAGGCCGAGCAGCACGAGCGCCGGGGAGCTCTCGATCTGCACGGGCCGCTCGAGGTGGTACTCGACCGCGTCGACCGCGCCTCCCGGCGACAGCGCGAGCGCGATTCCCGCGACCACGGCGATCGCCGCCGCGCACGCGAGCGCGCCCTGCCACGCATCGCGGCGGCGCCCGCGGCCGATCAGCCACGCGAGCGCGACCGGCACGGCCACGAGCGGGAACGCCTTCGTCATCGCGCCCAGGCCCAGCACCGTGAGGCCGGCCCTCGGCCGCTCGCGCGCGAGGAGCAGCAGGCCGGCGAGGAGAAGGGCCACCGGGAAGAGGTCGAAGTGCGTGCGGAGAAGCGCGCCGCACAGGAGCGGCATGAGCGCGGCCGCGAGCATCGCCCGCCGCGGATCGCCTCCGGTTGCCCGCGCCAGCGCGCCGCAGAGGGCGACGACCGCGACGGCGCCGCCGAGCGTCCAGACCGCGTACGCCCAGCGGAACGCGTCCTCGCCCGTGCCGGCCACGCCCGGCAGCGCGATCAGCGGCGCCGCCAGCGGCGGATACTCGAACGCGATGTCGCGGTAGGGGAGGGCGCCCGACAGGACCGGCTCCGCGAAGGTCCGGTAGACGAACAGGTCGTTCACGCGCTCGTCGGACCACGGCATGACCCAGAGCGTCAGCGCCCAGCCCGGCGAGGAGGAGGACGAACGCGATCACGCGAGCACCGGCTCGCGCTTCGGCTCGGCCGGCCGGGCGCTCGGGCAGCGTCGTGGCGTGGCCGGCCATCACCGCCACGAACACGAACGGCACGAACCAGACGATGTAGAGGTAGAACCAGTGCGTCGCCGTCAGCTCGACCGCGAGCAGCACGGCGGCGCCGAGGGCGGCGAGCTGCCGCGTGTCCGGCGCGCCGCGGCACGAATGCCGCCAGGATCGCCAGCGCGGCCGCGCTCGCCTTCATCACGGTCTGGAGCCAGCCCGAGCGACTCCACCTGGCCCCAGATGCTGAACGGCGACGGGCGCGACGAGCTGGTAGCCCACGGTGCGGTCGTAGAGCTCGCGCAGGCCGCCGTCCGGGATGAACGGCGCCACGGACAGCGCGATCGCCAGCACCAGCGCCGCCCCGAACACGAGCGGCGCGCGGCGCGCGAACAGCGGAGCGAGCGCGAGCGTCACGAACTTCGCCGCGGCGCCGAGCCCGACGGCGACCCCGGCCCAGACGGCCGCCGGCGCCCGGCGCGGGATCGTGGCCGCGAGCAGCGCGCCCAGGCACGCCACCGCCACGAGCGTGTCGTTCGCGTTCGAGTTCGAGCACGAACGCCGTGTAGGGGTACGCCGTCCACGCGTACGCGAGCGCGACTCCCAGCGCGGTGCCGTCGCGCCCGGGCCGCAGCCGCCGGCCCAGGAGCAGCAGCCCTCCGATCGCCAGCAGGTCGAACGCGATCGCCGCTCCGTGCGCGGCCGGGAGGTCGTCCCAGCGCCCGCTCCACGGGAGCGCCTGCTCGAAGGGCACGTACAGCAGGTAGTTGACCGGCCCGTACGTGTCGCCCTGCTCCACGTCCCGGGAGAAGCCGTCGCCGTAGAGCTGGTCGCCGTCCGCGATCCGGTCCGCGCCGATCACGCCCGCGTAGCCCACGTCGATCACGTTGGAGTCGGCGACGTTCAGCCCGATCCGGAACGCGGCCAGGAAGACGAGCCCGGCCACCAGCAGCGTCAGCGAGGCGTGCGGAACGAGGGCGCCCCGCCCGGTCCGGGGCCGGAACGCGGCGAACAGCACCCGCGCGAGGAGATAGAGCAGCACCGGATAGGCGAGCGGCACGGAGACGCCGATCTCGCCCCGGTTGAAGAAGAAGTGCGACACGCCGAAGCCGAGCAGCACCAGCAGGTCGAGGTGGAGCAGCCGGAACGGACGCCGCACGTCGACGAACGGAGCCAGGAACAGCAGGCACAGCGGGATCCACACGTACGGCGCGTTCAGCTTGCGCGCGAACGCGCCCGGGTAGCCGCGCGCCATCGACCACGCGACCTGGTCGCCGGACCACTGCTCCAGGATCGCGCCGCTCCGGTCGTCCACGTGCACCTGCACGACCTCGCGGCCGTCGCGGAAGAAGCTCACCTGCCAGCGGCCGGTGCCCTTCGTGTACGCGGTCGGGTCGAGCCGTCCGTCGCGGCGCGCCTCGCGCACCTTGCTCGCCCGGGATGCGATGCGCTCCGCCTCGCGCGCGCTCCGCTCGAAGAGCGGCGGCGGCTCGGTCTCGGAGGCCGGCCGCTCCGGGTCCTGCGCCCGAGCGCTACCGGGCAGGAGCGCGCAGAGGGCGAGCAGGGCCGCGAGCGCGGCGGCTCCGCGCGCGGCCTGCGCGACTACTCGCGCGTGAGCGCGAGGCTGAAGCTCCACATCTTGTTCCCGATGAAGTTGAGCGGCGTGGCTGCGACGATCGAGATCGCCTGCGCGAGGCAGCTCCGGCAGCCCGGCCACGCTCACGAGCACCTCGAGCACGGTGGCGGCCACGAGGAAGGCGACGATGCTGACGGCGAAGAAGCGCGCCGCCTGGAACCCGGCGTGTCCGCCGCGGGCGCGGAAGGTCCAGTGGCGGTTCCACCAGAAGTTGTTGAGCACGGCGACGACGAACGCGGCGGTGGCGGCCACCAGGTGATGCGCGTCGAGCAGCCCGACGCACGCGGCGAACACGCACAGGTTCACCACGTAGCCGGAGGCGCCGACGGCGCAGAACTTCATCAGCTGCACCCAGTTGTGCGGCTTGCGGAGCCCGGCGCGGACGCGCAGGTGGACGGCATGTGGGCGTTCGGCGATGGCGGCCCTGGCCTCGTCGGTCACCCGGCCAACGGTACACCGAAGTGCTCGAGCACCAGCGGCGTCACGTCGGCCAGCGACCACTGCTCGCGCTCGGCCGCCTCGACCCCGGAGAGCAGCAGCACGCCCTCCGAGTCGTCCCTGTGGAGGGAGCCGTGGCTGCCGCCGCCCACATGGTCCGCCCCGCCCCAGTCCACGAACTCGAACCCGAGCTCCGCCGACACCAGCACGTCGCCGGAGTGCGGGCACTTCAGCGCCGACCAGAGCCGGCCGAGCGCGTCCGGGTAGGTCTCGCTCACCGCGGCGCCGCCGGTCGTGCTCGAGCTCCAGCACCGACTCGTCGCCGGAGAGCGCCCACCGGCCGCCGCGGCGGTCGGCCAGGTCGTCGCCGGGCGCGAAGCGCAGCTCGCCCCGCGCCGAGCGCACCAGCGCGCGTCCGTTCTCGCGCGTGACCACGAGCTCCACGCCGTCCGCCTCGAGCAGCGTGTCCGCCGCGCGGCGCGTCAGCTCGTCCCGGCGGCCGTCGTCGAGCGCGTAGACCATCGCCGAGCGCGCCGACGGGCAGGCCGCCAGCTCGGCCTCGACCGGCGCGGGGTCGCTCGGCGTGAGCACGCGCGCGTCCGACAGCACGTCGGCCAGGTTGATCCCCGTCTCGACCGCCGTCTGGGAGTGGTCGGACATCACGATCACGGCGTGCTCGTCGAGGAACGCCTCCGGGCCGCCGGCCACGTGCATGATCCGCTCGAGCGCGCGGTCGGCCTCCGCGATCGAGCGCACCTGGCCGTCCGGCCCGACCTTGTGCGAGTAGGTGTCGTTGTCCGGCAGCGAGAACAGCAGGAAGTCGAACAGGTCGTGCTCGACCAGGTAGGCGCCCACGCAGCCGGTGTGGCGGTCGCGCTGGCCCGGCATCCCGAGCGCCGACGTGCAGCCGGTGTCGCGCGAGTCGAACAGGTCGGCGTAGAACAGCTCGCGCGCGCCGTAGACGGGATGGCGGAACTGCGCGGCCTCGGCGATCCGCCGGTAGACGCTCGCGCCCGACGGGTCGTGGCGGGTGCGGCCGCGGTAGATCAGGTACGTCGTGCAGGCCGTGCGGAAGCCGGCGTCGTCGAGGTGCTCGAAGACGGTCCTGTCGCGCACGGCGTGAGGTGCGCGAGGTTCATGTTGTAGACGGTGTCGTAGAGCGAGCGCACGATCCCGAACGCGCGCGTGGCCGGCAGCGACGAGCCGTACTCGACGTAGCGCTCCTCGCCGCGGTGGAACCAGTTCATCGACGGGATGTGGTGCTCCCCGGGGCCGCACCCGGTCGCGATCGCGGCGGAGGCCACCGGGGTCACCGAGGGGAACGTGGAGACGCAGTCGCGGATGTAGGTGCCGCGCTCCAGAAGCGCCGCGAGCGCGGGCGCCTGGCCCTGCTCCACGGCCTCGTCGAGCATGTCCGGCTTCAGCGAGTCGATGACGGCGAGGACGAGCTTCTTCGGCACTACCGAAGGATCCTCAGCCCGGCGTACTTCTCGCCCTCGCGCCGGCGGCCGCCCATGAGCAGCACGCACGAACCCCGGGATCGCGAGGAACGCGAGCGGCGGCACGAAGACGGCGATCGCCGCGAGCAGGAGCGCCGCGCCGTCCGCGTACGCGGTGAGGAGCGCGGCCTGGTCGGGCTCGAGCCGGTGCCCGCACCCGCTCCACGAGGCCGCCCGACCGCGATCCACGCCGAGCAGCGGCGCAGAGCGGGCCGAACAGCAGCCCGATCCAGACCGGGTGGCCGTTGTCGGCGAGCGCGCCCGCGAACAGCAGCGCGCCGAGCGCCACGCCGACCAGCCGGCCGCCATGGATCTCCACGGCTGCCCGGGCCGCCGCTTGGCGCGGCTGCGAGCGCTCGAGCGAGGAAGGCGACGACGCCCACGGCCACGACCGCGGCCAGGAAGGCGGTCGACTCGAGGAAGCTGAAGTCGGTGCCGTCGAAGTCGATCCCGATGTCGCCGCGCGCGAGCCCGCCGGCGAGCAGCGGCGGCAGGTATGGGCGGACGCCCGTGGACGACGCCAGGCCGGCGCCGGTCCCGATGTCGAGGAAGAGGCTCATGGGGCGAGGTTGGGGGGTCGGTACCCTCCCGCGCAGGGAGGTTACCCCGGCGCGGGCGGCCTCTTGCATGCGGCATGAGCTCCTCTCGAGACATCGAGCGCTACGCCGGCCTGTTCGCAGCGCGGACGAAGGTCATGAAGTCCTCCGCGATGCGCGACCTGATGGCCGTGACCGCCCGCCCCGAGGTGATCTCGCTCGCCGGCGGGCTGCCCGACACGAGCACCTTCCCGCCCGACACGTTCGCGGCCGTCGCCCAGCGCATCGCATCGGAGTCGTGCGCGAAGGCCCTCCAGTACGGCCCCACGGAAGGGCTCGAGGAGACGAAGGCCTGCATCGCCGAGGTGATGGCGGCCGAGGGCATGCGCGCCGATCCCGAGGACGTGCTCGTGACCACCGGCGGGCAGCAGGTGCTCGACCTCGTCACGAAGACGCTCATCGACCCGGGCGACGTGGTGATCGCCGAGGGGCCGACCTACCCGGGCGCGGTGCCGGTCTTCTCGTCGTACCAGGCCGAGGTCGTTCAGATCGACATGGACGCCGACGGCATGCGCGTGGACCTGCTCGAGGAGGCGCTCGACCGCCTCGACCGCGAGGGCAGGCGCCCGAAGTTCATCTACACCGTCCCGAGCTTCCAGAACCCGGCCGGCGTGACGATGTCGCAGCCGCGCCGGCGGCGGCTGGTGGAGGTGGCGCACGAGCGGGAGCTGCTCGTGCTCGAGGACAACCCGTACGGCCTGCTCCGCTACGAGGGCGACCCGCCCTCGCCGCTCCTCTCGATCGACGGCGGCGTCTACGTGATGTACCTCGGCACGTTCTCGAAGATCCTCTCGCCCGGCATCCGGTTGGGCTGGGTCGTGGCGCCGCCGCCGGTGCTCGAGAAGATCAACCTCGGCAAGCAGGCCACCGACCTGTGCACCTCGACGCTCTCGCAGCTCATGGTGCAGGCGTACTTCGCGGAGGGGCGCTGGCGCGACTACGTGGACTCGCTCACCGAGATCTACCGCGCGCGGCGCGACACGATGCTCGACGCGCTCGCCGACCACTTCCCGCCCCAGGCCGAGTGGACGCGCCCGTCCGGCGGGCTGTTCATCTGGGCGACGCTCCCCGAGTTCATCGACACGACCGACCTGCTGGCGCGCGCGCTGCGCGAGAACGTGGCGTTCGTGCCCGGCGAGGCGGCGTTCCTCGACGGCCGCGGCCGCAACGCGATGCGGCTGAACTACTCAGGCTCGGACGAGGACTCGATCCGCGAGGGCATCCGCCGCATCGGCGAGGTGATCACCGAGCAGGTCCAGCTCTACGGCACGATCACGGGCGAGCACCAGGCGGTGGAGCTGCCGCCGGAGCGGGAGCCGCTCCACGACAACATCGTCCCGCTGCCGCGGCCGGCTACTGATCCTCTTCGCCGTTCGCGAAGTCCTCGGGCGTGACGTTGTCGAGGAAGTCCTTGAACTTCTCGACGACCTCCTCCGTGTCCTCCACCTCGTGCTCGAACTCGATGGCGGACTCGGAGATCACGTCCTCGGCGGCGAAGATCGGCGCGCCGGTGCGCACCGCGAGAGCGAGCGCGTCGGAGGGGCGCGAGTCGATCGGGATCTCGCGCCCGTTGAGCTGGAGCGTGACCTCCGCGTAGAAGGTGTTCTCGCGCAGCTCGGTGACGGCCACGCGGGTGCAGTTCACCTCCAGCTCGGTGAGCATCTCGCTGATCAGGTCGTGCGTCATGGGCCGCGGCGTGTTCGCCCCCTGGAGCTTCATGAGGATGGCCGCCGCCTCCGGGTGGCCGATCCAGATCGGGAGGAACTTGTTGCCGTCGCGAGTCTTCAAAAGCACGATCGGCTGCTTGCCGACCATGTCGAAGCTGACGCCGTAGATGACCATCTCCTGCATCGCTGAGGACAGTCTAGAGCCGGAGGGAAGGCGCGACGCCGCCGCTACAATCGTCCTCCCTCGGGCGATTAGCTCAGCCGGTTAGAGCGCGTCTCTGATAAGGACGAGGTCCCTGGTTCGAGTCCAGGATCGCCCATTCAGGCAGCTTTGCAGACTGCCTCGCGCGAGCAGGCGCTCGGCAAGCGCGACGGCCTCGGCCGGGCTCTCGAAGTCGAGCTCGACGCGGCAGCCGTCGCCTCTCGGCTTCACCTTCACCGGCTGCCCGAAGGCCGTCGTCAGCGTGTCCTCCGCCGCGGCGAGCGCCTCCGCGAGGTCCGGGTGGATCTCGCGGGTGAAGCGCTTCGACTCCGGCTGCGGCTGGCCCGCGGCGTCGCGCGCCCTGCGCTCGGTCTCGCGCACCGACCAGGCGCCGTCGCGCGCCTCGAGCGCGAGGCTGCGCCGAGGGCGTGGTCCTTGCAGAGCAGCAGCGCGCGGCCGTGGCCCTCGCTGAGCTCGCCGCGCTCGATCAGCTCGAGCGCCTCCTCCGGGAGGTCGAGCAGGCGGATCAGGTTCGAGATCGCGACGCGGCTCCGGCCGACACGGCGGCCGACCTCCTGCTTCGTCAGCCCCAGGTCGTCGACGAGCATCGCGCAGGCGCGCGCCTCCTCGACGGCGTTCAGGTCGACGCGCGCCATGTTCTCGGCGAGCGCCATGTCGAGCCGCTCCCAGTCCTCGGTGTCTGCGGACGAGCGCCGGGATCGTCTCGAGCTCGACCATCTGGGCGGCGCGCAGGCGCCGCTCGCCGGCGATCAGCTCGAAGCAGCCGCCCGCCAGCGGGCTGACCACGATCGGCTGGAGCACGCCGCGCGTGCGGATCGACTCGGCGAGCTCGGCGAGCCGCGCCTGGTCGAACGTGCGGCGCGGCTGGCGGCCGTTCGGCTGGATCAGCTCCGGCGGGATGTCGCGAAGCCCGTCCTCGATCTTGTCGCTGCGGGGCAGGATCGCCGCGAGGCCCCTGCCCATCCCGCGCTGCTGTGCGTCAGCCACGCGCGGCCACCTCCTTGGCCAGCTTCAGGTAGGCGGCGCTGCCGGCGCTGCGCGGGGCGTGTCGCAGGATCGGGAGCCCGAAGCTCGGCGCCTCGCCGAGCCGGACGTTGCGCGGCACGACCGTGTCGAACACGAGCGAGGGGAAGTGCTCGCGCACCTCGCGCTCGACGTCGCGCGCGAGCCGGGTGCGGCCGTCGTGCATCGTCAGGATCATCCCGAGCACGGTGAGCCGCGGGTTCAGCTCGCGCTGGATCAGCGAGAGCGTGTCGAGCAGCTGGGCCAGCCCCTCGAGCGCGAAGTACTCGGTCTGCACCGGGACGATCACGCGGTCCGCCGCGACGAGCGCGTTGACCGTGAGCGGCCCGAGCGAGGGCGGGCAGTCGAGCAGCGTGAACAGGTAGCGGTCGCGGACGCTGCCGAGCCGGTCGCGCAGCGTCGTCTCCGAGCCCTCGATGCGCGGCAGCTCGACGTTGGCGCCGGCGAGGTCCGGGCGTGGACGGCACGACGTCGAGCCCGTCGATGCCGCTCGGGATCGCCGCCGCGGTGAGCGTGAGCTCGCCCGCGAGGCAGTCGTAGACGCTGCCGCCTCCGTCCTTCGGCAGCCCAAGTGCAACCGTAGCGTTGCACTGCGGGTCGAGATCGACCAGCAGCGTGGGATAGCCGGCATCCGCGATGCTGGCGCCGAGGTTGACGGCGGTGGTGGTCTTGCCCACCCCGCCCTTCTGGTTTGCGACTGCGAGAACGGTGCCCATCGTGGGTCGAAACTACGGTTCGGATCGGTCGGAAAGGCGTTCGGGGGCGAACCCGTGGCTCCTTCTTGAGCCTTCCTGTTACACGCGGCGAACGGCAGCGGTGAAGGAGCGGGGGTTCCGTCGTTTGTGCCGGCTATGGCGGCATAAGTGACGGAACCCCCCTACGCCAGCGGGCGCTTTCGCGCCATCCCCGCGCGGCGCGGGAACTCAGGTGGCGTGGGCGCGATCTTGCGGAACACGTGCAGGTGGCGATTCTCGGAGGCCGGATACGGCTGCACCGGGCAGCACCTCCTCACCTCCATGCCCACCTTCTCGGCGGCCGCGGCGCCGGCGCCCTCCTCCTCCGCGTCCCGCGCGCCCTTCCACGCCACGAGCACCCCGTCGGAGCGCAGCAGCGGCGCGGCGTACTCCACCAGCACGGCCAGCGGCCCCACCGCCCGCGCCGTCACCGCGTCGTACGCCTCCCGCCCGCCACCCACCGCCGCGGGCCGGCGCGCGAAGTCCTCGACGCGCGCGGTGACCGACCGCGCGTTCGAGAGCTCCACCGCCTGGATCAACCGGTCGATCACCGCCGTCTTTCGTCCCGCCGACTCGATCAGGTCGACCTGTGCCCGAGGCAGAGCGATCGCGAGCACCAGCCCCGGAAACCCCGCACCCGCGCCGATGTCGGCGATCCGGCGCGCGGCCGCGAGCTCCCGAACCTCGAGCCCGGACAGCGATCGCGCACGTGAACCTCGAGCGCCGCGTCAGGGCTCGGACACGGTCGTGTGCGGGTCGGGCTCGGCGGCTAGCGCGCGAGAGCAGCCGCTGGACCGCGGGCGTTTCACGAGAAACGCTCAACCGGGCTGACCACCAGCCGGCGGTCGGGCTCGTCGCCCTCGCTGTGCGTCTCGACGTCGCTGCGCTCGCTGAGGTACGTGTGGACGATCTTGCGCTCCGTCGCGCGCATCGGCTCGAGCTCGACCGGCCGGTCGTACTGCAGCGCCTCCGCGGCCGCGCGGTCCGCCATCCGGTGCAGCGCGCCCTCGCGGCGCTCGCGGTATCCGGCCGCGTCCACGGTCACCTGCTTGCGCTCCGCGTCGCCGCGGAACGCCGCCCGGAACGCGATGTGCTGGAGCGCGTCGATCGTCGAGCCGTGCTTGCCGATCAGGAGGCCCAGGTCGTCGCCGTTCACCGTGGCCCGGATCTCCTCGTCGGACTCGTCGATGTCCACCGTCGCGTGCAGCCCGAGCGCGTGCACGACGCGCCCGACGATCGCCCGCACGCGCTCGGCGGGCTCCTCCGGGATCGTCTCCGCGATCTCGCGCCACGCCTCCAGGTCCACCTCCGCGCGCACGCGGGCCGGGCCCTCGGCGCCGCCGTCCTCCGAGACGTCGAAGCGCACGCACTCCGCGGTGAGCCCCGGGAAACGCGCCTCGAGCGTCTTCATCGCGGCCCACTTCGCCTCGCCGAGCGTGTCGCCCTCCGCCTCGGCTACGAGCTCCTCCGGCAGCGGCTCTTCGCTCACGGACACGGTCGCCTCAGCGCCTGCGCCCCGAGCGCTTCTTCTTCTTGCGCGGCGACTTCGGCGGCGCCTTGGCCGGCCCGCCGTTCCCGCCGCCGCTTGCCTTGGCGGCGGTGGCCTTCGGCGCCCTCTTCTTCCCGCCGTCGCCGTCCCCGTCGCCGTCCCCGTCGCCCGCCACCGCGGCCATCGCCGTCGCCGGCTTCCCGCGCGACGCCTTCGTCTCGGGCACCGCGTCCCGCGGGTCGAGCGGGTCGGGCTTCGGATAGAGCTTCCTCACGAGGAGCTGCTGGCCGATCGTCCACACGTTGGTGGTGATCCAGTAGACGATCAGGCCCGCCTCGAAGTTGATGATGAAGATGACGAAGACGAACGGCAGCGCGAACATGATCCGGCGCTGCATCGGGTCGGCGCTGATCGCCGTGACCGCGCTGGCCGCGAGCTGCGTGCTCACGTAGAGCACGATCAGGACGCCGAGCAGGACCGGATCTGTGACCGTCGCGGCGAGGTCGTCGATCGCCAGGAAGCCCGCGTTGTCGCCGAGGTCGGCCTTGAACTCGTCCGACCGGAGCAGCTGGAACAGCGCGATGAAGAACGGGACCTGGAGCAGGAGCGGCAGGCACGACCCGAGCGGGTTGACCTTCTCCCGCTGGTAGAAGGCCATGATCTCCTGGTTCATGCGCTGCTTGTCGTCCTTGTAGCGCTCCTGGATCTCCTTGATCTTCGGCTGGAGCACCTGGAGCCGCTGCATGGACTTCACGCCCTTGAACGTGAGCGGCAGGATGAAGAGCCGGACCGTGACGGTCAGCAGGATGATCGCGATGCCCCAGCTGCCGTCCATCGTGTTGCTCGGGTCGATCAGGTCGTGCCAGAACTTCAGGACCCATTCGCAGGCATCCGTGATCGGCTGAATCGGGTTGAACGCGATGAACATGAGCTAGGTGCGGGGCTGGGGGCGCGGACGGAACAGCTTCTGGTCCTCCACGAAGTCGACGCCGCCGTGGCTCCATGGGTTGCAGCGGAGAAGTCGCCAGGCGGCCAGCACGACGCCCCGCAGCACACCGTAGCGGCGCACCGCCTCGACGGCGTACTGGGAGCAGCTCGGATGGTACTTGCAGCGCGCGGGCATCGCCGGTGAGATCGCCCGCTGGTAGAAGCGGATCGGCGCCGTCGCGAGCGACCGCATCGTGCTCACCCGCCGGGCTCCTCGGTCGCGAGGCCCGCCTCGGTGAGCACGCTCCGGAGCGCCTCCTCGATCGCCGGCTCGCCGCCCTCACGCGCGAGCTCGCCGGCGGCCGGGCGCGCCACGATCACGAAGTCGTGGCCGTCGCGAAGGCGCTCGGCGTTCGCCCAGAAGGCCTCGCGGAGCGACCGCTTCATCTTGTTGCGCTCGACGGCGCCGCCGAGCTTGCGGCCCACGGACACGCCGAGCCGCGGGTCCGCGTCATCGTCCTCCGCGCGCGGGAAGGCATAGACCACGAGGTGCCGGCTGGCATGGGAGCGGCCCTCGCGGTAGACGCGCTCGAACTCACCGCTGCGTGACAGCCGGCGGCGCTTTCGGCGCGCACGGTCGGCCATCGGCTACGGGGTGAGCCGCTTGCGGCCCTTGTCCCGGCGACGCTTGAGGAGAGCCCGGCCGGCGCGTGTCCTCATACGCGCGCGGAAGCCATGGGTACGTGCGCGCTTGCGCTTCTTGGGCTGGTAGGTCCGCTTCATGGTTCGGCGAGCCAGGGTACAAGATCGCGGCCCGAGCGCCTGTCCATTTCCTGTCGACAGCTCCGCCGAGCTCGCCGAGACGCTTTTCTCGCGTTTTGCGGAGCCGCCCCTCCGGAGGCGCCTCGGAGCGATTTGGGCCGTTGTACACTCGCCTCCCCGAGGGCGAAGGGGCA
Organism: uncultured Thermoleophilaceae bacterium; assembly: GCA_963741455.1. Lineage (GTDB taxonomy): Bacteria > Actinomycetota > Thermoleophilia > Solirubrobacterales > Thermoleophilaceae > JACVRW01. The sequence continues at coordinate 72,197 of CAVUIF010000009.1, forward strand.
GTTTTTCCCGCCCGGCCCTTCCTCTGTGAACAGTTCTGAAGCAGGCCCTGAGGAGGGTCGCAAGCGCCCGTGCCGACACAGCCAGACGAGATTTGGGACGCCATCCGGGACGAGCTCCGGCGCGAGACGCCCGATTTCAAGTTCCACATCTGGCTGGAGCCCCTCGAGCTGGCCGGCATCCACGGCCGCACGGTCCACATCCGCGCGCCGGAGCACATCCGGACCTCGGTCTCGGAGCGCTACCTGCCGCTGCTGCGCCGCGCCGCGGCCACGGCGTTCGACCCGAGCGCCGTCGTCGAGGTGGTGGGGCCGGACTGGCAGCCGCCGGCCGACGGGCAGGGGCCGGCGGCCGAGCCGGGCACCGGTGGCCCCGCCGCGACCGGCGTCGCGGCCGCCCGCCTGAACCCGAAGTACACCTTCGAGCAGTTCGTGATCGGCTCCGGCAACCGGTTCGCCCACGCGGCCGCGCTCGCCGTGGCCGAGCTGCCGGCCCATTCCTACAACCCGCTCTTCCTCCACGGCTCGCCCGGAATCGGCAAGACGCACCTCCTCCACGCCATCGGCAACTACGTCGAGCGCTTCGGCTCCGGGCTCCAGGTGCGCTACGCGACGATCGAGGAGTTCACGAGCGAGTTCGTGGAGGCGGTGCGCGGCAAGAGCACCGCGGGCTTCAAGCAGCGCTTCCGCGGCGCCGACGTCGTGCTGATCGACGACGTCCAGTTCCTCGCCGGCCGCGACAAGACCCGCGAGGAGTTCTTCCACACGTTCAACGCGCTGCTCGCGGCCGGGCGGCAGCTCGTGATGACCTCGGACAGGGCTCCAGAGGACCTCGCGGGCCTCGAGGACCGTCTCACGGAGCGCTTCCGCTCCGGGCTCGTGGTCGAGCTCGAGACGCCGGAGCTCGAGGTGCGCAGGGCGATCCTCGCCAAGCGCGCGCGGCTCGACGGCATCGAGGTCGACTCCGAGGTGCTCGCCGAGATCGCCCGCCGCGTGAGCACCAGCGTCCGGGCGCTCGAGGGCGCGCTGATCCGCGTGGTGGCCTACGCGTCGCTCAAGGACGAGCCGGCCACGCCCGGGCTCGTGCGCCACGTGCTGAACCGCCTCGGCGAGGACACCGCGGCGGACGCATGCGGCATCGGCGAGATCCTCGACGCCGCGGCCCAGGAGTTCGGAGTCGAGCGAGCGGCGCTCATGGCGCGCGACCGCAGGCCGGCCGTCGCGACCGCTCGCCAGGTCGCCATGTACCTGGCTCGCGAGCTCACCGAGCACAGCCTCCCGGAGATCGGCCGGGGCATAGGCGGGCGCAATCACACTACGGTCCTCCACGCCGTGAACCGTGTCAGCGCCGCCATCCGGACCGACGACTCCGTGCGCGATGCGGTCGACAACCTGCGCCGGCGACTCGGCCGCCCCGCGTCATGACCGATGTGAATGGAAGAATGGACAGCTTCCGCACAGCGGCCACTCCGCTCCCCACGCAGGATCCTCGGGGATATCAACCTCTCAACAGCCCCCAACAACCCCTAGAGAGATAGGCAGCCTCTTTTGAAGCTTTCCGTTTCCCGTGAAACGTTCCTGGCTCGTCTCGGCGTCGCGGTGCGCGGTGCGTCCACCCGCGGCCCCGTGCCCTCGCTCGCCGGCGTGCTCCTGCGCGTGGAGGATGGCCGCGCCGAGCTCCAGGCCACCGACATGGAGCTGGGCGTGCGCGTCTCGCTCGAGACGGCCGACTCGGCGCCGGGCCAGGCCGTCGTGCCGGGCCGGCTCCTGCTCGACGTCGTGCGTTCGCTCCCGAAGGACGATCTGACGCTCGAGTACCGGAGCGCCGAGCAGGACGTGGAGGTGATGTCGGGCCCGTCGAAGTTCCACCTGCGGACGCTCCCGACCGAGGACTTCCCGAAGCTGCCGGAGGCACCGGCGGAGGGCGGGCTCAGCGTGCCGGCCGGCGCCTTCGTCGACACGATCGCCCGCGTGGCGCGGGCGGCGTCCCGCGACGAGACGCGCCCCCACCTCACCGGCGTGCTCGTCACCGCCAGCGGCAACGAGCTGCGGATGGTCGCCACCGACTCGTACCGCCTGGGCGTGAAGGAGACCCGGCTCGAGTCGGAGCTCAGCGGCTCGCTCGAGGCGAACGTGCCGGCTCGGACGCTTCAGGAGCTGGGCCGGATCGCGTCGGCCGGCGGGGCGGAGTCGATCAGCGTCGCCGCGCTCGAGAACCAGGTCGTCTTCACGGTCGAGGACATCGTGCTGTCGTCGCGGCTGGTCGAGGGGCGCTTCCCGAACTACCAGCAGCTGCTGCCCGAGTCGTACGAGCACGAGCTGCGCGTGAGCCGCGACGAGCTGCTCGAGGTCGTGCGCCGCGTGGGGCTCCTCGCGCAGAAGAACGCGCCGCTGCGGCTGCGCTTCACCGAGGGCGCGCTCGACGTGTCGGCCCAGACGCCCGACGTGGGCGAGGCGAGCGAGTCGCTGCCGGTTCCGTTCGGCGGCGAACCACTCGAGATCGGCTTCAACCCCGAGTTCTTCCGCGAGGGCCTCGAGAGCGCGGAGTCCGACGAGCTCGTCCTGAAGCTGATCAGCCCGCTGCGTCCCGGCCTGATCCAGTCCGGTGACGAGGGCTCGGGCTTCCGCTACCTCGTCATGCCGATCCGGCTGAACGTGTAGGCGCGCCGTGCGCGTCACGCGCGTAGAGGTCCGCGACTTCCGCAACTACGAGGCGGCGGAGGTGGCGCTCGCGGACGGCCTCACCGTCGTGGCGGGCGCGAACGGCTCCGGCAAGACCAACCTGCTCGAGGCGCTCTACTTCGGGTGCACCGCCCGCTCGCCGAGGACGTCGAACGAGCGCGAGCTGGTGCGCCGCGGCGGCGGGGGAGTCGCCCGCGTGGTCCTGGACCTCACCGCCGAGGACGGCGAGCACCGCATCGAGGTCGGGTTCCAGCCGGGCGAGGCGAAGCAGCTCCGCGTGGACGGCAGCCCGGTGGAGAGCCTCCCGGCGGTCGAGACGCGGCCGCTCGTGAGCGTGTTCCTGCCCGAGCGGCTCGAGCTGGTGAAGGGCGCGCCGTCCGGCCGGCGCGCGCATCTCGACCAGGTGGTGGCCGCGCTGTGGCCGAGCCGGGCCGAGACGCGGAGCTCCTACTCGCGCGCGCTCCAGCAGCGGAACGCCCTGGTGGGCCGCATCCGCGCGGGCGCCGCCGGCCCGGGGGCGCTGGACGCGTGGGACGCGGAGCTGGCCCGGCACGGGATCCGGCTGATGTCCGACCGGACCGAGGCCGTGGACGCCCTGCGCCCGCTGTTCGCGGACCTCGCCGGCCGGCTCGGGCTGCCGGGCGGCGCGGAGCTGCGGTACCGGCCGCGATCGGCGGCGAGCGATGCGGAGGGACTCGCGGCCGAGCTCGCGGAGCGGCGGACCGCGGACCTCGAGCGCGGCTTCACCGCGCACGGCCCTCACCGCGACGAGCTCCAGCTGCTCCTCGACGGTGCCCCGCTGCGCGCCTACGGCTCGCAGGGGCAGCAGCGCGCGGCGCTGCTCGCGCTCCTGTTCGCGGAGCGGTCGCTGCTCGCCGAGCGCCGCGACCGCCCGCCGCTGATGCTGCTCGACGACGTGATGTCCGAGCTCGACGCCGAGCGGCGCGAGCTGCTCGCCGACCTGCTGCGCTCAGGCGGCCAGTCGGTGATCACGACGACGGAGCCCGACCACGTGCCGGGCACCGCGCTCGCCGGCGGCGGCCTCGTGCGCGTGGAGAACGGCACGGTCACGGGCGGACCGAGGGCGGTGGCCGCGTGAGACGGCTGGGCCCCCGGCCGCTGGCGGAAGCCCTCAGGGGAGTCGCGAGCGACGCGTCTCCGGCCACCCTCACGGCCGCCGTTCAATCGGCCTGGCCGGCGGTCGCAGGGCCCGGCCTCGCCGCGGCCGCGAGCCCCGTATCGGACCGCGACGGCGTCGTCACGATCGCCTGTGAATCGAGCGTCTGGGCCCAGGAGCTCGAGCTCCTCGGACCCGACCTGATCGAGCGTTTGAACGCCGCTCTCGGCGCTCCCCGCGTCGCAAAGCTCCGCTTCGTCGTCGGTTCGGCTCCGAACCACCCCTGAGCAACGCCTGTTTTGTCGCGATTTGCGGGCATTTTGTAACTCTCGGAGCCGTCCGGCTCGAGGGGTAGCCTGCTAGTATCTAGAGCGGTCTTATGTACCGCCCCGACGCGGCCGACAGGGGATCCGGCGTCGGGGTTTTTCGCGGTGTCAGCGGGTTCGAGCGTGGACCCGCGCGACGGGTGCAGCACGCACCCGGATAACGGAAGGAACGATTTGGCGGAGCAGCCCCAGAAGAAGGACGGTGCGAAGAAGAACGGCTCGTACGCCGCCCAGGACATCACCGTCCTGGAGGGCCTCGAGGCCGTCCGCAAGCGCCCCGGCATGTACATCGGCTCCACGGGGCAGCGGGGGCTGCACCATCTGATCTACGAGGTGATGGACAACTCGGTCGACGAGGCGCTCGCCGGCGAGGCGGACGAGGTCGAGATCGTCATCCATCCCGACAACAGCGTCACCGTGACCGACAACGGCCGCGGCATCCCCGTCGACGTGATGAAGAAGGAGAAGAAGCCGGCCGCCGAGGTCGTGCTCACCGTTCTTCACGCGGGCGGGAAGTTCGGCGAGGGCGGCGGCTACAAGGTGTCCGGCGGGCTCCACGGCGTCGGCGTCTCGGTGGTCAACGCGCTGTCCGAGTGGCTCCACCTGACCGTCTGGCGGGACGGCCACGAGCACAAGCAGTCCTACGAGCGCGGCACGCCCATGGGCCCGCTCGACAAGGGCGCGAAGACCGATCGCCGCGGCACGAGCATCACCTTCCTCCCCGACCTCGAGATCTTCGAGACGATCGACTACGACCGCGCGACGCTGGAGCAGCGCTTCCGCGAGATGGCCTTCCTCACGAAGGGCCTCAGGATCGGCTTCCGCGACGAGCGCGGCGAGCGCTTCGAGACCTCCTTCCAGTACGACGGCGGCATCGTCGACTTCGTGAAGTACCTGCACAGCCAGGGCACGCGCACGCCCCTGCACCAGAAGGTCGTCTACCTCGAGGACTCGGGCGACGTCGGCGAGGTCGAGGTCGCGCTCCAGTGGAACGACTCCTACCAGGAGGCGCTCCTCTCGTTCGCCAACAACATCAACACGCACGAGGGCGGCACGCACCTGTCGGGCTTCCGCTCCGCGCTCACGCGCACGATCAACAACTACGCGCGGCAGAAGGGCGAGCTCAAGGAGAAGGACCCGAACCTCCAGGGCGAGGACATCCGCGAGGGCCTCACCGCGATCATCTCCGTGAAGATCGCCGACCCGCAGTTCGAGGGCCAGACCAAGACGAAGCTCGGCAACCCGCCGGTCGAGGGCTTCGTGCAGGCCGCCGTCAACAAGGGCCTCGCCGAGTTCCTCGAGGAGAACCCGCGCGAGGCCGCGCAGATGATCAAGAAGGCCGTGCAGGCGCAGCGCGCCCGCGAGGCCGCCCGCAAGGCGCGCGACCTCACCCGCCGCAAGTCCGCGCTCGAGAACTCGACGCTCCCCGGCAAGCTCGCCGACTGCTCCGTGCGCGATCCCGCGCTCGCGGAGATCTTCATCGTCGAGGGCGACTCGGCCGGCGGCTCGGCCAAGCAGGGCCGGGACCGCAACACGCAGGCGATCCTGCCGCTGCGCGGGAAGATCATCAACGTCGAGAAGAACCGGATCGACAAGGTCCTCTCGAACAAGGAGATCCAGGCGCTGATCACCGCCATCGGCACCGGGATCCGCGAGGAGTTCGACCTCGAGAAGGCCCGCTACCACAAGGTGATCGTCATGACGGACGCCGACGTGGACGGCGCCCACATCCGCACGCTCGTGCTCACCTTCCTCTACCGCGAGATGCCCGAGCTGATCGACGCCGGCTACGTGTACATCGCGAAGCCGCCGCTCTACAAGATCAAGTCGGGCAAGCAGGACGTCTACATCGAGAAGGAGTCGGAGCTCGAGGAGGTCCTCCTGCGCGACAAGCTCGAGAAGCTCGACGTCACCGACCGCGAGGGAGACAGGTTCAGCCTCACGCACGCGCGCTGGCAGAAGTACGGCCGCCTGCTCAAGCAGTACGAGGGCTGGGCCGCCGCGCTCCGCGCCGCGTGGGGCCACGACCCGATCAGCTTCCTGGAGGAGTCGTCGCTGCTCGACGAGGGCGCCACCGACCCTGCCGCCGTCATCGAGCTGCTGAAGGCCGACGACCACGAGGGCGAGGCGTACGAGACCTCGCTCGTCGAGGAGACCGACTCCGAGGTCGTGGCCATGGTCATCGAGAAGAAGACCGGCACGGCCAAGACCTACCGGCTCGAGCGGGCGCTCTTCGAGACGCCCGAGTACACGGGCTTCGTGAAGATCCACAAGGAGCTCCAGGAGCTCGCCGGCGCGCCGCCGTTCCGCGTCGTCCTCGGGAAGAAGGAGAAGGACGCGCTGTCGTTCGAGGACCTCCGGGCGAAGGTCCTCGAGATCTGCCGGGACGGCGTCCCGCTCCAGCGCTTCAAGGGGCTGGGCGAGATGAACGCCGACCAGCTCTTCGACACGACGATGGACCCGGAGGAGCGCACGCTCCAGCAGGTGACGATCGACGACGCGAGCGTGGCGGACCAGATCTTCTCCATGTTGATGGGCGACAGCGTCGAGCCAAGGCGTGAGTTCATCGAGAACCACGCACGCGAAGTCACGAACCTGGACGTGTAGAGATGAGCATCGATCAGCTGACAGGCGGGAACATCGAGCCACGCGGGCTCGAGGAGGAGATGCGCTCCTCGTACCTCGACTACGCGATGAGCGTGATCGTGGGACGGGCGCTGCCGGACGTGCGCGACGGCCTCAAGCCGGTGCACCGCCGGATCCTCTACTCGATGTACGACTCCGGGCTCCAGCCCGGGCGCCCGCACCGCAAGTGCGCGAACGTCGTCGGCGGCGTCATGGGGAACTACCACCCCCACGGCGACTCCGCGATCTACGACGCCCTGGTCCGCCTCGGCCAGGACTTCGCGATGCGGTACCCGCTGATCGACCCGCAGGGCAACTTCGGCTCGATCGACAACGACTCGCCGGCGGCCATGCGGTACACCGAGGCGCGCCTGTCGCGGCTCGCCACGGAGATGCTCCGCGACATCGACGCGGACACCGTCGAGTTCGGCCCGAACTACGACGAGTCGAGGCAGGAGCCGCTCGTCCTGCCGTCGCGCTTCCCGAACCTGCTGGTGAACGGCTCGTCCGGCATCGCGGTCGGGATGGCCACGAACATCCCGCCGCACAACCTGAACGAGGCGATCGACGCGGTCGTCGCCTACATCGACGACCCGCAGATCGACGTCGACGGGCCTGATGAAGCACATCAAGGGCCCGGACTTCCCGACCGGCGGCATCATCGTCGGGCACGGCGGGATCCGCGACGCGTACGAGACCGGCCGCGGCCGCGTGGTCGTGCGCGGCCGGGCGCACATCGAGCCGATGGAGCGCGGCAAGGAGCGCATCATCGTCACCGAGATGCCCTTCCAGGTCTACAAGGGCGACGGGCGCGGCGACGGCAGCGGCCTGATGCAGAAGATCGTCGAGCAGGTCCAGAACGGCCGGCTCAAGGAGATCTCAGACCTCCGCGACGAGTCGGACAAGCAGGGGATCCGGCTGGTCATCGAGCTGAAGCGGGACGTGATCCCGAAGGTCGTCCTCAACAAGCTCTACAAGCACACCCAGCTCCAGACGACCTTCGGCGTGAACATGGTCGCGCTGGTGGACGGCGTTCCGCGGACGCTCGGCCTGCTGCCGATCGTCAAGAACTACGTCGACCACCAGACCGACATCATCGTGCGGCGCACGAAGTACGAGCTGCGCGAGAAGGAGGCCCGCCTCCACATCCTCGAGGGCCTGCTGATCGCGATCGAGAACATCGACGCGGTCATCGAGCTGATCCGCGCCTCGAGCGATCCCGACGTCGCGCGCGACGGGCTGATGGAGCGCTTCGAGCTCTCGCGCATCCAGGCCCAGGCGATCCTCGACCTGCGCCTCCAGCGCCTCACCGCGCTCCAGACGAACGAGATCAAGACGGAGCACGCCGACGTCGTCGAGCGCATCAAGTGGCTGCGCGACATCCTGGGCGACGAGGCCAAGGTCAGGGCGCTGATCCGCGAGGAGCTGCTCGAGGTCCGCGACCGCTACGGCGACGACCGCCGCACGCAGATCACCCACTCCGAGGACGAGATCGACATCGAGGACCTGATCGCCGACCAGCAGATGGTCATCGCGATCACGCGCTCGGGCTACATCAAGACCCTCCCGCTCGCCACCTACCGCCAGCAGAAGCGCGGCGGGATCGGCGTCACCGGGATGGACATGAAGGACGAGGACTACATCGAGCACCTCTTCGTCAGCTCGACGCACGACTACCTGCTGTTCTTCACGAACCGCGGGAAGGTCTACCGGCAGAAGGTCTACGAGCTGCCCGAGGCCCAGCGCACGGCGAAGGGCCGCGCGCTCGTCAACCTGCTGCCGCTGCGCCAGGACGAGCGCGTGCAGGCGGTCCAGGCCACGCGCGACTTCACCGAGGGCAAGTACCTCGTGTTCGCGACGAAGAAGGGCCAGATCAAGAAGACGGAGTTCCTCGCCTACAACACGCCGATCAAGGCCGACGGCATCATCGCGATCAAGGTCCGCGACGACGACGAGCTCGTGGCCGTTCGCCGGACCAGCGGGGACGACGACATCATCATGGTGTCGCGCTCCGGCCAGGCGGCGCGCTTCAACGAGGACCAGGTGCGGTCGATGGGCCGCGACACCGGCGGCGTGAAGGGCATGAACGTGTCGCGCGGCGACAACTGCGTGCTCGCGATGGACGTGGTGCGCCCGGACACCGAGCTGCTGGTGGTCACCGAGAACGGCTACGGCAAGCGCACCGCGATCGAGGAGTACCCGGTCAAGGGGCGCGGCTCGATGGGCGTGAAGACGATCGGGCTGACCGAGAAGAAGGGCGGCCTCGCCGGCGCGCTGATCGTGCGCGAGCACCACGACCTCGTGTTCATCTCACAGGCCGGGATGGTCCAGCGCACCTCGGTGAAGGGGATCTCGAAGCAGGGCCGGCCGGCCCAGGGCGTGCGCGTGATGAACCTGCGCGAGGACGACACGGTCAGCGCGGTGGCGCTCGTGATGGAGAGCGCGGCGGACACCTCCGCGCAGGTCGAGATCGACACGGACACCGGCACGAGCCCGTGGCCGAGCCCGGCACAGAGCCCGACGCCACTCCGGAAGAGGCGCCCGAATAACAGAGGGGCGCCCCTCTCGGGACGCCCCTCATTTTCTGCTGGACGCGATCGGCTGATCTCTACTGCGGCCGGCGGGACCAACCCCGGCCAGATCCGCCGACGGTGCCACGGTTGGACTCCGCTTCGACGGGGCCCAGCACCGGTCGTCTAGCGGCCGGACACCTCCAGGGTCCCAAGAAATCTGTCAGTCAAGCTCGGACCACCTCCTTTCCCTGGTCCGGCTATTGAAGCAGACCGGGTAGTCGGCCAGCCTGGCCGATCAGGGGGCGGTTTCGGTCGGCTGCTCCTCGCTCGCCTGCTCGAGCTCCTCGACGCGCGTCTCGAGATCGTCGACCCGGCCCGAGAGGCGCTCGTTGCCGCTCTGGATCTGGTCGGCGCCGCCCCTCGAGCTCGCCCAGCCTGTCGTCGAGGTTCGACACGTCCTCGGAGGTCGCCAGCTCGTCGATCCGCGACTCGAGCTCGTCGATGCGCTCGTTGAGCCCGCGCTGCACCCGCCCGAGCTCGCCGGCGGCCTGCGTGCGGGCCGTGTCGTCCTCCTGGTTCGCCTCGAGCAGGGCGATCACCGCGAGAGCGGTGGCGGCCACGGCCCACACGGCCGCGACCGCGAGCCAGCGGCGGGTGCTGCGCAGCTCACCCAGTGTTGCGGCGCGGTCCTCTTCCTCCATCAGGCCGCGACCACCAGGTATCGCTTCCACACCGGCGGGATCGTGGGCGCGGCCACGTGGATGAAGATCGCCGGGTTGGGCGCCTTCGGGGCACGCGCGGGCACCATGTTCGCCTGCTTCGGCAGGCGGTCGCCCTTGCGGCGGTTGCAGGGCGCGCAGCAGGTCACGATGTTCTCCCAGGTGGAGGGGCCGCCCTTCGAGCGCGGGATCACGTGGTCCACGGTGAGGTTGCCGCGCTCGTGGCCGCAGTACTGGCAGGTCCAGCGGTCGCGCGCGAACACCGCGCGGCGGGTGATCTTGCGGCGGTGCGCGTCGCGCGGGATCCGGACGTAGGTGAGCAGCCGGATCACCACGGGACGGTCGAGCGTCAGGTTCTCCGAGTGGAGCGCCCAGTCGCTCTTCTCGAGGATCTCGGCGCGGTTCTTGAGGATCAGGACCGCCGCGCGCCGGACGGTGCAGACGTTGATCGGCTCGTACGACGCGTTGAGCACGAGGACCCGGCCGGGAGACGTGGCGCGCTGCTCAGGCCGGCCGGCCCCGGGCAGCGCGAGGGGAGGGCCTGGTTCTACGTCACCCGGCTCGGTCGTGAAAGACACGCGTGCCCGTACCGCCACGGTGCGCTCAGTTTAGCCAGGGCGGCCGCCCGTAAGAGCCGAGCACCCGCACCTCCTCCACGCGCCCGGCCACACCGGCGAGCGCCTCTCGCACCGGCTCGCTGCCCGTCGTGCCCTCCAGGTCGAGCACGAAGTAGTAGTGCCCGAGCCCGGTCCGCCGCGGCCGCGACTCGATGCGGGTGAGGTTCACGCCGCGGTTCGAGAACTCGTTCAGCACGTCCACGAGCCAGCCGGGCGACTGGTCGCCGCCGCCCCAGAAGACGATCGACGTCTTCGGGTCCGCGCCGGGCTCTTCGACGTCGCCGGCGGGCGCGAGCCAGACGAACCGGGTCACGTTGTCGGGGTGGTCCTCGACGTTGGTCGCGACGATGTGGCAGCCGTAGAGCTGGGCGGCGAGGCTCGAGCCGAGCGCCACCACGGGCTCCTCCGACTTGCACACGCTCATCACGGCGTCGGCGGTGGAGGGGGCGCTCACGTGCTCGGCGTTCGGCAGGTGCTCGCGCAGGAAGTGCGCGCACTGCGCCGTGGCCTGCGGGTGCGACACCACGCGCTCGACGGCGGACAGCGACAGCTCGGTGCGCGCGACCACGCAGTGGTGGATCGGGTGCACCACCTCGGCCGCGATGCGCACGCCCTGCGCCTCGGTGGCGAGCGTGTCGAGCGTCACCGCCACGCTTCCCTCGAGCGCGTTCTCGATCGGCACCACGGCCCGGTCGACCGTGCCCTCCTCGACCGCCATCACCGCGTCGTAGATCGTGGGGAGCGGAACGGCCTCGACGTCCGGCGGGGCCGACGCGCGCAGCGCCTCCTCGCTGTGGGTCCCGGGGGGCCCGAGGTACGCGACGCGCATCAGGCGCCCGCGGGCGTCCCTGCCATCGCTTCCTCGACGGCCTGCTGCTCCTCGGGCGACAGCTCGAACTCGGGGCTTCCCTCGCGCACCTGCTTGACGTAGAGCCGCGCCTGGTCACGGTGCAGGATCGAGGAGATCACGACCCCGGTACGGCGCTCGTCGAGCAGCGCGACCGTGCTCGACTGCTGGCCCGACAGCTCGTTCATCGCGTCGTAGCGGACCACCGACGTGTGCGCGATGCAGCCGTCCATCCGGCTCTCGGCGCCGCCCACCCGCGACTCGAGCCCGGACGCCACCTCCTCCACCCAGTCGCGCAGCTGGACGAACGCGTCCTGGAGCGAGGCCGCGTGCGCCGCCAGGTCGGTGCTCTCTCCTCCGAGGATCGTGCGCTGCGCCGCGCGCAGCCTCCGGAGCTTCATGCTCAGCACGACGAGCCACACCAGCGCGACCGCTCCGACGCCGGCAGCGGCGAGGGCGACGATGCCCTGCGTCGAGTTGAGATCGTCCACGCGCGCGAGGGTACCGGCTCGCTCAGCTGGTGAAGATGACCGTGAACTCGGCCTCGTTGTTGTCCGTGACCTCTTCGCCGGGCACGGGCTCGACGCGGACGGTGATGCCCACGTTCTGGCCCGTGGGCGGCTGCTCGGAGAGCGGGATCGTCGCCGTCTTGGCCTCGCCGGCGGCGATCTCGTCGATCGTCTCCTCGAGCTCGAGCGCGTCACCGCCGCTGCCGACGGTGACGGTCACGCGCACGTCGGTCTCCGTGCTCTCGCCCTGGTTCACCACCTGGACGTCGAAGGCCGCGTCCTGCGCGAGCGGGACGGTGGCCGAGCCGCCCGGCGTGAGCGCCACGCCGGCGAGCGAGACCGTGCCGAGGCCGTTGCCGTGCAGGCCCGGCGCGGCGGTGCCGTCGGTGCCGCGGATGCCCGCGATCTCGTCGGCGACGAAGTCCGGGTTCACCCAGTCGAGGTCCTCCACGAACGTGAGCGCGACCGCGCCCGGCCGGTTCGGCGTTCACTCCGGCGGAGTCGAGTGCCTCCGTCAGTGCCGGCGCGAAGCGCGCCCGGAGCAGCACGTCGCTCGCGGAGAGCACCTGCATCATCTGCGCTATCCGCTCCGTGCTCTGCGGCGCTCCTCCTGCGCGAGCGCGCCCGGCAGCTCGTCGGCGATGATCGCCGAGCGCGTCGCGGCGCAGGTCGAGCGCCCTCCTGGAAGTAGTCGTGGGCGCTCGAGAACTCGCCGGGCACGTCGAGGTCGCGCGCGCGGTCGGCCAGCGTCGCGGAGTCGGCGCGGAGCCCGTTCACCTGGTTCTCCCGGCTCACCGCCTGCTGGTCGGCCTCGGGCGCCTGGAGGATGTCGAACAGCGTGCGGCTCTCCGCCTTCGAGAGCTCGACGAGCTCGTTCGAGTCGCGCACGTAGTCCTCCATCGCGCGCTCCTTGCGCGCGTCGAGGCACCCGCGGAAGAGCAGGACGACGAGAATGAACAGGAGCAGGCCGCCGCCGATGGCTATGGTCCGGCGGACCATCAGCGTTTGCCGGTCGGTCGAAGGGCCGCGTGGCGGGCGGCGCGGCGGCCTACGTGCAGGCTCGTCCGGTTCGTCGAGGAAGGACAGGCGAATCGCTCCTAGCGCTGGGCACGCGTCGTACGCGGGTCGATGGGAGTATGAACGGGGGGCAGGACGCGCTCTCCCGGAAACCGAACACGAAACTGGGATGAGACGTTCCGAAACAGGCTTCACGGATGAACGCGGCACGCTCCCGCTGGGAGGTTCGGACCCTACACAAAGGCTTTCCGGCGGCTCTGGCGCGCATCTGATCCTCGGTCGCTACCGAATGGAGCGCCGCCTCGGGGCGGGCGCGTTCGGCGTGGTGTGGCTCGCCTGGGACGAGAAGCTGGAGCGCGAGGTCGCCGTCAAGGTGATCCCGCGCGAGCGCGGGGGCGGCGAGCGCGTGGAGCGCGAGGCCCGGGCCGCGGCGCGCCTGAACCACCCCGGGATCGTGGCGATCTACGAGCTGGCCTCCGACGAGGACGACGTCTTCCTGGTCTCGGAGCTCGTTCGGGGCCGAACGCTCGCGGAGCTGACCGAGGCGGGCGCCATCTCGGACCGGGACGTCGCGAGAATCGGCGCCGCCCTCTGCGAGGCGCTCGAGCACGCGCACGCGCGCGGGGTGATCCACCGCGACGTGAAGCCGCAGAACGTGATGGTGCTGGCCGAGCCCGCCGCGGGCGCGGGCTTCGCCAAGCTCGCCGACTTCGGCGTGGCTCACGTGGCGACCGGGGACCCGCTCACCCACACGGGCGACGTGGTGGGCACGCTCGCCTACATGGCGCCCGAGCAGGCCGAGGGCGTCCGCGTGACGCCGGCCTGCGACGTCTACTCGCTCGCCCTGACCCTGTACGAGGCCTGGACCGGCACCAACCCCGTGAAGGCAGGCGGCCCGGCGGCAACCGCCCGCCGCCTGGGCAAGCCGCTGCCCCGCCTGGCGTCGCTCCGCCGCGATCTCCCGCTGGACCTCTGCGACACGATCGACGACGCGCTCGAGGTCGACCCGGTCCACCGCCCCGCCCCGGCGCGGCTCCGCACCGAGCTGCGGGCCGCCGAGTCCCAGCTCGCCGACGAGGGCGGCCTGGTGGAGCCGGCGACCCTGAAGCGCGTGGGCCTGGCCACGACAGCCCGCCGCCGCTCCTTCTTCGGACCTCGTGCGGCGTCCGGGCTTCCGGGCGAAGAGCGCCCGGCGCTCCCGCTGCGCGAGCGCGCGGCGGCGGGGCTCGCGGCGGGCGGCCTCGTGCTCGCCTGCATCCTCGGGCTCGGCCCCGACCCGTCGTTCTCGCCGCTGGTGGCCGCCGGCCTCGCGGCGCTCGCGACCGCCGTCCTCCCACGGATCGGCTGGCTGCTGTCGGTCATCGCCCTGTGCGCATGGCTCGTCTCCCCCGGCGCGGACATGCAGGGCACGGCCCTCGTCCTCGCCGCCGCGGCGCTGCCCGTGCCCTTCCTCCTTCCGCGCGCCGGGGTGCTCTGGTCGGTTCCCGTGATCGCGCCGCTGCTCGGGACGATCGCCCTGGCGCCCGCGTTCGTCGGGGTCGCTGCGCTCGCGCCGACCGCCGCTCGCCGCGCCGGCCTGGCCGCGGCAGGGCTCTGGTGGCTGCTCGTGGGCGAGGCGCTCACCGGGCGGGCGCTCCTGTTCGGGTCGCCTGACGGCACGCTCGGGCGCCAGGCCTGGGAGGGCTCCATCTCCGCGGCCGCGTCCGACGCGCTTCAGCCGCTCCTGACGACGCCCGCGATCGCCCCGGTGTTCGTCTGGATCGCGGGCGCCATCGCGCTCGCGCTCGTGGTGCGGGCTCGCTGGGTCGCCGTTGACCTGATCGGCGCCGGGCTGGTCGCCGCCGGCCTCGTGGCCGCCCATGTGGCGCTGGGCGACGCCCTCGCCGCCGACGTGGCCCTCGACCACGCCCGGGGTGGCGTGGCGGGCAGCATCGCGGCCGCGATGGTGGTCGTGGTCGCGGCTCACGTGGGTAGGTCCGAGGAGCCGTGGCGAGCGCCGCGTGTGACAACGGCTTAGGACTACCCTGCGAGACGGCATGAGCATGTTGCGCAACCTGGAAGCGAAGCTCGGCGGCCTCGTGGAGGGCGCCTTCGGACGCGCGTTCCGCACGAGCGTGCAGCCGGTGGAGCTCGCCCACAAGCTCGCCAAGGAGATGGAGGACAACCAGATGGCCTCCGTCTCGCGCGTGTACGTGCCGAATCACTACCGCGTCTTCCTCTCGCCGAAGGACCGCGAGCAGTTCACGAGCTACGAGCCCGCGCTCCGGAAGGAGCTGTCCGACTACCTGCTCGAGCACGCGCGCCAGGAGTCGTTCGCGCTGTCCACGCGCCCGCAGGTCGAGTTCCACACGGACGAGCGGCTCGACCTGGGCGAGTTCGGCATCCAGGCCCAGCTGCTGGCCGAGCCGGAGGAGGAGCGGGAGGAGGCCGGCCCGGCCGCGCCCGCGCCGTCGGCCGGCGACTTCGGCCACACGATGGTGTACTCGCCGAGCAAGGACGCCAGGCGGATCGAGCCGGCCCAGGACCGGCGCCAGGCGCTGCTGGTGGGCGGCGGCAGGCGGAACGTGCTGAGCGGGAGCCGCGTAGTGATCGGCCGCAGCCGCGAGGCCGACCTCGTGATCTCGGACCCGAACATCTCCCGCAGGCATGCCGAGCTGCGCCGCGGGGACGAGGGGTGGCAGATCGTGGACCTCGGCTCGACCAACGGGATCAAGGTCAACGGGCGCCGCGTGGACCAGCAGGCGCTCCGGCCGGGTGACCAGATCACCGTGGGCGTCACGGACCTGACCTTCGAGCTCGACTAGCCGATGGACGAGCCGCTCGCCGTAGCGCTGAAGTTCGGCTTTCTTGCCGTCCTCTATCTGTTCCTCCTGTGGGTGGCGCGCAGCGCCATGCGCGATCTCGCCCGCTACGGGGGCACCCCTGCCGCGGCCGAGCCGGTGGAGACGCCGGGCCCGCGCCCGCGCGACCGCTCCGCGGACCCGGACCTGCGCGCAGGCGTCTCCCCGCGGCTCCAGGTGGTCGCAGCGATGGGCCACGAGCCGGGCACGACCTTCGACGTGGGCGAGGGCGCGACCTTCGGCCGCTCCGACGGAGCCGACATACCCGTGGACGACCCGTTCGCGTCGTCCGCGCACGCGCGGATCTTCAGTCGCGGCGGGTTCATGTACCTCGAGGACATGGGCTCGACGAACGGCACCTACCTGAACGGCCGCCAGGTGAAGAAGGCGGAGCGGCTCGGCATGGCGGACACGATCCGGATCGGCGACAGCGAATACCGCTACGAGGAGTAGCCGGTGCCGCTTAGCATCGTCGAGCAGGCCGGCCGGACCGACGTTGGCCGTCAGAGGACCGCGAACGAGGACTCGCTGTTCGTGAGCCCGCCGCTGTTCGCGGTCGCGGACGGGATGGGCGGCGCCAAGGCCGGCGAGGTCGCCTCCGCGGTGGCGGTCGAGGCGGTGGAGGCAGCTCCGGAGTCGACAGAGCCCGCCGAGGCCCAGCTCGCCGAGATCGTGCGAGCGGCCAACCGCCGCATCTACGAGCTCGCCGTGGCCGACGAGTCGCGCCGAGGCATGGGCACGACGCTCACGCTCGCCAAGGTCCACGGCGACGAGGTGAGCCTGGCCCACGTGGGCGACAGCCGCGCGTACCGGATGCGCGAAGGGCGAGCTGGAGCAGCTCACGCGCGACCACTCGCTCGTGGCCGAGCTGGAGCGCAGCGGCCAGATCACCGCCGAGGCCGCCGAGCACCACCCGCAGCGCTCGATCATCACGCGCGCGCTCGGCCCGGAGCCGGACGTGGAGGTGGACACCTACACGCTCACGGTCCGCGACGGCGACGTCTTCCTGATCTGCTCCGACGGCCTCACGTCGATGATCTCGGACGAGGAGGTCGCGTCGATCGTCCGCTCCGCGGCCTCGCTCGACGAGGCAGCCGAGGCGCTCGTGCGCGCCGCGAACCAGAGCGGCGGCAAGGACAACATCACGGTCATCCTGTTCCGCCTCGGCGAGGGAGAGCCGGCGGCGGCCACGGCCGCCCCCGCCGCGCCCGCCCCGGCGGACGAGGACACGATCGTCGGCATGACGGTCGACGATCTCCCCGCCGACGCGACGGTGATCCACCGGCCGGCGCCCGCCGCGCCCGCGTCCGCGCCCGCCCCCGCGCGCGCGCCGCGCCGCCAGCGCGGGCCTGGCCGCGCCGCCGCGCGTGTGGCCGTGCTGCTGCTCCTCGTGGGGGCGGTGGCCGGCGGACTCTTCCTGCTGAGCCGGCAGGTGTACTTCATCGGGACGAACGACGGCGGCCTCGTGACGGTCTACAAGGGCATCCCGTACGAGCTGCCGCTCGGGATCGACCTCTACGAGGAGGACTACGCGAGCGGCATGCCCGCACGCGCGATCCCCGCCGCGCGCCGCGAGCGCGTGCTCGACCACGAGTGGCGCAGCCGCGACGACGCCGTGGACCTGGTGAGGGCGCTCGAGCAGGGCCGGCTCGACGCCGGAGCCTCGCGCTGATGTCCGCCCGCTCGCGGGAGCTCTTCGGGCTCTTGCCGGTGTCGCTGATCGTGGCGGCGGGCTTCGCGGCCGTGCTCGCCACCCGCACTGAGAACGTCTCGGACGCGACGCTCACCTACGGCGCCTTCTTCCTCGGCCTGTGCGTGCTGGCGCACCTGTTCATCCGCGCGCGCCTGCCGGACGCGGACCCGTACATGTTCCCGCTGGCCGCCGCGCTCGCCGGGATCGGGCTGGTGCTCATCTACCGGCTCGACGCGGAGCTGGCGCGCGAGCAGGCGCAGTGGTTCGTGGTGGGGCTCGCTTTCTTCTGCGTGACGATCCTGCTGGTCGAGGACCACCACGTGCTGGAGCGCTACCGGTACCTGATCGCGGCCGCCAGCATCGGGCTGCTCCTGATGCCGCGGCTGCCCGGCATCGGCGCCCAGGTGAACGGGGCGTTCCTGGCGATCAAGGTGGGTCCGATCCAGTTCCAGCCGGCGGAGTTCGCGAAGCTCGGGATCATCGTCTTCCTCGCGAGCTACCTGCGCGAGACGGGGGACATACTCGTGCGGCCGCGCCTGCGGCCGCTGCCCTACAAGCGCCAGCTGATCCTGTGGGGGATCCCGGCGGTGCTCACGCTGCTCGGGATCGCCGTCCTCGGCCTCGGCCTGGCCGGCTCGCTGCTGCTCGCCGTCTTCCTCTTCTCGTTCGCGGCGGTGATCCGCGACCGGCCGTCGCCGAAGCACTTCGGCCCGCTGCTCCTCGTCTGGGGCCTCGCGATGCTGATGCTGATCATCATCCGCGACCTCGGGAGCTCGCTGATGTTCTTCGGCGGCTTCCTGGCGCTGCTCTACGTGGCCACCGGGAGGCTGTCGCTGATCGGCGTGGGGTCCACGATGTTCTTCGGCGGCGCGTTCTTCCTGGCGGAGAACATCTCGCACGTCCATGACCGCGTGCAGGTCTGGCTCGACCCGTTCTCGCAGGAGCGCGTGCGCTGCCCGAGCACGGGCGAGGTCACGGAGTTCGTGAACTGCCAGGGCTACCAGCTCTCGCAGTCGCTGTTCGCGCAGGCCGACGGAGGGCTGTTCGGGCAGGGCTTCGGCCAGGCGCTGCTCGAGGTGCCGGGCGGCACGACCCTGCTGCCCGCGGCGCACACGGACCTGATCTACGCGGTGCTCGCGAACGAGGCGGGGCTGTTCGGCGCCGCCGGCCTCATCGGCGCCTACCTGCTGCTCGTGTACCGCGGCTTCCGCACGGCGCTGTCCGCGGGCGACGGGTTCTCGAAGCTGCTCGCCACCGGGCTCACCGCGGTGCTCGCGTTCCAGGTGTTCGTGATCGTCGGCGGCGTGACCCGCGTGATCCCGCTCACGGGCGTGACGCTCCCCTTCGTCTCGTACGGAGGCAGCTCGATCGTGGCCAACATGGTCCTGCTCGCGCTCCTCCTGATCGTCTCCGACCACGCGCGCTCCGAGGCGCGGCGGCGCGGCGGGCTGGTGTGAGCGCGTGAACCGCCAGATCGTCCAGATGTTCGGGGTCTTCGCGCTGCTGTTCGGGCTGCTGCTCGTGTTCACGTCGCGCTGGACCGTGCTCGAGGCCGACTCGCTCACCGACAACCCGAACAACCGGCGCCCGCTGATCGAGGAGCAGCGCATCCCGCGCGGGCTGATCCTGGCCCGCGACGGCCGCACCAGGCTCGCCCGCAGCGTCGGCCGGGGCCGCGGGGAGAACCGGGTCTACACCCGCACCTATCCCAGCGGGTCGCGGTTTGGACATCCGGTGGGCTTCTCCTATCTGCTGAACGGCCGCCGCGGCCTCGAGCTGAGCCGCGACGACGACCTGACGGGCGACGAGGACGAGTTCGAATCGATCCTGGCCGGCCTCGAGAGCCGCGACCGCGAGGGCAACGACGTGGTCACGAACCTCGACGTGGCGGGCACCGAGGCGGCCGTGAACGGGCTCGCCGGGCGCAAGGGAGCCGTGGTGGCGATCGAGCCGAAGACCGGCAAGGTGCGCGTGATGGTCTCGATCCCGGAGTACGACCCCAACGCCATTCCCGACCAGATCGGCCAGTTCGAGGACAACCCGGACCAGCCGCTCCTCAACCGCACGACGCAGGAGCTCTACCCGCCGGGCTCGACCTTCAAGGTGGTGACGGCCGCGGCGGCACTCGACACCGGCACCGTGAAGCCCGAGACGGTGATCGACGGGTCATCGCCGAGGACGATCAGCGGCGTGCCGCTCGAGAACTCGGGCGGTCAGGACTTCGGCCCGATCTCGTTCACCGACGCGCTCACGAACTCGGTGAACACGGTGTTCGCCCAGGTCGGCGAGCGGCTCGGCCGGGAGCGGATGGTGGAGTACATGCGCCGCTTCGGCTTCTACGAGGACCCGCAGCTCGACTACCCGAGCACGCAGATGATCCCGAGCGGCATCCTGAACGGCGAGGGCGACTACGTGGACGACGGCTTCGACGTCGGGCGCGTCGCCATCGGCCAGGGCGGCCTCGAGGGCGAGATCCGCTCCGGCCCGCTCCAGATGGCGCAGGTGGCCGCCGCGGTGGCGAATGGCGGCCGGCTGATGAAGCCGCGCCTCACCGACCGGATCGTCCAGAAGGACGGGCGCGTGAAGGAGACGATCGAGCCCGACCTCCAGGCCGTCGTGATGAAGCCGGAGACGGCGCAGCAGCTCACCGGAATGATGAGCCGCGTCGTCGAGGAGGGCACCGGCACCGCCGGCGCGCTCGCGGGCATCCGGGTGGCGGGCAAGACCGGCACGGCCGAGGTGGGCGCGAACCGCGAGTTCACGCAGCCGTGGTTCATCGCGTTCGCGCCGGTCGAGGACCCGGAGATGGCGATCGCGGTGACGGTGGAGCGCACCACCGGCCAGGGCGGGACGGTCGCGGCCCCGATCGCCAAGTCGGTGCTCGAGGCGCTGCTCGGCGGAGGCGCCGGATGACCGAGGTGGCCGGCAACACGGTCGTCGACGGGCGCTACCGGATCCTCGAGCGGATCGGCTCCGGCGGGATGGCCGACGTGTACTGCGCCGAGGACACGCACCTCGGCCGCCGGGTCGCGATCAAGGTGCTCCACCGGCGCTTCGCCCAGGACCAGGAGTTCGTGGAGCGGTTCAGGCGCGAGGCCAAGTCGGCCGCCGGCCTCAACCACCCGAACGTCGTGGGCGTCTTCGACCGCGGCGAGCACGAGGGCACCTACTACATCGCGATGGAGTTCCTCGAGGGGCGCTCGCTGAAGGACATCGTGACCTCGGAGGCGCCGCTCGCGCAGGAGCGCGTGATCGACCTCGGGGTGCAGATCCTCAACGCGGCCGGGTTCGCCCACCGGCACGGCGTCATCCACCGGGACTTCAAGCCGCACAACGTGATCGTCGACGGGAACGGCCACGCGAAGGTCACGGACTTCGGCATCGCGCGCGCCGGCGCGTCGGAGATGACGGAGACCGGCTCGATCATGGGCACGGCCCAGTACCTCTCGCCGGAGCAGGCCCAGGGCCATGCCGTCACGGCCAGCTCGGACCTCTACTCGATCGGCGTGATGCTCTACGAGATGCTCGCCGGGCGGCTGCCGTTCGACGGCGACAGCGCCGTGGCGATCGCCCTCAAGCACCTGTCGGAGCCGCCGGCGCCGATCTCGCAGTGGCGCCCCGACGTGCACCCGGCGCTCGAGGCGGTGGTCATGGCGGCGCTCGCCAAGGACCCGGCCCAGCGCTGGCAGAGCGCGGAGGACCTCGCGTCGGCGCTCGAGGCGGCGCGCACGCAGATCGAGTCGGGCGACAACGGCGGCCAGGACACGGCCTCCTTCGGCGCGATCGCGCTCCCCACGGAGGACCCGACCGCCGCCACCCGGGTGGCCGGCACGACGGCCGCGCCGGTCGTGGCGCCGGTGACCGAGCCCGAGGAGGAGCGGCGGGAGCGGCGCTGGTGGTGGTGGGCGATCGGCGCGCTGGCGCTGGCGCTTCTGGCCGTGCTCCTGTACCTCGTCCTGAGCGGCACGCTCGCCGCGGACAAGCGCGACGTGCCGCGCGTGACCGGGAAGCAGCTCGTGGAGGCGCGCGCGATCATGGAGCGGGCGGGCTTCGAGGTCGAGACCGAGCGGGTGCAGAGCTCGCAGCCGTTCGACCAGGTCGTCGACCAGGACCCGAACGCGGGCGAGGAGGCCGAGGAGGGCGCGACGGTGACCCTGGAGGCCTCGGGCGGCCCCGGCGACGTGCTGGTGCCACCGGTGGCGAACCTCCGCCAGGGCCAGGCCGTCGACGAGCTGGAGGACGCCGGCCTCAGGGTCACGATCGACCGCGAGTTCTCGGAGCGCGTGCGCGAGGACTTCGCGATCAGGACCGTGCCCGGCGAGGGCACGGAGGTCACGAAGGGCACGCGCGTGCGCCTGATCGTGAGCCGCGGCCCCGAGCAGGTGACGGTTCCGGACGTGGTCGGGCCTCTCGCGCGAGTCGGCCGAGGCCCGATTGCGCGACGAGAACTTCGGCGTGACGGTCGAGGAGCAGGAGTCGGACGAGCCGGAGGGCGACGTGATCTCGCAGAGCCCCGAGGGCGGCTCGAGCGTCGCGCGCGGCGAGACGGTCACGATCACGGTCTCCACGGGCCGCCCGCAGGTGGACGTGCCCGACGTGGTGGGGCTGAGCGAGGACGACGCCCGCAACCGTCTGAGCCGGGCCGGCCTGGGGGCCACCTCGCAGGAGCGGACCGTGACCGACCCGAGCCAGGACGGGGTCGTGATCGAGCAGCGCCCGGCCTCCGGCACCGAGGTGGAGGAGGGCAGCGACGTGGTGCTCGTGATCGGCGTGCTCGAGGAGGAGGAGACGCTCGAGCCGGTCGACCCCGAGGTCCCGTAGCGCTCAGCGCAGCAGCGCGAGCTCCTGCACCTGGGCCTTGCCGCCCTCCGGCAGGCCGCTGATCCACAGCAGGTAGTAGCGGTACAGGCGCCCGCGCGTCTGGATCCGGAAGGTGTGGTCCTGCTTCACGGTCTCCACCGGGCTCACGCTCGTCCAGCCGCGCAGGTTCGCGGGCACGGTCTCCGAGGCGTAGACGGCGGCCCTGAACCTCGGCGTCGCGGTCGCGAGGGTCAGCCCGCGCGCCTCGATCGGCCGCCCGGCGTCCACGTAGAGCCCCACGCCGGACTTGTTGCTGCCCTCGAAGCCGCCCTGGTAGGTCTCGGTGCCCCAGTTCGTGCCGCCGTTGCCGTCGATGGCGTTCCGGGTGGCGTCGGGCGACTCGCGGTTGTCGCCCTCCGGGTCGTAGTCGCTCGCGGCGTCGCCCGCGAGCCGCACCTCGTTGAGCTCGGCCGGCTTCTTCACCACGGACCCGCCGGTGCCCTTCTCCGTGCGCGCCGCGAGGAAGATCCCGGTGCCCGCGAGCGCGGCGAGCACCAGCAGGGTCAGGGCGAGCGCGCGCCGGGGACGGCGCAGCCGGCTCGGGGCGAAGTCGGCGGTGTCGCCCGAGAGCGACTTGAGCACGGTCGTGGCCTCGCCGGTGGCCTCCCCGGTGCGCGCCGCCTCGATCGCGAGCACCTCCTCGAGGTCGTGCACCATCTCGCCGACCTCCGGGTAGCGGTTCTGCGTCTCCTTGGCGGTGGAGCGCTCCACGACCGCGGCGAGGGCGGCCGAGATCTCGGGCCGGCGGCGCTGGACGTCCGGGAGCGGGTCGCGCACGTGCTTCATCGCCACCGCCACCTGGGTGTCCGCCTTGAAGGGCGCCTCCCCGGTGAGCATCTCGTACAGCACGATCCCGAGCGAGTAGATGTCCGACTGGCCGCCGACCTCGTGGCCCAGCGCCTGCTCGGGCGACACGTAGTCGGTCGTGCCGAGCACCCGCCCGGTAGCCGTGAGGCCCTGCGCCTCCAGCGACCGCGCGATCCCGAAGTCCGTGACCTTGGCGCGCCCGTCGCGGTCGATCAGCACGTTCTGGGGCTTCACGTCGCGGTGCACGAGCCGGCTGAGGTGCGCGCACTCGAGCGCGCGGCCGATCTCGATCGCGTACGCCACGGCCTCCGAGACGGGGAGCCTGCCGAGCCGCCGGATCCGGTCCTTCAGCGTCTCGCCCTCCACGTACTCGAAGACGATGTAGGGCGCGCCCTCGTCCTCGCCCGCGTCGATCACGGTCACGACGTGCGGGTGGTTGAGCTGGGCGACGGCCCGCGCCTCGCGCCGGAACCGCTCGAGCTGGTCCGGGTCGTCCGAGATGTCGCGGTGCATCAGCTTGATCGCGACCCATCGCTCCAGCGTGGGATCGAACGCCCTGTAGACGCTCGACATCCCCCCGGCTCCGATCTTTTCCTCGAGCCGGTACCGCTCTCCGATGAGCGTGCCGATCACCGTCATCTATTTTCCGCTCTCTCGTGCCTGTACGCGTGAGCTACCACACCGACCCCGCATGCTCGGCCTCGTGGGCGGCCGAGCCGCGCCTGCGACGCCTCATGGTGGAGTTCGGCGCGGACATGGAGATCACCTACGTCATGGGCGGCCTCGCCCGCGAGTTCGAGGACCCGCCCGCGCTGGCCATGACGTGGCTGGGCCACGCCGCCGAGTCCGGGATGCCGGTGGACCCGCGCGTGTGGGCCGGCGACCCGCCGCGCTCGAGCTATCCGGCCTGCATCGCGTTCACCGCCGCCGCCGAGCAGGGCCCCGAGGCGGCGGAGCGCTACCTGCGCGCGCTCCGGGAGGGGTTCATGTGCCACGGGCGGAAGCTTGACGGGCCGGAGGCGCTCGTGGAGGAGGCCCGCCGGGCGGGCCTCGACGTGCGGCGCTTCCGCATCGACCTGGAGTCGAACGCGATCCTGGAGCGCTTCGGCGGCGGACCTCGAGGAGTCGCGCACGATCACGGAGGCGGCCCGAGAAGCCGGCCTCGCCACCGAGGGGAGCCACGGCTCGAGCGTCGAGCGGCTCCAGTTCCCGGCGCTGCGGCTCGGCGACGATCGCTGGGTCGGCGGCGACCATTCCTATGAAGAGTGGCGCAAAGCGGCGATCGCGGCGGGGGCGGAGCCGGTGCCCGGGGAGCGCCCTGACGTGCCCGGCGCGCTTCGCCGCTTCGGGACGATGGCGACGGTGGAGCTCGAGGCGGTGTGCGACCTCCCGGGGCCGCGCGCCGGCGCGGAGGCCTGGCGGCTAGCGAGCGAGTGGCGCGTGAAGCGCGTTCCGGTCCTGTTCGGCGAGCTCTGGGCGCCCGCCTAGCTACGAGGCGAGCCGGAAGCCCTCGCCGCGACGGCCGATGAGCCCCTGCTTCGGGAGCTCGACTACGCCCGTGGCAGTGGTGGCCTGCCCGATCACGGCGGTGCCGGGGTGGTGCTCCGAGAGCAGGGCCACCGCGGCGTCCGCGTCGTCGTTCGGCACCACGACGCAGAAGCCGCAGCCCATGTTGAAGACCTCGTAGAGCTCCGCGTCCTCGACGCCGCCGCGCTCGGCGATCAGCTCGAACACGCGCGGCACCGGGAGCGGCGAGCCGATCCGGTAGCCCGCGCCGGCCTCGAGGCGGAGCAGGTTGAGGAAGCCGTCGCCCGTGATGTGAGCCAGGCCGCGCACGTCCACGTCCGAGTCGAGCAGGTCGCGGATCGCCCTCACGTAGAGCACGGTCGGCTCGAGCAGCATGTCGCCCACCGTGACGCCGCCCACCTCCTCGTCGAGATCGGTGAGCACGTTCCGGGCGAGGCTCAGGCCGTTCGAGTGGATGCCGCTCGACGGGATCCCGATCAGCGTGTCACCGGGCTCGATCGTCTCGCCGGTGATCACGGCGTCGAGGTCCACGAGCCCGACGCAGAAGCCCACGAGGTCGAAGCCGCGCGGCGAGGGATGGCCCCTCACGACGTCCGGCAGCACCGCGAGCTCCCCGCCGGGGATCTCGACGCCCGCCTGCTCGGCGCCCGCCCGCAGCCCGATGCCGATCTGCTCGAGCACCTCGGGGTTGGCCTCCTCGACGGCTATGTAGTCGAGCAGCGCGATCGGGTCCGCCCCGACGCAGATCACGTCGTTCGCGTTCATCCCGAACAGGTCGATGCCGATCGTGTCGTAGCGGCCGAGCTGCTCGCAGACGATGACCTTCGAGCCCACGCTGTCGCACGACAGGGCCAGGCCCCGCCGGTCGTCGATCTTCAGGACGTTCGCGTAGTGGCCGCTCTCGAGCGCGGCTCGCGAGGGCCGCCCGGTGCGGATTCCCGCGAGGACGTCGACCAGGGCGGTGACCGCGTTGCCCGACAGCAGCTGGTCCACCCCGGCCCGTGCGTATGCGCCGCGCTCCACGCGTGCCATTCAAGCGGAAGGGGCGGCGGTCCGCCTCTAGGAGCCGCGGCGCAGGGCAAGGGCCACGGCGTCGTCCGAGATCCCGTCCGCCCAGGCGGCCACGTCCTCGTGCACCACGCGCACGAGCTCCTGCGGGGAGACCCCGGCGGCGCCGGCCCCGACGAGCGCCGCCAGCCGGTCCTGGCCATAGAGCTCGCCCCTCCGGCGCGCCTCGACCAGCCCGTCCGTGTACGCGAACACCATGTCGCCGGGCTCGAGCCTCAGCTCGCCCGACGTGTACTCCTGGTCCTCCTGGACCCCGAGCGGAAGCCCGTGGCTCGCGATCGGGGACGCCGCTCCGTCGCGTACGTGCAGCGGCGGGAGGTGCCCCGCGTTGCAGTAGTGCAGCGAGTCGCGCGTGAGGATGCCCATGAACGCGGTCACGAACGTGTCCGGGGGGAGGCGGCCCAGCAGCATCGCGTTCGCCTGGTCGAAGACCTTCGCCGGGGAGAGGGCGTCCCAGCTCCGCGCCTCGATGAAGAAGCGGACCATCGCGCTCAGCGCGGCGGTCTCGACGCCCTTGCCGGCGACGTCGCCCACCAGCACGGCCACCGAGTTGCCGTCGCCGACCGGCCATGCGCCGTAGATGTCCCCGCCCGTGGGCTCGTTGGCGGCCGGGGCATAGAGCAGCCCGGTCTCGTACCCCTGCAGCTCGGGGAGCGACTCGGGCACGAACCCGAGCGTCAGCGCCCGCGCGATGCGGCGCTCGCGCTGATAGTCGATCGCGTTGGCGATCGCGGCAGCCGACGAACGAGCGAGCTTGACCAGGAGGTCGAGGTCGTCGGGCCCGAAGCGGTCCGGCTGGTCGTGCCCCACGGTGAGCACGCCGTAGAGGCGCGGCCCCAGCTCGATCGGCACGTGCATCACCGAGCCGAGCGGCGCTGCCTCGGCTCCGCTGCGCACGAGCGGAGTCCGGGTGCGCGCCACGTGGGCGAAGCCGGCGCTGTCGAGCGAGGCGAGCCGGCGCGACCAGCTCGTCCGAGAAGTCCACTGTCGCCGCGACGCGCACCTCGCCGGCCCCCACGTTGAGGCGCGTGAGCAGTGAGCAGGTCGCTCCCGAGATCGCGGCCGCGTGCTTGGCCACGCGCACGTAGACGGCGTCCGGATCGAGCGACTCCGAGATCGCCTCGGCGGCCCGCTTCAGGCGCCGCTCGTTACCCGAGCGGCGTCCCTCCGCCTCGAGCAGGGCCGTGCGCTCGAGCGCCATCGCGGCGAGTCCCGCGAGCGCCTCCACGGTCGACAGCTCGTCGCGCCCGAGCGGATGCGTCTCGTCCACCGACGCGACGACGAGCGTTCCGAGTGCGTTCCCCACCTCGCCGCGCACCGGACAGCCGATGACGGACGCGCCACTGAAGGCCTCCCACGCGGCATGCGCCGAGTCCGCGTCCAGCGCGGCGTGGATCGAGGCGCCCAGCTCGGGCGCGGCCTGCCACGCCTCGACTCGGGGCAGCAGGAGCGGCGTGGCTCGTACGAGCCGGTCCATCGTGGCCTCGAGCGCCCATTTCAGCCGCTCGTCCGCGTACGAGGCGGCAAGCCGGCGCTCGGGGCCGGCGCTCCGCGAAGGCACGAATACGACGGCGGAGACGGGCAGCACGGCGCGCACGTGGCGCACGACCCTGTCCATGGTGCGCTCGCCCCACGAGGTGGGCGGGGGGGATGCGACAGGGGTCGCCTGCGGAAGCGTGGTGAGGTGGGTCGTCATGGTGACTGGACCCCCGCCCGACGTCCACCATAGGTGCGGCCGGGCGGTTTCGCCAGCCGCGGCGGCTCAGGCGCTCTCGGGCTCGGCGGGCGCTGCCGCCTGGTCGCCGCGCGGGCGGCGCCGGTTCCGGACGATCAGCCAGATCACGCCGATCACGATCGTGGCCGCGACCGCGTAGTCGAAGTAGTGGAGGCTGTCCTTCCAGTCCTCCCAGTTGTCCCCGGCCTGCTGCCCGATCCAGGTGAGCATCAGGACCCACGGGACGCAGCCCAGGAACGTGAGGACGCTGAACTTCCAGAACGGCATCCGCGCGACCCCGGCCGGCAGCGAGATGAACGTGCGGATGATCGGAAGCATGCGGGTCAGGAACACGGTCCAGCCGCCGTAGCGCTCGAACCAGCGGTCCGCCCATTCGAGGTGCGACTGCTTGATGTGCAGCTTCTTGCCGTGCTTCTCGAGGATGTCCACGCGCCCGGCGCGGCCGACCCAGTACGCGAGCCAGGACCCCACGAGGTTCGCCACCGAACCGACCATCGTGGCCGCGAACAGGCTGTATTCGCCGCGCGACACGTTGAAGCCGGCGAACAGCATGGTGGCCTCGCTGGGCACGGGGATGCAGGCGCTCTCGAGAAGCATCAGAACGAACACTCCCGGGAGTCCCATGGCATCCACCACGTCCACCGCGACCTCCACGATCGGATCCGTCAAGGAGGCGAGAAACGGCATGGGAGCGGGGTAGGGTAGCGGGCCTTGGTCCCGCTCTTCGCCACCAGCCTCGAGCCCTATCACGACCGCCTGAGCGAGGCGCTCGAGCGCGTCGCGCGCAGCGGCCGCTACATCCTCGGGCCGGAGGTGGAGGCCTTCGAGGAGGAGTTCGCGCGCTACCTGGGCGTGCGGCACTGCGTCGGCGTCGCGAACGGCACCGACGCGCTCACGATCGCCCTGCGGGCCGTGGGCGTGGGGCCGGGCGACGAGGTGGTGATGCCGTCGTTCACGTTCTACGCGACGGCCGAGGCCGCGCTCGTGCTCGGCGCGCGGCCGGTGTTCTGCGACATCGACCCGGACACCTTCTGCGTCACCCGCGAGACCGTCGAGGCGGTGCTCACCCCGGGCACGAAGGCGATCGTGCCGGTGCACCTGTTCGGGAACGTCGCGCCGGTTCGCGGAGCTGCGCGAGCTGGGCGTGCCCGTCGTGGAGGACGCGGCGCAGGCCGCGGGCGCGCGGCTCGGCGGCACGGCGGCCGGCGCGCTCGGCGACGCGGCCACGTTCTCGTTCTTCCCGTCGAAGAACCTGCCCTGCCTCGGCGACGGCGGCGCGATCGTCACGGACGACGACGAGATCGCCGAGCACGCGCGCGTGCTGCGCTTCCACGGCTCGAAGGACAAGGTCACGTTCACGGACGTGGGCTACAACTCGCGCCTCGACGAGCTTCAGGCGGCGGTGCTGCGCGTGCTCCTCCCGGAGCTCGACGGGTGGACCGAGCGCCGCGGCGAGGCGGCCGCCGCCTACGAGCGGCTCGGCCTCGGCGAGCACGTGCGGCTGCCGGCCCACGCGCCGGACGTGCGGCACGCCTACCACCTCTACGTCGTGCGCTCGGAGCGCGAGCTGCCGGTCGGGCGCGGCTACTACCGCACGCCCGTGCACCGCCAGCCCGCGATCGCGGACGGCGCGGATCTGCCCGCCACGGAGGAGGCGGCGCGCACGAACTTCGCGCTGCCGATGGGGACCGGGTTGACCGAGGAGCAGATCCGGCAGGTCGTGGACGAATGCGCGTCTGGGTCGACCTGACGAACAGCCCGCACGTGCTCGTCATGCGCCCGCTGATCGAGGCGATGCGCGCGGACGGGCACGAGGTCGAGGTCACCGCGCGCGACTTCGCGCAGACGCTCGAGCTGTGCGAGCGCTTCGGCATCGACCACACCGCGGTCGGCCGTCACCGCGGCGGGCGGCTGGCGTCGAAGGCCGTGGGGCTCGCATCGCGCAGCGGCGCGCTCGCTCGGTGGGCGCGCGGCCGCCGGTTCGACGTCGCGATGGGGCACGGCTCGAACGACGTGAGCGTGGCGGCCGCGCTGCTCCGGATCCCGTCGGCGACCGCCTTCGACTACGAGTTCGCCGCGCAGCAGCACCACGTGAACTGCCGGCTCTGCCGCGTGGTGATGGTCCCGGAGGCGATCCCGCCCGAGCGGCTCGCCCCGCTACGGCGCCAAGCCGGGCAAGCTCCGGCGCTACGAGGGCCTGAAGGAGGAGTACTACCTCGCCGACTTCGAGCCGGACGAGACGGTTCTGGCGGAGCTCGGGCTCGACCGCGACCGGCCGCTCGTGGTGGTGCGCACGCCGCCCGACGTGTCGCTCTACCACCGCTTCGAGAACCCGCTGTTCCGCGCGCGTGCTCGAGCGGCTCGGCGGCGAGCGGCGCGCAGACGGTCGTCCTGCCGCGCACGCCCCAGCAGCGCGAGGAGGTGCGCCGCCTCGGGGCGTTCGTGGTGCCCGAGCGCGCGGTCGACGCGCAGAGCCTCGTGGCGTTCGCCGATCTCGTGATCTCGGCGGGCGGCACGATGAACCGCGAGGCCGTCGCGCTGGGCACGCCGGTCTTCACTACCTTCGAGGGGCGGCTCGGCGCGGTGGACGAGGCGCTCCTCCGCGACGGGCGCCTGCGCAGGCTCGCCGACCCGGACGAGGTGCGTGTCGAGCGGCGCTCCGGGCAAGACGCTTTGCGGATCCGCCGAGACCCGCGCGAACTCGTCACACTCCTGCTCTCGGCCGCCGAATCATGAGATCGATCACCTCCTCCGTGAACGCACGCCGCCTCGGTCAGGTCGGCGTCGACGCGTGCCTGCTCGGCGCCGCCTACTACCTCGCGTACGTGATCCGCTTCGACGAGGGCATCCCGAACCGGTACGACACGCTGCTGTGGGACACGATCGCGCTGACGGTCGCGATGAAGCTCGTGATCTTCGCGATGTTCGGCCTCTACTCGAAGCTGTGGCGATTCGTCGACCAGAAGGACTTCGAGTCGATCCTCAAGGCGGTCGTGGTCTCCTCGGTCGGGCTGATCGTCGTGCTGTTCCTGTTCTCGATCGGCCGTCACGACCCGCCGCGCGGCGTGCTCGCGCTCGACTTCCTCCTGTCGCTCGTGTTCGTGAGCGGCGCGCGGTTCGCGGTGCGCGCGGTCGTGGAGCGCCCGGCGCGCGGCGCGATCCTCGAGCGCGCGGCGACCGAGGTGCTGATCGTCGGCGCGGGCAACGGCGGCCAGCAGGTGGCGTTCGAGCTGCGCCGCAACCCCGGCCTGCGCAGCGCGCCGGTCGGGTTCGTGGACGACGACCCGCGCAAGCAGGGCATGCGGATCGCCGGCATCAAGGTGCTCGGCGAGACGCCGGCGCTGGCGCGGATCCTCGACGGCGTCCAGCCCGACGAGGTGATCATCGCGATCCCGTCGGCGCCGGGCACGCTGCGCCAGCAGGTCGTCACGGCCTGCCGCGAGCGCGGCATCCCGGTGCGGACGCTGCCCACGACCTTCGAGCTGCTCTCGGGCGGCGTGAACCTCATGCGCCAGGTGCGCGAGGTGCGGGTGGAGGACGTGCTCGGCCGCGAGCCCGTGCGCGTCGAGATCGACCGCGTCGGCGCCTACCTGCGCGGCCGCACGGTGCTCGTGACCGGCGCCGGCGGGTCGATCGGGGCCGAGCTGTGCCGCCAGATCGCGCGCGTGGGCGCGAAGCGGCTCGTGCTCGTGGAGAACTCCGAGAACGCGCTGTTCGAGATCCGCCGCGAGCTCGAGGAGGAGCGCCACTTCGCCCGCACCGCGTCCGTGCTCGCGGACTGCAAGGACGCCACGCGCATGCGCGAGGTGTTCCAGGAGCACAAGCCGTCGGTCGTGTTCCACGCGGCCGCGTACAAGCACGTGCCGCTGATGGAGGAGAACCCCGTCGAGGCGGTGCGGAACAACGCGGTCGCCACGCGGATCGTCGCCGCGGCCGCGGGCGAGGCGGGCACCGAGCGGTTCGTGCTCGTGTCGACCGACAAGGCGGTCAGCCCGGCCACCGTGATGGGCGCGTCGAAGGCGCTGGCCGAGTGGGCGGTCGAGGCCGCGCAGAGCCGGTGGAAGGGCACGCGCTTCTCGGCGGTCCGGTTCGGCAACGTGCTCGGCTCGTCGGGGTCGGTCGTGCCGATCTTCCGCCGCCAGATCGCGCAGGGCGGCCCGGTCACCGTCACCGACGAGAAGATGACCCGCTACTTCATGACGATCCCCGAGGCGGTGCAGCTGATCATCCGCTCGGGCGAGCTGTCCACGGGCGGCGAGGTGTTCGTGCTCGAGATGGGCGACCCGGTGAAGATCATCGACCTCGCGCGCAACATGATCCGCCTGGCGGGGCTCGAGCCCGAGGTGGACATCGGCGTGGAGATCATCGGCCGCAGGCCCGGCGAGAAGATCCACGAGGAGCTCTTCAATCCCGGCGAGCGGCCCGAGGCGACGCCCGCCGAGAGGATCGTCTGCGCGGTGAAGCCGCCGCTCGAGGCGGCGTGGGTCGAGAGCGCCTTCGCGCGTATCGAGGAGCTGGCGTACGCCGGGCGATGCCGCCGCGCTGGCGGGAACGGTCGCGGAGCTGTCCGTTGAGCGGGCGCTGACCATCCAGGGCGGCTAAGGTCCGGACCGGACCCGGCTCTACAGTTCCAAGCTCCCTTGCCTGAAATCGTCCAGGAAATCGGGGCGGTCGCCGGCCTGGCTGCCGTGGCCGGGCTCGCCGTCCTCTCGGTCCTCTACTTCTCGCAGGCGCGCGACGTGAAGCGCCTGCGCGAGTGGGCGGGCCGTGCACCGGAGCGCGCGGCGGTCCCGGTCGTGCCGGGCCGGGTGCAGGCGCAGCCCCAAACTGCGCCCACGGCCGCGCAGGCCGCCGCGGCCCAGGCGGCCGGCCAGCAGACGGCGCCGCGGCCGGGCGTGCCGGTGCCGGGAGCAAAGCCGGGCGCCGCGCAGCCCGCGGGCGCGCCGATGCCGGGGCAGCCGCAGCCGGCGAAGCCCGGCCAGCCGCAGCCGGCGAGCACGCCGAAGCCGGGCCAGCCGCAGCCCGCCGTGGCCGCGTCGAAGCCGGGCGACGGCGCCCCGGCGGACGGTGCCCCGCAGCCCGCCGAGGCCGAGTCCGGCAAGCCCGGCGACGCCGCGCCCGCGAAGCCGGGCCAGCCCGAGCCAGCGAAGACCGGAGGGCCGGCGCCCGCGGAGGCAACTCCGCGACGGCGACGGCGACGGCGACGGCGACAAGGCCGCTCCTCGCCCGAGCGCGCCCGCGATCGCGGCCTCAGCCGCGGGAGCCGCAGCGGCGTCGGCGACCCAGACGAAGCCCGCCCAGGCTCAGCCCGGCGAGGGCGACGCCGCACCCGACGCGCCG
This sequence comes from uncultured Thermoleophilaceae bacterium, assembly GCA_963741455.1. GTDB lineage: Bacteria > Actinomycetota > Thermoleophilia > Solirubrobacterales > Thermoleophilaceae > JACVRW01. The sequence goes on from CAVUIF010000009.1 coordinate 105,036, forward strand.
GCACCCGCCGCACCCGGCGGCCCGGGTCCCGCCACCCCCGCCGGCGGCCGCCCGGCAGGCGCTCCGCCTCCGGTGCCCGCGGGAGGGCCCGCCACGGGCCAGCGGGCCGCTACGCCCCCCGGGCAACGTGCCGCCACATCTCCCGGCCAGCGCTCCGCCGCGCCGGGTCAGCGCGGCCCGGCCGCACCCGGTCAGAGGGCGCCCGTGCGCCCCATGCTCCCGTCGCGGCCCATGCCGCAGCAGACCGCCATCATCCCGCCGCCCCGCAGGCCCTGGTACCGGCGCCTGGCCGGCAGTCCCCGCTATCTCGTGCTCGCGATCGCGGGCCTCCTGATCGTCGGCGGCGCGGCCGCGTTCGCCGTGACCGAGCTGTCGAGCGACGACTCGGCCCGCGCCCGCCGAGAACCGCCCGGCGGCCGGCGGCGGGGCGCCGGAGGAGGAGCAGGACGGCGGGCAGCAGGCGCGGCGCCCGGCGGTCGATCCCGGCAACGTGACCGTCGCCGTGCTGAACGGGACCACCGTGCCCGACCTCGCCAAGGGGGTCGGCGAGCAGGTGGAGACGCAGGGCTTCGTGCTCGGGACGGTGGCGAACTCGGCGGACCAGGAGCAGCAGCGCGCCGAGTCGGTCGTGCTCTACGCGCCCGGGCACGAGCGCGAGGCCACGGCGGTCAGCCGCCGCCTCGGGATCAACCAGCGCCAGCCGATCGACCCGGCGAGCCAGGAGCTGGCCGGGGACGCGACGGTCGTCGTTATCGCCGGCGCGGACCTGGCGCAATAGCCGACGCCGCGGCCGCTGCGCCTTCTCGGCGAGGTGCGGCACGCCGAGCGCCTCGCTCTGCTCTGCCGCCTCGGCGAGCAGCACCAGGGCACGCTCGTCGTCGTGGCCGCGCAGGACCTGTCCCGCGAGCAGCCGCGCACGGGTGGCCTCGAGCGGCCGGTCGAGCGCGCGCCACGCCTCCTCGGCCTCGGCGAGCAGTCGCGCGCCCTCCGCGGGGTCCTCCTCGGCCACGCCGCGCGCCTCCAGCGCCGCCGCGCGGCCCACGGGGTAGTGCATCCGCTCGGCCATCTGGGCCGCCATCGCCGCGGCCTCCTGGGCGGCCTCGGGCCGGTGGGCCAGCGCCAGCACGACCGCGCGGGCGCCGGTGGCCTGGATCGACTGCGCGATCAGCCCGGCGCGCTCGCACACCTCGATCGCCTGGTCGAGCGCGGCGGTCGCGCCGTCCAGGTCGCCCTGGTCGCGCAGCGCGAGCGACAGGCCGAACAGGGCCTGGAACGCGATCTCGGACCAGCCCACCTGGTCGGCCAGCTCGTGGGCGCGGTGGAAGAGCACGGTGGCCTCGCCGATCCGGCCCTCGCGCCAGCGCAGCAGGCCGCGCAGCGCGTACGGGCAGCGACAGCTTGCCCACCAGGCCCTCGCGCTCCGCAAGCGCCGCGCTGGCCTCGGTCGAGCTCTCGACGCGCTCCCAGTCCGCCGCGTACGCCGCGAGCTGCGCCAGCCAGGCGTGGAGCTCCACCTGGGCGGGAAGCATCCCCACCTGCTCGGCGAGCGCGAGCGCCTCCTCGTACACGGCACGCGCGCCGGCCGTGTCCGCCTCGGAGATCTCGAGCTGGCGCCCGAGCGCCGAGAGCGCGAGGATCGTCTCGCCGTCGTCCGAGCCGCGCGCGAGCTCCACGGCGCGCTCCAGGTTCTGGCGCGCCTTCTCGGTGTCGCCGATGCGGCCGAACACGCGCCCGAAGATCCCGTGCGCGCGGCTCGCCGCGCGTGTCTCGTCGAGCCGCTCCGCCAGCCGCAGCGCCTTCTCCGAGGCGTAGATGGCGAGCATGTTGTCGCCGGTGTGGAGGTACAGCCAGGCCGCCTCCTCGTACAGCCGCACGAGCTCGATCCGCGGCGGCCCGTCCTTCAGCAGGTTGATGCCCTTCTGGTAGTGCTCGATCGCAGCCTTGCGCTCGCCCTTGTGCGACAGCGCCGCGCCGATCTTGCGGTGCAGGTCGGCCACGCGCTCGAGGTCCTCCTGGCCGCGATGCCACTCGAGGCAGTCGGACCAGACGCCGATCGCCTCGTCCACCCGCCCGAGCCGAAGCGACACGTCGCCGAGCTTCTCGCCGATCCGCACGCCGTCCGCTCGCCCGTCCTGCGGGCAGATCGAGCGGGCGTGGCGGTAGTGCGCCGCGGCCTCGCGGTTCGCGTACAGGAGCGCGGCGGCGTCGCCCGCCTCCTCCAGGAAGCGGAGCGCTCGTCCGCGCATCGCGTCGAGCTCCTGCGGGGCAACCCCGCTCTCGCGGCCGAGCGCGGCGGCGCGGCCGTAGTGCTCGGCGAGCAGCGCGACCATCTCGTCGGTCCGGTCGCCCGCCCGGTCCTCGAGGAACGCCCCGACCTCGAAGTGCTTCCGCGAGCGCACCGCCTTCGGGAGCATGCCGTAGGCCACATCGCGGATCAGGACGTGCTTGAAGCCCATCTCGCGCTCGTCTCCCAGCGGCCCGTCGGCCACCGGGACGAGGATGTCCTTCTCCTGCAGCGACCTGAGCGCGCGTCCCAGGTCGCGGCCCTCCTCGCCCGCGACGCTGGCGAGGGCGCCCTCGGGGAAGGTGCGCCCGACGACCGCCGCCTGCTGCACGAACCGCCGCTCGAAGGGCTCCAGCGAGTCGAGCCGCGCGGCGAGCACGGCCTGGACGGTGTCGGGCAGCTCGGCCGCCTCGATCGTGCCCTCCTCGGAGATCCGGCGGGCCATCTCCTCCGCGAACAGCGGGTTGCCGCCGGAGCGCTCCGCCACCGCGGGCACCACCTCGTGCCCGGACGGCAGCAGTGCGCGCACCAGCGTGCGGCTGTGCTCGTCGCTCAGCGGGCTGAGCAGGAGCTGAGTGGCCGAGCGCCGGCCGCCGCCCCAGCTCGGGCGCCGGTCGAGCAGCTCGTCGCGCGCCAGGCAGACGAGCATGAGCGGCGCGCGCACCCACTGCGCCAGGTGCTCGATCGCGTCGAGCAAGCCGTCGTCCGCCCAGTGAATGTCCTCGAACGCGATCACGAACGGCCGCCGCGTGGCGATCGCTTCGATACCGCCGCGGAGCGCTGCCAGGAAGGACTCGCGCATGCGCTCCGGGTCGTCCTCGTCCGGCACGAGCTCGGCCGGCACGTCCACGCCGAGCAGCCGGCCGATCAGCGCGGCCTCGCGGTCGGACTCCTTGCCCTGCCCGCCCATCAGGTCGCCCACGTAGGCGCGGAGCTTCCGCCACGCCTCCTCGGAGGAGTCGGACTCGACGATCCCGCACTCCGCGCGCAGCACTTCGCCGAGCGCCCAGAAGACGATCCCGGTGCCGTACGGAAGCGAGCGTCCGGTGCGGACGGTGGGCCCCGACGGGTGCTCGCCCAGCCTGCGCTCGAACTCACGCAGCAGGCGGGACTTGCCCACGCCCGCCTCGCCGACGACCGTCACGAGGTGCGACGTGCCCTCGCGGACGACCCGCTCGTAGAGCGTCTCGAGCGCGGCGAGCTCCTGCTGCCGGCCGACCAGCGGCGACTCGCTCGCGGGCGCCACGCGCCGCACGGAGTGCTCGGCGATCAGGCCCACGGCCTCCCACGCCGGCACCCGCTCCGCCTTGCCCTTCAGGTCGAGAGGCTCGAGCTCCTCGTACCGGACCGCGGCGTCCGTGGCGCGCATGGTGCGCTCGCCGACGGTGACGCTGCCCGGCGTGGCCGCGCTCTGAAGCCGGGAGGCGACGTTCACGGTGTCGCCGGTCACCGTGTAGGCGTCCCCGACCGCGCCGGCGAGCACCTCGCCGGTGTTCACGCCCACGCGCAGCGCGAAGTGGGCGCCCGCCGGAAGGCCGTCGTTCACCTCGGCCATCGCGTCCTGCATGCCGAGCCCCGCGCGCACCGCCCGCTCGGCATCGTCCTCGTGGGCCACCGGCGCGCCGAAGATGGCCATGACGTTGTCGCCGATGTACTTGTCGACGGTGCCGCCGTAGCGCTCGACCTCCCGGCCGAGACGCATGAGCGCACGGTCCACGAGCGACTTCACCGCCTCCGGGTCCATCCGCTCGGCGAAGGCCGTGTAGCCGGACAGGTCGGCGAACAGGACCGTGACCTGGCGGCGCTCCTCGGGTGGGATCTCGGGTCCCCCGCGCGCGGGGGCCGTCGGCGCCGGCGAAGGGGATGCGCCGTCCAGCGCGGTGCCGCAGTTCATGCAGAAGCGCGCCTCGGCGGGCGCCGGCGTGCCGCAGTTGGGGCAGCGCCGCTCCAGGCCGGCGCCGCAGTTCATGCAGAAGCGCGCCCCAGCGGGATTCTGGGTTCCGCACGCCGCGCAGTCCATCCGCCGAGATTACGGCACGAGGCCGGACTCCCGATAGGCGCGGGCGGCGTCTGCCAGGAGCTGCTCGCTCACGAGCGTGAGCTCCCTGCCGTCCACCTCCACGACCGCACCCGGGTGGGGCGGATACCAGAAGGCGCGCAGCTTGCGGTCGAGGTCGTCGCCTGGGCGCACGCGCCGGAGCGCGTCGAAGTCCTCGCGCGACACGTAGCGGCCCTCGCCCTGCGGCGTGCGGGGCAGCTCCTCGCCCGCCTGCGCGCGGGCGACCACGCGCGTGAACAGCTCGAACAGCCGCTCCTGGCTCTCCAGGTCGAGCGAGAACGCGGTGGCCGTGTCCGGGTCGATCGGGAAGCGCTTCACCTCCACGAGGTCGCCGGTGTCGAGCTCCGCGTCCACGAAGTGGCACGAGACGCCCCACTCGCCCATCCCCTCGAGTACCGCCACGTTGTAGCCGCCCACGCCGCGCATCTCCGGCAGCGGCGCGGGGTGGAAGTTGAGGCAGCCGATCCGGCCGGCGGACAGGAGCGGCTCGCGGATCCGCTTCCAGAACAGGAACGAGATCACGAGGTCGATGTCCTCGGGCGGCGAGTCGTGCAGGTCCACGTCCGAGACCACCGGGAGGCCGTGGCGCTCCGCCACGAGGTCCACGCGCTGCTCGTCGCGGGTGAACGCGTCGGGCTCCGAGGCCACCACCGCGGCCACGTCGATCCGCTGCTCCACCAGCCACTCGAGCGCCCGAGCCGCGGACCGCTTCGACTTCGCCAGGTAGGCGACCCTCACGCGAGCACCTTCTCGTACACGCGCTGGGTGGCCTCCGCGATCCGGTCCCACGAGTACGGGCCGGCAGCCGCGGCGCGCGCCCGCTCCTCGAGCTCCGTCCGCGCGGCCGGGTCCGCGAGCAGCTCGCCGATTGCGGCGGCGAGCGCCGCCGGGTCGCCGGGTCGCACGAGCCGCCCCGCGCCATGCTCGGACACGACCTCCCGGAACCCTCCGACGTCCGACATCACCATCGCCTTGCCGAACGCGAGGCCGGCGAACAGCACGCCGGAGACGTCGACGTTCCGGTGCGGCAGCACGAGCAGGTCGGCGCGCCTGAAGAAGGCGGGCAGCTCGGCATCGCTCACGTACCGGTCCACGAACCGCACGCGGCCTGCGGGGGCGGCCAGCCGGAGGTGCTCGAGGGAGACCTCGAGCGGCCGCCCGACCACCCACAGCTCGGCGCCCTCCAGCTGCCGGAACGCCTCGACGAGCACGTCCACGCCCTTGTACGGCCGGACGAGGCCGAAGTACAGGACCACCGGGCCGTCGACGGCGGCCAGCTCCGGCGGCAGCGGCTGCTCGTCCCGCTGGGTCGTGAGGTAGTCGAACGAGCCGTGCGGGATCACGTGCACATGGTCGCCCCCGCCGAGCAGCTCCGCGCCGTGTCGCGTGTGCACGATCACCGCGTCCATCTTCCCGGCGAGCCGGCGGTCCACCGCCTCGCGCCGGATCACGTTGTGCATCGTGAGCACGCGCGGGCGCGCGGCAGGGAGCAGGTGCTTGTCGATTCGCTCGACCGGCAGCCACTGGAAGTGGCGCACGTCCGCGTCGCCCGCGCGGCGGCGGTAGCGGAGCATGTCGGGCACGTGCTCGGCGATCCTGACCGCGCGGCGGCGCCGCGGCGCGCGATCGCCGAACCTGGTGGCGAGCCTGTAGAAGGACTCGGTCACCCCGTAGCCGAACGGAGTGGGCGGCGGCCCATGCACGAAGCGCGAGGTGATCAGCTCCACGTCGAGTCCGCGGCGCGCCAGCGCGCCGGCCAGCGCGTGGTCGTAGGGGATCACGTCCCCCGAGGGGTCGATCAGGTGTACCCGCACGCGGGCATTCTCTAGGGTCTCGGCCGGATGACGCTGCGCCGCCTCAGATGAGCCGTCCTCTGGTGCGCGCGGTGTTCGCGGTTCTCGTGATCGCGACGATCGGGGCCTTCTTCCTCACGCAGCAGCTGAAGGGCGATTTCCCGCTCGTGATCCGGTTCGCGACCCAGCCGGCTCACTTCTCGCCGAACGGCGACGGGGTGCGCGACGAGAGCCGCGTGGGCTTCGACCTCTCGGAGCCGGCGAACGTGTCCTTCATGGTGGTCGACGCCGAGGGCGCCGAGGTGCGCCGGATCGTGGACGAGCGCCGCCTGGCCGGCGACACGAAGCACCGGTTCACGTGGGATGGGCGAAACGACGACGGCGACGTCGTGCCCGACGGCACCTATCGAATGCGCGTGGTCCGCCGTGACGAGAGCCGGGTGATCGACTCGACGAAGAAGATCACCGTGGACCGCCGCCCGCCGCGTGGAGTCACGCTGGTCAGCGCCGAGCCGTCCGTGGTCGCCACCGGGCTGCCCGGGGAGACCCCGACGGTCCGGATCCGGTACCGGGGCCCGAAGAACAGGGCGCCGGTCTTCCGCGTGTTCCGCACGGGCGACGGCCCGCCGGAGCTCGTCCGCCGGTTCAGGGGCAACCGCAGCCGCACGGGCACCTGGGACGGCGAGGTGAGCGCGGGCCCGGAGCTCACCGAGCCCGCGCCGGAGGGCGACTACGCGCTCACGGTCGCGGTGCGCGACCGCGCGGGCAACCTCACCGAGGCGCCGCGGCCCATACCCAGGGCGTCCGTCGCGCGGCCGGGCACCGGCGTGTCGGTGCGGAACTTCACGCTCCGCGGGCCGCTCTCGGCCGTCCCGGCTGGCGGGCTGGCGCACCTCGAGGTGGGCCCCGTGGACCGGAGCTTCGACTTCGTGGTCTCCCGCCTCGGGGACCCGGAGGCGATCATCGACGGCGGCCGCGTGGGCGGCCGCTTCCGGATCCGGATCCCGGACCGGATGCGCACCGGCGTCTACATCGTGCGCGTGCGCGCGGGCGACGACCGCGCGGTCTGGCCGCTCGCCGTGGCGGGGCTGCCCCCGCGGAGCGCGCGCGGCGAGGCGCGCCCGCTCGTCGTGCTGCCGGCGCTCACCTGGCAGGGGCTGAACCGGATCGACGACGACGCCGACGGCTTCGCCGACCGCCTGCCGTTCTCCGACTCCGTGCGGATGGACCGGCCGTTCGCCGACGACGCGATGCCGCCGCGCTTCGACGAGGAGGTGTCGCCGCTGCTGCGCTGGCTCGACCGCGAGCGGCTCCCATACGACCTGACCACCGACCTCGCGCTCGCCCGCCGCGAGGGGCCGGCGCTCGGCAACGCGCCCGGCGTGGCGTTCGCCGGCAGCGAGCTGTGGCTGCCGGAGGAGCTCCTCGGCCGGATCCGCGAGTACGTGGCGGACGGCGGCCGGGTGGCGGCCTTCGGGGCCGACTCGTTCAGGCGCACGATCGTGCTGGACGGCGACGTGGCGAGCGATCCCACGCCCCCGAAGCGGGCCAACGCCTTCGGCGAGCGCACGGAGCTGAGCCGGACCGGCACGGCGCCGTTCGAGGTGTTCGAGGACAGGCTCGGGCTGTTCGAGGGCCTGTCGGACCTGTTCGGCGAGTTCACGGTCTTCGAGTCCTCCCTCGACCTGCCGCGCGGCGCCACGCGGGCGAGCGCCGCGGGCCGCGACGCCGAGCAGCCGGCCTTCCTCGCCTACGAGCTGGGCGACGGCCTCGTGCTGCGGCTCGGAACCCCGCAGTGGGCGCGGGAGCTGGAGGAGTCGGCGCTCAGCCTCGAGCTGCCGCAAGTGACGAACCGCATCTGGGACGTGCTCTCAGACGGCGGGTCGTAATCCGGCCTCTGCCATCCTGCGGCGCGTGACACGACGAAGCCTGCTGGTAGGGGGCGGGCTGCTCGTGATCGTCCTCGCGGTCGCGGTCGGCCTCTACCTCCGCAGCCAGAACGACCCGCCCGAGAAGCGCGGCTCGGCCACGGAGGAGTTCGTGGTGACCGAGGAGCCCGAGCCCAAGCCGCCTCCCAAGAAGGAGAACGTGCGGCCCTGGCCGACCTACGGCTACGACAACGCGCGCCAGCACATCTCCCCCTACGACCACCGGCCGCCCTTCAAGCGCCTGTGGACGATCGACGCGCACGACTCGCTCGAGTTCCCGCCGACCGTGGGCTACGACACCGTCTACCTCGCGCAGCAGAAGGGCCTCTTCTTCGCGCTGAACGCCGAGAACGGCCTGGTCCGCTGGAAGAAGAGCCTGGGCCGGTGCGCGGCCTCGTCGCCGACGATCGGCAAGGGCGTCGTCTACGTGTCCTACATGCACCACGTGGTGTGCGAGCAGGGCGCCGAGGGCGCGGACGGCTTCGTCGCCGCGTGGGACGCCGAGACGGGCCGCGAGCGGTGGCGCTACCGGACGGAGCCGGTCGAGTCGTCCCCGCTGCTCCACGGGAACCGGCTGTTCGTGGGCTCCTGGGACCACGGGGTCCACGCGATCAACGCGAACAACGGGCGCCGCATCTGGCGCTTCGAGGCCGACAACGAGGTGAACACGGCGGCCGCGTACTGGCGCGGGCGGATCTTCATCGGGTCGGACGGCGGCACGCTGTACTCGCTCAGCGCGAAGACCGGCAAGCAGCTCTGGAGCGCGCGTTCCGGGTCCGGCGAGTTCTGGTACGCCACGCCGACGGTGGCGTATGGCCGCGTGTACATCGGCAACACCGACGGCACGATGTACGTCTACGGCGCGAAGAGCGGGCGGCTCCTGTGGGCGCGGCCGCTCGGGAGCTACATCTACGGCGCGGCCGCCGTCTACCGCCGCAAGGTGTTCGTGGGCACCTACGACGGCAAGTTCTACGCCCTCGACGCGGCCACCGGCGACGTCCGCTGGCAGATCGACGCCGGCGGCACGGTGCACGCCGCCCCGACCGTCATGGACGGCCTCGTGTACTACGCGATCTGCTCGAGCTGCGGCTCGGAGGCGCAGCGCGCGGTCGCCGGCGGGGTCGATTCCACCCGCGCGGTCCGCGCGAGCGACGGCACGCCCGTCTGGCGCTTCAACGGCGGCAAGTACGCGAACCCGGTGGTCGCCGACGACGAGCGCATCTACATCACGGGTCGCGCGCACCAGTTCGCGCTGGCGCCCAAGGGCTCGGACACCGTCAAGGAGTACCTGCGGCGGTCGCGTGCCGCGAAGCGGCGCCAGGAGGCCCGCGCCGAGGCCGCCGAGGCTAGGGCAGAGCGGCGAGAAAAGCGCCGACGCGCTCGGTCACGCGCCCGAGAACGTCGAGAGAGGCGCGAGGATCGCGGCTGACCTGTAGGGAGTGGTCGAGCCCCGGCAGCTCGAGCACCTCCAGCGCGTCGTTGTCCGGGACCGTGCCGTCGCCCCAGGTGGGGTCGGCCCGGCTGCCCACGAGCAGCGCCGGGGCGGTGGCGGCGGCCAGCGCCTCCACGATCTCGGGCCGGATCAAGAGCGGCGTGAGCCAGATCGCGGGGCCGTCCACGAGCGGCGCCGCTGCGCTTCCGAGCGACTTGCCGAGCACGACCACGTGCTCCGCGCCGGCCTCGTCGAGCGCCGCCCGCGCCCGCCCGCGCATCCACTCGAACTGGTCACCCTCCTCGGGGGCGCGCTCGTCCAGCTCGAGCACCGACCAGCCCGCCGCCTGAGCCGCCTCGCGCGCGTACCAGAGCAGCGGAGCCTGGCTGTTGTAGCGCGCCCCGGGCAGCAGGACGACGCAGCGGGAGGGGTCACCGTCGTGCCTGATCACGCGCCGACCCTAACGCGATCAGGGCGGCCACGAGAGCGCCCGTCATCGGCCAGACGAGGTAGTAGTTGTTGAAGGTCCGGCCGATGAACATCAGCCACAGGATCGAGACCGCGAAGGCGGCGGCGCCGAACCAGAGCTCCTCCGCGCGCCGCTGAAGCAGCACCAGCCACACCGTGAGCGGCAGCCACGTGAGCAGCGCGATCAGGGCGAACGGGTAGCTCCCGTCGCGGTCGTCGAGCACGCCGAGCCGGATCAGGATCGCGGACAGCCCGTAGCCCACGATCTTGTAGGTGCCGGCCCCGTACTTCACGGTGTCCTCGTAGAAGGCCACCGGGTCGGCCACGAGGAACGGCAGGATGCCCGCCGCCAGCACCCCGCCGAAGGCGAGGCCCGCGCTCTTCCACTCGTCGCGCGGCACCATCAGGGCGAGGAACGGCACCGCCACGATCGCGAACTGCTTCAGGAGCACGGCTCCGGCGAGCGCCGCCGCGGCCCACGCGAAGCGCCGCCGCGTGACGAGCGCGAACGCCAGCACGAGCAGCAGCAGGCTGGGCGCGTCGTTCTGCCCGAACCAGGCCGAGCGCACGGCGATCGGGTTGCACACGAGCACCGCGCCCAGCGCGAGCCGCCAGCCGAGCGGCCCCCGGAACATCAGCGCCGCCGGCAGCAGCGCAAGCGTGGCGAGGAGGACGAGCAGCCGATAGTCGTCGAACGGGTCGGGCAGCACGCGCCAGACGGCGGCGCTCACAACGGCTCCCGGGAAGTAGGCGAAGTGCTCGAGCGCGACCTCCCGCTCGCGGACCTCCTCCGACACGCTGCCGTCGCGCGTGTAGAAGCGCTCGAGGCCCGACTCCCTGTAGTCGTGGCCGTAGGGGTTGTCGAGGTCGAGCAGCAGCTCGCCGCCCAGCTCCGCCTGGTAGGTCGAGTCGTTCGTGAAGAACCACGGCTCGGTGGAGTCGCGCAGGCCGAGCTGGAGGAGGGTCGACGGCGCCATGAGCAGGACGCCCACGGCGAGCACCAGCGCGATGCCCGTCCAGCGCGGCAGCGCTTCCCGGCGGCGGGCGAGCAGGAACAGCGCGAAGGCCCCGCACAGGAGCGCGGCTCCGAACGCGGCGGCGCGCGCGATCCCGAGGTCCCATTCCTCGCCGGCGGCGCGCACCAGCGGAGCGAGCGGGCCCTGGGGGTCCACCGCGGGCGGCCGGAACCGCCAGGGGTCCGAGCCCAGCTCGGGCAGCACGACCGCCACGAGCGCGAGCAGCACCCCGCTGAGGGCGAGTCCCTCGCGGCGCGTCATGCCGCCGCCTCCGCCGGTCGCCTCGAGGGCGCGGGCTGCTGCGCGCACCACGCCGCGGCCACGCCGATCACGAGCCAGGTGAGCGGGTCCTCGAGGAAGCCGCTGTAGAACAGCGCGTGCACGAACAGGCCGAGCAGGGACACGAGGAGCGCCAGCCCGAGCGGCTCGTTCACCTTCCTCACCCGGAGCATCAGCCGGACGCCTCCGGCGAGCAGCCACGCGTAGAGCACGAGCCCGATCGCGCCCAGCTCGGCCAGCACCGTGAGCGGCGTGGTGTGCGACACGAAGTTCGGCGTGGGCCGCGAGCTCCCCGCGAGCCGCCGGCTGGCGCGCGGCTGGCCCCCGATGCCCACGCCCACGAGCGGGTCCTGCTCGACCACGCGCATGGTGTCCTCCACGCGGTCGGTGCGGTCGCTCGTGATCCGGTTGATCGACTTGCCGTCGGCCACCTGCACCGCCACGTACGCGCACGCCACCAGCACGGCCCCGAGCGCGAGCACGCCCACGGCGAGCCTCACCGTGCGGTCTCCGGTGGCCACCGCGAGCGCCAGCGTGATCACGAGCAGCGCGGCCATGCTCGACTGCGAGTACGAGAACAGCAGGCCGCCCCACATGAGCGCGAGGACCGCGATCAGCGGCCAGGTGCGCCATCGCCGCGTGGCGAGCAGGGTGAGCGCCACGCCGATGCCGAGCACCACGTGGCGCCCGTACAGGCTCGGGTCGCCGAACAGCGACGTGACCCGGAAGTAGTCCGTGTTCGCGTTCGACACGGCCAGGTTCGGCGCGTAGAAGAACAGCTCGTGCGTCGCCGCCTGCCAGAGGCCCACGGCGGCGAACACGGCGGCGAGGCCGATCGCGGTGGTGGCAAGCGCGCGCGGCGCCCAGTCCGGCAGCTCCGCGCGCCCGACGGTGGCCAGCAGCGCCACGAAGGGCAGCGTGAAGAAGAGCAGGAGGTTGGTGCCCGCCTCGAGGTCGTCCGCCCACTGGAGCGAGCAGCAGGCGAACGCGAAGAACAAGGCGGCCGGCAGCGCCACGGCCATGGGCAGCGGGCGGCTCTGGGTGCCCCGGAACGCGCGCCAGCCGAGCGCCGTGGCCGCGGCGGCCAGCACGAAGTAGAGCGGCAGCAGGCGGCCGAGCCGCCCGTCCTCCGCGATCCGCACGAGCAGCGTGGCCGAGCTGTCGAACGACACCGGCGGCCGGAGCGGCGCCGCGATCAGCACCGCGATCGGCACGAACGCCGGCTTCCTCGCGAACAGCGCCGCGGCCGCGGCCACCGCCACGGCTCCCGCCGCGAGCGCGGCCGCTCCCGACGCGCCGCTCAGCCGGTCGAGCGGCCCGTCGCCGAGCGCCCAGGCGAGCGCGAGCTCGGCGGCGGCGAGGAGCGCGAGCCCCGCGAGGAGCAGCGACCCTGTCGAGCCGGCCGCGGGCGAGCAGGACCAGGACGGCGCCGAGCGCGCCGCCCAGAGCGGCCAGTTGGGCCGTGTCAGCGTGCTCCATGGCGTGCGGGCACGTTATTCGCCAGGCGGCGGTTGAATGCCTCCGCGGCCTCGCGAATTCCCTCGCCGCGCCCGGGGAAGAGCTCCTGCCGCGCATGGGTGAGATAGCGGCGCGGATCGCGGCCGGGCAGCGGCACGGCGACCGCCGCCCGCACCAGGTACGCCCAGGTCCAGCACGCCCTCCAGACGAGCCGCGTAAGGCGCAGCCCGTGCTTGCGGAAGTAGAGGTCCCGGTTGCGGTGGAACTCGACGATGCGGCGCGTCATCGCCTCCGGGTCGGTGCCGAGCTGGTCGTGGTGCACCGCGCGGGCGGCGGGCACGAACAGGATCCGCCTGCCGGCGTCGCGCAGGCGCTTGCAGAAGTCGGTCTCGTCCGAGTAGACGAAGAAGTCGGGGTCGAGCCAGCCCACCCGCTCGGCGTCCTCGCGCCGCACGAGCATCGCGCTCGACTGCACCCAGCCCACCTCGCGCACGCGTCTCGCCGCGGCTCTGCACCGCCACGCGGTCGTGCATGAAGACCGCCGCCGCGAGCGCCCACGGGATGTCGGGCAGCCGCCAGGCGCACGCCGTGGGCCGGCCGTCCGGATCGAGGAGCTGCGCGCCCGCGGCCGCCGCGCCGGGATCGGCGTCGAGCGCGTCGAGCAGCGCCCGCGCCGCGCCGTCGTGCAGCTCCGAGTCCTCGTTCAGGAGCAGGCAGTAGCGGCCGCGCGCCTCCTGGAGCAGCAGCGAGTCGTTCTCGGCCTTGCCGGCGCGCCGCTCGAGCGCGAACAGCCGCACGTCGGGGTGCCGCTCGCGCACCGCCTCGGCCGAGCCGTCGCCGGAGGCGTTGTCGAGCACCAGCACCTCGTGCTCCACGCCGGCGCGGGTGGGTGCGCTCGATCGCGGCGAGGCAGGCCAGCAGGTAGTCGCGCCCGCCCGTGTTCACCACGCAGTAGGACAGCTCGGTCAGCGCGCCGCCTCCTCGAGCACCCGCAGCGCGCGCGCGGCCAGCTCGTCGCGGGCGAACTCACGCTCGGCGAGCGCGCGCGCGTTGCGGCCCATGCGCTCGGCCGCGTCCGGGTTGTCGCGCAGCCAGGCGACCTTCTCGGCCAGGTCCTCCGCGTCGCCCGCGCGCACGTACAGGCCGGCGTCGTTCGCCTCCACGAGCTCGCGCATCCAGCCGTCCATGTTCACGATCGCCGGCCGACCGGCCGCGAACGTGTCGAAGAGCTTGTTCGGGGAGTTCGTGGCGAGCACCGGCACGTCCTTGAAGAGCGTGAGGCAGGCGCTCGACTCGCCCGCGAGCCGCGCCACGTCGCGCTTCGACCCGGTCCTGAACTCCACGTTCGCCGGCGCCGAGCGCTCGAGCTCCGCGCGCCGCTTGCCGTCGCCCATCAGGACGAAGCGCACGTCCGGCAGGAGCCGGGCGGCCTCCACCGCCGCTGTCACGTCGTTCGCCTCGCCGAGCGCGCCGAAGTAGGACACCACGAACCCGTCGCGCGGCGCCTCCGGGTCGAACAGGTCGAGGTCGGCGGAGTTCGGCACGAGCTCGGTCTTCCCCGCCGGGAGCGCCGCGCGGATGCCGGGCGACAGGGCGATCAGCCGCGTGCTGCGGGCGTAGACGAAGCGCTCGATCGCGCGTGCGAGCCGCTGGGCGAGCGGGTTCCGCAGCGCGCCCATCTGGATCGGCGCCTCGGGCCACAGGTCGCGCACCTCGAACACGAGCGGAGCGCGCCAGCGCAGCGAGGCCGCGAGCGCGGGCAGCGCCATCGTGAGCGGCGGCGACGTCGCGTACACCACGTCCGGCCGCGGGCCGCGCAGCGCGGCCGCCGTCGCGCCGAGCGCGAAGCGCGCGAACGCGAGGATGCGGCGCGCGTTCGACAGCCCGGTGGCGCGCATGTAGTCGGAGTAGGCGCCGCGCACGCCCGCGACCTCGATCCCGTCCACCGTCCTGCCGCTCGTCCCCGGCGGTTACCATCCGCACCGCGTGGCCCCGCTCCACGAAGCGGCGCGCGAACTCGTACGAGCGCGTGCCGCCGCCGCCATCGCGGGTGATGAAGAACTGATGCAGATACAGGATTCGCATGTCGTGGGGCTTCCGCGGCCCGAACGGTAACCGGCGGTGAACCGTGTAATGGACGCGGCGCTCGCCGCGGTGCTGCTCGCGGTCACCTCGCCGCTGCTCGCACTCGCGGCCGTCGCCATCAGGCTGGAGAGCCGCGGGCCGGTGTTCTACCGGCAGCGGCGCGTCGGCCGGCACGGCGAGCCGTTCGAGCTCTGGAAGCTCCGCACGATGGTGCCGGGGCGCCGAGACGATGGGCGCCGGCATCTACGTGATCGAGGGCGACGCGCGCATCACGCGCGTGGGCCGGCTGCTGCGGCGCTTCTCACTCGACGAGCTGCCGAACCTCGTGAACGTCCTGAGGGGCGACATGGCGATCGTGGGCCCGCGCCCGACCGTGCAGGAGCAGGTGGACCGCTACACCGACCGCCAGCTCCGGCGCCTGGAGGTCAAGCCGGGGATCACCGGGTGGGCGCAGGTCAACGGCCGCACCTCGCTGCCCTGGCCGGAGCGGATCGAGCTGGACGTCTGGTACGTGGAGCACCGCTCGCTGCGGCTCGACCTGCGCATCCTGGCGAAGACGGCGCGCATGCTCGCCACCGGCCACGGGCTCTACAGCGAGGACCTCAAGCAGGGCTGGTGAGTCAGCGCACGCGGAGCACATGGCGCTCCGATCGCGCCGCGGTCCGTGTCCAGGTCCGACTTCACCACCGCGTAGTAGCGGTAGCGCGCCCGGAAGGCCGGGACGAACGAGGTGCTGAAGCGCCCACGGTGCGCACGCACGCCGCGAGCGCCGACCTTCCGCCAGCGGCCGCGGATCCGCTGCTGGAGCACCACGTTCACGATCCGCTTCCGTCGGCGCGACGACGCCCTTCAGGACCACGCGCTGCCAGGGCCGCGCTCGCTTCGGCCGCCGCGTGAAGCTGACCACGGGATGCAGCCGGAGGAGCATCCGGCGCGAGGCCGCCCCGCGAAGGTCCGCGCTGCCCGGATAGCGCACGCGCACGTACATCCGCTTGCGCGGCTTCAGGTCGGTCGCGAACGCGCCGTCCGGAGTCGTCGCGACCCGCCGCGCGGTGCGCCAGCGGTTCTCGCTGTTCACCTGCAGCTCCACGGCCTGGCCGGCGAGCGGCCCGCCGTCGGCGCCACCGAGGTACCCCGTGACCGGCACGACTGCGCCGTAGTCGACGCCGAGGTCGCCGAGCCACGCGCTGACGCGGGCGGTGAACGCCGGGACGAACGCGGTGCCGGACTCGACCAGCGCGCGGATCTCGTCGAGCTGGGCGTAGAGCGCGTCGCCCGGGCAGGCCGTCCTGCCGATGTCGCGGTGGCCGTTCACGCGGTCGAGCCTCACGTTCGCGCCGGCCGGGTAGCGGCTCGCCGAGCCGCCGGCGCTCCTGATCGTCACCGGCCCGGACAGCGGCTGGCCGTGCACGCCGAGCTTCCAGCGGATGTAGTCGGCGGTGGCCGCGAGCGACTCGTGGCTCGCGGCGACGCTCGAGTAGTCGCCGATGTTCGCGATGCCCGCCGTCTGGAGTTGAAGCCCTGCGCCTGGGCGCCGACCACCGCCTGGTCGAGGCCGCCCGCGCGGCCCTCGTAGATCGTGCCGTACTTGTCGACGAGCGCGTTGTAGCCGATGTCGTTCCACCCGTTCGAGTTGCGGTGGTAGCGGCAGATGGCGAGCACGATCTGAGGCGCCTCGGCGGGCGTGTAGTCGTTCAGCGAGACCGTGTGGTGCACGTGCACCGCCTTCACCTCGCCGTGGTCCGGGCTGTTGCGCGGCGGGCACTGGCTCGCGCCCCAGTCCGCGCGCGAGACGTACGGGAACGGGGTGTCGATCGTCTGCGACGCGCGCGCCCGCACGCGCCGCTTCGCTTCCCGACCGAGACGAAGTGGAGCCGGAGGCCGCGCACGCGCCGGTCGAGCCGGTACTGGACGGTCCGGGCGCGGCCGACCCAGAGCGGGTCGGAGCCGCCGGAGCCGTGCACGCCCACGTGCTGCCAGCGGCTCCAGCCGTGGCCGCGCCTCACGCGCAGCTCAACGTCCGGCAGGGCGCGGCCGCGCCAGCGCAGGCCGACGAGGTTGAAGGCGCGCGGTGCACTGATCTTGCGCTCGCCCGGTCGGGCGCCCGCAGCTCGAAGTCAGCCGGCTGCGCCGCGAGAGCCGGCGGGGGCGAGGATGAGGACGCAGAGGAGCGCCGCTGCTGAGGCGAGCAGCTTCACGACAACCGGAACACCTCGCAGCGGACGCGGTTGCGCTCCCGCAAGAACTCGTGCAAATGCACGATTGCTGCAGCGAGAGCATGCTGCGCTCACGGAATCGGCTCGGGACCCTGCGAGCGGTGCTCGTCGCGGAAGGCCGCCAGCGCGTCGAAGGTCTTGTCGTTCACCTCGTCGCACAGCAGCATGCGGCCGGTGCCGCCCGGCGCCGGCTCGGCGTTCCAGGCCGTCGCCGCCACCGCGTACGGCATGTTCGCGCGCGGCACGAGGAACATCTGGTAGGTGTCGTCGTCCACGAGCGCGCGGATGTCCGCGCGCTGCGTCCTCGGGCAGGGACGGCTTCGACCCAGATGATCACGCGGCCGTGCTCCAGGCCGTGCACGAGCGCCTCGTCGGGCGGCGCGTCGCCGTAGATCCCGTCCTCGGCGGGGATCTCGTAGTGGCGGCCGGTCGTCGGCGGGTTGGTGTTGTACTTGACGCGCTCGTCGAGCGAGGTCGTGTGCGTGTCCGCTCGCCGCTGCCCTTCACGCTCCGCAGCTCGCAGCCCGCCGCCTCGGCGGCGGGCGCGACGTCGAAGAGCTGCTGCTCCGGGAAGCTGCCGCCGTCGGGGAACACCTCGGCCGCCGGCCTCGTCGGCCTCGCCGCTGCCGCCGCCCGTGGCCAGCAGCACGACCACCACGAGCACGGCGATCGCGAGGGCGCCGCCGATCCCGTAGCCGACCAGCTTCTTGCGCTGCTCGGCCTCGCGCTTCTGGCGCTCGCGCTCCTCGCGCTCGCGGCGCAGCGTCTCCTTCTGCTCTCTGCGGTGCGACACGGCGGCGAAGCGTAGCTAGGCGGACGGTCGCCGGGTGCGCTGGCGAGGGCGGCTTCCCGAGGTGGTGCGCCGCCGGGTGCCGCTCTTCGGCGCCGGCTTGAAGCAGCTCTCCACGAACCCGACGATCTCGCTCGTCAGCCGCTCGGGCGTGAGCCGCAGCTCGAGGATCGAGGACGCCTCCACGAGCGGCGCGTTCGGCAGCTCGCGCACGAGCATGTCCGAGTCGGAGAAGGGATGGATCGGGTCGCGGTAGTGGCCGATCACGAGCGTCGGGCAGGCTCATCTTCGCCCGCTCCTCGCGCGGCGGCGCCACGCGCCCGTAGAAGAGGCCCTGGAGCACCGAGGCGGACGGCTTCGGGTCCTGGCTCACCCAGTCGAGCAGCATGTCGCCGAGCTGCGAGCTGCCGCGCGGGACGATCCGCGCGCCGCGCGCCGATCAGGCGCGCCACCGGGGCGCCGAAGGTGAGCCCCACGAGCAGCGGCGTGAACGCGAGCGCGCAGCCGAGCAGCGCGTTGTCGAGCACCGGCATCTCGATCAGCATGCCCTTCACGCGCTCGGGCGCCGCCGGCCGGCGGCCTCGAGCGTCGTGTTCGCGCCCGAGCGACGTGCCGCCGATCACGGCCTGGTCCACGCCGGCGTGGTCGAGCAGCGCGATCGTCTGCTGCCCGAAGATGGACATGTTGTAGTTCCACATCTCCGGCGGGCGGTCCGAGTCGCCGTGCCCGAGCAGGTCCAGGCACAGCACCCGGCGGCCGCCTCCGGCCAGCTCCTCGGCGAGCGGCTGGTGCATCTTGCGCGAGAACAGGAGCCCCGGAAGGAGGACCACGACCTGGTCGCCCTCCCCGTACTCGTCGTAGACGAGCCGGTGTCCCTCGTAGTCGAAGCTCAGCGTTCGCATTGCGGCCCACAATACCCGCGCATTAGCATCGGACACGGAGGAGATACGCGACCAGGAGGAGCGGGATGAGTTCCAACGTCCACGTCGAGGTCACCGTGAACGGCGAGAGGCATGAGGCCGACGTCGAGGCGAGGCTGCTCCTCGTCTACTGGCTGCGTGACGAGCTCGGGCTCACCGGCACGCACGTGGGCTGCGACACGACCAACTGCGGCGCGTGCACGGTCCACATGAACGGCGAGGCGGTGAAGAGCTGCACGGTCCTCGCCGCGCAGGCCGACGGCGCCGAGGTCACGACGATCGAGGGGCTCTCCGCCGGCGACCGGCCTTCACCCGGTCCAGGCCGCGTTCATGGACAAGCACGGCCTTCAGTGCGGCTTCTGCACGCCGGGGATGATCATGGCCGCGGCGGACCTGCTCGCCCGCAACCCGAACCCCTCCGACGAGGAGATCCGGCACGGCCTCGAGGGCAACCTCTGCCGCTGCACGGGCTACCACAACATCGTCGAAGCGGTGAAGTCCGCTTCGGGCTCGGAGGTGCCGGCATGAGCGCCATCGGACAGTCGATGCGCCGCAAGGAGGACCCCCGGATGATCACCGGGAAGGGGCGCTACACCGAGGACATCAACCTCCCGGGGACGCTCCACGCCGTGGTGGTGCGCTCACCGGAGGCGCACGCGGACATCACCTCCATCGACACCTCCGCCGCGACCGCCCGCGACGGCGTGGTCGCCGTGCTCACGGGCGAGGACATGGCGTCCGACTTCGCCGGCGGCCTGCCGATGGTCTGGGCGCCGCCGGGCGTGGAGATCAAGACGCCGGACAACATGCCGCTCCGCACCGGCCAGGTGAAGCACGTGGGCGATCCGGTGGCGGTGGTGGTGGCCACGAGCCGGCACCTGGCGGTGGACGCGGCCGAGGACGTGATCGTCGAGTACTCGCCGAAGCCGGTCGTCGTGGATCCCGAGGCCGCGCTCGAGGAGGGCGCGCCGCTCGTCTGGGACGAGTTCGGCACGAACAAGACGCACGAGTGGGCCATCGGCGGCGGCGACATCGACGCCGGCCTCGCCGAGGCCGAGGTGACCGTCGAGCACCGCTTCGTGAACCACCGCACCTCGGGTGCGCCGATCGAGCCGCGCTGCTCGATCGGCGAGCTCCGCGGCGACAAGCTCACGCTCTACTCGACCACCCAGATCCCGCACATCGCGCGCTTCGTCTTCTCCGGGGTGCTCGGCATTCCGGAGGACCAGCTGCGCGTGATCGCCCCCGACGTGGGCGGCGGCTTCGGCGCGAAGCTCCAGACCTACGCCGAGGAGGCGCTCGTGCTCGCGCTCGCGAAGCGGCTCGGGCGGCCGGTCAAGTGGGTCGAGACGCGCTCCGAGCACATGACCACGAGCCACCACGGGCGCGACCAGATCAACTACGTGACGCTCGGGGCCAAGCGCGACGGCACGCTCACGGCCTGCCGCGTGCGGATCATCGCCGACCTCGGCGCCTACCAGCAGCTCCTCACGCCGTTCATCCCGGAGCTGGGCTTCCCGGTGATGGGCGGCTGCTACCGGATCCCGAACATCGACCTGCACTTCACGGGCGTGTTCACGAACAAGATGGCCACGGACGCGATCCGCGGCGCGGGCCGGCCCGAGGCCACCTACTGGATCGAGCTGATGATGGACCGGCTCGCCGACGAGCTCGGCATGGACCGGCTCGAGCTGAGGCGGAAGAACTTCATCCAGAGAGAGGAGTTCCCGTTCGAGACGGCGCTCGGGATCGTGTACGACTCGGGCGACTACGACGGCACGCTCGACAAGCTGCTCGAGCACTTCGACCTGGACGAGTTCCGGGCGGAGCAGGAGCGGCTGCGCGGGGAGGGCATCCACCGCGGCGTGGGCTTCTCGACCTGGGTGGAGGTGTGCGGCCTCGCGCCCTCGCGGGCGGTGGGCCCGCAGGGGGTGGGGCTCCAGGCGGCGTTCTGGGAGTCCGCGAACGTGCGCGTCACGCCAACGGGGTCGGCGATCGTCTACACCGGCACCTCGCCGCACGGCCAGGGGCTCGACACGAGCTTCGCCCAGATCGCCGGCGACATCCTCGGGATCGACCCGGCGAACGTGGACGTGCACCACGGCGACACCGACCAGGGCGCCTGGGGCTGGGACACCTACGGCTCGCGCTCGCTCGCGGTGGGCGGCGAGGCGATCGTGCGCGCGGCCCAGCGGGTGCAGGACAAGGCGAAGCGCATCTGCGCGGCGCTGCTTCGAGGCCGCCCCGGAGGACATCGAGCTGGCGGACGGCAAGTACCAGGTGCGCGGCTCGCCGGACAAGTCGATGACGATGGCGGAGATCTCCGGCGCGGCGCACATCCCGCCGAACGAGCTGCCGGCGGACATCGAGCCCGGCCTCGAGGAGAGCGCCTTCTACGACCCGGAGAACTTCGTGTTCCCGTTCGGCGCGCACGCGTGCGTCGTGGACGTGGACGCGGAGACCGGCAAGGTGCAGGTGGTGCGCTACCTCGCGGTCGACGACTGCGGCCCGGCGATCAACCCGATGCTGATCGACGGCCAGGTGCACGGCGGGATCGTGCACGCGATCGGCCAGGCGCTCTACGAGCAGGTGGTCTACGACGAGGACGGCCAGCTCGTGACCGGCACGTTCGTCGACTACGCCCTGCCGACGGCCGCGGAGGTGCCGTCCTTCGAGACGGACCGCACCGAGACGCCGTCGCCGGTGAACACGCTCGGGGTGAAGGGGATCGGCGAGGCCGGCACGATCGCCGCCACGCCGGCCGTGGCGGCGGCGGTGCTCGACGCGCTGAAGCCGCTCGGCGTGACCGAGCTCGACATGCCGATGACGCCTATGCGCGTGTGGCAGGCGATCCAGAACGGAGGCGCATCGTGATCACCGCCCCCTTCGACTACGAGGCCCCCGAGTCGCTCGAGGAGGCGATTCGCATGCTCCACGAGAACGGCGAGGACGCGAAGCTCCTCGCGGGCGGACACTCGCTGCTGCCGCTGATGAAGCTGCGGCTCGCCGCGCCCACTGTGCTGGTGGACCTGCGGAGGATTCCCGGACTGCATGGCATCGAGGAGCAGGACGGGGGCTGGCGGATCGGCCCCATGACGCGGCATGCGGACCTGCAGGACGTCTCCGAGCCTCGGCGTCGTGGCGCGCGCCGCCGGCGGGATCGCCGACCAGCAGGTGCGCAACCGCGGCACGATCGGCGGCTCGATCGCGCACGGCGACCCGGCCTCCGACATGCCGACCGTGCTGCTGACGCTCGAGGGCTCCGTGACCGCTCGCGGGCCGAACGGCGAGCGGACGATCGTCGCGGCGGACCTGTTCCAGGACTACCTCACGACGTCGCTCGCGCACGACGAGGCGATCGCCGACGTGCGCCTGCCGGCGCTCGAGGGCTACGGGTTCGGCTACCAGAAGTTCACGCGCCGGTCCGAGGACTGGGCGATGGTCGGCGTGTGCGCGCTCGTGAGCAGGGCGCCCGGACGGCAGCTGCGACGACGTCCGGATCGGGCTCACGAACATGGGCCCGACGCCGCTCCGTGCGACGGCCGCCGAGGACGCGCTCCGCGGCGGGCAGCTCGACGACAAGTCGATCGCCGCGGCGGCCGAGCAGGCGGCCGAGGGCACGGACCCGCCGGGTGACCTGAACGCGACGCCCGACTACAAGCGCCACCTGGCGCGGGTGCTCACGCGCAGGGCGCTCGAGGAGGCAGTGAGCGTCTGAGCTTCGACAGCCCCGCAGCCGTCCAGGAGGCCCTGGCCCGGGAGCGGTACCTCGCCGACCAGGGCCTCTCTGTTGCCGTGTTCCTCGCGGCCGAGCTCGAGCAGCCGCTGCTGCTCGAGGGTGAGGCCGGCGTCGGCAAGACCGAGGTGGCCAAGGCACTCGCCGGCGCCACCGGAGCGCGGCTGATCAGGCTCCAGTGCCACGAGGGCATCGACCTCCACCACGCCCTGTACGACTGGGACTACCCGCGCCAGCTGCTCCACCTCCGCGCCGGGGCCGAGGAGCCGCTCTACACCGAGCGCTTCCTCCTCCGGCGGCCGCTGCTCGAGGCGCTCCAGGCGAGCGAGCCGGTCGTGCTCCTGATCGACGAGGTCGATCGCGCCGACGACGAGTTCGAGGCGTTCCTGCTCGAGTTCCTGTCCGACTTCCAGGTGTCGATCCCGGAGCTCGGGACGGTGGTGGCGGAGCGCCGCCCGGTGGTCGTCATGACCTCGAACCGGACACGCGAGCTGCACGACGCGTTGAAGCGGCGGTGCCTCTACCACTGGATCGATTACCCCGATCCGCGGCGCGAGGCCGAGATCGTGCACGCCCGCCTGCCCGGCGTGCCCGACGAGATCGCCGCGCGCGTGTGCGCGGCCGTGGCGCGCCTGCGCGGCGAGGAGCTCTACAAGCTGCCGGGCGTGGGCGAGACGATCGCGTGGGCCCAGGCGCTGCTGGCCCTCGACGACGCCGACCTCGACGAGACCCTCGGCGTGGTCCTGAAGGTCCGCGAGGACATCGACCGCGTCCGCGAGCGCGAGGTGCTGCGCGGTGCCTGAAGAAGTTCCGGGACACATAGTCCCGGAACTTCCACCGGCTCGCGCGGGCCGGCGGTAACCGCCCGGCTGGCTCTGCTGGCCGCGTCGATGCGCGCGGCCGGCGTCCGGGTCGGCATCGGCGACCTCCTCAATGCCCACCGCGCCCTCACGGCGGTCGATCCCGCCGACCGCCGCGCCGCCTACTTCGCGCTGAGGGCCACGTTGTGCGCAACGACGTGACGACTACCTGGCCTTCGATGCGGCCTTTTCCGAACTGTTTGCGCCGCCGGACAGACACGCGCCGGACCTGCCGGACGAGCTCGAGCCCGCCTCGCTGGTGTTGCCGCGCGTGGCCGTGCCCGGCGTGGAGGTCCAGGTTCCCGTGGAGGCCGAGGCCGACGTGGTGCCGGCCGCCTGGTCCGACGCCGAGCTCCTCCGCGACAAGGACTTCGCCGACTACACGGACGCCGAGCGGCGCCTCGCCCGTCACGTGATGCGCCGGATCGCCGGCGCGGGGCCGACCCGGCCCACCAGGCGCACCCGGCCCGTCGCGCCGGCGCGGCGCCCCGCCGCACGCCGCGCGGCCCGACCTCAGGCGGACGATCCGCGCGTCGCTCCGAACCGGCGGCGACCCCGTCGAGCGCCACTGGCGCGAGCCCTCGCAGCGCCCGCGTCCGCTCGTGCTCGTGTGCGACGTGTCCGGCTCGATGGAGCCCTACGCCCGGATGCTGCTCCAGTACATGCAGGCGTGCGTGGCAGCCCGCCGCCGCGTGGAGGCGTTCGTGTTCGGCACGCGGCTCACGCGAGTGACCGTCGAGCTCGCCGGGCGCGACCCCGATCGCGCGCTCGACCGCGCCGCCGGCGCCGCGGACGACTGGTCCGGCGGCACGCGCATCGGCGACGCGCTCTCCACGCTGAACCGCGAGCACGGGCGCCGGCTCGGGCGCGGCGCGATCGTGGTGCTCGTCTCGGACGGCTGGGACCGGGGCGAGCCCGAGCGGCTGGCGGAGGAGATGGCGCGCCTTCGCCGCTGCTCCCACCGGCTGATCTGGCTCAACCCGCTGAAGGCGCATCCGGACTACGAGCCGCTCACCCGCGGCATGCAGGCGGCGCTCCCGCACGTGGACCATCTGCTCGCCGGGAACTCTCTTGCCTCATTGGCACACTTGGCTGACCTGATGGAAGGTGATCTCACATGAAGGACGTTCTCGACGACCTGCAGGCATGGGTGGACCGCGGCGACCGCGTCGCGATCGCGACGGTGGTGGGCGTGAAGCGCTCGGCCCCGCGCGCCCCCGGAGCGAAGATGGCGGTGAACGAGCACGGGCAGGTGTCCGGCGCGGTCTCGGGAGGCTGTGTCGAGGGCGCCGTCGTGGAGGCCGCGGCGGAGGTGCTGCGCGACAGGGAGCCCAGGCTCCTCCACTTCGGGATCGCCGACAGCGAGGCCTGGGATGTTGGACTTCCGTGCGGTGGGGAAATAGATGTCTTTGTGGAGGAGTTCGGCGCTTGAGCGCTCACTCCGAGTTCGCCCGCATCGCAGCCATGGACGGCCGCGCCGCCCTCGTGACCGTGATCGCCGGCGAGGGACTCGGTTCGAAGCTGCTGGTCCAGGCGGACGGCAGCACGGACGGCGGCCTCGGAGACCCCGAGCTGGACCGCGCGGGGATCGAGGCGGCGGAGGAGCTGCTCTGGGCCGAGCGCTCGGAGACGCGCGAGGTGGGCGACACGACGCTCTTCGTGGACGTCGTCGCCCCCGCGCCGCGGCTCGTGATCTTCGGAGCGGTGGACTACGCCGCCTCGCTCGCCCGGCTCGCGCGCGCCGCCGGCTGGCGGCCGTTCGTGTGCGACCCGCGCTCGCAGTTCGCGACGCGCGAGCGCTTCCCTGACGCCGAGGAGGTGATCGCGGCGTGGCCCGAGGACGCCTTCGCCCGCCTGGGCGGCATCGACAGGGCCACCTACGTGGCGGTGCTCACCCACGACCCGAAGCTGGACGACGCGGCGCTGTCGATCGCGCTCCGGTCGGAGGCGCCCTACGTCGGCGCGATGGGCAGCCGGCGCGCGCAGGCGCACCGCCGCGAGCGGCTGCTCGCGGCCGGCCTCGACGAGGCGCTGCTCGAGCGCATCGCCGCGCCGATCGGGCTCGACCTCGGCGCCGTGAGCCCGGAGGAGACCGCGCTGTCGATCATGTCCGAGGTCGTGGCGGTGCGAAACGGCCGCGACGGCGGCCGCCTCTCCCAGTCCGCGGGCCGGATCCACGAGGTGGGCGCGTGATCGGAGGCCTCGTGCTCGCGGCGGGCGCCGCTACCCGCTTCGGGAGCCACAAGCAGATCGCGCTGCTCGACGGCGTGCCGCTGCTCGAGCACTCGCTCCGGGCGATCGCCGCGGCGCCGGTGGACCGCGTGGTGGTCGTGCTCGGCGCGGGAGCCGACGAGATCGTGGCGAGGGTGGACCTCCACGGCGCGGAGCCGATCGTGTGCCCGCGCTGGGAGGAGGGCCAGTCGGCGTCGCTCGCGTGCGGGCTCGCGCGAGCTGGCCGACGTGCGACGCCGTCGTGGTCACCCTCGGCGACCAGCCGCGCGTCGCGACCGACGCCGTGCGCCGGGTGATCGCCGCCCGCAACGGCGCCGCCGCGGTGAGGGCGACCTACGGCGGCAGGCCCGGCCACCCGGTGCTGCTCGAGCGCGAGCTGTTCGCGCCGCTGCGCGACGTGAGCGGCGACCTCGGAGCGCGCAACCTCCTCATGAGCGTGCCGGTGCTCGAGGTGCCGTGCGAGGACCTCGGCGGCGGCGAGGACGTGGACACGCCCGCCGAGCTCGACGCGCTGCGCGCCGGCGGTCCGGTCACCGACAACGTGCCGGCCCCGTGAAGCTCGAGCAGTCCTTCGAGGTCAGGGCCCCGGTCGAGCGCGTCTGGGAGACGCTGGTCGACATCGAGCGCGTGGCGCCCTGCCTGCCCGGGGCGGAGATCACCGAGACCGGCGACGACGGCACCTACCGCGGCACCTTCAGCGTCCGCCTCGGCCCCACCACCGCCGCCTACCGCGGCGAGCTGAACATCGAGGAGCGGGACGAGGACGCCCGCCGGGTGGTCATGCGGGCCACCGGCCAGGACAAGCGCGGCCAGGGCTCCGCGAAGGCCACGATCGTGAGCACGATGCGCGAGGAGGACGACGTCACGCACGTGGACGTGGAGACCGACTTCACGATCACGGGCCGGCTCGCCCGCTTCGGGCGCGGCGGCATGATGCAGGACATCTCGAACCGGCTGCTGCGCGAGTTCTCCGAGTGCCTTCAGCAGAAGATCGAGGCGCCTCCGGCGGCGGAGCCGACCATGCTCGACGCCGTGATCGCGGCCACGCCGGAGGGCGCGGCGACGTCTGCCTCCCGCCATGGGTGGGAGCAAGGCCCCGACGACCGCGAAGCCGATCGGCGGCTTCTCGCTGTTCTTCCGGGCGCTAGCCGACCGGGTCCGCAGGCTCTTCGGCCGGCGCTGACGACAGCGCCCCCCGGATCCAGCCGGGCAGCTCGGCCATGAACGCCGGGTCGATCGTGTGCGGCATCGGCGACTCGCGGTAGGTCACCTCGGCACCCGCCGCCTCGAGCCGGCTCTGCGCGTCGCGGCCGAACTCGACGGAGATGACGGGGTCGTGCGTGCCGTGCCCGATGGCCACCGGGAGGCCCGCCGCCTTCGACAGGTCGAGCTCGAAGCCCTCGACCTCGGGCAGGAAGCCGCTCAGCGCCATGATGCCGGCGGGCCGGGGCCGGCCCGCGCCGAGGCCGACCGCGTACGACATCACCGATCCCTGCGAGAACCCGCCCAGCACCGTGCGCTCGTGCGGGATGCCGTGCTCGGCGAGGAGCTCGTCGAGCCAGCCGGTGAGCTCCGGGTAGGTCGCGTGGAAGGTCTCCGGGTCCGGGTAGCCCACCCTGCGCACCACGTACCAGTGGGCGCCGCCGGGCGGCAGCGAGAGCGGCCCGCGCGGGGTGGCGCCGAGCAGCCTCCGGTCAGGGTCGAGCATGTCGAGGAGCGGGAACAGGTCGTGCTCGTCGGCGCCGCGGCCGTGCATGAGCACGAGCGCGCCCTCCGGCTTCCCGTCCGCCTCCCGGTACAATGATTGCATCAGCAACCACTCTACAGCAGTGCTTCTCGACCGAGAGGAGCTCCAGGCGTGGCGCGGAATGCTCCGCGCGCACTCGGAGCTGACGCGCGAGCTCGACGCGGAGCTCGCCCGCGAGCACGACCTGCCGCTGTCCTCGTACGAGGTGCTGCTGTTCCTGAACGACGCGGACGAGGGCCGGATGCGCATGTCCGAGCTGGCCGACTCCGTGCTGCTCAGCCGCAGCGGGCTCACGCGGCTCGTGGACCGCCTCGAGCGGCAGGGCCTCCTGAGGCGCGAGCGCTGCGAGAGCGATGCCCGCGGCCTGTTCGCCGAGATCACGCCGGAGGGCCGCCGGGTCTTCGGCAAGGCCCGCAGGACGCACCTCGACGGCGTGCGCAGGCTGTTCCTCGACCGCTTCTCACGCGACGAGCTCCGCACGCTCGGCGGCCTCTGGGAGAAGCTCTAGGTAGGCACGAGCCTCGGCGCGCCGCGGGCGACGTGCCGGAGCACGAAGCGCGTGAGGATCGGGTAGGTGCCGTCCGCCAGCGACCAGCCGACGATGTAGGCGAAGTTCCCCGGGATCCCGAAGAAGTGGTCGTGGTCCCAGGTGCCGAACAGCCACTTCTCGGCGTACTTCACGACGAGGCTGAAGGCGAAGAAGAGCAGGAACTGCTGCCACATCGGGACCGTCTCGCGGACGGCGAGGTAGAGGATCGTCAGGCACACGCCGATCCACACGAACGTGTGCAGGAAGTTGTTGACCCAGGGCAGGAAGCTCATCACCCCGAGCCGGTAGAGCAGGTAGTTCGCCACGAACACCGACACCGCCCAGACGAGGGCGATGGCGACCGCGGTGGGCACCTCCACACGGTCGATGACCCTCGGCCTGATGCGCCAGATGACGGCCAGCAGCAGCGCGTACACGCCGAGCACCGCGATCACGCGCGCGGGCGTGACGTCGTAGTCGTCCACTACCAGGCGGCCTTCATCTGCTGCGCCGCGTGGTGCGCGAGCCCCATCACCGTGAGCTGAGGGTTCACCGTGAGGCTGCTCGGGATCACGCTCGCGTCGGCCACGTACAGGTTCTCGTAGCCGTGCACCCGGAAGTCGGGCCCCACGACTCCCCTGCGCGGGTCCTGGCTCATCGCGTTGCCTCCCTGCGGGTGGCCGGTGCCGAGCGCGAGGTACTGCGGCTCGAGCGCGATCTTGTCGATCACGTCGAGCTGGCCGCGGTTCGTGAACTCCTCGTAGCCCCAGCTGTTCAGCATGATCCGCTTGGCGCCGCCGGCGAACAGGATCTCGCCGAGCATCTTCAGCCCGCGAGCGAGCGTCGCGAGGTCGCGCTCCCCGGGCTTGTAGCTGATGCCCGGGCCGCCCGTGAGGGCCTTCGTCACGCGGCCGTACCCCTGGGTGCCCACCAGCACGCCCACGGCGGCAAGCCAGGGATAGCGGAGCATGTTCTCGTAGTGGCGCTCGAACCAGCCGGGCATGTTCAGCGCCTGCGCCACCGGCGGGTTGAACCAGGTCTCGAACACGAACCCGTTGTCCTTCGGGATGCCGTAGTGGGAGATCTGGAGGCCCCGCTCCGCGTGCTGGGCGTGGCCGAACTCGGCCGTGATCGGCGCGCCCATGTTGAAGCAGAGCTTCTCCCCGACCGGAAGGTCGCTCGCGGCATTGCTCTTCAGCAGGATGTAGCTCGACCCGACGGCCCCCGCGGCGAGGATGTAGTGGTCGGCCACGACACGCACGCGCCTGCCGTCGCCGAGCCTCGCCAGCACGCAGTCCACGCGCTGCGGGCTCCCGCTCACGGTGCGGATGCGCTCGACCTCGCAGTCGGCCACGATGCGCAGCGTGCCGGTCGCGGTGGCCTGGCCCTCCGGCAGCGTCCTGTCGAGCATGGACATCTTGCGGCCGTACCGGCACCCGATGTTGCAGTAGCCGCATCCGAGGCAGTCGACGATGTTGGCGTTCACCGGCGCCACCTCGAGCCGAGTGGGCGCGTGGCCCGAGGCGACGGCGCCCTCCACGTACCGGGGGGCGGACGGGTTGAGCGGGGCGTCCGCCTGGGAGACGACCGGCAGGAACTCCTCGACCGCGGCCACGCTCGCGTGCAGCGCGGCGATGTCGAGTCCCGCGTCGTGGAGGTGCGGGTCGTTCCAGGTGCGCAGCACCCTGTCCGGCGGCGGGAAGCAGACCGCGTTGTTCACGGTGGTGGACCCGCCGACGCAGCTTCCCTGGAGGACGGTGAAGTTGAAGTCCTCGGTCTGCTGCATCACGCCGTCGGCGTACAGCCGGCCGATCATCTCGACCTCGTTGTCGTTGAAGTGCCGCGGCTCGACGTAGTGACCGCGCTCGAGCACGAGCACGTTGCGGCTGGCCCTCGCCAGCTCGTAGGCGGCGATCGCCCCGCCGGCTCCGCTTCCGATGATGCAGACCTCGGTCTCGAGCGTGTCCCCCTCGGGGACCTCGACGGTGAGCGGGTGCTCGCCCGGCAGCGGCACGTCGGGCGGCGGCTGGAAGCGCGTGTAGCCCACGGACGCGTCCACGCGCGGGTCGTTGTAGTAGCCGGCGAAGGTGAGCTGCTGGCCCACGCGGATGCCCGCGCGGAGCACGTCCTTGGCGAACGGGGGCCAGCGGGGCAGCTTGCGGAAGTGGCGCTCGAGGAAGGCGCGCCGGTCGTTCGGCTCGAGCTCAGACAGCGGAACGCCCCGGCACGCGATCGAGGCGAGCTGCATCCCGTACAGCGCCAGCCGGTAGACCCATCGCCGGCGCGCCACGAGCACGCTCGATCACGTAGTCCTCGACGTTGTGGGCCACGTCGTGGGCGGGGATCACCTCGTCCTCGCCGACCACGAGCACGTCCGCCATCGAGGCGAGCGCCCGGTACGAGCCCGGCCAGAGGTACGTGAGGCCGTAGCGCGCTCGCCAGGCGGCCTCGTACACGAGCAGCAGCCCCACTCCGATGAGCAGGTCGACTCCCGCGCTGGCGAGCAGGAACGTCTCGGTGGATATCCGCTCGTCGAAGATCGTCTGCGTGCCGCTTGCCGGGATCGCGTAGACGAGCTGCACAGCCGCCGACAGGAACCACGCCACCACGAGCGGAGTGACGAGCGGCATGTTGCGGCGCACGTCGGCCGCGACGTACGCGGACAGCAGCCCGACCGCGGCGACCATGACCACCGAGTTCGTGACGAACGGCAGCTCCACGAAGAACTGGTCCGCCGACTCGATCAGCGGCCCGGCCTCGTAGGCCACCCCGGCCAGGGCGCACAGGCCGGCGAGCACGATCAGGATCACGCGCAGCGCGCGCTCGGCGGAGGTGAACCCGACCGGCTCGGCCGGCGACGGGATCGGCGCCGACGGGTTCCGCAGCGCGAGCGCGAACACGATGCCGGTGACCAGCGTGATCACGCCGTCGAGCACGATCGCGCCCCACAGGACGCCGGTGATCGTCGCCTCGCCCAGCCACAGGTCGACCGTGCGGCCGGTGTCGGCGAACACGAGCAGGATCAGCATCGCCAGCACCGACACCAGGTGCGCGGCGAGCACGATCCAGACGACTCCCCGGCGGCCGCGGACGTTCCCCGCCGCGTACAGGCACGCCATGCCCAGCAGCGTGACCTTCACCACCGAGTTCGCGACGAACGGCAGCTCCCTGAAGAAGCCGCCGATGAAGCCGCCTGCCAGGTACACGACGGCGGCGAACAGCAGGCCGGCGCCGATGATGCGGAGGAGCCCTCTGAGCGTGCGCTCGGAAGGGGTCACCACCCGACACTACGCCGGGCTCCCCCGCGTAGCAAGGCCTACTCCCGGCTTTGCGCAGCCTTCTCCCCCGGGTCGTGCGCGCTCGCCAGCAGAAACAGGGCAAGCGCACCCGCGAGCAGGCCGAAGTCGCGCAGCGCGATGTCCGCGTAGCCGCCCACGAGCAGCAGGCTGACGATGATTCCCGCGAGCCAGCCGGCGACGAGGAGGCCGCCGAAGCGAGGGGTCACCGCGACGATCACCCCGGCGGCGATCTCCACCACGCCGACGGCGTACATGGCGTCGGCGGCGCTGCCGGGAATCAGGTCGTTGAACTCGGGCGCCAGGTACTTCGGCCAGTCCGAGATCAGCACCTCGGCGAACTTGTCGAGGCCGAAGAGGATCGGCGCCACCGTGAAGACGACTCGCAGGAGCGTGAACGCCTGCGCGGCGTGATCGCGGCGGAGCACCTCGGCGCTCGGGATCGGCACGGGTCGGAGAACTGCTTGGAGTGTGGTCATGCCGCCTTAGCGATCTCCGGGGACACGTTCTTACTCCGGACGTAAGAACTGGCGGCCCATGGGCGCAAACCACGCGATGGCGGTTGCCTATGCTCAGCCTGCGGAAGCGGATGCATGGATAGCGGCGCTGCGCGCGGAGGGCCCGGCTCGGGAGGCGGCTGTCGCCGAGCTCCACGAGCTGCTCCTCCGAGCGGCGCATTTCGAGATCGGCCGCCGGCGTGCGGCGCTCGCTCACGTGCGCGGCGAGGAGCTGGGCGATCTCGCCAACCAGGCCGCCGACGACGCGCTCGTGGCCGTGCTCGCCAAGCTCGACGACTTCCGCGGAGCGAGCCGCTTCACCACCTGGGCGTACAAGTTCGCGCTGCTCGAGGCAGGCGTGAGGGTGCGGCGCCGCGCCTGGCAGGAGCGCGAGGTCGTTCTGGAGCCCGAGAGCTGGCCGAGCTTCGCGGACTCGGGGCCGTCCGCGCACGCGGACCTCGAGTCGGCCGAGCTGCTGCGGGCGCTCCAGCGCGCGGTGCGGGAGACGCTCACGGACCGCCAGCGCGAGGTGTTCTCCGCGCTGGCGCTGAACGAGGTGCCGATCGACGTGCTCGCCGAGCGCCTGGGGAGCACGCGCGGCGCGCTGTACAAGACTCTTCACGACGCCCGCGCGAAGCTGCGTGCGGAGCTCGCTGAGGCGGGCTACCTGGAAGGGGGTGACGAATGACAGAGCGCGACGAGAGACTGCGGCGGCTGCTGGGGCCGGACGGCCCGGACATCGGCTGCGACGAGTGCTTCGAGCGGCTCGACGAGTACGTGGAGCTGGAGCTGGGCGAGGAGGACGCGGACGCCCGCATTCCCGGCATGGCCGCCCACCTCGAGGGCTGCCCCGCCTGCCGCGAGGAGCGCGACAGCCTGCGCGCGCTGCTCTCGTGACCCCTAGAGCCGGCCGGCTTCCAGGAGGCGGTGGAGGAAGCGCTGCGTCTCGGGCTCCGACGGGTCGGAGAGCACGCGCTCGGGCGCTCCCCGCTCGGCAATCCGGCCCTCGTGGAGGAAGCAGATCTCGTCGGCCACGTCGCGCGCGAAGCCCATCTCGTGCGTGGCGATGAGCATCGTCATGCCCTCCTCCTTGAGCTCCCTCACCACGGCGAGCACCTCGCCCACGAGCTCCGGGTCGAGCGCGCTCGTGATCTCGTCGAGCAGCAGGGCGCGCGGGCGCGTGGCAAGCGCGCGGATGATCGCCACGCGCTGCTGCTGGCCGCCCGAGAGCCGGTCGGGATAGTCGTCCTCCCGGCCGTCGAGCCCGAAGCGGGCGAGGAGCACGCGCGCCGCGTCGGTCGCCTCGGCGCGCTCCATCCCGTGTGCGCGCGCGGGCGCGAGGAGCACGTTCTGGAGGACGGTCAGGTGCGGGAACAGGTTGAACGCCTGGAACACGAGCGCGAGCCGGCGGCGCGCCTGCACCGGGTCCACCGACGGGTCCGTGATCACCTCGCCGTCGAGGAGCACGTCGCCGTCGTCGATCTCCTCCAGCAGGTCGATGCACCGCAGCAGCGTCGACTTGCCGGACCCGGACGCGCCGATGAGGGCCACGGCTCCGTGCTCGCGCACGGTCACGTCCACCCCGCGGAGCACCTGCTCGTCGCCGTACGCCTTCGTCACGCCCTGCACCTCGAGCACGGGCGGCACCGCGCTCATACGGGCGCCCCCGCGCTCATGCGGAGCTGGCGTTTGGACTGCACGCGATCAACGATGCGCGCCATCGGAACGGTCACCGCGAGGTAGAGCACCGCCGCCGCGAGGAGCGGCGTGTAGTTGAAGGTCGAGGACGCCTCGATCTGAGCCACGCGGAAGGCCTCGAGCGGGCCGAGGATCGACACGAGCGCCACGTCCTTCTGGAGCGCGATGAAGTCGTTCATGAGCGGCGGGATCACGCTGCGCACGGCCTGCGGCAGTACGACGTGTCGCGTGGTCTGGGTCGAGGTGAGGCCGAGCGAGAGCGCCGCGGAGGTCTGGCCCGGATGGACCGCCTCGATCCCGGCGCGGTACACCTCCGCGACGAAGGCGGCGTAGCAGAGGCCGAGCGCAAGGCCGCCGAGCACCACCGGGTCGCTCGGCACGCCCTCCAGCTCGAGCGCCGGCACGCCGAACCCGATCAGGTAGACCACCAGGATCACGGGCACGCCGCGGAAGATGTCGGTGTAGGTCACGGCCAGCAGCCGGAAGGGGAAGAACGCCGGCGCGCGCGTCACGCGCGCGAGCGCCACGACGAGCCCGAGCGCGAGCACGGCGACCTCGACGACCAGGAAGATCTTCACGTCGAGCCAGAAGCCGTCGAGCACGTCCGGGAACGCAGCCGTGAACGCGTCCCAGTCGAAGAACGTGTCGCGGACGTTCGGCCAGCCCTTGCTCGTGAGGATCAGCGTCGCGAGGACGCCGAGCACGACGATCGTGGATACGCCCGAGATGGCCGCACCGCGAGCCGCCCGCCGGCGGCGGGCGGCCTCGCGAACTTCGCGGCGGTCCGTCAGTTGAGCACCGGCGCGCCCGCGGCCTCGCCCATCCAGCGGTCCGTGATCTCCTTCAGCTCACCGCTGGACTCGAGGCTCTCGATCGCCTTGTCGAGGCAGGGCGTCAGCTCGGAGTCCTTCTCGAGCAGGAGCCCGAACGAGTCCCCGCCGGGTGCGTTGAACTGGCCGGCGATGGTCGAGCCCGGCACCTGCGCGGCCGTGATGTAGAACGCGGTCGGCAGGTCGGCCACGATGGCGTCGACCTGGTTCTGCTTCAGCGCCGTCACGACGTCGTTCGAGTCGTTGAACACCTTCGGGTCCCCCGAAGGCTCGATGACCTGCTCCACCGCGTCGAGGCTGGTGGTGCCGATCTGCACGCCGATCGTGGCGTCCTTCAGGTCGGCGAGCGAACCGACCTCCCCCAGGTCCGAGCCCTTGGCGGTCACGACCGCCTGCGGAGCGACGTAGTACGGCTTCGAGAAGTCCACTGCCTTCTCGCGATCGGGCGTGATCGAGATCTGGTTGATGTCGAAGTCGAACTCCTTCGGGCCCGGCGCGTACGAGGAGTTGAACGGCACCACGGTCCACTTCACGTCGGCCTCGGCGAAGCCGAGCTCGTCGGCGACCGCGTACGCCACGGCGCTCTCGAAGCCCTTCCCGTTGGTGGGATCGTCATCGACGAAGTAGGGCGGGAAGGCGGGCTTGTCGGTGCCGACCGTGAGCTGCCCCGGGCTCACGAGCGCGAGCTGCTCCTTCGAGCACGAGTCGGCCTGGGCGGTGGTCTCGGTCGAGCCCGAGCCGCTCTCCTCGTCGTCGTCACCGCATGCGGCGACCGTAAGGCTCGCGACGAGCACGAGCAGAAGCAGGGCAAGGCGGGTCCGGATGAGCGGCATGGGCGAGTCCCCTCGGGTCAGTAGCGGGCGAGCGCCACAAATATATGCGCGCTCAAGGCGGTCGAGGGCCGCGTCGCGCAGGTTTTCCCGCCCGGGTGCGTTAGGCAATACGTGGGGAGGCTTCTCAAGACGCCGCTCAGGAGAGCCGCAACCGCGTTCCTGACGGGCGCCTTCATGGTGTCCTGTGCCTGGGCCGGAGCGAGCCTTGCGCCGGTATCCGGAGGCGACTCGGGCACGGGTGCCAGCGTGAAGGCGCAGCCGGCCACCGCGCCGCCCGCCACCGGTGGCGCGTCGATCGACCCGGCCTCGCTTCCGCAGGGCCGGGTGCTGGCGGGCGCCGCGAAGACCTCGCTCTTCCCGCGGCCGGATGACTACGGCGGGACCTGGGAGACGCGCCAGGAGCGCTGCGCGACGCTCAGCGCCGAGGGCCTCCAGGGCACGCTGGACGACCCGGTCGAGCGCGGGGACCACCTCGCGTCCACCGGCTCGCCCTGGCCCGAGAACCCGAACTGCATCTACATGGGCGGCTTCGGGCTCGGGCCGATGAACCCGGTCACGTCGTGGAACGAGGACCTCGGCCTCTGGGTACGGGCCGTGAGCGCTGCGCGATCGCGACGGCGACGACCTCGTGCTCGTGGTGCTCGACGGCGAGGGCTACTTCTGGGACTACGGCTCGAAGTGCGACGACTGCGGCATCAAGCAGCTCACGGAGCAGCTCGCGGCGGACGAGGAGCTCGGCCTCGAGGCCGAGGACATCGTGGTCGCCGCGACCCACGCCCACTCGGCGCCGGACTTCATCGGCGGCTGGGGCTTCGTGCCGGACTGGTACATGGAGCAGGTCGCCGACACGATCAAGGCGACGGTCCGCGACGCGGTCGACTCGATGCGGCCCGCGGTGCTGGAGCACGGCGAGCGCACGGCGCGGCCGTTCAACCGCGAGCGGCGTCGACACGTACCGCTCCGCCGAGGAGCAGCAGCTCGGCGTGGCTGCGCGCGTACGTGCCCGGCGAGCGGCGCGGACGGCGGACCACGGCGCCGGCCACGATCGCGACGATCGGCGCCTACGCCGCGCACCCGACCACGTTCGGCACGAACGGCGGCGAGGCGCATCCGGACTGGCCCGGCCTGTTCGAGGCGAGCCTCGAGGACCGCTTCGGCGGCGATCGGCCTCCACTTCATGACCGGCCTCGGGAACATGTCGGCCGCCGGCCTGGACCACGTGGACGACCCGAACGACGCGACCGGCGCGGACGACCTCGCGGCGCTGGTGGCGGGGATCGGCGCCGGCGACCCGATCGAGGAGCCGGACATCCGCACGGCGCGCACCACCTGGACCCAGCCGGTCACGAACGCGCCGCTCGGCGCGCTCGGCGGCGCCGGGTTCTTCGACAGGCAGTTCTCGCAGAGCCCATCCACGGTGCGCACCGGCAAGGACCCGGACAAGTTCCAGTGCAGCTCCACCTCGCCCCTGTCGGCCGAGGTAGCCGCGTCCGCGGCCCGCATCGGCGAGGAGGTCGCGCTCACGGCCGCGCCCGGCGAGATCTTCTCCAACTTCTCGAACACCGTGAAGGAGCAGTCCCGCGCGACGGTCACGATGCCGCTCGGCCAGGCGAACGACGCGCTCGGCTACATGCCGCAGTCGTTCGAGCTGAACCAGGTCGGCCAGCAGGGACTCGGCTTCGTGGGCGAGCTCCAGGGCTTCATGTTCGTGAACTACGAGGACTCGTACGCGATCGACAAGTGCTTCGGCGACATGGCGCTGGAGACGTCGATCGGGATGCTGAACCGGCTGGCCGGCCCTTAGGCCGAGTCCGGCGTTGTGTAGCCTGGGCCGCGATGGCCGACCTCCCGATTCCGGCTGATCGCGCCGGGGCCGACGGCCCTGGTGCTAACGGGACGGTGGTCGAGGCGCACGAACTGAGCCGTGTCTACGGCGAGGGCGACACGGCCGTGCACGCGCTGCGTGGCGTCACGCTCGGAGTCGAGTCCGGGAAGCTCACCGCGGTGATGGGTCCCTCCGGCTCCGGAAAGTCCACGCTGATGCACCTCCTCGCGGCGCTCGACGAGCCAACAGAGGGGCACGTGACGATCGCGGGAACACGGCTCGGCGAGCTGAGCGACAACCAGGTCACGAAGCTGCGCCGTGAGCACATCGGCTTCATCTTCCAGTTCTTCAACCTGCTCCCGATGTTGACGGCGGAGGAGAACATCGTCCTGCCGCTGAACCTCGCAGGCACGAAGCCGGAGGCCGAGTTCTTCGAGGACCTGCTCGGGAAGGTCGGCCTGCAGGATCGCCGCAAGCACAGGCCCTCCGAGCTCTCGGGTGGTCAACAGCAGCGGGTCGCGATCGCCCGGGCGCTCGTGAGCCGGCCCAGCGTGGTCTTCGCCGACGAGCCGACCGGGAACCTCGATTCGAAGACGGGCGGCGAGATCCTCGACCTGCTCCGAGGCTCGGTGCAGGACTACGGGCAGACGCTCGTCATGGTCACGCACGACGCGCGCGCTGCGGCGACCGCCGATCGGATCCTCTTCATAGCGGACGGCCGCATCGTGAAGGAGCTGCGCGACGCCGACGAGCACCAGGTGCTCTCGGTGGTCGAAGAGATCGCGTTGCGATGATCCGGGTCGCGCTCCGAGGCCTCGCCGGGCGCAAGTTCCGCACGGTGCTGACCGCGATCGCGATCGTCCTCGGCGTCGCGATGATGAGCGGCGCGTACGTGCTGACGGACACGATCGACAAGGCGTTCAACGCCATCTTCGTCGAGTCGTACGCCGGTACGGACGCGGTGGTCAGCGGCAAGGGCGCCGAGATCAGCTTCGAGGGCGAGCAGTCGGAGCCTCCTCCGATCCCGGAGGGCGTCCTCGAGCAGGTCCGAGCCGTCGACGGGGTCGACGTCGCGACCGGCTCGGTGACCGACTTCCAGACGAAGCTGCTCAAGCCGGACGGCGAGCCGATCGACACGGGAGACGCACCCTCGTTCGCGTTCGGCATCGACACAGCGCCCGAGTACGACCGCTTCAATCCGCTCAACCTCGTCGAGGGCAACTGGCCGTCGGGCTCGGAGGAGGTCGCAATCGACGAGGGAGTCGCCGACGACGAGGACCTCGCCGTCGGCGACCGGATCGGCGTCGCGGCCCTTGGGCCCGCCCAAGAATTCGAGATCGTCGGAATCGCGAGGTACGGCGATGTGAGCTCGCTCGGCGGCGCCACGTTCGCCATCCTCGACATCCCGACAGCCCAGACGCTCGTGGACAAGGAGGGCCGGCTCGACACGGTGCAGGCCGCCGCGCAGGACGGGGTCGCGCCCGAGGAGCTCGTCGCCCGCATCCGAGAGGAGGTCGGCACGTCGGTGACGGTGCGGTCCGGAGACGAGCAGGCGAGCGAGGACTCGGACGAGGTGGGGACGTTCACGACCATCATCCGG
Organism: uncultured Thermoleophilaceae bacterium; assembly: GCA_963741455.1. GTDB lineage: Bacteria > Actinomycetota > Thermoleophilia > Solirubrobacterales > Thermoleophilaceae > JACVRW01. Next base: position 143,447 of record CAVUIF010000009.1, read on the forward strand.
TACTTCCTGCTGTCCTTCGCGGGCATCGCCCTGTTCGTTGGCGCCTTCGTGATCTTCAACACGCTGTCGATCACGGTCGTGCAGCGGACGCGCGAGTTCGCAACGCTGCGGACGGTCGGTGCGTCTCGCCGGCAGGTGCTGGGCTCCGTCATCCTGGAGGCGCTGGTGATCGGCCTGCTCGCGTCGGTCATCGGACTGTTCGCCGGACTCGGGCTCGCGGTCGGGCTGAACGAGCTCTTCATCGCGCTCAACCTCGACCTGCCGCAGACAGACACGGTGTTCGCCACCCGGACGATCGTCGTCTCGCTGTTGGTGGGGACCGTGATCACGCTGGTCGCCGGGCTCTCGCCGGCCCTGCGCGCGACGCGCGTGCCGCCGATCGCCGCGGTCCGGGAGGGCGCGCAGCTGCCGCGCTCGGCGCTCTCCCGCTTCGGGCCGTACATCGGGGTCGGGACGGTCGTGCTGGCGGTCCTCGCGCTCTCGTACGCGATGCTCGCGCCCGACGTGGCCACCGGCGACCGCTTCATCCTGCTCGGGGTAGGCGTGCTGGCGCTGTTCGTCGGCGTGGCCATGCTCTCGTCGCGGCTCGTCGTCCCGCTCACCCGCCTTGTGGGGTGGCCGGCGCGCCGCATCGGCGGCGCCTCCGGGAGGCTCGCCGTGGGCAATGCGATCCGTGATCCCGGGCGCACGGCCTCCACAGCGGCCGCGCTCATGATCGGGATCGCGCTCGTGACCTTCGTCGGCGTGCTGGCTCAGGGCCTCCGCGTCTCGAACAGCAATGCGATCGAGGAGCAGATCCAGGCCGATCTGGTCGTGACCTCGCAGGACGGCTATTCGGAGTTCCCTGCCGCGGTGGGAGACGCGGCCGCGGAGATCGAGGGCACCGATGTCGTCAGCAACGTGCGCCAGGACGTCGCGGAGGTGAACGGCTCGGGAGCCAACCTCACCGGGCTCGACGGAAGCTCGATCAACCAGGTCTACAGCTTTCGCTGGGAGGAAGGCTCGGATCAGGTGCTGGCGAACCTGGGCGACGACGGAGCGGTCGTGCCGGACGACGTCGCCGAGGACAAGGACCTCGCGGTGGGGGACTCGATCACCGTGCTGACGACGGACAACGAACGGCAGAAGTTCGTCGTCCGCGGGATCTACGACGGGAGCCCGTTCTATCCGCTGCTCGGGACAGCGAGCATCTCGCAGGACGCCTTCGACGAGCTCTACGACCGGCCCCGCAACCGCTTCACCCTGATCAACGTCCCCGGTGGCCCCGGCGCCGCCCAGAAGGCAGAGGTCGAGAGCGGCCTCGAGGGATTCCCCGACACGACCGTCCAGACTCGGCAGGAGTGGATCGACAAGGAAGACGCCGAGATCAGCGAGTTCCTGCTCCTGCTGTACGTCCTCCTCGCGTTGTCGGTGATCGTCAGCCTCTTCGGCATGGTCAACACGCTCGCGCTGTCGGTCTTCGAACGGACCCGCGAGCTCGGGATGCTGCGGGCCGTCGGCATGACACGGCGTCAGGTGCGCCGCATGGTCCGGCACGAGAGCGTGATCACGGCCCTGATCGGCGCCGCCCTCGGGCTCCCGCTCGGGATCTTCCTCGCTCTGCTGGTGACGCAGGCGCTGTCGGAATACGACCTCCAGTTCGCCATCCCCACCGGCGCGCTGATCACGTTCGTGATCGTGTCCGTCATCGCCGGCATCGTCGCCGCGATCCTGCCCGCTCGCCGCGCGGCTCGCCTGCGCGTCCTCGAAGCACTCCAATACGAGTAGGACGGCCCACGCACTTCGGCAGTGGAGCTAGCCGGACTCGAACCGGCGGCCTCCTGGGTGCGATCCAGGCGCTCTCCCAACTGAGCTATAGCCCCGTGGCCGGTTCATGGTAGCGGCGCTGCGGCGCCCCAACGGCCCCCGATTCGTCACGGCGAGCTTCGGTGCCGCCGCCGTCCCGGAGCACGTGCCCGTGGCCGAGCCCTCCGCGCCGCCTCGATAAGGTTTCGCGCGATGGGCGTACTCGACGATGCCATCAAAGAGCATCTCGAGCTGAAGCGCAGGCACGGAGTGCCCGAGGAAGAGGTCCAGCGCCAGGAGGAAGAGGCGCTCGGCCCGGCTCGGCGCGAGGTCGCGCAGCAGCCCGAGGAGGCAGAGCTCGCACCGGGCCAGGAGGCCGCGGCGGAGGCCGAGGACGGCGAACCGGCCGCCCAGAGCGAGGAGACGGCCCTGTTCGACATGGAGTCGCCCGGCGAGACCGCCGAGCCGCCGCCCGAGGCATCCGTGGTCGACGCCCCCGGGGAGCTGCTCACCGAGGAGCCGCCCGCCGCGGAGCTCGCGGAGCCCGCCACCGAGCCGGAGCCGGAGCCGGTGCCGGACGAGCCGCCCGCCTCGATGGAGCCGGCCGAGCCGGTCGAGCCCCCCGCCGCGCACGAGCCGCCCGTCTTCGAGGATCCGCCCACCGCGGTCCAGCCGCCGCCGCTGGAACCGGCAACGCAGGGCGAGGCGCCTCCCGCCGAGCCGACTCCCGTGGAGCCGCCCCCGGTCGAGCCGCCTCCGGACGAGCCCCCGGCCGAACCGCCTCCCGAGGAGGCCCCGGCCGCCCAGCCCGAATCCGACGACCAGCTGGGCGACACCCAGCCACACGGGTTCGACGCCATCGAGGACGACGGACGGAGACGAGGACCCCGCCGCGGAGGAGGAGATCATCGCGGCGGATCCCGACGAGGACCTCGACGTTCTCGAGGACACTCCGGACTTCCTCCAGGAGACGCCCGAGCACGACAGGCTCTGGTTCGAGCAGAAGCCGCCGCGCGACTTCGACTTCGACTAGCCCGAGGGCCGGTCCGGAGAGAGTTGCGGCGGGGGGCCGCCCGCCCCGGCGACCCCCCGCTTGATGCAACTCAGCGGCGTCCCGTGCCGCTTAGTTCGACGGAACCCTCCATGCCGTCGTACCTCTCTATTCGGCCGCGCGAAGGCCGATCTGGATAGCGATTTCGGCCTGCTCGACAGGTGTCGGCGGGGGTGGACGTAGGTACTAGATGTAGCCGCGGGTGGACGCGGCCTCGACAACCCGCTCGATGCCCAGCTCGTAGGCCGCCGGGCGCATGGGAGTGTCGTTCTGCTCGGCCCTGTCGGCCACCTCGCGGAAGGCCCGGCGCATGATGTTGCCGAGCCGCTCGTTCACCTCGTCCTCCGTCCAGCGGAAGTGCTGGAGGTTCTGGACCCACTCGAAGTAGGAGACGACCACCCCGCCGGCGTTCGCCAGCACGTCGGGGACGATGAAGACGCCCTTGTCGTTGAGGATCTTGTCGGCCTTCGGGGTCGTCGGGCTGTTCGCGCCCTCGACCATCATCCGGCAGCTCACCCGCTCGGCGTTGCCCTCGTGGATCATCCCGCCGAGCGCCGCGGGGATGAGCACGTCGCACTCCACGGCCACCAGGTCGTCCGGGTCGATCTGCTCGATCTGGCCGTCGAAGTCGGCCACGTCGCCGCCGTCGCGAACGTGGTCGGCGAGCTTGTCGGCGTCGATCCCGTCGGGGCTCGCGATCGCGCCGCTCGCGTCCGCCACGCCGACCATCTTCGCCCCGAGCTCCTGCATCAGCCGGGCCGCCCATGCGCCCACGTTGCCGAAGCCCTGGACCACGAACGTGGCCTCGGACGGGTCGAGGTCGATCGCCGGCGCCGCCTCCTGGAAGACCTGCACCACTCCGCGCCCGGTGGCCGCCTCGCGCCCGAACGAGCCCTCGAGGGCGATCGGCTTGCCGGTGACGCACGCCGGCGTGTGGCCGTGGAGCTTGCCGTACTCGTCCATGAACCAGGCCATCACCTGGGCGTTGGTGCCCACGTCGGGCGCGGGGATGTCGCGCTGCGGCCCGAGCACCTTCTCGATCTTGTCGAGGAACGACCGCGCCACGGACTGGACCTCACGCGCCTCGAGCTTGCTCGGGTCGACGTTCACGCCGCCCTTCGCGCCGCCATAGGGGATGTTCACGATGGCGGTCTTCCAGGTCATGAGCTCGGCGAGGGCGCGCACCTCGTCGAGGTCCACCTCGGGGTGGAAGCGGATGCCGCCCTTGTAGGGGCCGCGGGCGCCGTTGTGCTGGACGCGGTAGCCCGAGAACACGTGGACCTTGCCGTCCCCGAGGCGCACGGGCACCTGGACCTGGACCTCCCGGTACGAGGAGCGGAGCACCGCGGCCACGTCGTCGGGAAGCTCGAGCCGCTCGGCCGCGACGTTGAACCAGTGCTCGACGATCTCGTAGTTCGAGACCTCCGCCCTGGACGGCGCCGGCTCCTCCTCGGTCTGCTTGGCCGACTTGTCGGGCTCGCCGTGCCCCTCACCGGAGTGTGCCCCCGCGTCGCCCTCCTGCGGAACCGCCGGCCCGTCGGCCGACTCGCCCTCGGCCTTCTCGGCCTCCGCCCGCTCCTCAGTCGCCTCCTCGCTCATCTGCTCCGCTTGCCCATACCATTTGAAACGGAAACGGGGCCATAGCTCAGTTGGTAGAGCGCGTGCTTTGCAAGCATGAGGTCGCCGGTTCGAATCCGGCTGGCTCCATCAGATCTCGGCTCGGGCGAACGCCGCGTCCAGCAGCTTGGGCGCGTGCTTCGCCGGGTCCCGCGAGTTCAGCAGCACGACCGCCATCGTCCGCCCCTTCCGGCGCGCCACGCCCACGAAGCAGCGGCCCGCGGCGTTGGTGTAGCCGGTCTTCAGGCCGATCGCGCCCGGGTAGCCCATGCGGATCAGCGGGTTGTGGCCGTAGAGGTAGAGGCGCCGGCCCTTGATCGGGAAGCGGAAGTCGACCTGGCGGCGGCGCACGATCCGGCGGATCCGCGGCTCGGCCATCGCGAGCCGGGTCATCACGGCCAGGTCGCGGGCGCACGAGCGGTTCCCGTCCTCCAGGCCGTGCGACGACGCGAACCGGGTGCATTCGAGCCCCCAGCGCTCGGCGCGCTCGTTCATCATCGCCACGAAGCGGCGCTCCGTGCCCGCCAGGTGCACGGCCAGGGCTATTCCCGCGTCGTTCCCGGAGACGATCAGGAGCCCGTTCAGAAGCGCCTCGAGGCGCACCCGCTTCCCGCGCGGGAGCAGGCCGACCCCCGAGCCCGAGTAGCGAAGCGCGGCGCGGGTGATCCGGACCGGGTCGCCCGGCTTGCTCCGCTCCACCGCCAGCAGCGCGGTCATGATCTTCGTGAGGCTCGCCATCGGCAGCTCGAGCATCGGCCGGCGCCGCCACAGGACCTCGCCGGTGTCCACGTCGAACACGAGCCCCGCCACCGGCGGCCTGCGCATGCGCAGGTGGAAGGCGTCGACCCCGGACAGCGGCACGTCCGGCACCGGCTCCGCCTCGATCAGCGGGTCGGGCTCGCGCGGCTCCTCGGGCGCCGCGGCCACCGGCGGCGAGCCCACGGCCAGCGGCGGCGTGGACGCGCCGCGCCCATCCTCGTCGCCGAGCGCGAGCACGGCGGCGGCCGCCACCCCGACGGGGGCGGCGAGGATGGCGAGCACGGCGACCAGCCGCGGAAGGCGGGAGCGGCGCCGGCCGCCCTGGAGCACGGGGCGAGGAGGAGGTGGTGGCTGCCCGCCCCTAGCCATCGGGCGGCGGCGAGGTGAGAGCCCCGAGGACGCCGATTCCGAGCAGCGCGAGGATGATCGCCGACACCACGACGAGCGGCGTCACGCCGTCGTCCACCGCCACGGAGACCGTCAGGAACGCGAGCAGGCAGATGATCGCGAGGGTGCCGAGGAGCGCGAACGTCCGGGCCATCAGTACACCGGAATACGGTGCGACCGCTCGTAGTCCTCGTGGATGTTGTTCGCGAACAGCTTGATCACGAGCAGGCCGAACACGAACCCGCCGATGTGGGCGAAGTACGCCACGCCGCCGCCCGCGCCGGACGGATCGCTGAACGCCGGGAGCAGCTGAAGCACGAACCACAACCCCAGTACGACCAGCGCGGGCAAAGTGACCACCGTGAAGATGATGATGATGAAGACGAGCGTCACGACGCGGGCGCGCGGATAGAGCCGGGCATAGGCGCCGAGCACGGCCGCGATCGCCCCGCTCGCGCCCACGGTCGGGATGGTGGAGTCGGGGTCGGGGACGATGTGGAGCCCGAGCGCCGCGAGCCCGCCGAGCAGGTAGAAGGCGACGAACGTGAGCCGGCCCATGGAGTCCTCGATGTTGTTCCCGAAGATCCACAGGAACAGCATGTTGCCGCCGAGGTGGAGCAGGCTGCCGTGCATGAACATCGAGGTCAGGATCGTGACCCAGAACGGAGCCTGACCGGGCGGTCCGACCTCCTCGCCCTCGGTGATCTCAGCCGGGATCGCGCCGTACTCGAGCACCCGCTCGTTCCCCAGGTCCCCGAGCTCCCAGAGCCCGCGCTCGAAGACGAAGTACACGACCACGTTGATCGCGATCAGCGCGATCGTGACGATTGGCGTGCGCCGGGTCGGGATGTCGTCCTTGAGCGGGAACAAGGGCTAGCGGGGCGGTACCAGGAGTGTCTCGAGCGTGTTGGACACCGACAGCCCGGGCGACGTTCCGCCCTCGAGCGCGAACACGCGCCGGCCAAGAGCCGCGCCGCCGAGTCCGTGGCGAGGGGTGCGCATGCCGGGGAGGCTGCGCCAGCGCCGCGTGCGCGGGTCGAACAGCTCGACCGGCCGGATGGTCGATCCGCCGGGGGTCAGGTCCTCGCCTCCGAACACCACGATGCGGCCGTCGCGGAGGCGCACCGACGCGATTCCGCCGCGCGGGGTCCGCAGGTCCGGCAGCGCCTGCCAGACCCTGCGGCGCGGGTCGTAGCGCTCGGCCGTGGCGAAGTTCGCCGAGTCCCGGCCGGCCAGCACGTAGAAGCGCCCGCCCGACGCCACGCCGGTCGTGTGGTTGCGCGCCGGCCCCGGGAAGCTCGGGCCCTGCCGCCAGCGCCGCCGCTTGAAGTCGTAGATCTCGAGCGAGCGCAGCGAGCCGGCGTCGTTCGCGCCGCCCGCGATGTACAGCCGGTTGCGGATCACGGCCGCGGCATGCGCCGCCCGCGGCGTGGGCGCGGGCGGAAGGCGCCGCCAGCGCCTCGTGCCCGGGTGGTAGCGGAGCAGCACGTTGGTGGGGCCGGCGAGACCGGTGGCGGCCGCGTACCCGCCGGACACGAAGAGCCGCCCGCGATAGGCCACCGCCGTCGCGTGGTTGAGCCCCACGGGCATGGAGCGCACGCGCGACCAGCGCCTCCGCCGGATGTCGTAGCGCTCCACGGCCGCGGTGGTGCGGCCGTCGCCCAGGAACCCGCCGACGACGTAGATGGAGTTGCCGATCCGGGCGGAGGCGACCTCGGTGCGCTCGAGGTTCGCCGATGGCAGCGGCACCCACGCCACCGCGGCGGCCAGCACGGCGGCGAGGGCCATCAGCCCGTGGAGGCCTGGGCCAGGGTCTGCTCGGCGTGGTAGCTCGAGCGCACGAGCGGCCCGGCGGCCACCGACTCGAAGCCCATCGCGTACGCCTCACGCTCGAGCTCGGCGAACTCGTCGGGGTGCCAGTAGCGCACCACCGGCAGGTGGTTCTCGGTCGGCCGCAGGTACTGGCCCACCGTCAGGACCTGCACCCCGTGCTCGCGCAGCACGCCGAAGGTCTCGACCATCTCCTCCTTCGACTCGCCGAGCCCCGTCATGAGGCCCGACTTCGTGACCACCTCGTCGCCGCCCATCTCCTTCGCGTTCCGGAGCACGCGGCACGAGCGCAGGAAGCGCGAGCCGCGGCGCGCGAGCGGGTAGAGGCGCGGGACGGTCTCCACGTTGTGGTTGAACACGTCCGGCCGCTCGGCGATCACGCGCGCGAGCGGCATCTCCTCGCCGCGGAAGTCGGGGGTGAGCACCTCGACCTTGCAGCCAGGCGCCATGCGGCGGATCGAGCGGATCACGCCGACGAAGGCGGTGGCGCCGAGGTCCGGCAGGTCGTCGCGGTCCACGCTCGTGATCACCGCGTGCCGCAGCCCCATCTTCTTCACCGACTGCGCTACGCGGAGCGGCTCGAGCGGGTCGTTGTGGGTCGGCTTGCCCGTCTTGACGTTGCAGAACCCGCAGCGGCGCGTGCACGTGTCGCCGAGGATCATGAACGTGGCCGTGCCGCGCTCCCAGCACTCGCCGATGTTGGGGCAGGCGGCCTCCTGGCAGACGGTGTGGAGGCCCTCGCCCTCGATCATCCCGCGCAGCTCGCGGTAGACCGGGCCGCCCGGCGCGGGCCGCTTGAACCAGGCCGGCTTGCGCTCGCGGAAGGGCCGCACCTCGCCCATGAGGTCGAGCACCCGTGCGCCGCCCGGGTTCGCGCGCGAGCGCGTGCTCATGCCGCCACCCGCCGGCGCTCGAGCAGCCGCCCCGGGGACACGATCCGCTGGCGCATGCCGAACGCCTCAGCGAACCGCCATGCCATCCGCTTGCGGAAGCACGGAAGCGACGGGCTGCTGCCGGTCTCCTTGGACACCGACGTCATGCGCACGTGGTCGATCCCGCAGGGCACGATCCAGTCGAACGGCTGAAGGTCGTTGTCCACGTTCACGGCGAGGCCGTGGGTCGTGACGCCGCCGGACACGCGCACGCCGATCGAGGCGATCTTCGCGTCGCCGGCCCACACGCCCGTGTACGGGGTCGCGCGGACCTCCGAGGCGATGCCCTCGTCACTCAGCGCGGCGACGATCGCGTCCTCCATCGTGTGGACGAAGTCGGCCACGCGCTCGACGGCCATGATCGGGTAGGCCACGAGCTGTCCCGGCCCGTGGTAGGTCACGCGGCCGCCGCGGTCGGTCTCGCAGACGTCGATGCCCTGGGCGCGGTACCAGTCCTCGCCCATCGGCAGATCGGCCGGCTCGGTGCGCTTGCCCTTCGTGTAGACCGGCTCGTGCTCGAGCACCAGCAGCAGGTCGGGAAGCTCGCCCGCCTGGCGCCGCTCCCGCAGCGTCTCCTGGAGCGCGACGCCGTCCCGGTACGGGAGCGTCCCGAGCTGCGCCACCCATAGTTCAGCCACGAACCGAAGGCTACTCTCCGCACCAGTGGATCGAGACGAGCGCTTCTGGCCCGCCCGTATCCGCTGGCGCCTGCGCGGCGCGTGGATGTGGCCGACGTTCATCGCCATCACGCTGGTCGACGGGCTCATCCTCCACCTCCTCCCGCCGATCTCCACCGGCGTCGACCTGATCCCGGCCATCCTCCTGGCCACCTTCGGGAATCTGATCGTGATCGCCGCGATCGCGCCGTGGCTCGCCCGGCGCACCTGGAAGCGGCGCCCGGCCGCGGATCCGGGCGCCCCGCCGCGAGCCCAGCTCGAGGTGCTCACGGACCGGATCGGCACCGGGCTCCTCCTCGCGACGGTGCTCGGCGTCGTGGCCGCGGGCCTCGCGGCGCGACCCACGGTCGTCTCGGAGACAGAGGACACCCAGCGCAACGCCGAGGCGTTCCGGGCGCTGGTGCTCCGGCACGGCGACCAGGAGCTGATCCGGAACCTCGAGACCGCGAACACCATCCGGCTCGGCGAGGACTTCTTCCGGACCTGCGTGGCGCGCGACGACCGCGAGCGCTACTTCTGCGCCTTCGTCGACACGAGCAGCCGGCCGCCCGACGTGGACATCGACGGCAGCGCCGAGCCGAACTCGGCCTACAGGGTCCCGTAGAGCCGCACGAGCACGTTCCCGGGCCGGACCTCGAAGAGCTCGACGCTGTTGCGCCCAGGCCGCAGGGCGTCCTCCGGGACCATGAACGAGAAGTACTCCCGCGCTGCCCGCTTGAGGTCGAAGCTCCGCCCGACCGCCCGGATCCGGCCGTTCACGGCGAGCGCGAGGTCGATGTGCTCCTCGGGCGGGAGCCCGCGCAGCGGCCCGGTCACGCGCGTGGGGAAGTACGGGCCGTCGGGCGACACGTTCTCGTACAGCGAGGCGTTGGCGAGTCTCGCCACGGCCGGCGAGCTGCCGGCGGCGGCCCGCGGGCGCACGCGCAGCGCGGCCACCCGCCGGTCGAGCAGCTCTTGGTGCGGCCCGATCCGGTACGCGCGGGCCCACGGGTCGCCGTACAGGACCTCGCTCTGGACCCCGGTGCCGAAGAGCCGCGCCCAGCGCCGTCGCCACTCCGCCCGCTGGCGATGGAGCTCGGGCAGCCCGATCCGGACCGTCTGCTTGAAGTCGCGCGTGTCGGCCACCAGCACGCGCCGCTCCCTCGTGGCCCGCGAGAACGCGGAGACCCCGTCCTGCTTCCAGGACACCTCCGTGTCGAGCAGGTCCGCGATCGTCGCGACCAGGTCGATGTTCCGGACGAGCGACGGGTCCACGTCACCCTTCATCTGCCCCGGGGCCTTGATGAAGAACGGAACCGGCGCGATCTCCTCGACGTTCGTGGGGTCGAGCAGGCGCCTGCTCTCGACCCCGATCCGGAACGAGTAGCCGTGGTCCGCCACGACGATCAGGAGCGCCCGCTCCAGCAGCCCCGTGCGCTTCAGCCGGGCGAGCAGCTCCCCGATCTGACGGTCCGTGTAGCCCACCTGGAGCAGGTGGCGCAGGTGGTTGTGGACCGAGAGGTCGGGGTCGTGGAACCCGGCCGTCTGGTTGATCCCCGGGATCGGGTCGTTGCCCGCGGGCCGGCTCTGACGCCCCGATGGCAGGTAGATCCACGGCTCGTGCGGCATGAGCGCGTGGTGGAAGTAGAAGCCGGGGTCGGAGCGCCTCCGGATGGCGCCCACCCACTGGCGGAAGCGCGCGGGGCGCCCGCCGCCCGCGAGCCGCCGCAGGACGCCCGGCCGGCGCGTGCGCTTCTCCGGGCAGATCGCGGGCGGGCAGAGCGCCGACGCCGACTCGACCTTGAAGACGTCGTAGCCGAGCCCGTCCATCATGTGGAAGACGTTCGGCTTGTGGCTCCGGATGTCGGACGTCGTCCGCGGCCGCGGCATGCGGCCGTCGAGGATCGAGGGCACGGCCTTGAAGGTCGAGTCGTAGACCGTGTGGCCGTTCGGGAACCAGGTCGAGATCGAGGCCAGCTCGGCGAAGCTGGGGTAGCGCGCCGCGTCGATGCGCCCGTTGGGGCCCAGGATGTCGTCCGCCGGGAACTCGTCGAGCACCAGCACCACCACGGGCGGGTGGCGCACCGCGGACTCGGCGGGCTCCTCGTCGCCCAGCCCGGCGCAGCCGGACAGGAGGACTACGGCCGCAAGTTCAGCTGCGAGCCAGCAGGACCATCGCGCCGCCATCGGTTACCTCGAGCACCTCCACCTTGTTGCGTCCCTCACGCAACGAGTCCTCGGGAACCATGACGGAGTAGCTCTCGGAACTTTCCCCACGGAGGTGAAAGCTTCGCCCAACGGCGGCGATTCGGCCATTCACCGCAACGGCGATGTCGCGCTCGCGGCCGGGCGCAGAGCCGCGGATGCGCCCGGCCACCTGCGTCGGAGCGACGCCGCGCGCGCGCCGGACGTTCGCGAACGCCCGCCGCAGCAGGAGCGTGGCGCGGCTGCCCGGCACGATCCGCGCGGGCCCCAGGCTCCGGCCGATCAGGTCGCGATGCGCGCCGAAGCTCGTGAAGAGGCTGTCCCAGTCGCCGGAGCCGAGCCGGCGCAGGCGCCGGCGCACCACCGCGGCCCGCCGTGCGCGCCAGGCCGGTCCCGAGATCGTGACCCGGGCGGCGAAGTCGCGCGTCACGAGGCTCACCCCGCGCCTGGCCCGCACGGCGCGCGAGAACGCCGAGCGGCCGTCGGCCCGGTAGCCGAGCGGCACGTTCAGCGCGTCGGCGATCGTGGGGGCCACGTCGAGCGTGCGCGCGTAGGCGGGATCGACCCGGCCGCGCGCCTGCCCCGGCCGCTTCACGAACAGCGGCACCGGCGCGAGCTCCTCGACGTTCGACTCCGAGACGCTCCGGCGCGTCTCCACGCCCACCTGCCACGCGAAGCCGTGGTCGGCGGTCACGACGAGGAGCGTGTCGTCGTACATGCCCTGGCTCTTCAGGCGCGCCACGAGCCGGCCGAGCAGCCGGTCCACGAACCCGAGCTGGAGCAGGTAGCGCTGCTCGTTGTGGCGGGTCACGTACTCGTCGTGGAAGCCGGGCACGGTCTGCATCCCGCGCAGGAGCTCGGGCCCGTCGGGGCGGGACCGGCGCCCGGAGGGCAGGTAGACCCACGGCCCGTGCGGCAGCAGCGCGTGCTTCAGCCAGAACGTGGGCCGCCGGCTCGGCCCGGATGGACCGGACGAAGCCGTTGAAGCGCTCCGCGCGGCCCGCCTTCAGGTTCGGGACGATCGCCGGCCGCCGCCTGCTCTCGCCGGGGCAGTAGCGGCGCGGGCACAGCGAGGTCGCCTCCTCCGAGGAGCGGATCCGGTAGCCGCGGCGGCCGAGCGCCGTGAAGATGCTGCGCGGGTGGTCGCGCGCCACCGGCCCCGTGCCCTTTCGCGGCGCCAGCCCGTCGAGGATCAGCGGCACGGCCTTCGTGGTCGAGTCGTACGACGAGTAGGCGTTGCGGAACCAGGTGGACTCGCGCGCGAGCGCGGCGAAGTGGGGGAAGCGGCCGGCGTCGATCCGGCCGCCGCGGCCGAGCAGCGTGTCGCCGGGGAACTCGTCCAGCACGACCAGCACGACGTGCGGGCGGCGCGGCTTCTGGGCGTCGCGCGATTGCGGCGCCACGCTGCCGGCCGTGTCCGCGCAGCCCGAGGCCACAGCGATCGCCAGCACTCCCGCCAGAAGGGCACGCACGGGGCCCACTTTACGAACTGCGCCTCACCCGGCTGATAACAAATTGCAACCGAGCCGCCGGGCGAGCCCCTCGCCGCCCCAGCGCATCACGACGTCGTGGTTGTACGCGAACACCGGCCGCGCCACCGGCCCGAGCAGGTTCATCCACGCCTTCGTGGTCCGGACGTTCCACTCGTAGGTCACGGCCGTCACTCCGCCTTCCTCGAACAGGCGCCAGTGCCCGGTGCCGCTCAGCGCGCCGGTGGCCTCGCCCCTCATCGAGCGCGGCTCGTCCATCTCGTGCACGGTGAAGTCGAACTCGAGCTCGTACGGAATCCGGCTCCGCCACGCGATCCGGTAGCGCTCGTCCGGCGCGAGCGTCGTGACCCGCTCCACGCCCCGCCACCACTCGGGCCAGGACTCGGCGTCGCGCAGGGTCCACCAGACGGCCCGGCGCTCCGCATCGAGCAGCCAGGCCGTCAGGAACCTGTACTCCCTACGCTTCGAGGTTCACCATCACGTGCTTGACGATCGTGTAGTCCTCGAGCGCGTACTTCGACATGTCCTTGCCGTAGCCGGACTGCTTGAAGCCGCCGTGGGGCATCTCCATCGCCATCGTGATGTGGTCGTTGATCCACACGGTGCCGAAGCGGATCGCGTTGGCCACCCGGTGCGCCCGCCCGATGTCGTGCGTCCACACGGACGACGCCAGCCCGTAGCGGGTCCCGTTGGCCCACTCGATCGCCTTCGCCTCGTCGTCGAACCGCTGGACCGTCATGACGGGGCCGAAGATCTCGTTCTGGATCATCTCGTCGTCCTGCTGGAGGTTGGCCACCACCGTCGGCTCGACGAACGAGCCCGGGAGGTCGGGCCGACCGCCGCCGGTCACGATCTCCGCGTGCGAGGGCTTGCCCTGGAGGAAGCTCTCCACGCGGTCGCGCTGGCGCTCCGAGTTCACCGGGCCGAGCGTTGTCTCCGGGTCGAACGTGTCGCCGACCTTGTAGCCCTTGGCCTCCTCGGCGAGCCCGCTCACCACGTCGTCGTAGACCTTCGAGGACGCGAGCACGCGCGTTGCCGCCGTGCAGTCCTGGCCGGCGTTGTAGAGCGCCGTGCCCGCGATCGTCTCGAGCGCGGTCTCCATGTCGGCGTCGTCGAACACGATCACCGGCGCCTTGCCGCCGAGCTCGAGATGCACGCGCTTCAGCGAGTCGGCCGCGGCCTTCGCGATCCACTTGCCGGTCTCCGGCGAGCCGGTGAGCGAGACCATGTCGATGTCGTCGTGGGTCACGAGCGAGGAGCCCGCCGGCTGGCCGTGTCCCGTGATGACGTTGAGCACGCCCTTCGGAAGCGCCTCGGCCGCCAGCTCCGCCAGCCTGACGGTCGTGATCGGCGTGGTCTCCGCGGGCTTCAGCACGATCGTGCAGCCGGCGGCCAGCGCGGGGCCGATCTTCCACGCGGCCATCATCAGCGGGTAGTTCCAGGGCGCGATCTGCCCCACGACGCCGGCAGGCTCGCGCCGGATCATCGAGGTGCGGTTCGCGACGTACTCGCCCGCGGCCTGGCCCTCCGGCACGCGCCCGGCGCCCGCGAAGAAGCGCAGCGTGTCGCTCACGGCCGGCATCTCGTCCTCGAGGAAGGCGTTGCGCGGCTTGCCCGCGTCGGCCGCCTCGAGATCGGACAGCTCATCGGCGTGCTCGTCGAGGATGTCCGCGAGCTTCAGCATCGCCGTGGCCCGGTCGGCCGGGGTGGTCGTCGCCCAGCCGTCGAACGCGGCCTTCGCGGCGGCCACGGCCCGGTTCACGTCCTCCTCGGTCGACAGCGGCATCTCGGCGATCACCTCGCCGTTCGCCGGGTTCGTGACCTCCTCGGTCGCGCCGTCCGCGGCGTCGACGGACTCACCGTCGATGAAGTTCTGGAGCTTGGTCTTGCTGGTGGTTGCCATGTCTCTCCTTCTAGCAGTGACGCCGAGGACGTCTTCGACGGGTGTATGCGGCATGCCGGTCCCCTCGGCTACCGCGGGATGGGTGACCTTGCCGTGCGCCACGTTCACTCCGGGCCGCAGCCCCGGCAGCTTCTCGATCGCTCCCTCGAGCCCGTGGTCCGCGAGCGCGAGCACGTACGGGAGCGTGGCGTTGGTGAGCGCGAACGTGGACGTGACCGGGACGGCGCCCGGCATGTTCGCGACGCAGTAGTGCGTGACCCCGTCCACCTCGTAGACCGGGTCCGAGTGGGTGGTCGGCCGCGAGGTCTCGAAGCAGCCGCCCTGGTCGATCGACACGTCCACGAGCACCGCGCGGGTCTTCATCAGCCCGAGCTGGTCGCGCTTCACGACGTAGGGCGCACGCGCGCCGTGCACCAGCACCGCGCCGATCACCAGGTCCGCGCGCGGCAGCATCTCCTCCACCGCGAGCGTCGACGAGTACACGGTCGACGCCCGGCCGCCGAAGCGCCACGTCGAGCTCGCGCAGGCGGTCGATGTTGCGGTCGTACACGAACACGTCGGCCTCCATGCCGATCGCGATGAACGCCGCGTTCTGGCCCACCACGCCGCCGCCGATGATCATCACGGTCGCGGCCGCGACGCCCGGCACGCCGCCGAGCAGCACGCCGCGCCCGCCGAGCGGGCGCTCGAGGAAGAACGCGCCCGCCTGGGTGGCGATCTTCCCGGCCACCTCGCTCATCGGCGCGAGCAGCGGCAGCCGGCCCAGCTCGTCCACGACGGTCTCGTAGGCGACGCAGGTGGCGCCCGACTCCACCAGGCCCTTCGTCAGGTCGGGATCGGGAGCCAGATGCAGGTACGTGAACAGCAGATGATCCGGCCGGAGCAGCTCGACTTCCTGCGGCTGCGGCTCCTTGACTCCCAGAATCATCTCGGCCTCTTCGAAGACCGACGCCGCGTCGGGCAGGATGCGCGCGCCCTGGGCCTCGTACTCCTCGTCCGGGATCGTGCTCCCCACGCCCGCGCCGGACTGGACCAGCACCTCGTGCTCGTGCTCCACCAGCTCCCTGACGCCCGCGGGCGTGAGAGACACTCGATACTCGTCCGTCTTGATCTCAGTCGGAACGCCGACCTTCATGTCACCAGCTCCCGGGCTCGCAGTGCCAACCAGAACTCGATCCGGTCGCGTGCGCTCGACAGGTCGCGGCCCGTGAGCTGCTCCACGCGGCGGATCCGGTAGCGCAGCGTATGCCGATGGCAGTAGAGCTCGCGTGCCGCCCGCTCCCACTGGCCGTTCTGCTCGATGAACGCCTCGAGCGAGCGGATCAGCTCGTCGCCGTACTCGCCGCTCGCGTCCTCGAGCGGGCCGAGCACGCTGTCGCAGTAGAGGCGGAGCGCGTCGTCGTCCTGGAGCGAGAGCAGGAGCTGGAACGCGCCCAGGTCGCGGTACGAGGCCACCGGCGGCGACGAGCCGTTCGCGAGCGCGGCCGCCTCGAGCGCGCAGCGCGCCTCGTGGAAGGTCCTCCGGAGCGAGCCCACCGGCGCGGGGCGGGATGCCGCAGCGCGCAGCTCGCCTCCGTTCACCGCCACCGCCTCCCGGGCCCGCCCGGCGAGCGCCACCGGATCGGCGTCCTCGGCCATGTCCACCACCGCGCACAGAAGCCGCTCGCGCGTGGCCACGAGCGCGCCCACGCCGTTGTCGCCGAGGAAGCGGTCGAGCTCGGCCTCGGCCTGTGCCGGCGGCGCCCCGTCGCGGTCGTCGAAGACGAGCACCGCCGCGCTCTGGCCGATGCCGAACGGCCTGAGCCGCGTGGCGAGCTCATCCTCGGAGAGCCGGCCCGTGAGCGCCTCGGCCAGCACGTCGCCGGCGAGCCGCCGCTCGGTGTCGCGCATCGCGCGCTGGCGCATCAGCTCCAGGGCCACGACCGTCACGGCCTGCTGGAGGATGAGCCGCTCGAAGTCGCCCAGCCCGCCCGAGTCGCGTGCCGCCACCAGCCATGCCTGCGGGGCGCCGCGGCCGCGCAGCGACACGGGCAGGACGAGCGACCGGCCGGCGATGTCGGGATGGTCCGGAGCGAACTCGGCGTTCTCGACAGCGCGGCCGCTGCCGTTCGAGAGCTCCTCGCCGCGCTGGATCACCTGCTCGCGGATCTGCTCCATGGCCTCCTCGGGCACCTGGCGCCTGAACGCCTTCGAGGAGATCGTCTCGCCCCGGCCCGAGAGCACGCACACGGCGCCGCCGGTGGCGGCCGCGAGCGCGCGCACCACCTCGTCGAGGCCGCTCTCCTCCAGCACGAGCCGCTCGAGCCGCTTGTGGATCGCGATGCCGCGCTGGAGCACCTCGTACTGCTCGTTCACGAGCCGCGCGAACGCCTTCTCCGTCAGCGCGATGAACGGGAGCTCGTAGGGCACCTCGAACACCGGGAAGCCGAGCTTGCGCGCCTCGTCCACGAGGGCGGGCGGCAGCCCCTCGTGGTCGAACCCGGTGCCGAACCCGAGGCCGGCGAGGTGGTGCCCGGCGAGGCGCCGGACGAACTCCCGCTGGCGCTTGTCCGTGCCGAGCTGGATGCCGGTCGTGAGCAGGAGCTCGCCGCCCGACAGCCAGGGCGTCGGGTCGGGCAGCTCAGTGATGTGCACCCAGCGGACCGGCGCGTCCGCGGCGTCCTCACCTGTAGCGAGCTCGAGCCCCATCTCGGACACGAGCCCTCTTACGGTGAGCATCGGATCAGTGGCGGACGATGCGGTCCCAGGCCTCCGTCAGCACCTGGCGCAGGACCCGGTCGATGATCTCGAACTCCTCGCTGTCCGCGATGAGCGGCGGCGAGAGCTGGATGACGGGATCGCCGCGGTCGTCCGCGCGGCAGATCAGCCCGTTCTTGAACAGCTCGCCCGACATGAAGCCGCGGAGCAGCTCCTCGCCCTCCTCGTCGGTGAAGCTCTCCTTCGTCTCCTTGTCCTTCACGAGCTCGAGCGCCTGGAAGTAGCCGGCGCCGCGCACGTCTCCGACGATCGGGAGATCCTCGCGGAGCTTGTCGAGCATCCCGCGGAACTCGCCCTCCTTCTCGCGTACGTGGCCGCACAGGTCCTCGCGCTCGAACACGTCGAGGTTCGCCATCGCGACCGCCGCCGATACGGGGTGGCCGCCGAAGGTGATCCCGTGCGTGAAGGTGCTCTTGCCCGACATGAAGGGCTCCGCCACGCGGTCGGAGGTGATCACCGCGCCCATCGGCGCGTACGACGAGGTGAGCCCCTTCGCGGTCGTGATCACGTCCGGGACCACGTTGAAGCGCTCGACGCCGAAGTAGTGGCCGAGCCGGCCCCAGGAGCAGATCACCTCGTCGGCGATCAGGAGCACGTTGTGGCGGTCGCAGATCTCACGCACGCGCTGCCAGTAGCCGTCCTGCGGCACGAAGCAGCCGCCCGAGTTCTGCACCGGCTCGAGGATCACCGCGGCGACCGTCTCCGGGCCCTGGAACTCGATCATGTGCTCGATCTGGTCTGCCGCCCAGAGCGCGTCGCGGTCCTCGGGCCAGCGGTACTCGTTCGTGTTCGGCACGTGATGCGCGCCCGGCACGAGCGGCTCGAACGCCGTGCGGAGCGGCGTGATGCCGGTGATCGAGAGCGCGCCGAAGGTCGTGCCGTGGTAGGCGGTCTCGCGCGAGATGATCTTCGTCTTCAGCGGGTTGCCGGTGAGCTTGTGGTACTGGCGCGACAGCTTCCAGGCCGACTCGACGGCCTCCGAGCCGCCCGAGGTGAAGAAGACGCGGTTGAGGTCGCCGGGCGCCAGCTCCGCCACGCGCGCGGCCAGCTCGATCGCGGTCGGATGCGCGTAGCTCCAGTTCGTGTAGAAGCCGAGCTTCTTGGCCTGCGCGGCCGCGGCCTCGCCCATCTCGGCGCGCCCGTGGCCGGCGTTCACGCAGAAGAGCGCGGAGAGCCCGTCCAGGTAGCGGTTGTCGTGCTCGTCGAACACGTACGAGCCCTCGCCGCGCACGATGATCGGGATCTCGTGCTCCTGGTCGTACGCCCCCATGCGCGTGAAGTGCATCCAGAGATGGCGGCGCGCCTTCTCCTGAAGGTCGGAGGGTGCGCCGGGATGGGGTTCGTAGACCGTCTGGGGAGTCGTTGCCATAGTGGACAACGGTATCGGCGGATTTGGAGCAAGACAAGGGCGCAAGCGGCGTAAGCGCGGCGTATGCCGTTGGACGTTCTGTCCAACACGCGCCAGGGGTTTTCGGCATTTCGCCTCTTGCGGTCGCTACGTTTCGGCCATAGCTTGCGGTCCAGCATGAGCCATGAGGGCCAATCGGGCGCGGAGACCCCCAGCGTCCGGCTCGACAGCGTCACGAAGCGCTTCGGCGACTTCACGGCTGTCCGCGAGATGGAGCTCGACATTCCGCGCGGTCAGTTCTTCACCATGCTCGGCCCGTCCGGCTGCGGCAAGACGACGACGCTGCGCATGGTCGCCGGGTTCGAGGAGCCGACCGAGGGGCGCGTGCTGCTCGACGGCGAGGACGTGACCGCCCTGCCCGCCTTCAAGCGGCCGACGAACACGGTCTTCCAGAGCTACGCGCTGTTCCCGCACAAGAGCGTCGAGCAGAACGTGGCCTTCGGGCTCCAGCGCCAGAAGGTCGACAAGGACGAGGTGCGCCGCCGCGTGGGCGAGGAGCTCGAGCGGGTGGGGCTCGCCGCCGAGGCGAACCGCCGGCCCGCGCAGCTCTCCGGCGGCCAGCAGCAGCGGGTCGCCCTCGCGCGCGCGCTCGTGAACAGGCCCGCGGTGCTCCTGCTCGACGAGCCGCTGGGCGCGCTCGACCTGAAGCTCCGCAAGCAGCTCCAGGTGGAGCTGAAGCGCATCCAGCGCGAGGTCGGCATCACGTTCATCTACGTGACGCACGACCAGGAGGAGGCGCTCACCATGTCCGACAAGATCGCGGTGATGAACCGTGGCGTGATCGAGCAGGTGGCGGACCCCGAGACGGTCTACGAGCGCCCCGCCACCACCTTCGTCGCCGGCTTCATCGGCGTCTCGAACCTGATGCCCGGTGAGGTCGTGTCGTCGAACGGCGACGCCGCCGAGCTGCGCCTCGACGCGGGGCCGACGGTCCGCACGCCCGCGTCCGGCGGCGTCACGACCGGCGAGCGCGCACACGCGGTCGTGCGGCCGGAGAAGCTCGAGCTCACATCCGCCGGCGAGCCGGCGAGCGGGGCAAGCGTGGAGGGCGAGGTCGAGAGCTCGCTGTATCTCGGCACCGCCACGCAGATGGTCCTGAAGCTTGGAGACGGCACGCGCATGACCGTGCTCGTGCCGAACGCGGACGCAGGGGCACGCCGGGATCTCCCGGCGGCCGGAGAGCCGGCCAGGCTGACCTGGTCGGACGAGAACATCCACATCGTCAGGGAGGCCTCGGAATGACAGACGACCTCGACCGCCACTTCGAACGACTGCTGCGAAACCCGCACACGCGCCGGAGGCTGCTCCAGCGCGGCGCCGCCGGAGCGCTCAGCGCGTCCGCGCTCGCCTATCTGGCGGCGTGCGGCACCGACGAGCCCGGCGGCGGCGACGGCGACTCCGGCTCCGAGGAGGCCAAGACGATCCCGAAGGGGGAGGTCGGCAGCGCGCTGTACATGGCGAACTGGCCGCTCTACATCGAGGAGGACCGCGGCACGCTCAAGGAGTTCGAGGAGGAGTACGGCGCCAAGGTCAAGTACGTCGAGGAGATCAACGACAACACGGAGTTCTTCGGCAAGGTCCGCCAGCAGTACGACCGCGGCGACTCCGGCGGCCGCGACATCCACGTGGTCACGGACTGGATGGCCGCGCGCATGATCCGGCTCGGCTACGTGCAGCGCTTCGACAAGTCGGAGATGCCGAACGCGACCAAGAACCTGATCGACGAGCCTGAAGTCGCCGCCGTTCGACAAGAAGCGCGACTTCTCGATGCCGTGGCAGTCGGGCATCGGCGGGATCATCTACCGCAAGGACCTCGTCAAGGGCGACCCGACGAGCGTCGACACGCTGTTCGATCCGGCCAACAAGGGCAGGGTCACGATGCTGAGTGAGATGCGCGACACCGTCGGCGTCGTCGCGGCCTCGCTCGGGCACGACCCGGAGACCGCGTCGGTCGACCAGTTCATGGAGGCGATCGACAAGATCGGCGAGGCCGCCGAGTCGGGCCAGATCCGCTCCTTCACGGGCAACGAGTACACGAAGGACATCACCAAGGGCGACACTGGCGATCCTGATCGGCTGGTCGGGCGACGCCGTGCAGCTCAAGGCGGACAACCCGAACATCGAGTTCGTCGTGCCGGAGACCGGCGGTCACCTCTGGACCGACAACATGCAGATCCCGGTCGGCGCTCCGGAGGCGTTCACCGCCCAGAAGTTCATCGACTTCGTGTACCGGCCGGAGGTCCAGGCCGACATCGCGGAGTACGTGAACTACATCTGCCCGGTGAACGGCGTGAAGGAGATCCTCGCCGAAGCGCGACCCGGCGCTCGCCGAGAACCCGCTCATCTTCCCGGACGACGCGTTCCTCGCGGACACGTTCATCTTCCGCGGGCTGGAGCCCGAGGAGGAGCGCGAGCTCGACGACGCGTTCCAGCAGGTCATCGGCGCGTAGCGACGGCGTCGCAGGCCGATGCCGGCGCGACTCCGAAAGGCGGGCTGCCCTACCTCCTCCTCCTGCCGGGGCTCGGCTGGCTCGCTGCTCTTCTTCGTGATCCCGCTGGTCATCATGGCCATCGAGTCGCTGAAGACCGGGACGATCGACACCGGCTTCCAGCTCACCTGGGAGTTCTCGAACTACACGCGACGCGCTGCAGGACTACGACGAGCAGTTCATCCGCTCGTTCGAGTACGCCGGGCTCGCCACGCTCGCTCGCGTTCCTGATCGGCTACCCGCTCGCGTACGTGATCGCGTTCCGGGGCGGCCGCTACCGGAACGCGCTGCTGCTGCTCGTGATCGTGCCGTTCTTCGTGACGTACCTGATCCGCACGCTCTCGTGGGAGACGATCCTCTCCGACTCGGGCTCGTCGCTGGACGTGCTGCGGACGGTCGGGCTCGTGGCGGAGAACGGGCGCGCTGCTCGACACGACGGTCTCGGTGGTGGCGGGCATCACCTACAACTACCTGCCGTTCATGATCCTGCCGCTCTACGCGAGCCTGGAGCGGATCGACGAGCGGCATGCTCGAGGCGGGCTACGACCTCTACGGCCGCAGGCGCGACGTGTTCCTGCGCGTGACGCTGCCGCTGTCGATGCCGGGCGTCGTGGCCGGCACGCTGCTCACCTTCATCCCCGCGGCGGGCGACTTCATCAACGCCGAGCTGCTCGGCACGCCGAGCCAGTTCATGATCGGCAACGTCATCCAGTCGCGCTACCTCGAGGTGGCCGACTACCCGACGGCCGCGGCGCTGTCGTTCCTCCTGATGGTGTTCATGCTCGTCGATCGTCCTGATCTGGGCGCGGATCGCGGGCACCGAGGCGCTGCTCGGCACGGAGGGTGAGGCGCCGGTGACGCTCGCGCCGCCGCTCGCTCGACTGGCTCCTCAACGCGTACGCGGGGCTCGCGCTGATCTACCTGCTGGTCCCGATCGCGGTGATCATCGTGTTCTCGTTCAACGACCCGGTCGGGCGCTTCAACTTCGTCTGGCAACGAGTTCAGCCTCGACGCGTGGAAGGACCCGTTCGGCGGCCTGCCCAGGGCATCGGCGACGCGCTCGCGAACTCGATCCAGATCGCCGCGCTCTCGACGATCGGCGCCACGATCCTCGGCACGCTCACCGCGCTCGCGCTCGTGCGCTACGAGTTCAAGGGCCGCGCGCCGATCAACTTCTTCATCTTCATCCCGCTGGCCACGCCCGAGGTGGTGCTCGGCGCCGCGCTGCTGTCGCTGTTCCTGAACGCCGGCCGTGGCCACCGGCTTCGGCGACGATCCTGATCGCGCACATCATGTTCAACCTGTCGTTCGTGGTGATCACCGTGCGCTCGCGGCTGATCGGCTTCGACCGCTCGCTCGAGGAGGCGGCGCAGGACCTGGGCGCCACGCCCTGGGAGACGTTCCGGCTCGTGACGCTGCCGCTGATCATGCCGGGGGTCCTGTCGGCGGCGCTCCTGGCGTTCGCGCTCTCGATCGACGACTTCGTGATCACGAACTTCAACTCGGGCTCGACGATCACGTTCCCGCTGTTCGTCTGGGGCGCGGCGCGCGTGGCGATCCCGCCGCAGATCTACGTGATCGCGACGATGATCTTCCTGGTGACCGTCGCGGCGATGATCCTCACCGTGTGGCAGCAGCGCCGTGCTGAGAGGATGGCCGCCGTGAAACCGGACGAGCTGGCCCCGTCGGAGGCGCCGGCGTGAGCGACAGCGGCGGCAAGGGCCTCAAGAAGGATGCGATCGGGTTCGTCGACGGCCTGATCATCGGCATCGCGTCGACCGCGCCGGCGTACTCGCTCGCCGCGGTGCTCGCGATCGTCGTGGTGACCGTGGGCGTGCAGGCGCCGGCCGTGCTGCTCGCGGCCTTCGTGCCGATGTTCCTGATCGCCTCGGCGTTCCTCTACATGAACCGCGCCGACCCGGACTGCGGCACGTCGTTCTCGTGGATCACGCGCGCCATCGGCCCGTCGGCCGGCTGGATCGGCGGCTGGGCGATCTGCACCACCGGCATCATCGTGATCGGCTCGCTCGCCGACGTGGCGGCGTACTACTTCTACGACCTCGTCTCGCTCGACTCGCTGCGGGACTCGAAGACGGTCGTCGACGATCACCGCGCTCGGCGTGATCGCCGCCATGACCGCCATCTGCGTGCTCGGCACCGAGCTGTCGGCGCGCTTCCAGCGTGTCCTGATCTTCGCCCAGGTGGGGGCCCTGCTCGTGTTCGCGGGCGTCGCGCTCTTCAAGGTGATCGCGGGCGACGCCCCCGAGGGCTCGATCGACCCGGCGCTGTCGTGGTTCTCGCCGTTCGCCGTGGACAGCGCCAACGCGCTCGTGCTCGGGCTGCTCACGGGCGTGTTCATCTACTGGGGCTGGGAGAGCGCGGTCAACCTGAACGAGGAGACCGAGAACTCGGACAGCGCGCCAGGCCTCGCGGCGGTGACCTCGACGGTGATCCTGCTCGTGACCTACGTCGCCGTCACGACCGCGGTCGTGGCGTTCGCGGGGCTCGAGCGCGTGAACGAGTTCGTGGACGACCCGGGCATCTTCGGCGCGATCGCCGACGACGTGCTCGGCACCGAGCTGAGCTGGATCGTGGTGCTGGCGATCGTCACGTCCGCGCTCGCCTCGACGCAGACCACGATCCTCCCCGCGTCGCGCACGTCGCTGTCCATGGCGCGCCAGGGCGCGTTCCCCGAGCCGCTCGGCCGCGTCCACCCGCGGTACCTCACGCCGCACGTCTCCACGATCGCGATCGGCGTGATCGCGGCCGTCTGGTACGGCGTGCTCAACACCGTCTCGCAGAACTTCCTGTTCGACTCGCTCACCGCTCTGTCGCTGATGATCGCCTTCTACTACGCGCTCACCGGCTTCGCGTGCGCGATCTACTACCGGCGCGAGCTCACGAAGTCCGTCAAGAACTTCCTGTTCATCGGCGCGGGCCCAGTGATCGGCGGATCGATCCTCGCGCTACCTCTTCTACAAGGCCATCGTCGAGTACGCGAAGGTGGACGACTCCTACAGCGGCAGCTCGGTGTTCGGGATCGGCATCCCGGTCGTGCTCGGCCTGGGGCTGCTCCTGATCGGCGTGGTCCTGCTGTTCGTCTGGCGCGCGGGCGGCCACGAGGACTTCTTCGGGCGCGAGCGCGAGACCGTCGATCCCGACGTGGCGGCCGGGCGGAAGGTGGCAGTCGCGGCGGTGCCCGAGGAGGCGGTCTAGGCCATGGGAGCGATCGTGCTCGGCTACGACGCCTCGCCCGGCGCCGAGGGCGCCTTCGATACGGCGGTGGAGCTCGCCCGCGGCTTCGGCGACAAGCTCGTGATCGCGAGCGGCGTGGCCCCGGGCGGCGGCGTGGGCGAGGAGTGGCGGCAGGCCGAGCGCGCCGTGGAGGAACAGGCACGCGAGCTGGCGGACGCGGCCCTCGCGCGGGCGCGCGAGCAGGGCATCGACGCCGAGGTGGAGCTCGTGCCGGAGCGCCCGTACCAGGCGCTGCTCGACGTGGCGGCGCGGCACGACGCGCGCTTCATCGTCGTCGGGAGCTGGGCCGAGAGCCCGATCCGCGGCGCCATCCTCGGGTCGACGCCGCACAAGCTGCTGCACCTGTCGGAGCGGCCGGTCGTAGTCGTTCCCGCGTGAGCCTCGCCGACCTGATCGCTCGCGAGCGGGCGACGTTCGAGGAGCGGCACCGGCGCTCGCGCGAGCTGCACGAGGAGGCGCGCTCGAGCCTGCTCGCGGGCGTCCCGATGGCGTGGATGGCGATGTGGGTGGGCGGCTTCCCGCTCTACCTCGAGCGCGCGCACGGCGCGACGATCGTCGACGTGGACGGGAACGAGTTCGCGGACTTCTGCCTCGGCGACACCGGCGCCATGGCGGGCCACTCCCCGGAGCCGACCATGAGGGCGATCGCCGGCGTGGAGGGGATCACGACGATGCTGCCAACGGACGACGCGGCCTGGGTGGGATCGGAGCTCGCGCGGCGCTTCGGCCTGCCCTACTGGCAGTTCTCGCTCACCGCCACGGACGCCAACCGCTGGATGATCCGGATGTGCCGGCACGTGACCGCGCCGCCCGCGGATCGCGGTCTTCAGCTGGTGCTACCACGGGTCGGTGGACGAGGCGTTCGTGACGCTCGACGAGGGCGGCCTCGCGCGTGCGCGCGACGGGCTCGTAGGGCCGCCCGTGGATCCCACCGAGACCACCCGCGTGGCCGAGTTCAACGACCTCGACTCCGTGGAGCGCGTGCTCGAGCACGGCGACGTGGCGTGCCTCCTCATGGAGCCGGCGCTCACGAACATCGGCATCGTCCTGCCCGAGGACGGCTTCCTCGAGGCGGTGCGCGAGGCCTGCACCCGGCACGGCACGCTCCTGATCATCGACGAGACGCACACGCTGAGCGCGGGGCCGGGCGGCTGCACCGCCGCCTGGGGGCTCGAGCCCGACGCCGTGACGCTCGGCAAGTCGATCGGCGGCGGCGTGCCGATCGGCGTGTACGGGGTCAGCGCCGAGCTCGCGGACCGCATCGCCGCGCAGGAGGACGCCGACTACGAGGACACGGGCGGGGTGGGCGGCACGCTCGCCGGCAACGCGCTGTCGCTCGCCGCCGCGCGGGCCACGCTCGGCGAGGTCCTCACCGACGACGCCTTCGTGCGCATGATCGAGCTGCGGGAGCGCTTCGCCGAGGGTGTGGAGCGAGCCATCGCCGAGCACGGGATGCCGTGGACCAACGTGTCGCTCGGTGCGCGCTGTGAGTACCGTTTCGCTCCCGAGCCTCCGCGCACCGGCGCCGAGTCAGCGGCCGCCGACGACCCGGAGCTCGAGGAATACCTCCACCTCTACCTCATGAATCGCGGTGTGCTGATCACTCCCTTCCACAACATGGCCCTGATGTGTCCCGCGACCACCGAGGAGCAGGTGGACCGCCACACCGACGTGTTCGGCGCGGCCGTGGCGGAGCTGGCGGCGTGAGCTCCTACGAGCGCATCGCGGAGCTCCCGCTCGAGATCGAGTCGGTCGGCTTCGAGGGCAGGGAGCTGAAGTTCAACGAGGACTTCACGCGCGCGACGACCCTGATCGAGCTGCGCGGCCCGGGCGGAGAGACCGGCGTGGGAGAGGACGTGGTCTACGACGAGCTCGACCACGTGAACCTCCAGCTGGACGGGCCGGGAGCGATCGATCTCGCCGGTACTTACACGATCGACGAGTTCTCAAAGCGGCTGGAGGAGACCGAGCTGTTCCCAAGCGGACCGCCGGTGCGCGAGACCTCGCGGGACTACCGGCGCTGGGCATTCGAGTCGGCGGCGCTCGACCTCGCGCTCGTGCAGGCCGGGCGCTCGCTCCCGCACGTGCTCGACCGGACTCCCCAGCCGGTGACGTTCGTGGTCTCGATGCGCCTGGGCGAGTGGGAGGGCACCGAGCCGGAGAAGGCCGACAAGCTGCTGCGGATGCTGGAGCGCTATCCGGGCACGCAGTTCAAGCTCGACCCGACCAACAACTGGACCCGGGAGCTGGTGGACGAGCTGGTGGGCACCGGGGCCGTCGACTCGCTCGACCTGAAGGGCCAGTACAAGGGCACGCCCGTGGACGTGGAGACCGACCCGGAGCTCTACCGGATGGTGATCGAGGCGTTCCCGGACGCATGGCTCGAGGACCCGGACGTCACGGACGAGACGAAGCCGCTGCTCGACGAGGTGGCGGACCGGATCACCTGGGACGCCCCGATCCACTCGGTGGCGGACGTCCTCGCCATGCCGTGGAGGCCGAAGATGGTGAACATCAAGCCGTCCCGCTTCGGCCCGCTCAGCAATTTGTTCGAGATGTACGACTGGTGCGAGGCGGAGGGGGTAGGAGCGTATGGCGGCGGCCAGACCGAGCTCGGTCCGGGCCGCGGCCACATCCAGTACCTCGCATCGCTATTCCACCCGGACACCCCGAACGACGTGGCGCCATCGGGCTACAACGAGCCGCAGCTCCCGGACGGGCTCCCAACGAGCCCGCTCGAGCCGCGCATCGCGCCGGCGGGCTTCCGCTGGCAGCAGTGATCGAGCTCCTCCCGATTCATCCTGGCGGCAACGCCATGGACATGGCGAAGCGGATCGCGGCGTTCCTCGGCGAGGCGCGCGAGTCGCTCGACATGGCGCTCTACGACATCCGCTTGCCGGACGAGCCGGGCGACGTGGTGGCGGACGCCCTGCGCGCCGCGACCGAGCGCGGCGTGCGCGTGCGGATCGCCTACAACGCCGAGCATCCCGAGCACCTGTTCTTCCCGCCGCCGCCGCAGACGCGCCCGGAGCTGCTCGACGCCATGCCCTTCCCCACCTGCGGGATCCCGGGCATCCCAGACCTCATGCATCACAAGTACGTGGTGCGCGACGGAGAGTCGGTCTGGACCGGCTCGATGAACTGGACCACGGACTCGTGGACGCTCCAGGAGAACGTGGTGGTCGTGGTGGAGCAGGCGCCCGAGCTGGCCGCCGAGTTCACCCAGAACTTCGACGAGCTGTGGACGCGGCGGAACGTGGACGCGAGCGGGCATCAGGACCCGCGCCGCCTCGACCTGGACGGGCGCGATGTGCGCGCCTGGTTCACGCCCGGGCACGGCGAGGAGCTCTCGCACCGGATCGGGCAGGCGATCGGCCAGGCGCGCGAGCGAGTGCGGATCGCCTCGCCGGTGATCACCGCGGGCGCCGTGCTGGGCACGCTCGCGGAATGCGCCGCCGAGCGGCGGGTGGACATCCAGGGCGTCGTGGACCGCACGCAGATGGACGGCGTGGTCTACCAGTGGCGGACGAACGGGCACTCGGCGTGGAAGATCCCGATCCTCGCGTCGGTGTTCGAGAACGCCGACTTCAAGGGCAAGCCGTCCACGCAGTGGACGCCGGAGACGCCCCACGACTTCATGCACGCGAAGGTCACCGTCGCCGACGACGTGATCTTCGCCGGCTCCTTCAACCTGTCGCGCTCGGGCGAGATGAACGCCGAGAACGTCCTGGAGGTGCACGACGCCGCGCTCGCCGATCGCCTCGCCGCCTTCATCGAAGAGGTGCGCGGGCGCTACGAGGCTATGCCCGTGCCTGACGGTGGGCAGCGGCCATCAGGAGGTCACGCACCTCCGCCGGCTCGTCGGTGAGCGTCAGGAGGTCGAGGTCGCCGGGGGAGATGTTCCCCTCGGCGAGCATCCGCTCGCTCACCCAGTCCACGAGCCCGCGCCAGTAGTCCGTTCCGACGAGGATCACCGGGAACTCCGTGATCTTCCCGGTCTGGATCAGCGTGAGCGCCTCCCACAGCTCGTCCATCGTGCCGTAGCCGCCGGGGAAGACCACGAACCCGCTCGCGTAGCGGACGAACATGACCTTGCGGGCGAAGAAGTAGTGGAAGTCGAGCGAGATGTCGCAGTAGCCGTTCCCGCCCTGCTCGAACGGCAGCTCGATGTTGAGGCCGATGGACATCGCGCCGCCGTCGCGGGCGCCGCGGTTGGCCGCCTCCATGAGCCCGGGGCCGCCGCCCGTGATGACGGCGAGGCCGCTCTCGGCGACCACGCGCGCCGTCTCGCGGGCGAGGAGGTAGTCGGGATCGTCGGGCTGCGTGCGGGCCGAGCCGAAGAAGCTCGCCGCGGCCGCCACTCCGGAGAGCGCGTCGAAGCCCATCCGGAGCTCGTCGGCGATCCGGTCGATCCGGTCCTCGTCGGTGAGGGTGGAGCGGACCGCCGCCTCCTGCGCGGCGATGATCTCCTCGTCGAGTGTGCGGGGCTCGCGCGGCATTCGAGCCCCAGAGGCTAGATGGCCGGCGTAAACGCCGGCCACCCATGTTCCCCCTTCCCCCCAGGAAGAAAGTACGAATTGGCACTACCCCTCCTCCGGAAAAGCGACTCGGACGAAACGTCCTAAGTTGGAGGGTCGAGTTGGACGATCCGGCTACAGCGACAGCGCCAGCGGCTGCTCGAGCAGCTCCTTGACGCGCGCCAGGAACTGCGCGCCGTCGGCGCCGTAGAGGATGCGGTGGTCGCAGACGAGCGTGAGCATCATCTGGTCGCGCGCGACGACGCGGCCCTTGTCGTCCACCGCGGGCTGCTTCGCGAGCTTGCCGACGGTGAGGATCGCCGCCTGCGGCGGGTTGATGATCGCCGTGAACTGCTCGATCCCGAACATGCCGAGGTTCGACACGGTGAACGTGCCGCCTGAGAGCTCGGGCGGGGTGACGGTCTTGTCCTTGACCTTCTCGATCACCGCGCGCGCGTCGCGGGCGATCTGGCCGAGCGACTTCTTGTCGGCGTCGAAGATCGTGGGCACGACGAGCGCGTCCATCGCGGCCACGGCGATGCCGACGTTGATCTTCTCGTAGAGCTCGAACTTGCCGTCGCGGTACGCGCCGTTCACGCGCGGGTGCTCGCGAAGCGCGGTGGCCGCGGCCTTCACGACCATGTCGTTGAACGAGGGGACCGGGTCCGAGATCTCCTTGAGCCGCGCGCGCAGCTCGACGGCGGCGGTCATGTCGACCGTGAGCGCGATCGAGAAGTCGGGCGCGGTGGCCTTCGACTCGGCCATGCGCCGCGAGACCGTCTGCTGGAGCCGCGTGAGCTCCTCCACGTCCGCCTCGCCCTTGGCGCCGGCCTCGGTGCGCTTCGTCTCCTTCTTGGCCGGCTTCTCGTCCTTGTCCTTCTCGTCGGCCTTCTTGCCCTTCTCGTCCTTCGCCGCGGCCTTGCCTTCGTCCTTCTCGCCCTCGGCGGCCTCCGCCTTGCCCTCGGCGGGAGCCTCCTTGGTCGCCGCGCCGCCGTTGTCGGCGGCCGCCTGGACGTCGGCCTTGACGATGCGCCCGCCCGGTCCGGTGCCCTCGAGCTGAGCGAGCTCGACGCCGAGGTCGCGCGCCATGCGCCGCGCGACCGGCGACGCCTTCACGCGCCCGTCGCCGTTTCCGGTCGAAGTCTTCTCCTTCGTAGCGGTGCCGGCACCCGCCTGCGTCTCACCGCCGCCACCGTCGGCGCCGGCCGCGGCAGCGTCCTCGCCCTCGGCGGCGGCGGCCTCGCCGTCGCCGTCGTCCGCGCCCTCGGAGTCCTCGGCGTCGCCCTCGGCCTCCGCGTCGCCCTCGGCCTCCGCGTCGCGTCGCCTTCGGCTTCCGGCTCGGCCTCCTCGTCCTCCTTGGCCTCCGCCTCGTCGCCGTCGCCCTCCGCGGTCGCCGCCTCGCTCTCCTGCTCCTCCTCGGAGGCCTCGCCGTCGCCGTCCTCGGCGGTGGCCTCGGCCTCATCCCCGCCCTCGGCTTCGGCCTCGTCGCCTCGCCCTCGGCGTCCTCTTCCTTCTCGCCGGCGCCGTCGCTCTTCGCCTCGCCGGCGTCGCCGATCTTCGCGATCACCTCGCCGATCGCGAGCGTGTCGCCCTCCTGGGCCACGATCTCGACGAGGACGCCGTCGGTGTCGGCGTCGTAGGTCATGTTGGCCTTGTCCGTCTCGATCTCCACGAGCGGCTCGCCGCGCTTGACCTCGGCGCCCTCCTCGACGAGCCACTTCAGGACCGTGCCCTCCTCCATCGAGTCCGAGAGGCGGGGCATCGTGACGTCGCTGGCCATGCTTCTCCTTACAGGTCCCGGAAGGTGGCGAGCGCGGCCTGCACGACGTGCTCCTCGTGCGGGAACGCCGCCTGCTCGAGCGGCTTCGAGTAGGGCATCGGCACGTCCGCGCCGGTCACGCGCTGCACGGGGGCGTCGAGCCAGTCGAACGCCTGCTCCTGGATCAGCGCCGCGAGGTTCGCGCCCACGCCGCCGTGCGGCCAGCCCTCCTCGACGATCACGGCCCGGTTGGTCTTCTTGACCGACTCGAGGATCGTGTCGAGGTCGAGCGGGCGGAGCGTGCGCGGGTCGATCACCTCGGCGTCGATGTCGTGCTCGTCCGCGAGCTTCTCGGCCGCCTTCCCGGCGGTGACTGCCATGCGCGAGATGCCGATGATCGTCACATCGTCGCCCTCGCGTCGGATGGCGGCCTCGCCGAAGCGCATCGGGCCGCCGTTCTCGGGCACCTCGCCGCGCTGGCCGTAGAGCGTCTCGTGCTCGATGAAGACGACCGGGTTGTCGTCGCGGATCGCGGTCTTGAGGAGGCCCTTGGCGTCCTCGGGCGTGCTCGGCACGGCCACGAGGAGGCCCGGCACGTGGAGGTAGTAGGCCTCCCACGAGTGCGAGTGGGTCGGGCCGAGCTGGTGGCCCGCGCCCTGCGGCATGCGGATCACCATCGGCACCTTCACCTGGCCGCCGAACATGTAGTGGATCGCGGCCGCGTGGTTCACGATCTGGTCCATCGCGAGCAGCGAGAAGTTGATCGTCATCAGCTCGACCACCGGCCGCAGGCCGATCATCGCCGCGCCCACGCCCATGCCGACGATCGTGTTCTCCGAGATCGGCGTGTCGCGCACGCGCTTCTCGCCGAACTCCTCGAGCAGGCCGGCGGTGACCTTGAAGGCGCCCTGGAACACGCCGATGTCCTCGCCCATGAGGAAGACGTTCTCGTCGGCCTCCATCTCCTCGCGAAGCGCCTGGTTGAGCGCCTCGCGGTAGCGCATCACCGGCACTAGTCGGCGCCTCCCTCGGCCTCGGGCTCGTCGCCGGACTGCTCGCCCTCGCCGGCCTCCTCGTCGGGCTCGCCCTCGCCCTCGTCGCCGCCCTTCTGGCGGCGGCTGCGCGCCTCGCGGTCGCCCACGTTCGCGTACGCGGCGCCGGCCTCGGCGAGCTGGTGCGGGATCTCGCCGGCCTCGCGCTCCTGCTCGCCGCGGTGCACCTCGGGCGAGCGCTCGTCGACCGTCCACCAGGCGGGCACCTCGCTGTCGCAGGACGTAGACGTCGTCGTAGAGCGAGTCGAGGTCGGGGAAGGGCGACTCGTCGGCGAACTTCACCGCCTCGTCGACGGTCGCGATCGCCTTCTCGTCGAGCTCCTCGTACTGGTCCTTCGTGATCACGTCCTCGTCCTGGAGCCGCTTGGCGAACGCCTGGATCGGGTCGCGCTCGCGCCACTCCTCGACCTCGTCCTTCGTGCGGTACTCCTCGGGGTCCGCCATCGAGTGGCCGCGGAAGCGGTAGGTCACCGCCTCGACGAGCTGCGGCTTGCGCTCCTCGCGCGCGCAGCGGAGCGCGTCCGTCACGACGTCGTGCACGTCGAGCACGTCCATGCCGTCGCAGCGCGTGCCGGGCACGCCGAAGCCCTGGGCCTTCAGCGACAGGTCGGTGACGGCCGAGTGGCGGTGGAGCGCCGTGCCCATCCCGAACTGGTTGTTGATGATCACGAAGACCACCGGGAGCTTCCAGAGCGCGGCGAGGTTCATGGTCTCGCCGAACGTGCCCTGGTTCGTGGCGCCGTCGCCCATCATGGAGAGGATCACGTCCTCGGTCTCCATGTAGTCGCACGCGAGCGCCGACGCCCGCCGACAGCGGCAGCGAGCCGCCGACGATCCCGTAGCCGCCGAGGAAGCGCTTGTCCCAGTCGAACAGGTGCATCGAGCCGCCGCGGCCCGGACGAGCAGCCGTCCTCGCGGCCGAACAGCTCGGCCATGACCGCGTTCGGATGAGTGCCGCGCGCGAGCGCCTGGCCGTGCTCGCGGTAGGTGGACATCAGGTAGTCGGTCTCGCGGAGCGCCTGGGTGGCGCCGACGATCGTCGCCTCCTCGCCGATGCAGAGGTGGAGGAAGCCGCCGATCTTCGCCTTCGCGTACATCTCGCCGGCGCGCTCCTCGAAGCGCCGGATCAGGAGCATCTTCTGGAGGACGGTGATGCAGGTGTCCTTGTCCGGGAGGCTGTGCTTGACCTCGCCGAACCCGATCTCCTCGAGGCCGGCTACGTCGCCCTTGCCCTGGCCGTCGCCGCCCTCGGGAGCACCGTCGCCGGACTTGGTGGCATCGCTGGTAGCCATTGGCCCGGAGAGTACCCATCGCGCTCCCTCGTTCAATATCCGTGCCCCCCGAACGGGGGGACGGAGACCGCACCTCGGGGGGTGGCGGATCGTGTCCGTCCCTCGCCCGGCGCGCGACCCGCACCCCGACCCACGCAACGATGGCCGCGCCGCCCGCGGCGGCGGCGATGCGGAGCGCGGAAGTTCGCACTGTCTGCACGGGTTCGTGGCCGCAAAGCGGGACGCGGCCACCACGTACGTTGACCGGCGCATCGGCCGACCTAGCATGGGCCTGTACCCGAACGGCACAAGGAAGTGCCGATGCCCGCTGGCCTGCTCGTTACCAAGCGCCGGACCGACCGGAAGCGGTCGTCCGTGGGGCCAACGGGCCGTCCACGAACGGAGGTGAGGCGGCCGCGCCCGGCCGACGCCGGCCGCCGCACCTTCCCTAGGCCCTGAGGCGGGCGGCCGCCTCTTCGAGCCGGTCGTCGCCGTAGAAGAGCTCGTCGCCGACGGCGATCGTCGGGACGCCCCGGACGCCGCGCTCGTACGCCTCCGCGGTCACCTCCCGGAGCTTGTCCTTGACGGACTGCGTCTCGATGGCCTTGAGCACGGCGTTGGGGTGGAGCTCGCACGCGGCCGCGGCGATGAGGACGTTGTCGACGTCGGAGAGATCCCGGCCGGCGGCGAACGCCTGGCGAAACGCGGCGAGCGAGAACGCGACCGCGCGCCCGATCGACTGGGCGAAGATGGCGGCGCGCATGGCCTTGAGCGTGTTGTTGGGCCAGCCCTCGGGCCAGCGGACCGGCATGAGCCCGTACTCCTGCGGCCCGCCGCTCGACCTCGGCGATGCCGGCATCGCGCTCGTCGGTGAAGCCCCAGGACTGCCCACCCGTCTGCTGCCAGATGCCGCCGAGCAGAATCGGCTGCCACACCGGCATGACCGGAAGCACCCGCTGAAGCCGCTCAGCGGTCAGATACGAGTACGGCGACCCGAGGTCGTAGTAGAAGACCGGCTGCGCCACGGCCGCTCAGTTTGACGGGAACGCAACGCAGCGAAAGGCGTGCTGGACGGCGAGGTAGACCCGGTCGTAGCTCACGCTCGCGCCGGCACCGACCAGACACGGCCTCCAGTTGCTCCGTCGCGGTGGGGCCGTTATCGGGATTGCGGTAGACGCTCGCAGTCCACTCCGGTTCGGAGCAGCGGCCATTCGAACGTGCGAACCGGTCGAGCTGCGGCATGGTGACGAGGCCACGTCCCGCGTTATCGCAGACGATTGATGGCGCCGAGGAACCCATCAGCGGGCGCGCGCGAGCGTCTCGATACACACGCCCGCCTTGGCGACCGTGCCGGCAGGGCATCGAAGGCGGAGCTCCTGCTGCGGTCACTCCCCCGACGCGATCCGCGTCGGCGGCCTTGGGCACCGTGCCAAGTGCAGATTCCTTCACGACTCCAGAACCCAGGCCGTTCGCGCCGCACGTCACGCGCGCGGAGAGCTGCGATCGTGGACGTCCCGGCTACGGACCGTGTCGTTGCGAATGTCCTTGCTTCGCAGGCTGTTGTTCACCACATCGTCGCTGCCCACGTGAAGCACGGCGTATGAGGTGCCACCCAGAGCAACGAAGAGCGCGAGCGTGGCAACCACGTTCGCGTAGGACAGGTGCCTCACGGCCCGATCACCACCACCTTCGGCGGTCCTCGAGCGACCCGTCGACGAACGGATACCCGCCCTCCGACGGCAGCCGGACGCGGAACCGGTACACCACGCGGCCGAGGGTAGCGCCAAAGCGGTAGGGAAATCTCCA
This sequence comes from uncultured Thermoleophilaceae bacterium, assembly GCA_963741455.1. Taxonomy (GTDB): domain Bacteria; phylum Actinomycetota; class Thermoleophilia; order Solirubrobacterales; family Thermoleophilaceae; genus JACVRW01. Next base: position 178,376 of record CAVUIF010000009.1, read on the forward strand.
GCGGCCGTCCGGGATCGCTGCGCACAGTCGAGAAGGTGCGCCAGCGGTTGCGGAAGTGGGCCTGCATCTCGATCAGCTTTCCGCCGGAGGGAAGAGGTCGGGTGCGCGACTCGACCGTTGAACTTCACGCCTTGGCCGTTCCGTACCTTGCGGCGGTCGACGCGAATCGAGCTGGCTGCCTGGCACGCGCAGGCGAACGCAGGGACTTGGCGGATCCGATTCTGCGCGACCCGGCGTAGCGGAAGGTCACGTCACGATTGCGGGTCGCGCGCACGACGTACCGGAACCTCCCGGCACGGTCCGTGGTCGCAAGGCCGATGGGCGCGTGGACGCCATCCGCGTTCCTCTGCGACGCCTCGATGGTCGCGAGGTCGATTGGCTGCCCGTCGACGTTCGTGAGGCGACCCGAGATCCTCACCGACCGCCCGAAGCGCGCGGTGAAGGTTCGGTCGTATCGACGGCGACTCCTCGACCGTCGAAGGACACCTACCGCGAGACGGGTCTCGATCCTGGCCGGCAGACGAAGCCGCGCAGCCGAACCGTCTACTCGCGTCCGCGTCGATGCTTCGTTGCCCGCCTGGTCGACCGCTCGCGCACGGAACTCGTAGGCGCCGTCTCGGAACCGCTCGTCGTCGACGTAGGCCACCAGCTGGGATCCCTGACGCTCAGTTCGCAGACCGTGCCACGTCCTGCCACCGGTTGAGCGCATCTCGATCTCGCCGCTAGCGAGACCGGAATGGCGGTCGACGGCATTGACCGCCACCCGAAGCGGGTCCGCGGTGTCGGGTGCCGCGAACGCGAGCTGGGGTGGGTCCGGATCGAACCGAAGCGGTACGGACAGTGCGGCGTTCGCCTCGCGCTGGTTTCCGGCCGCATCCTCGAGCCACACGTGGAGTCGAAACTCACCTGGGCCCGGCAGAGGAACGTTGGGGAGCTCACGGATGTTCTCCGCCGTGCGCTGTCCTCGCCACTGGCATGCGCCGTCCGGCAGTGCAGAGCTTCCAGTGCGCACGTGTGATTGGTGCTGCCGCGCTTGCGGGATTCGCCCAAGAAGCTGCGAAGCCGTTCGTTCGTCGCCATGCCGTGCCGCCCGAGATCTCGGCACGACCGGATCGGGCGGAGTGTTGTCGACGTAGACGTGACGAGTGAGACCGCGCGCGATTGCCAGCAGCGTCGATTGCGGAAACCGACAGGGTATGACGACCGTCGCGAAGGTCGGCCACGCCTGGCGTGGACAGGAAGCTGTGCCCGTTCGCGAGCAGGGTCGTGACTCGAGACCAGTTACATGGGTAGTGTCTGCACCTCCCGGCGGCCTGCCGAGGTGGCGTCTCGATGCTCTGAACCCCTGAGTTGTCGGTCGCGACGGCGGTGACAGCCGGGCTCCGCCCGTTCGCGCCGCTCACCCACCTGCCGCTCACCAGCGGTCCGCTCACCGAGACGCGACGGCGGCACTGGGTCGTCGATCGTCACCTCGACCCACTGCGAGTGCAGCGTTGCGCCGGGCGCGCATCTGCTCGCGAAGCACGCGACCAGCTGGTGGAGCCCCGTTGTGCCGGCGGGGGTCCTGCACGGTGATCGGCCATCCGCGGTTGTCGAAGCTGGTCGCGTCGCAGAATTGGTTCGTTGGGTAGCCGAGGACGTTGGCGTGCCCTGGCACGGCTCGGATATTGGTGGTCCAGTTGCAGTTGGCTCGCGCCATTCGTCCGGCCCAGCGGAGGTGCGTTATCGACGTGCGGGGTGGGGCGGTGAAGGAGTAGCCGGAGTGCTCCAAGCTGGTGAAGGTCTCGTCGACCAGTCGATTGCTCATTCCCGAGGTGAAGCCCGCGTTGCTCGGGCAGCTCGAGTACAAGCGCCCGGCATTGCCATACGGCGCCCAGGCGCTCGTGCCGTAACCGAAGGGTGAGGCGGCGTCGCAGGACACCACCTTGTAGGTCCCCGCGCTTGCGTCGCCGGCTGTCGCCAGTACGGCGGCGATGCATGCCGCCGTCGCCAGGAGGTGGAATCGGACGCGTCGGTTGCGTGAGTGGTTCATCTCGACGTGCTTAAGCGGAGAGGGCGCCTTAGTCGCCCCTCCGTGTTGCGTGAGGAGAGGTGCGATGGACCGCGCGTCACGTAAGCACGCGATCTAGGCCCGCCAAGAGACAGCGCGGCAACCCGCGCCGCAATTCCCGCACGTTGCACAGAAAAACGTTGAGCAGATTATGTCTCTCACACAGTGAGCGATCATGCGTCACTGGGGGCGAATCAACGGAGAGGCGAGACTTTCCGGGAGTACGATGGAACGCGCCCGATGGACAGACGAGCGGCTCGATAGCGCAGATGGACAAGATCGATCGGAACTTCGATCGCGTCTTCGACGAGCTGCGCGCCGACCGTCAGACGATGCGCAGCGAGCTCCGCGGAGCGGGACGCATTTCGCGCCGACATGGCCAGCCTGCGCACGAGCTCAGCTCCGACTGGCCAGCCTGCGTGACGAGCTCAGCTCCGACATGGCCGGCCTGCGCGAGACTCGCTCCGAGATGGCCGCCTGCGCTTCGAGCTCCACTCGACCTCACGCATCTGCGCGTCGACCTGAACTCGGTCCTGCCCAGGCCTACATCGTCGGCGCTGGGATCGCCCTGATCGGGCTTCTCGGGGCGGCGCCTAGCCGTGAATCAGCCAGCCGTCCGTCGCCCGGGCGGCCTCCATGACCGCTTCGGCGAACGACGGGTGCGCGTGGATGATGCGGGCGACCTCTGAGTAGCCGCCCTCCAGCTCGCGCGCGTTCACGAGCTCCTGGATCAGGTCGGCCGCCTTCACCGAGACGATGTGGCCGCCGAGCAGCTCGCCGTACTTCTTGTCGCCGACGATCTTGATCATGCCGCCGCGGTCGCCGTAGACGGTGGGGGCGCCGACGGCGCCCATCGGGACCTTGCCGACGACGACGTCGTAGCCGGCCTCCTTCGCCGCCTTCTCGGTCAGCCCGAACGACGCCACCTGCGGGTGGCAGAAGGTCACGGCCGGCACGTACGCGTAGTCGATCTCGTGGACGTCGTTCCCGGCGGAGTCCTCCACGGCGATGATGCCCTCGTCGGATGCCTTGTGGGCCAGCGCGGGGCCGGGGACCATGTCGCCGATCGCCCACACGCCCTGGCGCGAGGTGCGCAGGCGGCCGTCCACCTTGATCAGCCCGCGATCGTCGCGCTCGACGCCGGCCTCCTCGAGCCCGAGGCCCTCCACGTCGGGCGCGCGGCCGGCGGCGATCACGAGGTAGTCGAACTCGGCCTCCTCGCCGTTGAAGCTCACCTTCACGCCGTCGTCGGAGGCGTCCACCTTCTCGACCTTCGCGCCGGTCTCGATGCGCACGTTCTGCTTCTTGATCTCGCGCGCGGCGGCCTTCGCGATCTCGGGCTCCTCGAGCGGCAGGATCTGGTCGAGCGCCTCGAGCAGCGCCACCTCGGTGCCGAGCCGGCCGAGCGCGGAGGCGATCTCGGTGCCGGACGCGCCCGCGCCGATCACGCACAGCCTCTTCGGCTGCTCGTTCAGCAGCCACATCGCGGCGGTGTCGAGGATGCGCTTGCCGAACTGGAGGTCGAGGATCGGCTTCGGCACGGAGCCCACCGCGAGGATCACGCGGTCGGTCTCGATCTCGGTGCCGTCGAACTGGCCGCCGATCTTCACGTTGGCGTCGTCGGTCACCGAGCCGAAGCCCTCGATCAGGTCGATCTTGTTCTTCTCGAACAGCATCGCCACGCCGCTCGTGAGCGTCTTGATCACCTTGTCGCGGTGCTTCGTCGCGCCGGGGTAGTCCACGGACGCGCCCTCGACCTTGATGCCGAAGTCGCCCGCGTGCTGGGTCTCGGCGAAGACCTCGGCCACGCGCAGCATCGCCTTCGCGGGGATGCACGCCTCGTTCAGGCAGCGGCCGCCCGTGTTGCCCTTCTCGACGACGGCCGTCTTCAGCCCGAGCTGCGCGGCCCGGATCGCGGCCACGTAGCCGCCCGGGCCCGACCCGATCACGATGCAGTCGTACTTCTGCTCCGGCATAGGAGCGGTGAGGCTATCTAACGCGCGCGGCTCGGCCGCTCGGGCATCTGGATGCGCGCCATCGCCTTCACCATGAACCAGAACAGCGTCCCGGCGGCGACCAGGATGACCACCAGGACGATCGCGTTGCCCCAGTTGCCGACGGTGACCAGTCCGAGCGCGGTGGCGATCACGGTGAGCGCGAGCAGCGTCTGCATGCCGAGCACGGCCCAGTACTTCGCCTGCCACATCCCCCACGCGACGACGGCCAGGAGGCCGGTGACGAGGATGCTCCCCGCGAGCGCGCGAGCGCGGTCGTCCTCTCCCGCGGCGCCGTCCCAGCCGGCGACCACGGCGACCAGGTTGGCCGCGGCGAGGAGCATGGCCGCGATCGCGCCGACCGTGACGGCGGTGGGCCGCTCCCCCGGCTCCAGCGGCTTCAGCGCGGCGCGGGCGGCCTCGCTCTTCTCCCTGCTGCGGGCGTAGCCGCCACCGCTCGAGGGCGGCTTCGCGGCGGGCGGCTGCCGGCGGCTCTTCCGCTTCCTCGCCATTGGAGGCCGGACCTTAGCGGCGCATCGATCCCTAGGCTCGCGGGTTCATGGGCCGGATGCGCCTCCCGATTCTCCTTGCGGCATTCGCCGCCGCGCTGCTCCTCGCCGCGCCCGCGGACGCGGCACAGCCCCCGCGTGCGCCGAAGGGCTTCCACGGCGTGATGTGGGACCGCGCCGCGATGGACGGCCGGCCCGTGAACCGCGACGCCCAGTGGGCGCGGATGCGGCGCTCGGGTGTCGAGTCGGTGCGCACGGTGTTCTCCTGGGCGGCCGCTCAGCCCCAGGCGGGCACGGAGCCGAACTTCGCCGAGACCGACGCGATGGTGGAGCTCGCCGCGCGCAACCGCGTGGGCCTTCTGCCGGTCGTGCTCTACACGCCGGACTGGGCGGCGAGGTACCCGGCGCGCCACGGCACGCCGCCGAAGTTCCCGGAGGACTACGCCGCCTTCATGGGCCGGCTCGTGCAGCGATACGGGCCGGACGGCACGTTCTGGACCGATCACCCCGGCGTGCCGCGTCGTCCGATCCGCGACTGGCAGATCTGGAACGAGCCGCACCTCGACTTCTACTGGTACACGCCGGGCGACAGATGGGCGCGCGGGTACGTGAGGATGCTGAAGAAGGCCCGGACGGCGATCAGGGCGAACGACCCGGGCGCGCGCGTGGTGCTGGCCGGCCTCGCCGACGCGAGCTGGAAGGTCCTGAACACCGTCTACAAAGCCGGCGGCCGGCGCTCGTTCGACGTCGCGACGATCAACATCTTCACCGGCCGCCCCGGCTTCGTCATGGCCGCGGCGCGCCTCACCCGCCGCGTCATGAAGCGCCGCCATGAGGGGCGCAAGCCGATCTGGGTGACCGAGACCACGTTCCCGGCCGCGCGCGGGAAGGTCCCGCGGCCCCAGCAGGAGTGGCAGCGGCGCTGGTACACGACGCCGAGGGGCATGGCGCGGCGGCTCACCGACCTGTACGCGCTCGGTGCGAAGAACGCCCGCCGGCTCGGGCTGCGGCGCATCTACTGGTACACGTGGGCGTCGAGCTACAGCGGCAGGGACGAGCTGTTCGACTACTCCGGCCTCGTGCGCCTGAAGGGCGACGGGACCAGCACTCCGCAGCCCGCGCTGCGGGCGTACCGGCGCGCCGCCCGCCGCTAGCGGCCGGCCGGCAGCGCGGCGGCGAGCGCCCGCGCGGCCGCCTCCGGATCCGCGGCGTCGCGGATCGACCTCACCACCACGATCCGGCGCGCGCCGGCCGCGACGACCTCGCCCACGTTCCCCTCGTCGATCCCGCCGATCGCGAACCACGGCGTGTCACCGCCGCGGGCCGCGGCGTGGCGCACGTAGCCGAGCCCGGCGGCGGGCCGGCCCGGCTTCGTCGGGGTCTCCCACACCGGCCCGACGCTGAGCTGGTCGGCCTCCGACTCGAGCGCGGCGTCGAACTGCTCCGGCGAGTGCGTGGAGAGCCCGATCAGCAGTCGCTCGCCCACGCGCTCGCGCACCGCGGCGACACGCTCGTCGTCCTGCCCCACGTGGACGCCGTCGGCGCCCGCCTCGAGCGCCAGGTCGGGCCGGTCGTTCAGCCAGAAGAGCGCGCCGTGCTCGTCGCATGCCGCGCGGAAGCGCGCGGACGCGGCGAGGAGCGCGTCGTCGTCCAGCTCCTTGTCGCGGAGCTGGACCATGTCGACCCCGCCGCGGAGCGCCGCGGGGAGCACGTGCTCCGCCGCGGCGTCCACGACCAGGTACAGGCGGGCTCGCCGCAGGCGCTCGCGCGCTGCGGCGAGCCCCATGCTCAGCCGACCGGGTTGGGCGGCGCCGGCGCGAGCGAGATCGCCGCACCGGGGCGCTTCACCTTGCCGCGGTTCTTGCGGTACCAGCGCTTCAGCGCGTTGTAGCCGACGTTCTTCCTGCCCCGCGAGTTCACGAGGCCGAGGTCGAAGAACGACGCGCGCTGGCTGCGCGGCGGCGAGACCAGCAGGTACTGGAGCTGGCTCTTCACACGCCGGTTCCTCAGGGCGATCGAGTACGCCTGCTGGAGGTACTTCGACCGCTTCCGCTTCGACAGCGCACGCTTGCCGGACGCGAAGTAGCCGTACTCCGTGAGGTAGAGCGGCATCCGCCCGCCGCCGTTCTTCCGGAGCACGCCGGCACGCGACAGCCGGTCGAGCGCCCGCGTCAGCCGCGAGAGCGTCCCGATCGTGACGTTGTCGGCACCGGGGTACTTGTAGTTCGGCGCGTGCGCGAAGTCGTACGGATGGTGCGCGTAGCCGTCGGCACGGAGCTTCGGGCACCGGCGCGCCCGCCGGTAGTTGCGCTTGACGCACGTCACGCCGCGCAGGAACGCCAGCGGCGACGTGGACCAGCCGCGCTTCGAGAACGGCGCGGTCTCACCGATCAGCACCTTCGCCGCGGGGTCGGCGGCCTTGATGGCCTTGTAGCCCTTCAGGTAGAGCTGGCGGTACAGCGACGGCGCCGCCTTCAGCGGACCGAGCCAGGTCTTCCAGTTGGGCTCGTTCCAGATGCTGTAGCGGTCGACGCGGCCCGCGAAGTGCTCGGCCACGGTCGACGCGAACTTCCCGAACTCGGTCGAGTTCGGCTTGAACCAGCTCCGGCGCGTCGTGGCGCGGCGGGCGTTGGCCCACCGCGGCGCCGGCCCCGTGATCGACACGTGGATGCGCACGCCGTGCTGCGCGGCCCGGTTGATCAGCTGGTCGTACCCGCTGAAGTTGTAGTTCAGGGTCGCGGGCTTGCGCCGGGCGTTGAACTGGCTCTCGGGAAGCGTGTACGCCCAGAGCAGGTTCACGCGCTGCCGGGTGACGCCCAGGGCGCGAGAGAGGTCGAACGGCCGGTCGCCGGCGAGGCGCGAGTACTTGCCCTCGACGAAGACGGCTTCGTCCTGGATGGCGAGCTCCATTCCGCGCGCCGCCTTGCTGTCGCCGGCGCTCCACAGGCAGCCGGTCAGTACCGCCGCGCAGAGGACAAGCGCGGCGAGCAGGGCTCGAGGTGGGCGGTGTACTGCAAACACGGGTGGGTCTCCTTCGGGACGGGTCAGTCGTTCTTGTGATCGGAAAGAAGCGAAGATGCTTGAACCTCAGAAGGCGGTGGGCCGCTTGACGCGCGAGAGGCCGCCGAGCGTCACGCGGAAGGTCTGCCGGAAGGCGTTCTTCAAGGGCAGGATCTGCCTGAAATAGCCCGCCCTGTTCGTGGTCATCGACGCCACGACACGGTAACGGCCGCCCCGGCGCTTGGCCTCGACGCGGGCGACCTGCCCCGCGCCGCCGCGGCCGCCGCCGAAGAGCTCCACCACGTTTCCGCCGAGCGAGCGCACGAGGAACGGGAGCCGGAAGGCGTCGTACACGCGCGGCTTCGGGCGCCCGTCGCTGAAGCGGAGCCCGGACTGCCAGGTCGACCAGCGCTGGAAGGGCCGGCCGCCGTCGCGCGGCGGGTCGTCGGTGATCGTGTACTGGGAGTAGCTCGCCACGCGCCGGTTCCGGAAGGCGATCCACTCGCTCAGGTCCATGAACCCCGCGGCACGCTTCAGCCGGACTCCGAACACCGGGTCGGGCGGCCTCGTCTGATAGCCGAACTCGGTGATCCAGATGCGGAGGCGCTTGGGCAGCTTGCCGCGGTTGGCGAGCGCGTCGAGCGTCTTCGTCACGCGGTCGAGCTGGCCGATAGCGGCGTCGCCGCCGGCGCGCTCGTTCCGCTTCGGGCCGCCGCGCAGCGTGTACGGGTGGTAGGCGAGGCCCGAGGTGGGGATCCGGCCCACACGCGAGCAGCCGCGCCGGCGCGCGGCGCGGCCGCGGTACTGCCGGTAGCGGCTGTCGAGGCAGACCATCTCGCGGAGGAAGACGAGCGGCCGGATCTTCCGCCGCGAGCTCCCGCCGCGCGGCATCAGCTCGCCGATGAGGATGCGGTCGTCGCCGTGGCCGGAGGCGCTCAGGCCGGCGTGCCCGGCGAGGTACAGCCTGCGGTAGATCGAGGGCGACCGCGGCACGCCCTTCGCGCGCTGCGGGCTGAGCCAGGAGTAGAGGTTGGGCTCGTTCCAGACGGACCAGATCCGCACGCCGGGAAACTGGCGTCCCGCCGCCTCGGCGAACAGCCTGAACTCCTTCGCGCTCGGCCGCGCGGTGCCGGGCCGGCCGCGGCCGCGCGTGGCCCATCGGGGCGCGCGGCCACCGAGGCTCACGTACGGCCTGACGCCCTGCGCGAGCATCGAGTTGATCGCGCTCGCGTAGGCGCCCCAGTGGTAGCTCGACGGGTCCGCGCCGTCGAAGCCCGCCGGCTTCCGGCGGCCGCCCGGCGCGACCTCGTGCCAGTAGAGCTGGATCTTCCCGACGTCGGCTCCGAGCGCCCGGAACTCGGCCGCGGTCGCGTCCGGCTGGCCGAGGCTGCGGGCGTTGTCCTGGAGCACGAGCAGCTGGCGGCCGCCCGCCTGGGCCTGCGGCGCGAGCGCGCACACGATCACTACGACGATTGGCAGAAAGAGTCGCTTCATGGGTTCCGGCGTTGGAACACGCAGCAGGGACGAGGTTGCGGTAGGTGCCCCTGCTAGCTTCCGACGCCCTGCCCTAAGCCGTAGCAGAAATGGGAATCGGAACCTCCATAGTCCTGATCGCCGTGGGCGCAATCCTGCGCTATGCGGTCAACGTGACCGTCGAGGGCATCGAGATCCAGACGGTGGGCCTGATTCTGATGGTCGTCGGGATCATCGGCCTCGTGGTCTCGCTTGCCGTGACGTTCTTCGGCGGCAGCGACACGCCGTCCCGCCCGGACGACTATCCGACGCGACGGCTCTAGACTTCCGGGAGTACAACGGGAGCTCGGGGAGACCGGGCTGAGAGGGCGGCTGCGGCGCCGCCGACCGTCGAACCTGACCGGGGTAATGCCCGCGAAGGGAAGGTGATGTCACTGCCGCGAAGCACCCGCTACGACGCCGTGGTGATCGGCGCAGGCTTGATCGGCCTCTCGTGCGCATGGCGCGCGCGAGGGCAAGGGCTGTCCGTGCTCGTGGTGGACCGTGAGGGCGAAGTTGGCGCGGGAACGTCAGGCGTTGCCGCCGGAATGCTGGCCCCGGTCACCGAGGCGGACTTCGGCGAGGAGGCGCCGCTGCGCGCGAACCTGCTGGCGCGCGAGCGCTGGCCGGCGTTCGCGGCGGAGCTCGAGGAGGTCACCGGGCTGCCCACGGGCTACCGCGACAGCGGGGCGCTCGTGGTGGCCGCTGACCGGGACGACGCGGAGGCGCTCCGCCGCCTGCACGAGCTGCAGCGCTCGCTCGGGCTCGAGTCCGAGTGGCTCACACCGTCGCGCTGCCGGGCGCTCGAGCCGGGCCTGGCTCCGAGCATCGCGGGCGGGATCGCCGCGCCGCAGGACGGCAGCGCCGATCCGGTCGCGACCGTGCGAGCGCTCGCGGCGGCCGCCGAGGAGGTGGCGCTCGGCGTGGAGGTCGAGGCGATCGAGCACGACGGCTCGGCCGTTTCCGGCGTGAGCACGAGCGCGGGGCCGATCGCGTGCGAGCAGGTGGTGGTGGCCGCCGGCGCGTGGAGCGCGGCACTGGCTCCGGACGGCGACGGGCCGCCCGTGCGGCCGGTGAAGGGACAGATCCTGGAGCTCCGCACCCGCGGCGCGATGGGCGAGCCGTTCACGCGCGTCCTGCGTACGCCGCGGTGCTACCTCGTCTCGCGCGGCGACGGCCGCGTGGTGCTCGGCGCGACCGTGGAGGAGCAGGGCTTCGACACCGCCGTCACGGCCGACGGCGTGTTCCGGCTCCTCGAGGCGGCCTGGGAGGTGCTGCCCGAGGTGGGCGAGCTGGAGTTCGTGGCCGCACGCGCGGGCCTGAGGCCGGGCACGCCGGACAACGTGCCGGTGGTGGGCCCGGACCCGGCGCTGGCCGGCCTGATCTGGGCGACCGGCCACTGGCGCAACGGCGTGCTGCTCGCGCCGCTGACGGGCGACACGGTCGCCGCGCTGCTCGCAAACGACAAGGGGTCAGACCCCTTTAGGTTGGTCGAGGGTTCGCGCGCATGACCGTCGTGACGATCAACGGCGAGCGGCGCGACCTGGGCAAGAGCGCGACGATCGAGACCGCCGTGCGGGCGATCGGCGCCCCCGACGGCCGCGGCGTGGCGGTGGCGCTCGACGGCGAGGTAGTGCCGCGCGGCGAGTGGGCGAGCACCGAGGTGCGCGAGGGCCAGCAGGTTGAGGTGCTCCACGCGGTGCAGGGGGGCGCATGACGGCCTTCGAGATCGCCGGGCGCCGGTTCGAGTCGCGCCTCATCCTCGGCACGGGCGGGTTCCGGAACCTCCAGGTGATGGCCGACGCCGCCCGCGAGTCGGGCGCCGAGCTGGCCACGGTCGCCATGCGGCGCGTTGACCCGAACGCGCGCGGCTCGATCGTCGAGGTGCTCGAGGAGGCCGGGCTCGAGGTGCTCCCGAACACGGCCGGCTGCTTCACCGCGCGAGAGGCGGTGACCACGGCGCGGCTCGCGCGCGAGGCGCTCGAGACCGACTGGGTGAAGCTCGAGGTGATCGGCGACGACCGCACGCTGCTCCCCGACCCGGCGGAGCTCCTGCTCGCCGCGGAGGAGCTCCTGGAGGACGGCTTCACCGTGCTGCCCTACACGAACGACGACCCGGTGCTGGCACGCCGGCTCGAGGACGCGGGCTGTGCCGCCGTGATGCCGCTCGGCTCGCCGATCGGGAGCGGCATGGGCATCAACAACCCCTACAACCTCCGGCTGATCGTGGAGCAGGCGCGCGTGCCGGTGATCCTGGACGCGGGGGTGGGCACGGCGTCCGACGCCGCGCTCGCGATGGAAACCGGCTGCGACGGCGTGCTCCTCGCCAGCGCGATCTCACGCGCGGCCGACCCGCCCGCGATGGCGCGCGCAATGCGCAAGGCCGTGGAGGCCGGCTACGAGGCGCGCGAGGCGGGACGCATCCCGCGGAGGCACTACGCCCGGCCGTCCTCCCCCGAGGAGGGAATGGCCGAGCTCGCGGACGCGCAGTGAGCACGGAGCTCGAGCGCGCCGCCGTCGACGCGCTCGCCGAGCGCTGGCGCGACGGCCTGGGAGGGCGGGAGCTTCGAGTCCTGCTGCACGCCGGACGTGACCTATGAGGACCCGGTGGCGGTGGACCTGCTGCGAGGGATCGAGGCGCTCCACGCGCACGCGGCCGGTCTCCGCGCCGCCTTCCCGGACCTCAGGGTCGAGGCCACCGCGCCGCCGCTCGACCGGGGCGCGCACGTGTGCGTGCCGTGGCGCGCGCTCGGCACGCACCGCGCCGACGTCGGTCAGATGCTTCCCGCCACGGAACGATTCGTGACGATCCAGGGCATCCACTACCTCGAGCTCACGGACGGGGCCGTGCGCCGCGCGCGCGGCTTCTTCGACCTCTACGACGCGGCCACTCAGCTCGGCGTGCTCCCGGCCCGCGGCGGGCTCGGGGAGACCGCGCTGCTGCTCCTGCGCGGCTTCGGGGTGAAGCGGCGGCCGTAGCGGGCTACTCGACCGTGATCGTCCCGGACATGCCGGGCGCGTGCACGTCGCACACGTACTCGTAGCTGCCGGCCTCGTCGAGCGTGAGTGCGAACGTGTCGCCCTCCTGCATGCCGCCCGACGGCCCGGAGGCGAAGTCCGGCCCGGGGCCCGAGCTCTTGTGCACGTCGTGCGGGACGGACTCGTTGTTCACGAACATGATCGTCTCGCCTGCCTTGACGGTCACGTCCTTCGGGTCGAACTGGATGCTGTCCATCGAGACCTCGGTGCCGCCGCCTCCACCGCCTCCGGCGGCGGGCTCCTCGGTGGTCGCCGCTCCACCGGTGTCCGCGCCGCCTCCGCTCTCGTCGTCGTCTCCGCCGCAGGCGACGAGACCGATGGCCAGGCAGGCGAGCAGCAGGGCGAGGAGCTTGTTCATGACCGAAACAGTAGATGTTCCAGCAACGCCTTTTGGGCGTGGAGGCGGTTCTCGGCCTGGTCCCAGACGGCGGAGCGCTCGCCGTAGAGCACGTCCGCCGTGATCTCCTCGCCCGGGTGCGCCGGGAGGCAGTGGAGCACGATCGCGTCGTCGCGCGCCCGCGCCACCAGGTCCGCGTCGATCCGGTACGGGGCGAGCAGCTCGCGGCGGCGCTCGGCATCGGCCTCGTCGCCCATGCTCACCCACACGTCCGTGTAGAGCGCGTGCGCGCCCGCCACGGCCTCCGCGGGCGCGACTCCCGGCGCCTCCGGCAGCGAGAGCTCCGGCGGCGACGCCACGGCCACCTCCATCCCTGCGAGCTTCCCGGCGAGCAGCAGCGAGCGCGTCATGTTGTTCCCGTCGCCCACGTACGCGAGCTTCAGGCCCTCGAGCGTGCCGAAGCGCTCGCGCAGGGTCATCAGGTCGGCGAGCGCCTGGCAGGGATGGTGCTCGTGGGTGAGCATGTTGATCACGGGCACCGTCGCGTGCTCGGCGAGCTCCTCCACGAGCTCGTGCGGGCCGGTGCGGATCCCGATCGCGTGCACCATCCGGGACAGCACCAGCGCGACGTCGCGCGGCGACTCGCCGCGCGCCATCTGAAGCTCGCCCTGCCGGAGGATGAGCGGGTGGCCGCCCAGCTCGAACACGCCGGTCTCGAACGAGACGCGCGTGCGCGTTGACGGCTTGTCGAAGACGAGCGCCACGCTCCGCCCCTCGAGCGCACGCGAAGCCAGGCGGTCGGCCTTAAGCTCGATCGCCCGCTCGAGGAGGCTCCGCTGCTCCGCAGCCGTAAGCTCCTCGCCGGTCAGGAAGTGCCTTGCCAATGCGAGTCCTCAGCTGGAATCTCTACCACGGCCGCGACTTCCCCCCCGACAAGGGGCTCTTCACGCTGCGCTCGCGGCTGCTCCGAGTGACCGAGCGGAACGAGACGCACGTGCAGGTGAACCGCGTGCTGCGCGACGAGTTCGCGGGCTGGCTCGAGGGTCGCGAGTGGGACGTGGCGCTGCTCCAGGAGGCGCCGCCGCTGTGGCTCCGGGAGCTCGGGCGGAGGACCCGGTCGAACGGGGTGCGGGTGCTCACCTCGCGCAACGTCCTGCCGCCGCTCCAGCGGCTCGCGGCGAACGCGAACCCGGACCTGATCGCGTCCTGGGAGGGTGGCTCGAACCAGGTGCTCGTGCGGCATCCCGGGCGGGTGGCGGAGCACCGCCACCTCGTGCTCGCGCGAAAGCCGGAGCGGCGCACGATGGTGTGGGTGCGCGCCGAGCTGCCCGGCGCGGGCCCCGTCTGCTTCGCGAACCTGCACGCCTCCGCCGGTCTGCCCGAGCTCGCGTCGCGCGAGGTCGTGGCCGCCGCCGACGGCGGCCGTCGAGTGGTCGGGCGGCGACCCGCTCGTGTTCGGCGGCGACCTCAACCTGCGGCCCGGCCGGGACCCGGCCGCGTTCGTCGAGCTGCGCGAGCGCTTCGGCCTCGGCGACCCCACCGGGCCGAACGCGATCGACCATCTGCTCGCCCGCGGGATCGATGTGGCGGAGGCCCCTCGGCGGCTCCCTCCGGAGGACCGGGAGCTCGTCGAGGAGGGCGGTCTCCGGCTCCGGCTCTCCGACCACGCGCCCGTCGCCGCGGCCTACGAAGTGAGATAGTCCCCCGTTCGGGGGTAAGAGATCCTCACAGACAGGCTGAACGTAGGGGGGAGCCAGATGGCGGAGCGCAAGAGCAGCGGCGGGGCGAAGAAGTCGAGCGGCGCGAGGAAGTCGACCGCGGCGAGGAAGTCGACCACGGCGAAGAAGTCGACCGCGAAGAGGTCGACAGCGAAGAGGTCGACCACGGCGAAGAAGCCGGCCGCGGCGAAGAGCCGCTCCGCGAGCGCGCGCAGCCGCAGCTCGTCGTCGAGTCGCAGCAGCTCGGCCTCGTCGCGCTCGGGCAGCGCTACGAAGCGCAAGGCCGCCGCCAAGAAGGGCGGGCAGGCACGCGGGCGCCAGCAGAAGGCGCGCAAGGCCGCGAAGACCACGTCGCGCAGCGCATCGCGCGCCGCTCGCAGCGCGGGCGTCGAGGCCAAGACCGTCGCCGAGTTCCGCGAGGCGCTCCGCAAGAACCTGATCGGCCCGATGGAGATGGTGCTCCTCACCCGCGACCGCATCGAGGAGGCGCTCGCCGAGGCCGTCGAGCGCGGCCGCATGACGTCCACCGACGCGCAGAGCCTCGCCACCGGGCTGCTCGACCGGGGCCGCCAGCAGACGAACGACGTCCTCAAGGACCTCGAGTCGCTGCTCGACCGCGGCCGCGGCGAGATCGAGGGCCGCACCTCCGGTGTCCGAAGGGCCGCCGGCGGAGCGGTGGGCGCGGCACGCGGCCAGGCGTCGGGCGCGCGCAGCAAGGCCGTGCGCGCCGCCTCGGGCCCGCTCGCCCAGGCCGACCGCGCAAGGCGTGCGGCCGGGGTGGGGCCGAACTTCCCGATCATCGCGTACGACGACCTCACGGCCGACCAGGTGGTCGGGAGGCTGACCGATCTCTCGCCCGCGGAGCTGCGCAAGGTGCGCGACTACGAGCGCCGGAACGCCAACCGCAAGACGGTGCTCAACTCCATCGAAGCTAAGCTCAGCTGACGTCCGGTCAGCAACAGTCAGTACTCCCACGCCCTCGCCGCGGCGATGAGCTAGAGCTAACCATCGACCGCCTCGCGCACGGCGGCGCGGGTGTCGCGCGCACCGAGACGGGCTACGTGGTCTTCGTGCGCGGCGCCGTGCCGGGCGACCGCGTGCGCGCTCGGATCGGCAAGTCGAAGCGCTCCTGGGCCGAGGGCGAGGTCGTGGAGCTGGTCGAGCCGAGCCCGGACCGGATCGAGCCCGTGGCGCCCCACCCGGGAGCGCCCTGGCAGGTGCTCCCGTACGAGCGCCAGCTCGCCGAGAAGGAGGCGCAGGTGCGCGACGCGCTCGAGCGCATCGGCGGCTTCGACGCGCCGCCGGTCGAGGCGATCGTGCCGGCCGTGGAGCAGCTCCGCTACCGGAACAAGCTCGAGTACTCCTTCGGGATGGACGACGACGGCGAGCTCGTGCTCGGCTTCCACCGCGCGGGCCGCTGGGACCTGATCGACGACGTGGCGATGGACATCCTCGCCTCGGAGCGGGTGGACGAGGTGCGCGAGGCCGTGAAGGCCTGGTGCCGCGAGGAGGGCCTCGGCGCGTGGGACCGCGAGACCCAGACCGGGCTGCTCCGCAATCTCGTCGTACGCGAGGGCCGGCGCACCGGGCAGGTCCAGGCACGCATCGTGGCCAGCCCCGGCTCCACCTTCCGGGTGGAGGAGCTCGCGGCCGCCACGCCGGCCGACTCCTTCCTGCTCACGCACGCCGAGGGCGTGGCGGAGACGACGCGGGGCGGCGACACCAAGGTGGTCAAGGGCCAGGCGGTGATCGAGGAGGAGCTGGCCGGGCTCCGCTTCCGGATCTCACCCGACGCGTTCTTCCAGACCAACACCGAGATGGCCGAGCGGCTCTACGGCTCGGCGGTCGAGCTCGCCGCGCTCAGCGGGCGCGAGAAGGTGCTCGACCTGTTCTGCGGCATCGGGACGATCTCGTCGGTGCTCGCCCTCGACGCGGCCGAGGTCTGGGGCGTCGAGCTGGTCGAGGACGCGGTGGCGGACGCCATCGAGAACGCGAAGCTGAACGGGATCGACAACGCGCGCTTCTTCGCAGGCGACGTCAGGCTCGTGATGCGCGAGCTGCTCGAGCGCTCCGGCAGTCCGGACGTCGTGGTGGTGGACCCGCCGCGCGCCGGCCTCTCCCAGAAGGTGGTGCGGCGGATCATCGAGGCGGAGGCGAGCCGGATCGTCTACGTGTCGTGCAACCCGACCACGCTCGCGCCGAACGCGCGCCAGCTCGTGGACGACGGCGGCTACGAGCTGAGGACGGTGCGGCCGGTCGACATGTTCCCGCAGACGCCGCACATCGAGTGCGTCGCGCTGCTCGAGCGCACCGGCTAGGCGTCGTCCTCCAGCCGGATCTCCTCCGCGGCGTGCACGCTGCAGAGGAACGGCCCGCCCGTCTCGAGCGAGGCCTTGATCTCCTCTTCGGTCAGCTTCGTGCCGCACTCGGCGCAGGTGCGCTCGATGACTGGGTCGACGCCGGTCTCCTCTTCCAGGCCCATCAGGTTCCGCTCCCCACGACGTGCGTCACGGGAAGGCCCGTGGCCGCCTTTGCCTTGCGCGGCAGGTCTACCCGCAGCCACTTCGAGACATGCAGGGGAAGCGTGGAGACGATCAGCTCGTCGTACTCGGAGAAGTTGCACTCGTCCTGGATCGCCGCCAGCGGGTCCGGGTCGCCCACCTTGGCCTCGCCCACGTTGAGGCCATCTTCGCGCAGCTCCTGAAGGAACGCGGAGCGGTGCTGCTCCGCCTCCTCGCCGCCCGCGTGCATGTCGGCGGCCCAGCTGAGGCCGTGCGGCGTGGACGGCACGAGCAGCGTGAACTTGCATGGCCCCTGCATCGTCCGGGTGCGGAGCGCGTCGAGCAGCTCAGGCGACTCCGCGGTGCGATTCGCGACGACGAGGACTCGTGCCTCGGCCATGCGATCAGGTTACCTCCTGGCCTAATACGGAGGAAAGTCCGCGTACCACTCGCCGAGCGCGCGGAACGCTCCCCAGAACTCGCGCTTGGCGGTCTCGTCGTCGAGCGACTTGTCGATGTCCGGCACGGTGAGGGCGTCGGTGGAGGGCGTCAGGCGCTGGATCTCGCCCGGCTTCCACTCGAGCTGGCGGCCGAGCGGCACGTGCAGGTCGTTCAGCTCCTCGAGCGCCTCGTCGCCCATCACCACGACGATCCGCGGCTGCACGATCGCCATCTCCTCGAGCACGCGCGCGCGGCAGGCGGGGGCGGAGTCGTCGGTGTCGTGGACCGGGCACTTCACGAACACCGTGCCGTACACGGCCAGCGGATCCACGCCCAGCCGCTTGAAGCTCTTCATCAGCGCGCTGCCGGCGCGCCCGTAGAACGCCACGCCCTCCTCGATCTCGGAGGGCATCGGGGCGAACTTCAGCAGCATGATGTCCGCCTGGGGGTGGCCCGAGCCGAGCACGGGCATCAGGTTTCCGCGCGGGCAGTGCTCGCAGGACTGAATGTCCCGCGTGAGCTGGTTCAGCTCGCGGATCGCTCGCTCGAGGTACTTCTCGCGGATCTCGTCGTCAGTGGCCGGCACCGTCCCAGTGGCTTTTGACGGAGCTGCCGCCTGTCCTTTCGAGCGCATCACTTCTTGCCTCGCGTCTGGATGAACTTCAGGGCCTGCACGTAGAGGAGCGACTGCCTCTTCCGGACGATGTCCGCGTCCCTCAGCGACTCGAGGAATTCCTCCGGCCCGTCGAAGTCGCGCATCCGGATCTTCACCGACCCGAGCCCCTGCACGACGTGGCTGTCCGAGCCGGCCCCGGCCACGATCCGGTACTTGGCCGCGAAGCGGGCGGCCTCCTCGTTGAAGGCGGAGAACGCCACGCGCGGGTTGAAGACCTCCATCGCGTCGATGTCCTCCACCACGTCCAGCAGGTGCTCGTAGTCCGGCACGGCATGCATCCGGTCGAAGGGATGGGGCACGTAGACGAGGCCCCCCTGGCGGCGAATCTCCGCGATCGTCTCCTGGAGGGTCATCCCGCGCGGGATCTTCTCCTCGATGAACAGGCCGATCACCTCGCCCTGGTCGGCCGTCTTCACCTCCTCGGCCACGATCACCTTGATCCCGTCCGCGCGCTCGCGCGCCTCGAGCGCGCCCGAGATCTCGTTGTGGTCGGTCACCGCGATCGCGTCGAGCCCGACCTTCTTCGCCGTGTCGAGGAGCGTGTCGACCGGAGTGGCGCAGTCGGGCGAGTGGTCGGTGTGCATGTGGAGGTCCACGTGGATGAAGTCGCGCGTGCTGAGCCGCCTCCTCACCGCCGGCTGGCCGTCGCCGTCGTGGCGGCGGGCGGCGATCCGGTCGTAGAGCTCCTCGAACTCGTCGGCCACGCGCGACCATTCGAGGTCGGCGTGCGACGCCGCGATCCGATCGGTGTAGCGCTTCACGAGCTCCGGGTCGCGGAGCAGCCGCTCGAGCTGCGCGGTGAGCGTGAGCGAGTCCTTCGGCTCGAACAGCGGGCCGAGCTCGCCGTCGCGCAGCAGCTCCTCGTACTGGGGAAGCCGCGACACGACCGGCACCGCCCCGCCCGCCATCGAGCGCAGCACGAGCTGCGGCGCCGGCGCTATGCCCGCCGAGGCGGCCACGGAGATCGTCGCGCGCGCGAGGTGCTGCGCCTCCGAGCCGTCGGCCGGGCCGGCCAGCGTCACCCGCTCGCGCATCCGGCGCGAGAGCGCGGGCGGCGCCCCGGCCGTCGGGTCGCGAAGCCAGACGGTGGCGCGCCAGTCGAGGTCGCGCGGCAGGCGCCGGAGGGCGCGGATGAAGAGCCGGAGCGCGCCCCGCTCCTCCTCGTCCGAGAACACGATCTCGGGCGGGCCCTCCCGCTTCGCCGGCCGCTCCTGGAGGTCGGCGCCGGGACGCACGATCGTGTAGTCGCCCGGGAAGTAGCGCTCGACCAGGTCGCGGGTGGCGGCGAAGCTCGCCGTGCGGCCGTCGAGCCGGCCGAACAGGAGCTCCACGACCTTGCGCGCCACCTGCGTCGAGACGAACCGCTCGGTCGTCGAGTGGAACGTGCCGATGTTCAGCGCGCGCGAGTGCCGCAGCGCGGCGGACGCGGCGCTCGGCGCGAACGGCTCGTGCACGTGGAGGAAGTCGAGCTCGGCGTGATCGAGCAGCGTCTCCAGCGTCCGCGAGACGTCGAGCGGCAGCGACACCGACCCTCCGCGCCGGAACGGAAGCGACTGTCCCACCGCGACGACCGACGCGCAGCCCTCCTCAGCCCAGAGCGCCTCGGGGTCGCTCTGAAGCGCCTCGACCTTCGCGCGGCCCTCGCGGATCAGCTCACGCGAGTCGGACGGCGCGATGACCGCCACACGGTGGCCGCGGGCGCACAGCTCGTCCGAGAGCCGCTCGACGAAGCGGTTGACCTCGTGATGCTGCTCCCAGGGCCAGGGGGTGACCTGCGCAATGCGAAATGCCACCCGGGGAGAATATGCGCCGGCTACGTGTCGATCGTGGTCTCGGCCGCGGCTTCGGCAGGCTGCTCCTGCGCCGGCTTCGTGCCGGGCAGCTTCGGCGCCCCGCCGTGCTCCTCGATGAAGTCCTCGACCATCTGGCGCGCGACCGGGTCCGGGTGCTGCTCCGGCGGCGACTTCATCAGGTACGCCGAGGCGCCCTCGATCGGGCCGCCGAGCCCGTGGTTCAGGGCGAGCTTGCAGCAGCGCACCGCGTCGATGACGATGCCGGCCGAGTTCGGCGAGTCCCAGACCTCGAGCTTCGCCTCGACCGTCAGCGGCACGTCGCCGAAGGCCTCGCCCTCGAGCCGGATGTGCGCCCACTTGCGGTCGGTCAGCCAGGGCACGTAGTCCGAGGGGCCGATGTAGACGTCGTCGGCGGGCAGCTCGAGACCCATGATCGAGGTCACGGCGTTCGTCTTCGAGATCTTCTTCGACTCGAGGCGCTCGCGCTCGAGCATGTTGTAGAAGTCCATGTTGCCGCCCACGTTGAGCTGCGACGTGCGCTTCATCTCGACGCCGCGCTCGTGGAACAGCCGCGCCAGCATGCGGTGCACGATCGTCGCGCCCACCTGCGACTTGATGTCGTCGCCGATGATCGGAAGGCCGTGCTCCTCGAAGCGCTTCGCCCAGTAGTTCTCCTTGGCGATGAACACGGGGATGCAGTTCACGAAGCCGCAGCCGGCCTCGAGCACCTGCTCCACGTACCACTTCGTCGCCTGCTCGGAGCCGACCGGGAGGTAGGAGACGACCACGTCGGTCTTCGTCTCCTTGAGGATCTTCACGATGTCGTCGGTCTCGCCCGGCGCCTTCGTGATCTTCTCCTTGAGGTACTTGCCGAGCCCGTCGTGCGTCATCCCGCGGTGGACGGGAACGTCGAGGTTCGGCACGTCCGCGAACTTGATCGTGTTGTTCTGGCCGGACCAGATCGCCTCGGAGAGGTCCTTGCCGACCTTGTCCGCGTCGATGTCGAACGCGGCGCTGAACTCGATGTCGGAGATGTGGTAGCCGCCCAGGTCCACGTGCATGAGGCCCGGGACGGAGGCGTTCGGATCGGCGTCCTTGTAGAACTCGACGCCCTGCACGAGCGAGGAGGCGCAGTTGCCGACGCCGATGATGGCGACGCGCACCTTGCCGCTCTGGTAGCGCGAGGCGCCGTTGGAGGAAATTTTCGTTTCAGTCATCGAGGAACACACCCGCCAAGCTCGTTTTCGTTACACGGTGCCCGTGCCGCGGGCAAGCTGCCGGCGCACGTGGAGCACCCTTTGCAATGCGGTGAACACGGTCAACGCTGCCAGCGCGTAGATGGCCGGCTCGAGGAGGTCGAAGTCCGGGATCAGCTCACCGGCCGCCAAGACTAGCCCCGCTGAGAGGATTACTACCCGGACTGCGCGAGAAGCGATCCCGACCTTGCACTCCACGCCGAGCGCCTCCGCGCGGGCGCGCGTGTAGGAGACCATGTAGGAGCCCACCACGGCGAGCACCGTGGCGCCCACCGCGGTGTCGTTTCCCTCCTGCGCGAACCAGGCCGCGACGGCCGCCAGGACGATGCCCTCCTCGATCCTGTCGAGCGTCGAGTCGAGGAAGGCGCCGAACGGCGTGCCCTTGCCCGACATCCGCGAATAGCGGCCGTCGAGCATGTCGCACAGCGACCCGAGGATGAACGCGATCCCGGCGAGCACGAAGTGGTGCTCGAGGATCAGCACGGCGGCGATCACGTTCCCGATCAGGCCCGCCATCGAGATCGCGTTCGGAGTGAGCCGCGACTCGATCAGCCGGTTGCGCGCGAGCTCGCGCATCTCGGCCGTCGTGCGGATGCTCATGCGTGTGCCGTGCGCCAGCCCCAGGCCTCGGGCCGGGCGCGGGCGAAGGCCGCGCTGGCGGCGTACGCCGAGGCGGCCGCGACGAGCGCGCCGAGCGCGGCGTCGAGCCAGAAGTGGTTCGCGGTGACCATCACCACGAAGGTCACGACGAGCGGGTACATCGCCCACAGCACCTTGGGCAAGCGGTGCTTCACGAGCATGATCGCGGGGATGGCGATCATCAGCGCGAACGCCACGTGCATGCTCGGCACGGCGGCGAACGGGTTGTAGAGCACGTCGGCGCTCTGCTCGGCGTTCTCGCCCACGAAGCTCGCGACCGAGTCGCTGAAGCCCCACTCGGGCATGAAGCGCGGCGGCGCGGTCGGGTAGGCCAGGTAGCCCACGAGCGCAAGGCCCATCGCGACCATGAACATGTTGCGCACGTAGTAGAAGGCGTGGTTGCGCGCGATGTAGAGCCAGATCAGGAACGTCGTGGTCACGACGAAGTGCGAGTTCACGTACATCCAGCTCGAGAAGGTCACGATCCACTCCTGGCCTTCTGCCCAGGCCTGGAGGCCGGGCTCGAAGAAGAGGCCGAGGGCGCGCTCGACGTCCACGAGCTGGCGCGCGTTCTCGAACGCGAGGCCGGCCTGGCCGTCGACGAAGCCGCGCACCAGGCGGTACGCGTAATAGGCGCCCGCGAAGAGGGCGAGCTGGCGGATGGCGTCGAGCCACCCGTTCGGCAACCAGCGTCCGCTTAGACGCCAGACCCGGGACAGCTGGACCAGGAGCGGGTGGGAGCGCGGCACGGGCGTCTAGCGTAGCTGGACCGGCTAGCTCCCGCTGTCGTCACAGCGGCGTCCGCGCGACACGAGCCGCTCGGGCGCGAAGCGCGTGGAGAGGCGCACGAACCCGGTCCGATCGGCGATCACCCTCGTCCAGTCGCCGTGCGGCTCGACGCACGCGCCCGAGGCGAACCAGTAGGGGGTCCAGCGGACCTTCACGATCGCCTCGCCGGGGCGCTTCACGTCGAGCAGCAGCTCGTCGGACTGGAACTGCTCGACCACGATCCGGGCATCGCCCTCCGAGATCGCAAGGGGCGCCGGGAGCAGCACCTCGTAGACGCGCCAGTCATCCGACTTCCAGCGCAGCTGGAGGTACGGCAGGCCGTTCTCGATCAGGGCCCGCTCGGCGTACGAGCTCTTGTCCGGCTTCGCGCTCGGGAGCGCCACGTAGCGCACCGCGTTGTCCGTCAGCCAGGCCGCGTAGGTGAGCCGGTTGAGGCGGCCCTTGTAGAAGATCGGGTGGAGGCGAGTGTCGAGCTGGCGGAGCCACCCGCGCGCGAGCGCCTGCTCCATCGCCACCTCCGAGCCCTCCCAGTGCGAGCGCGTGAAGGGGATCTCGATGCGGCGCTGGTCGGGAAGCCGGAAGAGGAACTGGCGAAGCGGCTCGAAGTAGTCCGACTTCGCCGCCGGGTCCTCGATGTACTTGATGACGTCGCGCACGGCGGGCGACCACTGCCACAGCGCGAGCCCCGCGAAGCCGGCCACGAGCAGCGGAAGCGCCCAGACTCGCTTCGTCCACGGCCTCCCCCAGAGCGCGCACAGGAGCACCGGTCCGCCGAACAGCGCGCCGAGCCGCACCGCGTTGCCGCCCATCGGCGTCTCGAGCGCAAGCGCGACGGTCGCGCCCAGCCCGTAGAGCGCGGCGCCCCAGCGAAGCGCGCTCTGCTCGCGCGGCAGCACGAGCAAGCAGGCGAGCGCGAACAGCGGGATCGGCACGTAGGCCGACTCGGGGAACGGCGCCCAGCCGCCCTCGGGAAACGCCCACGAGAGGAACACGGGCGGGAAGAACGCCGCGGCCGCGATGGCGATGCCCTCGGTGCGGTTCACGCGGTCGCGCCGCTCGGCGATCGCGTACGCCACTCCGGCCATCGCGAGGAAGAGGCCGGCGACCGGGCTGCCGAGCGGGCACAGGACCGCGAAGAGGATCGCCAGCCAGTAGCGGTGGCGCTGGAGCGCGAGCAGCGCGGCGAGCGCGAAGGCCACGCCGATCGCGAACGGAAGCCGGCTGGTGAAGAGGAGCGTCGCGGTGGCGGCCCCGAACCAGATCGAGCCCCAGCGGGCGGCGTGCTCGCCGAACGCGTGGCGCACGAGCGGCGGGAACAGGGCGGCCGACGCCACGGCGGCTATCGAGAGCGCCAGCGGCGGGCCGAGCAGCCACGCGAGCGGCGGCGAGAGCACGCTGTACGCGGGCGTGTGATGCCCGCCGTACCACTGGCCGTTCCAGATCGTGAAGCCCTCCTCGCCGAACAGGTCGGCGCGGAAGGTGTGGGCGGCGAGGTCGACCGTCCGCGGCTCCCAGATCAGGTAGCCGATCGCGAACAGGATCGCGACCACGATCGGGGCCGCGTGCCAGGGGTCGACGTCCCGCAGCCAGCGGGCAGCGCCCGGAAGCCGTCGGCCTGACCGGGGCGTTGTGGGCGCCGCTTCCTCCGGCGTCGTGACAGGAGAGGTGGGCGGCGCCGTGACGGCGGACGGCGCGTCGCGCAGCACGAGAGGGACAGCTTAGAAGGAAGAGGGGGGTGCGGCGGGCGCCTCGGTCTCCTCCACGACCTCCGCGTTCGCCTCAGGCGCCTGCTTGCGCTCCACGGGCGCGGGCCGGCCGACCTCGACCGTCGCGCGCTCCGGCTCGGGCGCCTGGGCCGGAGCCGGGATTGCGGGGGCGGCCCGCCCGACGGTCGGCATGCCCGTGGAGGGCTGCACCGTGACGGGGGTCCGCTTCACAACCTTCACGACCTTCGTGACGCGCACGACCTTGACCGGCGTGGCCGCCTTCGCCTCGGCCGGGGCGGGCGTGTGCTTGCCGAGCCCGGCCACGAGGAGCAGCGACCGGCACGGCGAGCGCCATGGTCGCCACGGCGCTGAGCCGGCTCATCCGGCGACGGCGCGAGCCGGCGTGGAGCCGCGAGCCCGCGGCGCCGATCCTGGTCGAGATGCGCTCGCCGCCGGTGGTCTCCCAGAGGGCGCGCTCGAACGGCACGAGCGCGACGAGGAGCACCTCGAAGAGCACCGTCCACGCCGCGCCTCGGACGAGCCACGACGTGACCGAGTCGACGTCGGAGAACAGGAGCGGCCACCAGAGCAGCACGACGCCCGCGGACAGGCCGCCGGCGATCGACTTGGAGAGGAACTCGCGCACGACACTCTCCTTCGACGCCCGCGATTTCGATCTTAAGACGATTAACGAAACATTTATGGGGCGCGCTTGCGACGGCTACCCGTCGAGGAACGCGGCGACCCTCTCGACGAGCTCCGGCCGCCGGAGCCACGGCCAGTGGCCGCCGTCCGACAGCTCGACCGTCGTCTCTCCGCCGAGCGCCTCGGCGTGCCGCTCGCGCGAACTCCGCGGGGAGGTACGGGTCGTCCCGCGTCCACAGGACCAGCGCCGGGGCGCGCACCTCGCCGAGCCGCTCGCCCGCGCGCGCGAGCACCTCGGGCGGCGCGGACCGGTAGAGCTTGAGGATCGCGCGCTGGGTGCCGTGGTCGAACGTCTCCCACGCGGCGTCGGCGAGCTCCTCGGGCAGCTCGCGCCGGAACGCCCGGCGGGTGCTGAAGCCCATGACCAGCTCGCCGAGCGCCGGCGTGCGCCAGCCGCGCGCCACCCGGTGCCAGCGGTAGCCGGGCAGGAACGGCACCACCGGGAACATCGCGATCCGCTCGATCCGCTCCGGGAAGCGCTGGGCGAAGGCGAGGCCCACGCCGCCCCAGTCGTGCATGACGAGCGAGAGCCGCTCGAGGCCGAGCTCGTCGACGAGCGCCTCGAGGAAGTTGTCGTATCCGGCGATCGAGTAGTCGAAGTCGGCGGGCTTCGCGGATCGCCCGAATCCCGGCAGGTCGGGCGCGATCCCGCCGGTGCGCTCGAGGAACGGAACCCAGTCGAAGGAGTGCGTGGGCACGCCGTGCAGATAGAGGATCGGGACGTTCCCGGCCTGGCGGAGGTGCACCTCCAGCCCGGCGACCTCGACGGTTCGCTCGGCGACCTCCACGGCCACGGTTCATACCATCACGCGGTCATGGCCGACCGCCGCAAGGTGAGGAAGATCGTCGACCGGCTCCGGAGGGAGTACGGGCGGCCGGTGCTGCGCCCGCACCGGGCGCCGGTCGACGAGCTGGTCCTGACGGTGCTCTCGCAGAACACGAACGACCGCAACCGCGACGTGGCGTACGGCAGGCTGCACCGAGCGGTTCGGCTCGTGGGCCGAGGTGCGCGAGGCCCCGGTCGAGGACGTCGAGGACGCGATCCGCCCCGGCGGCCTCGCGCCCACCAAGGCGGTGCGGATCAAGCAGATCCTCGAGGCGCTCGACGACGACGACCTCGCGTGGATGGAGGAGGGCCCGCTCGAGGAGGCGCGCGACTACCTCTGCGACCTGCCCGGGGTGGGGCGCAAGACGGCGGCCTGCGTCCTGCTGTTCTCGTACGGGCGCCCGGACGTGCCGGTGGACACGCACGTCTACCGGGTCGGGACGCGGCTCGGGCTGTGGCCGGAGAAGACCAGCCTGGAGGCCGCGCACGACGCGATGCTGAAGCTGGTCGACGGCCCCGAGGAGGCGTACGAGCTCCACGTGCTGCTGATCCGGCACGGCCGCCGGACCTGCACGGCGCGCAACCCGGACTGCCCGAGCTGCCCGCTCCTCAGCCTGTGCCCCGAGGGCAAGCGGCGAGTGGCTTGAGCCTCCAGCGGGTCTCGGAGCTCGCCCTCGTCGCGATCGCCGCCGTCTGGGGGCTGACCTTCGTGATGGTGCAGGACGCGATCCGCGAGCTGCCCACGATGGCGTTCCTGGCCTACCGGTTCATCCCGGCCGCGCTGATCGTCGCGGTGATCTTCCACCGGAAGCTGCGCGAGCTGCCCGCCGCCGGGTGGCGGGCAGGTCTCGTCATGGGCGCCTTCCTCACCGGCGGCTACGTGTTCCAGACGCTCGGGCTCGAGGAGACGACCGCCTCGAACACGGGCTTCATCACCGGGCTGTTCGTGGTCCTCACGCCGGTGCTCGGCGCCGTGTTCCTGCGCCAGCGGATCCCGGTGATCGCGTGGGTCGCGGCGGGCGTCGCGATGCTCGGGCTGTGGCTCCTGTCCGGCGGCAGCGGCGACTTCAACCTGCGCGGCGACGGCCTCGTGTTCCTGTGCGCGATCTCGCTGGCGGCCCACATCCTGGCCACCGCGGCGGCCGTGAGGCACTACGACGTGGGCGCGCTCCTGGCGGTGCAGCTCGGCGTGGTGGGGCTCGTGTCGCTGGCGGTCGCCGCGGTCGCGGGCGACCTCGAGCCGCCGGAGGGGACGACGGTGTGGTCCGCCCTGGTCGTGACGTCGCTGGTCGCGAGCGCGCTCGGGTTCTTCGTGCAGTCGTTCGCGCAGCAGCACGCGCCGCCGGCGCGCACCGCCCTGATCCTCGCGTCCGAGCCGGCCTTCGCCGGCCTGTTCGGCTGGCTCTTGAACGACGAGCGCCTCACCGCGACCGGATGGCTCGGCGCCGCGATGATCATGGCGGCGATCCTCGCCGTGGAGATCGTGCCGCGGTTCCGGCCGCCGCGGCCCCTGCCCGAGGGCTAGGCGGCCTCGACCGAGACCGCGTCGACCACGAAGATCAGCGTCTCGTTCGGCGGGATGTCGGGCGGGTAGCCCTCCGCGCCGTAGCCGAGCTCGGGCGGGATCGTGAGCTTGCGCCGGCCGCCCTCGCGGATGCCCACGAGCCCGCGCGTCCCAGCCCTCGATCACCTGCGTCATGCCGATCTGCACCGGGAAGGGCGCGCCGGCGTCCCAGGACGCGTCGAACTCCAGGCCGTTCGAGAAGTTCATGCCCACGTAGTGCACCACGACGGTGTCGCCCGCCTTCGCGCGCGCGGCCCTTGCCCTTCACGATGTCCTCGACCGTCAGCCTGCGCGGCGGCGCGCCGGTGGGCTTCGGGAGCACGGGCTTCGTGCTCGTGTCCTTGAGCGCCGCCTCGGTCTCAGCAGGGGAGGTCGTCTCCGTGCCGGTGTCCTCCTGGGCGGTGTCAGCGCCGCCGCCCCCGGACCCCTCGTCGTCGTCGCCGCACGCCGCCAGGCCGAGCACGGCGACGAGGGACAGCAGGATCAGGAGACGGCGCAGCATTGGCTGCGGCATCCTAATCGACGCGGCAAGGCCGAGAAGATCTGCCATACTTCCGCTTAGATTTCTTTCGACTCGACCAAGGAGAAGTACGGATGGGCAAGACGATCGGCATCGATCTGGGCACGACCAACTCGTGCATGGCCGTCCTCGAGGGCGGCGAGCCCACCGTGATCGAGAACACCGAGGGCGCCCGCACGACTCCCTCCGTGGTCGCGTTCACGGACGGCGGCGAGCGCCTCGTGGGCGCGCCCGCCAAGCGGCAGGCAGTCACGAACCCCGAGAACACGGTCTTCTCGATCAAGCGCTTCATGGGACGCAAGGAGGCGGAGGTCAAGGAGGAGGAGAAGATCGTCCCGTTCGAGGTCATCCCCGGCCCGAACGGCGACGCGCGCGTGAAGGCGGGCGGCAAGGAGTACGCCCCGCCGGAGATCAGCGCGATGATCCTCCAGAAGCTGAAGGCCGACGCCGAGGCGTACCTGGGCGACACGGTGGACAGCGCGGTGATCACCGTCCCGGCCTACTTCAACGACGACCAGCGCCAGGCGACCAAGGACGCCGGCAAGGTCGCGGGCCTCGACGTCAAGCGGATCATCAACGAGCCGACCGCGGCCTCGCTCGCGTACGGGCTCGACAAGGAGGACGACCAGACGATCCTCGTCTTCGACCTCGGCGGCGGCACGTTCGACGTGTCGGTGCTCGAGATCGGCGACGGCGTCTTCGAGGTGAAGTCCACCGCGGGTGACAACCACCTCGGCGGCGACAACTTCGACAAGGCGGTCGTCGACTGGCTCGTCGCGGAGTTCAAGAAGGCGGAGGGCGTTGACCTGTCCGCCGACAAGATGGCCCTCCAGCGCCTCTACCAGGAGGCCGAGAAGGCCAAGACCGAGCTGAGCTCGGCACAGGAGACCCAGATCAACCTGCCGTTCATCACGGCGGTCGACTCGGTCCCGAAGCACCTGAACGAGCGGCTCACCCGCTCGAAGCTGAACGAGCTCACCGCCGAGCTGGTCGACCGCGTGGTCGCGCCGACCAAGCAGGCGCTGTCCGACGCGGGCGTCGAGGGCGGCGCCGGCATCGACCACGTGGTGCTCGTGGGCGGCATGACTCGCATGCCGGCCGTGCAGGAGAAGGTGAAGGAGCTCACCGGGAAGGACCCGCACCGCGGCGTCAACCCGGACGAGGTCGTGGCCGTGGGCGCCGCCATCCAGGCGGGCGTGCTGGCCGGCGACGTCAAGGACGTGCTCCTGCTCGACGTGACCCCGCTCACCCTCGGCATCGAGACCAAGGGCGGCGTCATGACGAAGCTGATCGAGCGCAACACCACGATCCCGACGAAGAAGTCGGAGATCTTCTCGACGGCCGAGGACAACCAGCCGAGCGTGGAGGTCCACGTGCTCCAGGGCGAGCGCGAGATGGCCGCCTACAACAAGTCGCTCGGCAAGTTCCAGCTCACCGGCATCCCGCCGGCCCCGCGCGGCGTGCCGCAGATCGAGGTCACGTTCGACATCGACGCGAACGGCATCCTCGCCGTGGGCGCCAAGGATCTCGGCACCGGCAAGGAGCAGAAGATCGAGATCAAGGCCGGCTCGGGCCTCGCTGACGAAGAGGTCGAGCGCATGGTGAAGGACGCCGAGGCGCACGCGGACGAGGACCGCCGCCAGCGCGAGCTCGTCGAGACCCGGAACGGCGCCGAGAACGCGGCCTACCAGGCCGAGCGCCAGGTGGCCGAGATGGGCGACTCGCTCGACTCGTCCTCGAAGGAGGAGATCGAGGCGGCCATCAAGGACATCCGCGAGAACCTCGAGTCGGAGGACGTGGAGCTCCTGCGCCAGAAGACCGAGGCGCTCCAGACGGCGTTCCACAAGGTGTCCGAGCAGATGTACGCGGCCGCGCAGCAGCAGGCGGCCGCGGGCAACGGCGCCTCCGCGGAGGGCGAGGACGCGACGAGCGCCTCGGCCGACGACGAGGAGGAGGTCGTGGACGCCGAGGTGGTCGACGGCGAGGAGCGTTCGTGAGCGAGGAGACTCCCGTCCCGCCCGAGGAGGAGCCGGTCACGTCACGCGACGAGGCCGGCGAGCCCTCCGGCGAGGAGGATCCGGCGAACGAGGAGGAGGCCTTCCGCGACAAGGAGGAGGCCTCCTCCGACGAGCCCGAGGCCTCGGGCGAGGACTACCTCGCGCTCGCGCAGCGCGTTCAGGCGGACTTCGAGAACTACAGAAAGCGGGCCGCGCGCGAAGCGGCGGCTGCGGGTGAGCGCGCGAGGAGCGGTCTCGTCCGCGAGCTGCTGCCCGTCGTCGACAATCTCGAAAGGGCACTCGCCTCGGCGGAGGAGGGTGAGCAGCACCTCGCGCAAGGGGTGCGCCTGGTGCACTCAGAGCTCATTGCCGTGCTCGAGCGAAACGGTGTCGAGCAGTTCAGCCCGGAAGGCGACAAGTTCGATCCGGCTGAGCACGAGGCGCTCTCGGTGAGAGCTGAGGGTGAGCCCGGCGTGGTGATAGAGGTGGTCGAGCGCGGCTACCGCTCCAACGGCAGCGTCCTGCGTCCGGCGCGCGTGGTGGTCTCAGGCTGAGCATGCCGGCGGTCAAGGACCCATACGCGACGCTCGGCGTCGGTAGGAAGGCCTCCGACGAGGAGATCAAGAAGGCCTACCGCAAGCTTGCCCGCGAGTACCACCCGGACAAGAACCCGGGCGACGAGGCGGCCGAGGAGCGCTTCAAGGAGGTGCAGGGCGCGTACGCGATCCTGTCCGACCCGGCGAAGCGCAAGGAGTACGACGCGGGCGGCGGCATCTTCGGCGGCGGCTTCCCCGGCGGCGGCGCCGGCGGACCCGGCTTTGGCGGGTTCGGCGACATCCTGTCGGACCTCTTCGGGGGCGGCGGAGCGGGTCGAGCTCCCCGGCCGGAGCGGGGCCGCGACCTGGAGACGGACGTGCACGTGTCGTTCGAGCAGGCGATGGAAGGGGGCCAGGTGTCGGTCACCGTGCCGCTCGCCGCTCCCTGTCCCACCTGCCGCGGCACGGGCGCCAAGCCGGGCACCACGCCCACGGTCTGCAGCCTGTGCCAGGGGCGAGGCGTGGAGGCCGAGTCCCAGGGCCTGTTCTCCATCTCCCAGCCCTGCCGCCAGTGCGGCGGCACGGGTACCGAGATCCGGGATCCGTGCGGCACCTGCCGCGGAAGCGGCCAGACCCGCCAGGTGAAGCGCTACTCGGTGAACATCCCCGCCGGCGTGCGCGACGGGTCCCGTGTGAGGTTGCGCGGCAAGGGCGAGACTGGCCCGAGAGGCGGCCCTCCCGGCGACGTCTACGTGGTCACGCGCGTCGCCGAGTCCCCGATCTTCAAGCGGCGCGGCGACAACCTCGAGGTCGAGGTGCCGATCACGATCCCGGAGGCGATCCGCGGAGCGACGATCGAGGTGCCCACGCTCACCGCCACCAAGCGGATCCGCGTGCCCCCGGGCACGCAGCACGGCACCGTGCAGCGGCTCCGCGGCGAGGGCCCGCCGAAGCTCGGCGGCCGCGGCCGCGGCGACATGCGCTACCGGCTGCTGATCGACGTGCCCAGCTCGCTCTCCAAGGAGCAGGCGGAGGTCGTCGACGAGCTCGCGACCGTGATCAACGGCAACCCGCGCGAGAGCCTCCTCGCGCACCGGAGGTGACCGATCGCATGGCGGACAGCCCGGACCGCGCGCGGGGCGTGTACATGATCTCGGTGGCCGCCGAGCTCGCCGGGATGCACCCGCAGACGCTTCGCATCTACGAGACGCGCGGCCTCATCACGCCGAAGCGCTCGCCGAAGAACACGCGCCTCTACTCGCAGGAGGACGTGGACCGCCTGCGCCGGATCCAGGAGCTCACGGGCGAGCTCGGCATGAACCTCGCCGGGGTCGAGCGAGTGTTCGAGCTCGAGGCCGAGGTCGACAGGATGCGCCGCCGCATGCGCAACCTCGAGCGGCACGCGAAGCGCATCCAGGCGGAGCTCGAGCAGGAGCTCGAGCGCGTGCGGCGCTCCTTCAAGTACGAGCTGGTGCCCTACGAGCCGCCGTCGCAGGCGCTCACGCCGAAGAGCGGCGAGCGCAGCGTGCGCATCCCCATCCGCCGCCAGCCGTAACGCGAGCGGCCCGTCGCGGCTAGCCGGCGCCGGCGATCCTGCGACTGAGCGCGTAGGCGATGAACGCCTCCTGCCTGGCCCGCTCGCGCCAGTGGCGGGCGAAGGCGCCGTGCCACAGGAGCCCGGCGCGGCGGCCGGCGAGCACGCCCCGCGCGCGGGCGAGCCGCCGCTCGAGCCGCCTGCGGGCGGCGGCCGAGCGCCGAGGGCGCGCGAGCGCGTCCTGCAGGGCGTGCACGCGGAGCCGGGCGGCGCGATAGAGCGGGCGCCACTCGCGTGTCGCGGCGGCCGAGATCGCCGCGTCCGACTGGTACTTGCGGGCCGCGCGCTCGTGCTCGCGCTGCTGGCGGCGCCAGGCGATGATCTGGCTCCAGTTCAGCGCCAGCCGCCGCACCGCCGCGAACGCCGGGCGGCGTGCCGTGACCTCGCCCGACGACTCGTCGATGCGCACGAGCCCCTCGTTCGTGTAGTCGCCGGAGAGGTCCTCGTTGTCGCGGAGCGTCACGAACACCTGCGGCGCGCCCACCTCCGCGAGGCCGACGAGCGAATACGTGAGGTACGACGCCTGGGACGCTTCGCCGCGGTTGAACAGCGGGTCGACCTGGAACGCGGGGTCGGCCGAGTAGCCGTGCTCGGTGACCCACACGGGGCCCCTGAAGCCGCGGGCCGCGAGCTCGGCGCGGAACTCGGGATAGCGGCGCACCACCATGCCGGCGGGGCCGCGCAGGTGGGCGTTCGCGATGTCGAACTTGTGGATCGCGTCCGCGCCCGGCGTCGCGAACACGCGGTCGAGCCAGCCGCGCGCGGCGGGGTTCATCAGCCCGCCGAACACGACCTTCGCCCGCGGCGCCTGCGCCTCGATGCCGTCGTGCGCGGCGCTCAGCATCGCCGCGTAGTCCTCCGGCGTGCCCTCGAACGCCCAGTCGCCGTCGGGCTCGTTCCCGATCTCCCAGTGCGAGATCGCCGGCGCCGCGTGCTTCGCCACCTCGCCGGCCAGCCTGCCGTACTCCTCGGTGTCCGCCACCGGGCAGAGGGCCGTCTCGGGCCAGCGGTCGGGGCAGCTCGAGACATAGCCGGGCGGGGCGAGCAGGATGCCGAGCACAGGAAGCCGGTGCTTCCTGGACAGCGCCACCACCTCGTCGAGGCGGCTCCAGTCCGGCTCGTCGCGCTTCGCGCCGCCGACGTCGCCGAAGATGGCGTCGAGCTCCACGTCCACGCGGATGTAGCTCGCGCCCACGGCCTTGGCCTCGGCGAAGATCCGCTCCTTCATCGGGCTGGGCGTGCAGCACGAGTGCACCATCGCGTGCGCGGAGATCGGGCTCGCGTGCGCCGGCGCGGCCGGCGCGAGGGCTCCCAGCACGATCGCCAGGAGCGTGGCTGCGGTCAGGCTGTTCATGGCGCTTCCCGCACAGAGTAGACCCCGAGCGCGCGTGGACGCTCTCGTACTTCTGCTATATACTCGCTTAGATTATCTATGCAGGCTGATCGATTCACAGTCAAGTCCCAGGAGGCGCTCGCGGCCGCGCAGCGGCTGGCGAGCGCGCGCGGGAACCCGGAGGTTGCGCCCCGGCACCTGCTGCTTGCGCTGCTCGAGCAGGAGGGCGGCATCGTCGTGCCGGTGCTCCGCCGCGCGGGCGCCGACCCCGACCGCGTGCGCCGGCTCGCGAACGAGACGCTCGACGCCGCGCCGACCGTCACCGGGGACGCGGGCGCTCCCGCGCTCGGCCAGGACCTGATCCGGCTGCTCCAGGCGGCCGACGAGGAGGCGCGCGGCCTCGGCGACGAGTACGTGTCGACCGAGCACCTGCTGCTCGCGCTCGCCGCGGAGCCGGCGATCGACGCGGGCGCGTCGCGCGAGCAGCTCGTGGCGGCGGTCGAGCAGGTGCGCGGGCCGCACCGCGTGACCGACCAGAACCCCGAGGACCGCTATCAGGCGCTCGAGCGCTTCGGCCGCGACCTGACCGACGCCGCGGAGAGCGGCAAGCTCGACCCGGTCATCGGCCGCGACGACGAGGTCCGGCGCGTGATCCAGGTGCTCTCCCGACGCACGAAGAACAACCCCGTGCTGATCGGCGAGCCCGGCGTCGGCAAGACCGCCATCGTCGAGGGGCTCGCCCAGCGGATCGTCTCCGGCGACGTGCCCGAGTCGCTTCGCGACCGGCGCGTGATCGCGCTCGACATCGGCGCGCTGATCGCGGGCGCCAAGTACCGCGGCGAGTTCGAGGACCGGCTCAAGGCCGTGCTGAAGGAGGTCGCCGAGGGCGAGGGCCGGATCATCCTGTTCCTCGACGAGCTGCACACGATCGTCGGCGCCGGCGCCGCTGAGGGCGCCGTCGACGCCGCGAACCTGCTGAAGCCGATGCTCGCGCGCGGCGAGCTGCGCGCGGTCGGCGCCACGACGCTCGACGAGTACCGGAAGCACATCGAGAAGGACGCCGCGCTCGAGCGGCGCTTCCAGCCCGTGTTCGTCGCGGAGCCGAGCGTCGAGGACGCGATCGCGATCCTGCGCGGGCTGAAGGAGCGCTACGAGGTGCACCACGGCGTGCGCATCCAGGACTCGGCGATCATCGCGGCGGCCACGCTGTCCCAGCGCTACATCGCGGACCGCTTCCTGCCCGACAAGGCGATCGACCTGATCGACGAGGCGGCATCGCGCCTCCGCATCGAGATCGACTCGATGCCGACGGAGATCGACGAGGTCGAGCGCCGCATCCAGCAGCTCGAGATCGAGCTCCAGGCGCTGAAGAAGGAGAAGGACGAGGCGAGCGGGGCGCGCCGCGAGTCCATCGAGCGGGAGCTCGCCGACCTGCGCGAGCAGTCGAACGAGATGAAGGCGCACTGGCAGGGCGAGAAGGAGGCCATCGAGGCGATCCGCTCGGTGAAGGAGCGGCTCGAGCACGCCCATCGCGACGCCGAGCGCGCCGAGCGGGACGCGGACCTCGAGCGCGCCGCCGAGCTGCGCTACGGCGAGATCCCGAAGCTCGAGGACGAGGTCGTGGCCCTCGAGGCGCGCCTCGGCGAGATCCAGTCCGACACCACCTTCCTCAAGGAGGAGGTCGACGACGAGGACGTGGCCGAGGTCGTGGCCAAGTGGACCGGCATCCCGGTGTCGAAGCTGATGGAGGGCGAGGTCGCGAAGCTGATCCACATGGAGGAGCGCCTCCACGAGCGCGTGATCGGCCAGGACGAGGCGGTCGAGGCCGTGTCGAACGCGCTGCGGCGCTCGCGCGCGGGCCTCCAGGACCCGAACCGCCCGATCGGCGCGTTCCTCTTCATCGGCCCGACCGGCGTCGGCAAGACCGAGCTGGCCCGCGCGCTGGCGGAGTTCATGTTCGACTCCGAGGAGGCGATCGTCCGCATCGACATGTCGGAGTACATGGAGAAGCACTCCGTGTCGCGGCTCGTGGGCGCGCCGCCCGGCTACGTCGGCTACGACGAGGGCGGCCAGCTCACCGAGGCGGTGCGCCGGCGGCCCTACTCCGTCGTGCTGCTCGACGAGCTCGAGAAGGCGCACACCGACGTCTTCAACGTGCTGCTCCAGGTGATGGACGACGGCCGGCTGACGGACGGCCAGGGCCGCACCGTGGACTTCAAGAACACCGTCGTGATCATGACCTCGAACGTGCCCGGCGGGATCGAGGGCGTGCGCGCGAGCTTCAAGCCCGAGTTCGTGAACCGGCTCGACGAGATCGTGGAGTTCCACCAGCTCTCGCGCGAGGAGATCGGGCAGATCGTGGAGCTCCAGGTGGCGAAGCTGATCGCCCGCGTCGCCGAGCGCGGCGTGCAGGTCGAGCTGACCGACGCGGCCCGGACCCTGCTCGGCAACCTCGGCTACGACCCCACCTACGGCGCGCGGCCGCTGAAGCGCGTGATCCAGAAGCAGCTCGTGGACAAGCTGGCGCTGAAGCTGCTCGAGGGCGAGTTCCAGCCGGGCGACACCGTGCGCGTGGACGCCGCGGACGGCGAGCTCGCGTTCGCGAAGGGCACGGCGGCGGCCGAGCCGGTCGCCGCCTAGGCCGACTGGAGCAGCTCGGCGTGCAGCGCCTGCACGCGGGCGCTCGGCGAGATGCCGAGCTCCTCGCGGAGGACGGTGCGTAGCCGGTCGTAGACGACCATCGCCTCGGCGACGCTCTCGCGCGCGGCCAGCGCCCGCATCAGGTGCACGTAGCCGGACTCGCGGAACGGCGAAGCCTCGATCAGTGCGCGCCCGGCGCGCTCGGTGGCGGCCAGCTCGGGCCCGCCGAGGCCGAGACCGGCCTCGGCCACGCACTCGAGGGAGCGCACGCGGACGTCCTCGAGCGAGCGCCTCACCTCCTCGATCCAAGGGGCGTCGTGGCCCTCGAGGAAGCCGCGCGCCGACGTGTGCAGCGAGGCGCGCGCGGGCGCCCAGGCGCGGTGCCAGTCGCCCATCGAGGTGGCCGACTCGGCCTCGTGCACCTGCTCGGCCGCGGCCTCGAGGTCCACGTACGAGTCGGGCGGCAGCACGAGCCTCGGCTCGTCCCGCCCGGCGATCGCCTCGCGCCCGAGCACCCCGCGCAGCTTCGAGAGCAGCGCGTTGAGCGCACTGTCGGGCGTGCCCGGGCGCTCGACCGGCCAGACGGCGTCGATGAGCGCCTCGCGGCTCCGCGGGCGATGCCTGTTCACCACGAGGTAGGCGAACAGCAGCCGTCCCTGGCGGCTGGGCAGGAGGTGCTCCACCCGCTCCCCGTTCCACACCACGACGAGCCGCCCGCAGGCCTGGATCCGGGTGGAGGCCGTCGGGTCCAAGGATTCTCCAAGCTAATGCCAATGGGCCGGACGCACAATCGGCACACCCGATCGAAGGAGAAGCGATGGCACGGGTCATCAACTGCGAGTGCGGGCAGGTCATCCGCGGAGACAGCGACGAGGAGCTCGTCTCGAAGGCTCAGGACCACGTCAACCAGAACCACCCCGAGCTCGTCGGCAAGGTCACCGAGCAGGACCTGCTCGGCATGGCCGAGGAGGAGTAGCTGAGCACGCTGGCCTAGGATCTCGCGGGTGGAGCCCCGCGAGCTGGCCCTGAATCACGCCCGCGGCCGCATGGCGGTCGGCGCGGCGTTCGTGCTGTTCCCCGGCCTTGCCGGGCGGATGTGGATCGGCTCGCCGGCGGCCGAGCGGCCGGTGAAGGTGCTCGCCCGCGCGTTCGGCGTCCGCGACCTCGCCCTCGGGCTGGGTGTGGCGATCGCGCTCGACCGGGGCGCGCCGGTGCGCGGGTGGATCGAGGCCGGCCTGCTGTCGGACGCGATCGACACGTGCGCGAGCCTCCTCGCCGGCAGCTCGATCCCGCCCGCGATCAGGTGGCCGTGCGTGGCGCTCGGCGCCGGCTCGGCGGCGCTCGGGGCGCACCTCGCGCCCCAGCTCGGCGACTAGCCGCGCGTGACTTCGATGCTCGCGACGTCGCGAACGGGACGGCCGCTGCGGTAGCGCCGGAAGGTGTCGAACTGGATCGTGTGCATGCCGAGCGCGGCGTTCGGCTTCAGGAGCCGGCGGCGCGTCTTCAGCCGCCCGCACGCGCCCTTCAGCCTGCCGAGCCGGATGTGGCGCTTGCGCTTGCCCTTCACGACGTGGGCCCAGAGCGTCTTCCCGGTGGTGAAGCCGCGCGCGTTGATGCGCATGACGCGGCCGGGTGCCCCGTCGTTCGGCTTCAGCCCGACCCTGACGGCGCTCACGGTGATCTGGTCGGACGCCGTCAGCGCCGGGTTGATGCCGTCCGCGGCCGAGTAGGTCTTCATCCGCTGTCCGGCCGGCTGCGCGAGCGTCAGGAGCGCCGTTGAAGGCGCCCAGTCCGTCCGTGGGAAGCGAGCCGAGCAGCGCGCCGTCGCGGGTGATGCTCGCGTTCGTGCCGGGGGTGAAGCCGGACCCGATCAGGTTCACCGACTCGCCGTGCGCGTAGCAGCGCTTCTCGGGCGTCACCGCCAGTTCGGCGGCCGACGCGCTCGCCGGGACCGCCACCGCCACGAGGCTCGCCGCGACGGCCAGAGAGCGAGTCATGCGGAGAGGGTACATTCCGCGCCGACGTACTCCATCGAAAGGATCCACGTGCCCACGTTCGTGATGCTGAGCACCCTTACGCCCGAGGGCGTGCAGACCCTGAAGAGCAATCCTCAGCGGATTCGCGAGGTCAACAAGGAGATCGAGCAGCTCGGGGCGACGGTCACGGCGCAGTGGGCCGTCCTCGGGCAGTACGACTTCGTGAACGTGATCGAGGCGCCCGACGAGAAGACGATCGCGAGGGTCTCGATGGAGCTGGGTTCGCGCGGGACTGCCCACTACGAGACTCTGTCGGCAATTCCGGTGGACGACTTCATCTCGGCGCTTTGACGCGCGGACGCTCGCGTCCTCGTCGTGGGTCCCGGCGGGCGCGAGCACGCGCTGGTCCGGACCCTCCTGCGCGGCCCCCGCTCGCCCGAGGTGCTCGCGACGCCTGGGAACGCCGGCATCGCCCGCGACGGCGTCGAGTGCCTGCCTGACGGCGACGTCGTGGAGGCGGCGAGCGAGCGCGAGGTGGACCTCGTGGTCGTGGGCCCGGAGGCGCCGCTCGTGGCAGGCCTCGTCGACGACCTGACCGCCGCCGGCATCGCAGCGTTCGGCCCCACGCGAGCGGCCGCGCGGATCGAGGGCTCGAAGGCGTACGCGAAGGAGCTGATGCGCGACTGCGGCGTGCCGACCGCCTCGCACGTGATGTTCCGCGACCGCGAGGAGGCGGTCGCCCACCTGGCCTGCGCGTCCTACCCGGCGGTGCTGAAGGCCGACGTGCTCGCGGCCGGCAAGGGCGTGATCATCGCCAAGGACGAGCGCGAGGCGCGCGAGGCGGTGGACGTCTTCTTCGGCGAGAAGCGCTTCGGCGAGACCGAGGTCGTGCTCGAGGAGTTCCTCGAGGGCGAGGAGCTGTCGCTGCTCGCGCTGTGCGACGGCGAGCGGGCGGTGCCGCTCGCGCCGGCGCAGGACTACAAGCGGATCTTCGACGGCGACGAGGGCCCGAACACGGGCGGGATGGGGAGCTACTCGCCCGTCCCGGGGGTCGACGCCGACCGCGCCCGGGAGCTCGCCGAGGCGGTGCACCAGCCGATCGTCGACGAGCTGCGCCGTCGCGGCACGCCGTTCCACGGGGTCCTCTACGCGGGGCTGATGATGGGCGCGGACGGCGGGGCCAAGGTGCTCGAGTACAACGCCCGCTTCGGCGACCCGGAGACGCAGGCGGTGCTGCCGCGGCTGCGCTCCGACCTGCTCGACCTGCTCGAGGCGTCCTCGCGGCCGGGCGGGCTCGCGGGAGTGGAGCCCGAGTGGACGAGCGACTGGGCCGTGACCGTGGTGCTCGCCTCGGGCGGGTACCCCGAGTCGTCCTCGAGCGGGGACGTGATCTCGGGGCTCGACGGCGTGGACGGCGCCGAGGTCTTCCACGCGGGCACGGCCGAGCGCGACGGCGAGATCGTGACGGCCGGCGGGCGCGTGCTCGGGCGTGACCGGCCTCGGCGCCACGCCGGGCGAGGCGCGCGACCGCGCCTACGCCGCCGCCGAGCGGATCGAGTTCGACGGGAAGCAGCTCCGCACCGACATCGCGTCGCGTGCGGTGGATAGGGTCGAGGCGTGAGCGGAACCGAGGAGTTCACGGCCGTGCCGGAGACCGCGGTCGAGCACGAGTTCGACGAGCTCGACGTGGACGACGCGCCGCAGGTGGGCATCGTCATGGGCTCGAAGAGCGACATGCCGCTGATGGAGAAGGCGGCTAAGGAGCTCGAGGAGCGCGGCATCAGGCACGAGATGCGCGTGATGAGCGGCGCACCGCGACCCGGACACGGTGGCCGACTACGCGAAGAACGCGCGCATGCGCGGGCTGAAGGTGATCATCGCCGGGCGCGGGCCTCGCGGCCGCGCTGCCGGGCGTGGTGGCCGCGCACACGGACCTGCCGGTGATCGGCGTGCCGCTCACGTCGAAGACCTCGGTGAGCGGCGGGCTCGACGCGCTGCTCGCGATCGCGCAGATGCCGCCGGGCGTGCCGGTGGCGACGGTTGGGGTGGACAACCCCAAGAACGCGGCCGTGCTGGCGGCCCGCATCCTGAGCAGCGTGATCGAGCGCTACACGCGTCCCGAGATGGGCGCGGTGTGGTCGGAGCGCCGGAAGCTCGATACGTGGCTCCAGGTGGAGCTGGCCGTCGTGGACGCGCTGGCCGAGCAGGGCGTGGTGCCGGACGACGACGCGGCCACGATCCGCGACCGCGCGCTCGTTCACGGTGGACGCCGTCAAGGAGCGGGAGCAGGTCACGGACCACGACGTGGCGGCGTTCGTGGACGTCGTGGCCGAGTCGGTGGGCGAGGCCGGCCGCTGGGTGCACCACGGGCTCACCTCGTCGGACGTGCTCGACACCGCGCTCGGGCTCCAGCTCTCGCAGGCCGGGCTGATCCTCGTGGGCGGCGCGGCGGACTACAGGAACGCGCTCATCGCGCGCGCGCGCGAGCACGTGGACACGCTCTGCGTGGGCCGCACGCACGGCGTGCACGCGGAGCCCACGACCTTCGGCGTGAAGCTGGCCGGCTTCGCCTTCGAGGCGCACCGCAACCTGATGCGCCTCGAGCGCGCCGCCGAGGCGGTGTCGGTGGGCGCGCTGTCGGGCGCGGTGGGCACCTACGCCGCCAACGGCCCGGAGGTCGAGGAGGCGGTGCTGAAGCGGCTCGGCCTCGCGCGCGAGGAGGTGTCGACGCAGGTGGTGCCGCGCGACCGGCACGCCGAGCTCTTGTCGGCGATCGCCGTGGCCGGCGCCGGGCTCGAGCGCTTCGCCACCGAGATCAGGCACCTCCAGCGCACCGAGGTGCGCGAGGTGGAGGAGCCGTTCCGCGCGGGCGCGCAGAAGGGCTCGTCGGCGATGCCGCACAAGCGCAACCCGATCGTCACGGAGCGGATCACCGGGATCGCGCGGCTGCTGCGCGGCTACGCGCAGACCGGGCTCGAGAACGTGGCGCTCTGGCACGAGCGCGACATCAGCCACTCCTCGGTCGAGCGCGTGATCGCTCCCCGACGCGACGATCCTGCTCGACTACGCCCAGCACCTGGCGATCCGGGTGGTCGAGGGGATGACCGTGCACGACGACCGGATGCGCGAGAACCTCGACGCCACCTACGGCGCGCTCTACTCGCAGCGCGCGCTGCTGGCGCTGGTCGAGGCGGGCCGCTCGCGCGACGACGCCTACCGGACGGTGCAGGAGGCGGCGCAGCGCGCGTGGGACGAGCGCACGCCGTTCCGCGACCTGATCGCCGCGGCGGCGCCGGAGCTCGATCTCGACGC
Organism: uncultured Thermoleophilaceae bacterium; assembly: GCA_963741455.1. Classification (GTDB taxonomy): domain Bacteria; phylum Actinomycetota; class Thermoleophilia; order Solirubrobacterales; family Thermoleophilaceae; genus JACVRW01. The sequence continues at coordinate 219,339 of CAVUIF010000009.1, forward strand.
CGTCTTCGACCCCGCCGCCTTCGTGCGGCACGCGCCCGCGATCGTCGGCCGGCTCGACCGGCTGTCCTAGCGTCCAGCCGCGACGGCCGCCGCCTAACGCGCCACGGCTGTACCCGCCGATGGGGACAGGGTGGACCCAGCGAGCGACGCCGCCGCGCGGCGCCGTAGGCGCCGTAGGAAGAAGACCCAGAATCGCTGCGTACCGGCGCGAAAGCGCCGGCGCGGGCGAAGAAGCGCACGGCCGGCGCGGCGGCCGACTCGCCGTACCCGGAGCGGAGGCCTCGCGCCGGCTCGGCCGGCGTCATGGCCACGGACAGTGCCCGCCGCCGTCGCCGCAAGGCGGCGCGGAAGGTCTGCAAGCCGAGGAAGCGGCGCAGGCCGCGGCCGAAGCCGCCGGTGCTCCAGCCGGTGCCGCCCGCCGCCGAGCCCCCCGCGCCCCCTCCGATCCGGCTCAGCAGCCCGATCGCGATCTACTCCGGCGCCTTCGGTGTCCGGCAGGCCGAGCGCCTGCTGTGGCGGGCCGGGCTTCGGCCCGTCGCCGGGCCACGCCCAGCTGCTGTCGCCGCATGGGCCTGCACGCCTCGGTGGCAGCGCTCACGCGCCCGTCCGGCCCGGCCACGCTGACCGGCGCGGCGCCGACGGACGAGGAGGGCAACCCGCTCGTGCCGGCGGACGCGTACGGGCACGACCACCTGTGGTGGCTCGACCGGATGGTCCGCACGAACCAGCCGCTCGTGGAGCGCATGACGCTCGTGTGGCACGACTGGTTCGCGACCTCGAACGACGGCGTCGGCCAGCAGGCGCTGATGCTCGCCCAGAACGCTCTCTTCCGGCGCAGCGCGTTCGGCTCGTTCGACCAGCTCGCGCACGACGTGACGGCCGACCCGGCCATGATCGTCTGGCTCAACCTCGACCAGAACACGCGCTGGAGCCCGAACGAGAACTACGCGCGCGAGCTGATGGAGCTGTTCACGCTCGGCGCCGACCGCGGCGCCTACACGGAGCAGCGACGTGCGCCAGCTCGCCCGCGCGCTGACCGGGTTCGACTTCGACTGGAGCGACGAGCTCGGCATGCACAACTTCCGCTACGTCCCGAATCGCCACGACAACGGCGTCGAAGACGATCTTCGGGCAGACCGGCGCGTGGACCTGGGAGCAGGGCGTGTCGATGTGCGTGCGCCACCCGATGCACGCCTCGTTCTTCGTGGAGAAGCTGTGGAGCTACTTCATCGCCACGCCGCCGTCCGACTCGGACCGGCAGAAGCTCGAGGCGCTGTACGTGTCGAGCGGCCACCAGGTGCGGCCGGTGCTCGAGGCGATCCTGCTCCACCCGGCGCTCCACACCGGCCCGCGGATGGTGAAGCCGCCGATCGTCTTCCTGGCCGGCCTGCTGCGGCAGCTGCGGCTGCGCGTCGACGGCGAGCACTGGGTCTGGTACGCGGAGAACGCCGGCCAGCGGCTCTTCTACCCGCCCGACGTGTCCGGCTGGGACGACTCGCGCTGGCTCGACACGAGCACCGTGCGCGGGCGCTTCGAGGCCGTGTCCGACGCCGTGAACGAGCTGGTGCTCGGCGGCGACGGCGGTTGACGACTACGACGAGACCGAGACGCCGGAGGCGGCCGTGGCGGCGGCGCGCGCGTGGGCGGGCGACCCGAGCCTGACCTCCGAGACGGTCGGGGTGCTCACGACGTTCGCCGCGAACGCGCTCGTCGGGCGCCGGCGGGTGGCAGCTCAGCACCTACCGCGGCCTGCGCCAGAACGCGCTGCGCCACCTGATCCTGACCTCCCCCGACTACCAGACGAGCTGACGATGGCGAACTGCTGCAACGACTACTCGCGCACCCAGCTGCTCCGCCGCGCGGCCGCCGCAGGCGGGCCAGGGCCTGCCGGCGATCGAGCCCGGCATGCCGCTGCCGGCCGGCACCGGGCTCACGCGCCGCTCGTTCGTGTCGCGCGCGACGGGCCTCGCGCTGTCGGTGTACGGAGCGGCGAGCCTCGGGCCGCAGGGCGTTCGAGCAGGGGATCGCGGCGGCGGCGGCCCAGGCGCCCGCCGGCGACCGCATCCTCGTGTCGATCTTCCTCTCGGGCGGCGCCGACTCGCTGACGATGCTCGCCCCGACGAGCGCGCACCCGCAGTACGCGGCCTGGCGGCCGGGCCTCGCGCTGCCGGACGGGCCAGGGCACGCCGCTCACCGAGGACCCGTCGCTCCGCTGGCACCCGTCGCTCGGCGGGCTCGCCGAGCTGTACGGCGAGGGCAAGGTGACGGTGATGCCGGCGATCGGCTACGACGACGCCAACCAGTCGCACTTCACCTCGCGCCACTTCTGGGAGGTCGGCGAGGCGAACCCGTTCGGGCGCTGGGGCTGGCTCGGCCGCTACCTCGACCGAGCACGGCGCGGCCGACAACCCGCTCCAGGGGCTCGCGCTCGGCTGGGACCTCCAGCCGGTGCTCGCGGCGCGGGACGTGCCGGTGGCGACCGTGGCCGAGCCGGACAACTACGACTTCTGGACGCCCGGCGTCTGGGGTCCGGTGCAGGACAAGATGCTCGACGCGTTCGCGCGACCTCGGCGATCCCGCCACGAGCGACGCCGGGCCTCGCGCAGGCGCGCTCGGCGGTCGCGGCGACCGGGCGCCTGCGCGACCAGCTCGCGCCCGTACCAGGACGGCTTCACGACGCCCGCCGGGCGTGACCTACCCGACCGGCGGCTTCGCCGGCCGGCTGCGCTCGCTCGCCGCGATGCTCGACGGCGGCCTGCCGCTGAAGGTGGTCGCGATCGAGTCGGGCGGCTACGACACGCACTCGAACCAGGCCGGCAGCCTGCCCGGCGACCTGCCAGGAGATCGGCGACAGCCTGCGCGCGTTCCAGCGCGACCTCGAGGCGAGGTCGATCCAGGACCGGGTGCTGGTGCACGTGTGGAGCGAGTTCGGCCGCCGTCCCGAGGAGAACGGCTCGGGCACGGACCACGGCGCGGCCGGCACCGGCTTCGTGATCGGCTCGCGTGCGCGCGGGGAGATGGTCGGCGAGTTCCCCGGCCTCGCCGCGCTCGACGAGGACGACAACCTCCGCAACACCTCCGACTTCCGCGGGGTCTACTGCTCGCTCCTCGAGCAGTGGCTCGGCGTCGACGCGGCGCCGATCATCCCGAACGCCGCCGCGTTCGCCCGCCCCGCGCTGGTGGCCTGATGCGCTGGGCTGCGCTCGCAGTCTCACTACTGCTGGTCGGCCTGACCATCGGAGCGACGGCGACCGCGCAGCCCCGCGGCAAGCAATCCCAGCGCGTGGCGAAGAAGTGCGCAAAGAAGGGCAAGCGGTGCGCACGAATTCGCCATCGCGTGCGGCGGGCCTCACAGGATCGGCTCGTCAATGCGCCCCGCACCGGCGCGCCCGCGCCACGCCCCGGTGCCCCCAGGCCGCCCGCACCGGCCCCGCCGCTTCCCGAGCTTCGTCTCCGTCGCCGCGCGCGAGTTCTCGCTGACGCTCTCGCGGCCGCTCGTCGGCGCCGGCGACGTCCGGGTCGAGCTGCGCAACAGCGGCGAGGACCCGCACAACCTCGTGGTCAGCCCGGAGGGCACGCAGCACCCCGCTGAGCGTCTTCTCGACGCTCGATCCCGGGCAGTACGAGCGGCGGACGGTCGACCTCTCGGCGGGGCGCTACAAGCTCTGGTGCTCGCTCGAGTCGCACGAGGCGCTCGGCATGAAGCGTCACGCTCCGCGTGCAGTACGCTCGCCGGTAGCGTCACCGCGCGTGCCGGTCTTCCTCGGCTTCCTCGGCGTGCTCGCGTTCAGCTTCACGCTGCCGGCCACGCGCGTCGCGGTCGAGGAGCTCGACGCGATCTTCGTCGGGATCGGCCGCGAGGCGTTCGCGGCCGTGCCCGCGGCGCTGATCCTGCTCGCCACGCGGTCGCCGTGGCCCACGCGCGCGCAGATGAAGCGGCTCGCGCTGGTCTCCTTCGGCGTCGTTCTCGGCTGGCCGCTGTTCAGCGCGCTCGCGCTCCGCGAGCTGACGGCCGCGCACAGCGCGGTCATCGTCGGGCTGCTGCCCGCGGCCACGGCGGTGGTGGCCGTCGTCCTCGGAGGGGAGCGGCCCTCGCGCGGCTTCTGGCTCGCCAGCACGGCCGGCCTCGTCGCCGTGCTCGCGTTCGCCGGGACGCAGGGGGCCGGCGTTCCTGAGCACGGGCGACGTGCTCATCCTGGTCGCGGTCGCGCTCAGCGCGATCGGCTACGCCGAGGGCGGCGCGCTCGCGCGCGAGCTCGGCTCCTGGCGCGTGATCTGCTGGGCCGTCGCGCTCTCCGCGCCGATCACGGTCCCGATCACGGTCGTCGCGGCGGCGGGCTCCGACCTGAGCGCCGGCATCGGACGCCTGGCTCTCGTTCGCCTACGTCGCGACCTTCAGCGCCCTGTTCGGCTTCTTCCCCTGGTACGCCGGCCTGGCTCGCGGCGGCGTCGCGAAGATCGGCCAGATCCAGCTCGTGCAGCCGCTGCTGACGCTCGCCTGGTCGGCCGCGCTGCTCAGCGAGGAGATCGACGCGCGCGACGCTGATCGCGGCAATCGCGGTAGTTGCGAGCGTCGTGGCGACCCAGCGCACCCGGGTGACGCCGAAGCAGTCAGGCCGCCGTTGGTAACGTCGCGCCCGTGAGCGAAGCCCCCGCTCTCGACACACCTCTCCAGCGGGAAGGTGCGGGACATCTACGCCGTCGGCGAAGACCGCCTGCTGCTCGTGGCCTCCGACCGGATCTCCACCTACGACGTGGTGCATCCCGACGCCGATCCCGGACAAGGGCAAGGTGCTCACCGGGCTCACGGCGTTCTGGCTCGAGCGGACCGGCGACGGTCTGCCCGAACCACCTGATCTCGCTCACGGACGTGCCCGAGGAGTTCCGCGGGCGGGCGATGCTGGTCGAGCGGCTCGAGATGGTGCCGGTCGAGTGCGTGGTGCGCGGCTACATCACCGGGTCGGGCTGGAAGGACTACCAGGCGACCGGCGCGGTCTGCGGGATCGAGCTGCCCGACGGGCTTCGAGGAGTCGGAGCAGCTGCCCGAGCCGATCTTCACGCCCGCCACGAAGGCCGAGGTGGGCGACCACGACGAGAACGTGGACTTCGACCGCGCCGCCGAGATCATCGGCGACCGCGCGCTGCTCGAGGAGCTGCAGGCGCCTGTCGATCGCCATCTACGAGCTCGGCGCCGCGCACGCGCGCGAGCGCGGGATCATCCTCGCCGACACGAAGTTCGAGTTCGGCCGCCGTCCCGACGGCACGATCGTGCTCGGCGACGAGGTGCTCACGCCCGACTCGTCGCGCTTCTGGCCGGCCGACGGCTACGAGCCCGGCCACGGGCAGCCCAGCTTCGACAAGCAGTACGTGCGCGACTGGGCCTCGGGCTCCGGCTGGGACAAGACGCCGCCCGCGCCGGCGCTGCCCGACGACGTGATCGCGCGCACGCGCGAGCTGTACGTGGACGCCTACGAGCGCATCACCGGCGAGCCGTTCGACGGCTGGCTGGAGCGCTCGGCGTGAGGGCACGCGTGTTGATCCGGCCGAAGTCGGGCATCCTCGACCCGCAGGGGCAGGCCGTGGAGCGGGCGCTGCCGGCGCTCGGCTTCGACGGGGTCGCGAACGTGCACGTCGGGACGGCTGATCGAGCTCGACGTGGAGGACGCGTCGCAGGTGCCGCAGATGTGCGAGCGCCTCCTGGCGAACCCGCTGATCGAGGACTACGAGGTGGTCGAGCTGGAAGACGCGGCATGAAGTTCGGCGTCGTCCGCTTCCCCGGCTCCTGCGACGAGGTCGACGCGCTCATGGCGTGCCGGCGCTTCGCCGACGCCGACCTCCTCTGGCACGGCGACCGCGACCTGAGCGGAGTCGACGCCGTCGTGGTCCCCGGCGGCTTCTCGTACGGCGACTACCTGCGCGTGGGCGCCATCGCGCGCTTCTCGCCGCTGATGGAGTCGGTGATCGAGTTCGCCCGCGACGGCGGCCCCGTGCTCGGCATCTGCAACGGCTTCCAGGTGCTGTGCGAGGCGGGCCTCCTGCCCGGGCGCGCTGCTGCCGAACGACTCGCTCCGCTTCGTGTGCCGCCAGGTCGACGTGATCGTCGAGAACGACGGCACTCCGTTCACGCGCGCGTGCGAGGAGGGCGAGTCGCTCTCGATCCCGGTGAAGCACACCACCGGCCGCTACTACGCGCCGCCCGGCACGCTTCCGGACGAGCAGGTCGTGCTCCGCTACGCGCCGGGGCACAACCCGAACGGGTCGATGGACGACGTGGCCGGCGTCTGCGAACGAGGCCGGCAACGTGATGGGGCTCATGCCGCACCCCGAGCACGCGGTGGACCCGCTCACGGGCTCCGCGGACGGCGGCAGGCTGTTCGAGTCGCTCGCAATGGTTCCCGCGTGAGCCAGGTGGCCAGCGCTCCTCACCGGGAGCTCGGCCTGACCGACGCGGAGTACGACGGCATCTGCGCCCGCATGGGGCGCGAGCCGAACGCGCTCGAGCTCGCGGTGTTCTCGCTGATGTGGTCGGAGCACTGCGCCTACAAGCACTCGAAGAAGCTGCTCCGCCTGCTGCCCACCGAGGGCCCGCACATCCTCATGGGCCCGGGCGAGAACGCGGGCGTCGTGGACGTCGGCGACGGGCTCGCCGTGGCGTTCAAGGTCGAGTCGCACAACCACCCGAGCGCGGTGGAGCCGTTCCAGGGCGCGGCCACCGGAGTCGGCGGGATCCTGCGCGACATCTTCGCGGTCGGCGCGCGGCCGATCGCGGTGCTCGACTCGCTCCGCTTCGGCGAGCTCGACTCACCGCGCTCGCGCTACCTGTTCGACTGGGCCGTGAAGGGCATCGGCCACTACGGGAACTCGATCGGCGTGCCGACGGTGGGCGGCGAGGTCTACTTCGAGGGCGCGTACGAGCAGAACTGCCTCGTGAACGCGATGTGCGTGGGCCTCGCGCCGCGCGAGCGGCTGATCCGGAGCGCGGCGGCGGGCGTCGGCAACCGGCTCGTGCTGCTGGGCGCGCGCACCGGCCGCGACGGGATCGGCGGGGCGTCCGTGCTGGCGAGCGCGGAGCTGTCCGACGAGGACGAGTCGAAGCGGCCCACCGTGCAGATCGGCGACCCGTTCGAGGAGTCGAAGCTCGTGGAGTGCTGCCTCGAGCTGCTGGAGCGGGACCTGCTGGCGTCGCTCCAGGACCTCGGCGCGGCGGGGCTCTCGTCGAGCTCGTCGGAGATGGCGTCGAAGGGCGAGGTCGGGCTCGACATCGACGTGTCGCGCGTGCCGCTCCGCGAGGCCGACATGGAGCCGTTCGAGATCATGATCTCGGAGTCGCAGGAGCGGATGCTGTGCGTGGTCGAGCCCGCGCGGCTCGAGGACGTGCTCGCTCTGTGCGCTCGCTGGGACGTGCGCGCGACCGAGATCGGCGAGGTCACGGACACTCAGCACCTGCGCGTCTTCGACGGCGACGAGCTGGTGGGCGACATGCCGGTCGACGCGCTCGTCGACGAGGTGCCTCTGTACGACCTGGAGCCCGAGGAGCCGGCCGCGCCGGTGTACCCGGACCCGCCGGCACGGCTGCCGGCCGAGGCTCCGGCCGGGGAGACGCTGCTCGCGCTGCTCGCCTCGCCGAACATCGCCTCGAAGCGCTTCGTCTTCGAGCAGTACGACTCGATCGTCGGGTCGCGCACCATCCGGCGCCCGCAGTCGGCCGACGCCGCGGTGCTCGTGCTCGAGAACGACGGCGGCTCCGGGGCGATCGCGGTCAGCATCGACGGGAATGGACGGCGTGTGGCGTGCGATCCGTACACGGGTGCGGTCGAGGCCGTGCTCGAATGCGCGCGCAACCTCGCCTGTGTCGGCGCCGAGCCGCTCGGCCTCACGAACTGCCTCAACTTCGGCAACCCGGAGAAGCCGCACATCGCGTGGCAGCTCACGCGCGCGGTCGAGGGGCTGCGGGACGCGTGCCTGGCGCTCGGCGTGCCGGTGGTGGGCGGCAACGTGTCGCTCTACAACGAGGGCGGCGAGGGGCCGATCTACCCGACGCCGATCGTGGGCATGGTCGGGAAGCTGCCCGAGCCTGACGCCGTGCCGCGCACCGGCTTCGCGGAGGAGGGCCACGCGATCGCGCTGATCGGGATGTTCGAGCCGGCGCTCGACGGCTCGGAGCTCGAGAAGCTGCGCGGCCGGCTGGGCGATTCGCTGCCGCCGCTCGATCTCGCGGCGCACGCGGACGCGCTGGTGCGGGTGCGCGCGGCGGTGCGGAGCGGCGAGGTTCCGACGGCGCACGACATCTCCGAGGGCGGGATCGCCTGCGCCCTCGCGGAGTGCTGCATCGAGGGTGGGATCGGGGCGAGGGTGTCGATCGACGACGGCGAGGCCGCGTTGTTCGGCGAGGCGCCCGGCGGCGTCATCGTGGCCGGGCCGCGCGAGGTCATCGAGTCTCTCGATGCCGCCGTCGTCATCGGCGAGGTGGGCGGCGAGAGCCTGAGCATCGACGGCGCGCTCGACGTGCCGGTGGCCGACCTCCGCTCCGCCTTCGAGGACACGATTCCGGCGGCGTTCGCCGCCTAGCCCGCTGTTACCCTCGACCTTCCACCCGATGAACCGAGACCTCGACCTCCGGGACGGGCCTCGCGACGAGTGCGGTGTCTTCGGCGTCTTCGCGCCAGAGCGCGAGGTCGCAAGGCTCGCCTACTTCGCCCTCTTCGCCCTGCAGCATCGTGGCCAGGAGTCGGCCGGGATAGCCACTACCCACGCGGACCAGATCATGACCGTGCGCGACCTCGGCCTCGTGTCGCAGGTCTTCGACGAGGACAAGCTGCGCGTGCTCCAGGGCGAGATGGCCATCGGGCACGTGCGCTACTCGACGACCGGGTCGTCCGCGTGGGAGAACGCGCAGCCGGTGTGGCGCTCGGACCGGCGCCAGGTGGCGCTGGCGCACAACGGGAACCTCATCAACGCGGTCGAGCTCCACTCGGAGCTGCGCGAGCGCGGCATCCAGTTCCGCGGCACGTCGGACTCGGAGATCATGGCCGCGATGCTCTCGAACCACGAGGCCGAGCGCATCGAGGACGCCGTGGCCGACGTGCTGCCGCGGCTCGAGGGCGCGTTCTCGACGGTCGTGATGACGAAGGACGCCGTCGTCGCCTTCCGCGATCCGGCCGGGCTGCGGCCGCTGGCGCTCGGCCGGCTCGGCGACGATCCGTGCGTCGCCTCCGAGAGCTGTGCCTTCGACATCATCGGCGCCGAGCTGGAGCGCGAGGTCGAGCCCGGCGAGATGGTGATCCTCCGCGCGGGCGGGGTGGAGTCGCGCCAGGTGGTGGAGCCGGGGCGGCGTGCCTTCTGCGTGTTCGAGCACATCTACTTCGCGCGCCCCGACTCGATCCTTGAGGGCAACCGCACGCAGGTGTCGCGGCGCAAGATGGGCGAGATCCTGTGGCGCGAGGCTCCGGTGGAGGCCGACGTGGTGATCGCGGTGCCCGACTCCGGCAACCCCGCCGCGTCCGGGTACTCGAAGGCGTCCGGCATCCCGCGCGACGACGGGCTGATCAAGAACCGCTACGTGGCGCGCACGTTCATCCAGCCCGGTCAGGACCTGCGCAAGCACGGCCTGAGGATGAAGTTCAACCCGCTGCGCGAGGTGGTGGCCGGCAAGCGGCTGGTGGTCGTGGACGACTCGATCGTGCGCGGCAACACCACCCGCCAGATCGTCCAGATGCTGCGCGACGCGGGCGCCACCGAGATCCACATGCGCATCTCGGCGCCGCCGATCCGCCATCCCTGCCACTACGGGATCGACATGTCCACCTCGCAGGAGATGGTCGCCCACGGGCGCAGCGAGGAGGAGGTCGCCGCCGAGCTCAACTGCGACTCGCTGCGCTACCTCTCGCTCGAGGGCGTCTACGAGGCGATCCGCTCCACGCGCGCGACCCATTGCGACGCGTGCTTCTCGGGCGAGTATCCGCTCGAGCGGACCGAGTCGGCGAACGGGAAGTACGCGCTCGAAGAGCTGCCGGTCGTAAAGAGCTCGGTACCTGCGTAACGAGTTCGTTCGGCCCCGTTCCTACCGCCGGATGCGGCGTTAACGTGGCCTCCTCGCTCATGGACCTCGACGGCGGCGCTTCACCAGTACTTCGGCTTCCCGGAATTCCGGCCGGGTCAGCGTGAGGCATGCGAGTCGGCGCTCGCCGGCCGCGACGTGATGGTCGTGATGCCCACGGGCTCCGGCAAGTCGCTCTGCTACCAGCTTCCGGCGCTCCTGCGCGACGACCTGACGGTGGTGGTGTCGCCGCTCGTCGCGCTCATGCAGGACCAGGTGGAGGCGCTCGCCGCGCGCGGCCTCGGCGAGCGGGTGGCGCTCGTGAACGCGCAGCAGGACGCGGGCTCGAACGCGGAGGTGCTCGCGCGAGCGGAGGCGGGCGAGCTGAAGCTGCTGTACGTGGCGCCCGAGCGGTTCGCGGCGGTCGGCTTCCTCGACCGGATGCGGTCCGTGGACGTGGGCCTGTTCGTGGTGGACGAGGCGCACTGCGTGTCGCAGTGGGGGCACGACTTCCGGCCCGACTACTTCCGCCTGGCCGACGCGGCGCGGGTGCTCGGCGCGGCGGCGATCGTGGCCTCCACCGCCACGGCGACGCCGCGGGTGGCGAGCGACGTCGTGCGCCGGCTCGCCCTCCGCGATCCCCTGCGGGTGGCCACGGGGTTCGACCGCCCGAACATCTCGTTCACGGTCGCGCGCCCGGGCGGCCACGAGAAGCGGGCGATGCTGGCGGAGGCGCTGCGGGCCGAGGACGCGCTGCCGGCGATCGTCTACGCGGGCACGCGCGCGGGCGCGGAGGAGATCGCGAGCGACCTGACATCGGCGCTCGGCGAGGAGGCGGTGGCGTACCACGCCGGGATCGACCGCGAGCGGCGCGCGACGGTGCAGCGCCGCTTCCTCGCGGACGAGGTCCGCGTGATCTGCGCGACGAACGCCTTCGGAATGGGCGTGGACAAGCCGAACGTGCGGACGGTGGTTCACGCGAGCGTGCCGTCGTCGCTCGAGGCGTACTACCAGGAGGCCGGTCGCGCGGGCCGCGACGGCGCCCCTGCGCGGGCGCTGCTGCTCGCGGAGAACCGCGACAAGGCGCTGCACGTGCACTTCATCAAGCGCGAGGAGCTCGACCCGGGGCTGCCGGGCTGGCTCGCCGACCGCCTGATCGCCGCCGCGGACGGCGACGGGCGCTACTCGGTCGCGTCGTCGGAGCTCGTTCGCGGGCTGCGCGGCGACGGCGAGCGGCTGCGCGCGCTGATCGGGCACCTCACGCGCGCCGAGGTGATCAGCCCGTCGCCCGCGGCTCCAGACCTGGTGCGCGGCCGCGTCGAGCGGCCCTTCGACGGGCGGGCTGCCGCCCTGTGCCGCACCTCGATCGAGGACGCGGCCGGCGCGCGCTGGCGCCAGTACCGCGAGATCTGGGCCTACGTGGAGGAGACGACCTGCCGCCGCGCGGCGATCCTGCGCCACTTCGGCGACCCCGCGGCGAGCTCCGCGCACGCGGCCGGGCCCTGCTGCGACGTGTGCGACCCGTCGCTCGCCATCACGGCTCCGCCGCCGGACCCGGTCGCGATCGGCAACCTCGACGAGGCGATCATGGCCGTCGCGGGCGGCGCCAGGCCCGCCGTCGGCCGCACCACCTGCGCCGAGATCCTGCACGGCTCGCGCTCGAAGAAGATCCAGCGCAACTCGTACGACGGACTGCCTGCCTACGGAGCGTCGTCGCACATGCGCCGCGCCGACATACTCGCGCGCGTGGACGAGCTGATCGAGGACGGGCGGCTCGAGACGACGGGCGGCCCCTATCCGGTGCTGCGCATCGCGGCGTGAGCTTTCGGGTCGGAGTGCTCGTCTCGGGCGAGGGGTCGAACCTGCAGGCGCTGCTCGACACGGTTCATGGCGAGGAGCCCATCGAGATCGCCGCGGTCGCGTCCAGCCGCGAGGACGCCCGCGCGCTCGAGCGGGCAGCGGCGGCGGGCGTGGAGACCGCCGTGTTCTCCCTCGCCGACGAGCCCGACCGCGAGCAGCGCGACGAGGCACTCGCGGGGTGGCTCGGAGAGCGCGGCGTCGAGCTCGTGGTCCTGGCGGGGTTCATGGAGCTCCTCACGCCGGCGTTCATCCGCCGCTTCCGGGGCCGGATCGTGAACGTCCACCCGGCACTCCTGCCCGCGTTCCCCGGGCTCGGGGCGATCGAGCAGGCGCTCGAGCACGGCGTGAAGGTGGCGGGGGTCACGGTCCACTTCGTGGACGAGGGCGTCGACAGCGGGCCGATCGTCCTTCAGGAGGCGTTCGAGCTTCCATACCATCTGGACATCGCGGCGACCCGTCAGCGCTTCCACGAGGTCGAGCACCGGCTGCTGCCGCGTGCCGTGAGGCTGATCGCGGCCGGCAACGTGTCGCTCGACCCGGACAACCCGAGGCTGGTCCGCGTGGAAGATGGCTGAAGCGAACCGGCCCGCCGTCGAGCGCGCCAACCCGGGTGAGGTGCGCGTCCGGCGCGCGCTTCTGAGCGTCTCCGACAAGCGCGGCATCGCGGAGTTCGCGCGCGGGCTCCAGGCGCTCGGCGTCGAGATCGTCTCCACCGGCGGCACGGCGCGTGAGCTCGCGGAGGAGGGAGTGGAGACGCGCCCGGTCGAGGACTACACGGGCTTCCCCGAGATCCTGGACGGCCGAGTGAAGACGCTCAACCCGCGCATCTTCGCGGGCCTCCTCGCGGTGCGCTCGGGGGGCGAGCACGTGGAGACGCTGAACGAGCACGGCGTCGAGCCCGTGGACCTCGTGTGCGTGAACCTCTATCCGTTCGAGCGCGTGTCGGCCCGGCGCGGCGCCGAGCGGGAGGAGATCATCGAGAACATCGACATCGGCGGGCCGACGCTCATCCGGGCCGCCGCGAAGAACTTCCCGTTCTCGGTGGTCGTCGTCACGCCGGAGAGCTACGACGCCGTCCTGGGCGAGCTCGAGGAGAGCGACGGGCTCCTGTCGCTGCGCACGCGCGAGAGCCTGGCGACGGAGGCGTTCGCGTACACCGCCCGCTACGACGCGGCGATCGCGCGCTGGTTCGCCGAGCACGAGGACGACTTCCCCTCGCAGTACACGCGCTCGTTCGAGAAGGTGCTCGACCTCGCCTACGGGGAGAACCCGCACCAGCGCGCCGCGTACTACTCCGAGACGGGCGCGCGCACGCACCTGATGTCGATGGTGTCGAAGCTCCACGGCAGGGAGCTGACCTTCAACAACCTGCTCGACCTGGACTCGGGCCGGAAGCTGATCGAGGACTTCGAGCTGCCGGCCGTGGCGATCGTCAAGCACAACAACCCGTGCGGAGCGGCCGTGGGGGCGGGGATCGAGGAGGCGTTCGACAAGGCGCTCGCCTCGGATCCCCAGAGCGCGTTCGGCGGGGTGTTCTGCTTCAACCGGCACGTCGACTTCGCGCTGGCGACGAAGCTCAGCGAGATCTTCGTGGAGTCGGCGTTCGCGCCCGGCTACGACGAGGACGCGCTCGAGCTGCTCAAGCAGAAGCCGAACGTGCGGCTGCTCGAGAACCAGGAGCGGCGGACGATCCCGGTGTCGGAGCACGACGTGAAGCGCGTGCGCGGCGGGCTGCTCGTGCAGGACAGAGACACCGGCATGGAGCTGCGCGAGGAGATGCGCGTGGCGACGGAGCGCAAGCCGAGCGAGGAGGAGTGGGGCGAGCTGCTGTTCGCCCTGCGGGTGTCCAAGCACGTGCGCTCGAACGCGATCGTCATCTCCCGCGGTCTCGCGACGGTCGGCATCGGGGCAGGGCAGATGAGCCGGGTGGACGCGGTGCGGATCGCGGTCGACAAGGCCCGCGCCGGCGGGCACTCGCTGGAGGGCGCCGCGCTGGCGTCGGACGCGTTCTTCCCGTTCGCCGACGGGCCGCAGGCGGCGATCGACGCCGGCGTGCGGGCGATCATCCAGCCCGGCGGCTCACAGCGCGACCAGGAGGTCATTGACGCGTGCGACGCGGCGGGCGTGGCGATGGTGCTGACGTCCCGCCGTCATTTCCGGCACTGATTTAGACGTTCGTCGAACCTTCGACTACAGTTTGCACATCGCACCGGCTGAGGCATGAGAGAGCCACATCACCCATCCTGCGAGGAGCTCGAGCTCCCGGCCGTACTCCACGCGCTGAGCGACCCCGCCCGGCTCCAGATCGTCCGGAAGCTCGCGGACGGCGACGAGTGCACCTGCGGCACCTTCGACCTGGGCCTCTCGAAGGCAACCCTCTCCCACCACTTCCGCGTCCTCCGCGAGTGCGGCGTGGTCCGCACCCGCCCCGAAGGCCGCACCCGAATGCTCTCGCTGCGCGAAGACGACCTGAACGACCGCTTCCCGGGCCTGCTGGTAGCGATCCTGTCGGCGAAGCACGACGCGAGCGCGACAGCGCTGCTCAAGTAGTACCCCCGGAAGGACTCGAACCTTCAACCTCGCGATTAAAAGTCGCTCGCTCTAGCCATTGAGCTACGGGGGCGTGAGCAGATGATGGCGAAAGTGCTCTTGCTCCACGATTGTCCGTCGGCGATGGCAGTTCGCGCATCTGACCTCGCACCCGGCAATTTCACGTTCGAGCGAAGCGATGGAGTGCTCCCGGTCGGCGAGCTGGACTACACCGGCGCGTTTGGTACCGACGTGGTCGAAGTCGAGAACGACGGGATCGGCCTCCCCACAATCGACGCACGGCGTGGCTTCCAGATATGCCAGGAGGAATAGGAAGTTCCGACGACGTAACGGGCGTGTGCATCGCGCGGTTCTCCATGTCGCGTCGATACGCCACGAACGGATCCGTTGCGCAGTACGCCGTCTGTGGCAGTTGGCGCAGACGAGTTGGCATTGAGCGATCTCGTCCGTGACACGCTTCAACCGATAGCCCTCGCGCACCAGCTTTCCCACCTCGGTTCGCTTCTCGCCAACATGGTCGAACTCGAGCACGGCTGGATCCCGGAGCCCACAGTCTGCACAGCGGCCTGAGCGGAGGATTTGGATCACGTGCGCTCTCGCGACCGCCCGCCGCTTGTCGCGAGCGGCCCGCGTCTGCTGACGGTGAAGGTCGCCGCGGCCTCGGATGTACTCCCTCCGGCAGTCCTTGCACCGCGTCTGTCCGGCGTGGTACTCGGACTCCGGAGAGTGCGTCTACATCCCGGGCACACTCGCGTCGCCAGTTCCTTCGCAACCTCTGGGAAGGAGACCTCGCGCCTGGGCGGACCCGATATGTCCTGGGTCCAGACGCTGGCCGACGACAGCGACACGTCCAGGAAGCGAGCGATCTCTCGCAGCGACCAACCGAGACCGCGAAGCCGGCGAGCGATTTTCCTCTCGGGGGTCTTCGCTCGCATACGAACACATGTTCGCATATCGAGCGGACGGACCGGCGGCCCTAGAATCGAACCCAGAACGTAGGTCCACGGCCCCGTGGTGTAACGGTTTGAGCACAGGAGCCTTTCAAGCTCCGGGAGCGAGTTCGATTCTCGTCGGGGCTACTCAGAGGCCGACTCAGCCTCGAGCCGCGGGTCATAACTCCCGCACGAGGCCGCGAAGACCAGCAGCGCGGCCACCACGCCGGCGATGTGCGAGGTGGCAAGCATCACGACCAGGCCCGCCACTCCGCCGGCCACCGCGGAGAAGAGGGCGTAGGCCAGCGGCAGGGACAGGATGCGCGCGGTGATGACGGAGCAGGCCAGCCAGACGATCGGGCCTACCAGCCAGCCCCAGTCCTCGAAGAAGTCTTCGTCGAGCGCGACCGCGAGGATCGCGAACGGGATCGCCACCACGATCAACTGCACGACGAGGGCCTTCCAGAAGAGCCGAGCGTTCAAGGCGGCGGATACTAGACTCGGCTGGCTGCGATGAAGGCGAAGGCGGTTGCGATGGCGGTCCTGGGTGCGCTTGGCGCCGCGGCGCTCTGGTGGCGCAAGAACCCGTCGGCGTGTCCCTATAGCCAGCGCTTCTGGGTCGAGGCGCCACATCCGTTCATCACGCGCGCGCGGCTGCGCGAAGTGCTTGCACCGAAGCCCGCCGAGCGCATTCTCGAGGTCGGTCCCGGGACGGGCTTCTACAGCCTCGAGGTTGCCGAATGGATCTCGCCGGGCGGACAGCTCGACGTGTTCGACCTGCAGCAGGAGATGCTCGACCACACGATGCGCCGCGCAGGCGAACGCGGCGTCGGGAACGTCGTCCCCACCCGGGGCGACGCGCGCAAACTCCCGTACCCGGACGAGAGCTTCGATGCCGCGTTCCTGGTGACGGTCCTCGGCGAGATCCCGGATCAACGAGCGGCGCTCGGCGAACTGACTCGGGTGCTGAAGCCCGGCGGCAGGCTCGTTGTCGGCGAGCTCTTCGGCGATCCACACTGGGTCAGCCCACGGCGCGTGCGCGAGCGAGCAGCGCGAGCGGGGCTCGAATATGTCGAGCGGTCCGGCTCCGCTGTTGGTTACTTCGCCCGCTTCGACCGCCACTAGACTCGGCCGCTTGGGCGGTTAGCTCAGCTGGTAGAGCGCCTGCCTTACAAGCAGGAGGTCGCCCGTTCGAGCCGGGCACCGCCCATCTTCCCGGGCCGGCTCTCCGACGGGGAATCGCCGCTGGCACGCCCGGCCGCTGCTGCTTCGCGCAACGCGAGAGCGACGGCGTCGTGCTCCGTCCCTTCGTCCTGCCTATGCACCGCCTTCGGTCCGTTGAGGCGCGGGCGCTCCTGCAGCTCGTCCAGCTCGTCCAAGGCGGGAGCCCGCAGCCAGGCTTGGTGGACAGCCGCTTCCGTCGGAGCGCGACACCCTCATCGAGCGGTCCGCGGGCCCAAACGGCCGGGCTGTTAAGTCGAGTGGCGCGAGCTCCGGCCAAGTGGCCGGCTATCGGGTGACCGTTCCGGTGAAGATCTCGCGACCCTCCCCGTCTCTCGACTCGAGCACCCCCCTCATCCGGCCCCCACCGCTGAGACCTTCAAAGGGGCCGAGGCCCTTCACGACCTCCCAATCGCTGCGTTGTTCCACGTCAGGTGGTGTCGAGGTGAAGGTGATCGTCAGGGTGCCACCGGAGCACCGGAATATCCTTGTCACCAGGTCGCTTCCTGGCTCCTTCCTCTCGCCGAACCGCCCCCCGGCGCAGAAGGCTGAGTCGCCGATGGTGGACCCGGAAAGAACCTCGCCCGTCGTCTCGCCGCTCGCGTTGACCGGAGCCAGATGCGTCTTGATCCGGATTGGCTCGCCGCCCTCCTTGGCGCTCGTCCCGGTCTCGTCTCCGCCAGCGGTCGTTCCGGCCTGTTCTGCGCCGGTAGTTGTTCCGCCCTCGTCCCCGTCATCGTCTGCGCAGGCTGCGAGGCCCACGGCCCCAACTACCAATGCCAGCGCCAACAACAGCTTTGCTCCGCCCAAGCGAGCCTCCTAAGGGTGCGTTGAGCAACCCTCTCAGAAACCTCAGGCCGCGTCGAGGTCTGGTGCGCGCCGAGCCAAGCAAGCAACCCTAAGGTGAGCGATGCGACAACCCCAGTCGTCCTCGCGCGGCGAGAATGTCGGACTCCCATGAAAGGAGGCGGACCAGCGTTTTTCGCATGGCCTATCCGCGCTTACGCACCATGCATCGACGACCGCTAAGGACCGTCGACGCAGGCTCTCCCAATCGCGTGAAAGCGGGAGCGAATGTGGAAGCGCTGTGGAAGCGACAAACCGCAGCAAAGCGCAGCAGCTGGGGGAGGGAAATAGCTCACAGAGCGGTCTGAGCGACAGACCGCAGTAGACCGCAGCAGCTGCTCGCGCCTTACAAGCAGGAGGTCGCCCGTTCGAGCCGGGCACCGCCCACTCTCCGGGGCCGCCTCTCCCACGCGGAACCGCCGCTGGAACAGGGCCGCTCCAACGGGTCGTCACTAGCCTGTCGCGCCGTACCTGTTAGCGACTGCGGGAGCGGCCACCATGGGTGATGAAGCCGGCGCATACCTCTACCAACCCGAAGAGGGTGAGCTGCGGTGGATGGGTGAGACGTCCACCCACTTTCTTGCGACAGGGGAGCAGACGGGAGAAGCATTCTGCCTCGTCGACGAGCAGGCCAGTCGCGGGGAAAGCGTCCCGCTACACCGGCATCGGGACGACATGGAGTCCTTCTATGTCTTGGAAGGGGAGCTAACGCTCTTCATCGGTGATCGGCCAGGAGTGCGCGCGCCGGCCGGTTCATTCGCGCACGTACCGGGTGGAACCGTTCACGGCTTCCGAGTCGAGTCGGAAAAGGCGCGCTACCTCATCCTTACGACACCGCGCCATGGGGAGTTCTACCGCGCGATCACCCTCGCGTCGCGACCGGGCGGCTTGCCGCCGCTCGATTCGGTCCAAGGGTCGCTGATCAAGCGGGCGACCAAGGAATACGGCGTCGAGTTCGTCGGACCGCTGCCGGATTAAATCGAGCCGGGCACCGCCCATCCTCACCGAGGCGCTTCGGCTGCGCGGTGTGATCGAGGATCTCCCGGACGATGATCTCCCAATCTGACCCTGAGACTGCCTACGGACGGCGGCGGAGGCGTGAACGGCGCCCTTCGCCGGTCGAGCGCTTCGCCGCGCGTTTCGCGGCGCGCTGTTCCTTTTGCTCTGCGACCTTGACCTTGGCGTCGGTGTATGACTGTTCGACGAGCTCCCTGCCGCCTGCCCAGCCGAATGCCCAGACCACGAGCACGACGGCGAAGGCGATGTTCCATGCGGTGATGGCGAGCTGCTGGCCGAGTGAGTATGCGGTGGCGGTCGATGCGTCGGTCACGCCGCCGAGTGCGGCCACGTTGGTGGCTTGGTTGACGCCCACGCCGCCCGGCGTGACGGAGACCATGTTCGCGATCGAGTTGCCGCCCATCACCGACATCACCGTGTGGAAAGTGACCGTGATCCCGTAGCCCGCGAGGAACACGGCGATCACTCCGAGCTTGGCCAGCCACGCTCCGAACGAGGGCAGGAAGACGCGCACCAGGTACTCGCGGGGGCGCGCGAGAATCGCGCCGCCCTGCTTGGCCCTCGCGATCAGCTCGGGCAGCTTGCGCCGGAAGAGGCGGAGGAGGATGACGATCAGCCCTACCGCACCGGCAGCGATAGCGAAAACCAGCCACGGATGGTCGTGCACCAGCTCGAACTGGCGCTCGAACGTGCCCGACACGGACGCGAACAGGTACACGTAGACGAAGGCGCCGGCGAGGGTAAAGAAGATCTTCTGCACGAGCATCCCGCCCAGGACCCCCGGGAGATTCGCGCCCGGGATGATCGCGATGAACATCAGCAACATCACGAACGTGCCGATGTTGGCCGGCAGGAAGCCGTTCAGCGCGACGCCGGCGGCGTACGCCGCGAGCACCTGCCGGTACGGCGCAGGCGCGTCCGGATAGCCGGCGCGCAGGATGAAGTACCAGCCCAGCGCCGTCAGCGTGGTCTGCAACGTCTGGAGCGTCCAGCCGGCCACGAGGTAGCCGAACCCAACCCCCGTGAGCGCGTCCCACACGCTCTCGAACCAGCCGGTCACGTCGACGCCGAACAGCCCGAGGACGGCGACCGCCAACGCGATTCCCGCCAGCCACGCCACCACCTTGACCAGCCGGCGCACACGTGACGGGTCCCCGAAAGGCAGCCACCGCCGGCGACGCGGTGCAGTGGCCTCCTGGCGTTTCATCGCGGGGTCGGCGAGGGTTGGCAGCATGAACCATGTCCGCGCCCGCGCATTCGATGAGACGGTCGCATCCACGGTGGACGTACAGGTCGAGGGCCGGAACTTCTTCCCGCCGATGCCGCGGGACATCGACGAATGAGGCGCGGGCCACCAGTGATGGGCGGGTTGGCTGCGGTGGCTCTCTTGGTCGTCCATCGGCGAGTGCTTGGGATTACCCAGCGCTCCAGCTGGCCGCCGCCGCAGGACGCCGTGACATCTGCAGACGCGCAGGTCGCGACGCAGGCCTTCGCATCGCAGGCTCGGCCGCGTACACGCGATGCGGCGTTCGACTTCGCGTGGTCGACGGCGGCGACGATCGAGCCCTGGGTCGAGGGCGTGGACTTCTTTCCGCGCATCTTCGAGGACGTCGAGGCCGCGCGCTCGTCAGTTCACATCCTCATGTTCGGCTGGCGGGAGGGCGAGGTTGGACTGCGCATGGCCGCACTCCTCGAGAGGAAGCTGGCGGACGGTGTCGAGGTGCGTGTGATCGTCGACGGACTTGGCTCGAGGCCGTACGGAAAGGCGCGCGAGATGTTCACGCACCTCGCAGAGGCGGGCGCGCAGATCGTCGTCAACGACATGTTCCTGCCCGACCGGGATGGCCTCTTCCCAAACGACCAGCGTCTCGACTGGCGCTGGGACGAGGCTGGCCGCGCCGACCATCGAAAGCTGTACATCCTCGACGGGGCGGTCGCCTGGACCGGCGGCGCAGGCATCGAGGATCACTTCAACGACGGCGGATTCCACGACGTGATGGGGCGCGTCACCGGGGACGTCGTGCGACAGGCGCAGGCGGCGTTCTTGACGAGCTTCCACGGCCACGGCGGGCCGCTCCCGGAAGACCTGTCACCGCTCTTCCCCGAGCCGGCCGACAGCGGCTCGACACCGGTCGCGCTCGCTCAGGTGATTCCCGGCGGCTTCGTCGCGGCCTCGCAGGCGATCCGGGAGCAGATCGACGGAGCGCGCGAGCGCCTCGACGTGATGAACCCTTACCTCACGGACGGCGACATCATCGAACGGATCCTGGCGGCCGCACGGCGCGGTGTGAAGGTGCGGGTCGTCGTCTCGGAGAAGTCGAACAACTCACAGGCGACCGCCGCTCTCAAGCATCGCTACGCCGACCTGCTCGCAGCAGGCGCGGAGATCTGGGAACTCCCCGGCACGGTCGTCCACGCCAAGGTGGTGGTCGCCGACGACGTCGTCAGCTTCGGCACCGTCAACCTCGACGCATGGGCGCTCTACCGCAACTCGGAGATCATGATGATCGCCCGCAGCACCGAGGCCGCCGCTCTGCTGAACGAGCGGCTGTTCGAGCCGGACATCGCCCGTTCGAAGCAAGGCGTGCCGCCCTCGGGCACGCGCGAACGCCTCCAAAGCTGGCTCTGCGACAAGCTGACGTACTACCTCTGAGGGGGTCAGGCTCGCGTCTCTCAGCGAGCCACAGTGACGGTGCCGGATTGCGCCTTGCCGTGGATGGTGCAGTAGTACGTGATTCCGCCAATCGTGTTGGGCTTCAGCGCGTACACGCCGCCCGGGTTCAGTTTGCCCGAGTCGAACTTGACTGCGCTGGCGCTGTCGGAGGTGACGGTGTGCGCGACCGCCCCCTGGTTACGCCAGCTGATCGACTGCCCTCGCCGGATATCGAGGTCCTTCGGCTTGTAGAAGTTGTCTCCAATGGACACCTTGACCACCGCTGGAATCGCTTCCGGCTGTGTCGCCGTCGGCGTTGTGGCTGTACCGGCAGGCGCGGTCGCCTCGGATGTCCCGCCGTCATCATCGCCACCGCATCCAGTAGGCAGCAGCGCGACGAGCGTAAGTCCCGTCGTCACCATCAGTCGCACGGATCTCACAGAGTCCACGTTGGTGCATCCGGGAGAAAGGTGCTTCACCCGAAATGGGTGATTTGATCTCTAGTCGGCCGGCTCGGGCGTCTGCGTGGGCAGCAGCGCGTGGCCGTCGACGACGGCCGCCGCGAGGTCCACGAGCTTGCGGTTCGCGGTTCGCGACTGGTTGCGCAGCATGTCGAACGCGGCCTGGTCACCCACCGAGTGCCGCTCCATCAGGATTCCCTTGGCACGTTCGATCGTCGCCCGGCGACCGAACGCCCCCTCGAGGTCGTGGTACTCGGTGAAGCGGCGCAGAACGATGTCGATGTTGTTCTGTAGGTCGGCGGGGTCGCCGTCGGTGATGTAGGCGAACACCCCGCGCTTGGACGCCTCGCGGACGAAGCCGGGATCAGGAGCGTGGATCAGGACGATTACCGGGCACGCGGCCTCCTGGACGATCCGCTCGATCAGCACCAGCGCGTGCTCCGAGCTCGCGCCGAGCCCCACGAGCGCCACATCCGGGCGCTCCTGGGCGGTGACCGCACCCACCTCGTCCACTTCGACCGAGCGAGCGATTACCTCGTGGCCGAGCGAGGCCACGATCGGCACGACGAGCTCGAGCCGGTCCTGACGTTCGTTCGCGATCAGAACACGGAGATGCTCTGTTTCCCGGTAGCTCATGATCTCGAGGGTCTTTACGGAGAGTCTTCCCGGATTCGGTGGTATGGTCACACGGCGCTCCGCCTCACGCGCCCTGGCGGAGCCTCTCCGGCTCCAACACCTTGGCCGGCCTGAACGTTGGGTTCGCCCGACGTGGATCGGCAGTCAGGAGCGGAGCATGTCCATCTCCTCGTCAGACCAGTCGAATCGCACGAGGCGGCCGCGCGCCGTACCCGATCTGCCGCAAGAGCCGTTCGACGACCGCGGGTGGGACGAGCGCGTGGCGCGTGAAGCGAAACATCAGGAGGTGATCGAGGCGAGCTTCGATCGCGCTGAGGCCTACGCGCGCGTGGGCGACTTCGAGCAGGCGCTTGAATGGCTCGACCGCGCTGCCACGCTCTGCGGCGGTCTGCCGCTGGCGTACCGCGCTCGGCGCGCACGCTGGGCGATGAGCACCGCAGTGCGGCTCAGGCCGACACGCGGCGATCAGGATGCGCGTGGCTCCGGCGGGCTGCAGGGCGCATAACGGGCTATGAGACGGCGCCCCAGCCGTGGCAACGGAAGGAGCGGCGGCGAGGATGTCGCGGGGCTTCTCCGGCAGATCGCCGCGCTCAAGGAGGAGGTCCGCGAGTTTGCTCGGCTCGCTCGAATTGATCCGCTCACCGGATTGGCAAACCGGCGCGGGTGGGATGAGCAATTGGATCGCGAGCTCGCCCAAGCGGAGCGCTCGGGCCGCCCCATCTCGGTGGCGCTGCTGGACCTCGACGACTTCAAGAGGTTCAACGACGCCCACGGCCACCAGGCCGGCGACCGGCTACTCGTAGCAGCGGCTGCTGCTTGGCAGGGCCAGTTTCGAGACGGCGACGTCCTCTGCCGCTGGGGAGGCGACGAGTTCGCTGCCCTGCTCCCGGACTGCTCCGAGGACGAGGCGCGCGAGATCATTGCTCGCGTCACGTCGACCACGCCAAGCCTGCAGTCGTGCGCTGCCGGCGTAGCCGCGTGGGATAGCAGGGAGACATCCAACGAACTCGTGTGGCGAGCGGACGCGGAGCTGCTCAAGCAGAAGCGCGCCCATGTGTACCGGTGGCCTGACCCGCAGGCACGATCCGATTTACGTGGTAGCTCACCCGAGATCGACTCGGACCGGACTCGCAACTAGAAGGACTCAAGGATGACCGACGGGACGCTGAACAGCCACGAGGTGGTCGTGGTGGGTGGCGGACAAGCCGGACTCGCCCTCGGCTACCACCTTGCAAAGCACGGCAGAGATTTCACGATTCTGGAGGCCGGGTCTGAGCCGGCCGCCGCTTGGCGGGAACGGTGGGACTCGCTGAAGCTCTTTACGTCGGCGCGCTACGACGGTCTGCCGGGCATGGACTTCCCCGGGGACCCGGATCGCTATCCGACCCGGGATGAGGTTGCGGACTACCTCATCGAGTATGCCCGCCGATTCGACCTCCCAGTCGAGCTAAACAGCCGGGTCAATGCAGTGCGGCGCCAGGGCGACCGGTACGTCGTGGAGCTCGAGGACCGCACATACGAGGCGCGGCAGGTTGTGATCGCCACCGGCCCGTTCCAGAAGCCGCTCGTGCCGCAGCTCGCCGACGACCTTGGCGACGGGGTCGTGCAAATGCACAGCACCGCGTATCGGTCCCCCGAGTCGGTCCCCGAAGGGCGAGTGCTCGTGGTGGGCGGCGGGAACACGGGCTTTCAGATTGCGGAGGAGCTATCAGCCTCGCGCGAGGTGCACCTGTCGATCGGGTCGCGGCAGATGCCGCTGCCTCAGCGCATCCTCGGCCGCGACCTCTTCTGGTTCCTCGAGAAGACAGGCCTGATCCGGAAGACGGTCGACTCCCGCATGGGACGTCGAATGTCGGAGCGTGACACGCTGATTGGATCGACGCCCCGGCGGCTGCGGAGACGACTCGGCGTGAAGCTGCAGGGCCGAGCCGTGAGTGCCCACGGCTCGGCCGTCCGGTTCGACGACGGAGCTGAAGTCGACGTGGCCGGAGTTGTGTGGGCCACCGGATTCCGAGTCGACCATTCCTGGATCGACGTGCCGGTCTTCGATGCGGATGGGCGCGTCATCCACCAGCGCGGGGTGACACGGGCCGAGGGTCTCTACTTCCTCGGCATGCAGTGGCAGCACACCCGCGGGTCCGCACTACTCGGCTGGGTCAAGGACGACGCCGAGTTCCTCGCCGAGAGGATCGAAGCCTCGCGGTCAGATTCGTTCACACCCGACGCTGAAATCGCAGGAGCGACATGAGCAACACCACAGACCACTTTCCGACGGACATCACCGGACTATCGGAGGCTCAGTCTCCGCAGATCGTCGAGCTCTCGGACGGAGACGAGCTTGAGCTCCGGGTGGCTCCGGTAACAAAGCGCTTGGGCGACGCGACCGTGAGAATGCTGGCCTACAACGGCTCGATTCCGGGGCCCGTCCTCAAGGTGCCGGAGGGCGCCGAGATCGTCGTCCACGTCGAGAACCAGGGCGACATGGATGCCACGGTGCACTGGCACGGCCTCCGCCTCGAGAACCGCTTCGACGGTACGCACGAGACACAGACGCCGATTCAGATCGGTGAGCGCTTCTCGGCGAGGGTGGCCTTCCCCGACCCGGGGGCGTACTGGTACCACCCGCACATCCGCGAGGACTACGGCCAGGAGATGGGCCTGTACGGGAACTGTCTCGTCGTCCCGGCGGACTCCGACTATTGGGCTCCGGCCAACCGCGACGTCCTCCTGACGCTGGACGACATTCTGATCGAGGGCGGCAAGGTCGCCCCGTTCAGCCGGACGGAGACCAACTATGTGGCGATGGGCCGCTTCGGCGAGCTGCTCCTGGTCAACGGCGAGACGGCCCTGGCACTCGAAGCGCAGCTCGGCGAGGTCGCTCGGCTCTACCTGACGAACACCGCGAACACCCGGACGTTCAAGGTGGCGCTGCCAGGCGCCCGGATGAAGCTTGTCGGCGGGGACAGCGGACACGTCGAGCGCGAGGAGTTCGTCGAGGACGTCGTTCTTGCGCCGTCCGAGCGCGTGGTCGTCGATGTCCTATTCGACAACTCGGGCGAGCTGACGCTCGAGCACAGAACCCCCGATCGCGTCTACCCGCTTGCCGCCATTCGGGTGAGCGACGATCCCGTCGAGGAGTCGTTCGCGGTGGAGTTCGAGACGCTGCGAACGAACCCCGACATGGTCGCGGAGCGCGAGCGGATTGGTCCGTACCTCGAGGCCGAGCCGGATAAGACCGTCGGCTTCATCGCGGAGATGGACATGGAGGCGCCCGAGGGCCCCGTGGTCTACGCCTGCCCGATGCACCCCGAGGTGGTTCAGGACGAGCCGGGCAGCTGCCCGAAGTGCGGGATGAAGCTTCTCGCGACCGCCGCCCCCGCAGGCCCGTATACCTGTCCGATGCACCCCGAGGTCGTCAGCGACGAGCCGGGGCACTGCCCGAAGTGTCAGATGAAGCTGTTGCCCGCTGCGCTCGTCGCCGAAGGCGGAGGCGCCGCGTCCCCATGCCGGGGCCGCGTGGGCTCGACGACGAAGGCCAGGAGGGCTGGGTTGCTGGAGAAGTCAACACGTAAGCGGCGGTTCCCAACGCGTGCTGTGTGGCTGGGTGTCGCGCTCGCAGCCGTGATGCTCGTTGTGCCGGCATTCGCCCTGGCTCACCTCGAGCGGCCGTCGTACTGGCCGGACCCCGGCCCCGACAACTCCAGTCAGCCCGCCGGCCGGCGGCAAGGTCCCCAAGGCGCGCTCGCTGAAGTCTGCCGCGAGCGGAAAGGGGCCGGGCGACGTGCTCGTCGTCTGCAAGGGGAACAACGGTGCCCGCTCGATGGCGCTCCTGCGCAGAGCTGTGCGCCAGGCCCGGAAGAAGGGCTACCGCCTCCGTCCGAGCCAGCGGAAGACCAAGCTCTCGAAGCGCCAGGCGCGGCGGCTCGTCAGGATCAACAAGAGGCTCGCGCGACAGTGCGAGTACCGGTCGGTCCAGGAAGCCGTATTCGACGCGGGCAACAACGACCGGATCGCGATCATGCCGGGTCGCTACACCGAGCGGAAGTCGCGTCGCGCCCCGGAGAACGACCCCCGGTGCAATCCGAGCCTGCTCCAGAGGGACGCCAGCGGCGATCTCACGCCGAGCTACGAGTATCAGGTCACGTGCCCCAACGACCAGAACCTGATCTACGTGCAGGGGCGCGCGATCACGGGCGATCCGCTAGAGCCGCCACGCTCCGACCGCAGGGGGATCCCTGGGCAGGAGCTGGGCCGCTGCCTGCGGTGCAACCTCCAGATCGAGGGCACCGGGCCGAAGCCCGAGGACGTGATCATGGATGCCGGCACGCGCTATCGGGTCGAGCTCTTCATGGGGAAGAGGCCGGGGGCGAAGCCGGGCGGCTATGCCAAGCACGTCGTTCTGCGAGTCGACCGCGCCGACGGCTTCGTCGGGCGCAACTTCCTCGTGCGCGGGGCGCGGGAACACACGTTCTACAACGAGGAGGTCGATGGGATCCTGCTCGACCGCGTGAAGTTCTTCTGGGGCGCCGACTACGGCCACCTCTCCTTCACCTCGGATCACAGCCTCGTCCAGAACTGCGAGGGGTTCGGCGCAGGTGACGCGGCGGTGTACCCGGGCGCGTCTCCCGAGACGGGCTCTCAGCGGACCGACTTCTATCCCGACGCCCCGCGTCCCAACACCGTCATCAGGAGGTGCGACCTTCACGGCTCTGCGCTCGGGTACTCGGGCTCGATGGGGAACG
This sequence comes from uncultured Thermoleophilaceae bacterium, assembly GCA_963741455.1. Classification (GTDB taxonomy): domain Bacteria; phylum Actinomycetota; class Thermoleophilia; order Solirubrobacterales; family Thermoleophilaceae; genus JACVRW01. Next base: position 246,293 of record CAVUIF010000009.1, read on the forward strand.
CGGTCCGCATCACGCGCAACCACATCTACGGCAACATGACCGGCATCTCGAGCGACACGCTGTCGGCCGCCGGTCACCCGGGCTTCCCGGCCGACAGTTCGCGGATCGACCACAACTTCATCTACGCGAACAACCTCGACCTCTACAAGAGCAATCCGCCCGTGGCGCCGCTGGTGGGTGTGCCGATCGGCACCGGCATCATCTACGCCGGCATGAACGACGCGCGGGTCCACCACAACTGGATCTTCGACAACTGGCGCGACGGGGCGATGCTGTTCGCCGTTCCCGACTCGTTCACGAACGGAGGTGGCGCCGAGGGCGACATCTTCCCCGGCGTCTCGTGCCCGGGGGCGCCCGCCAACGGGCTGTCGACCTCGTGCGGCAACCAGTTCTTCCGCAACCAGGTCGGCAGAGCGCCGAGGGGCTTCCGCCTCCCGAGAGCCATCGGCATGTTCGGGAATGCCTACACGCGCGGCGCGAACCAGAGCAGGCCGAACGGCAACGACTTCTGGTGGGGCGAGCTGTTCAGCACGAACACCGGAAACTGCTGGTACGACAACACCGGCAGCGACGGGACGCCTGGCAGCGTCACCGGTCCGGGCGAAGCCGGACGCCTCCCGGGAGCGCCGCCTCAGGTCCTGCCGTCGAACTGCGCGACGAGCGTCGGCAACGACGACGCCGCCAAGCTCAACTACCTGGTCGAGTGCGGGAACGGGCCCGACGAGGACACCGGGCCGACGGACTGCGACTGGTGGGTCCGGCCGGCCAGGCCCGGCAGCGCGGCCGCGCGCAGCACGGCCATGAGCCGAGCCGCCGCCGCGCAGGCTTTCGAGGAGTCGCCCGAGGCGCAGGCACTGAGGAAACACCTCGCCGAACTGAACCCGTGAGGGGCGTGAGCCGTAAGAGCCTCGCCGTGCTCGCCCTCGTGGCGGCGGCGGTCGCGCTGCCAGCGTGCGGTGATGACGGCGGCGGAGGTGAGGCCGGCCGTGACAAGGACGCCACGGTCGACATCCGGGGCGTGGGCCTGGTGCACGGAAATTCCACGGCCCAGTTCGCGAACTGCCGAGACTGGCGCGGGGGCTCGATGGAGCGGCGCTACGCGACGATCGAGGACATACGCGGGCAGCTCACGCCACAGATTTCGAAGTCGGAGGTGTCGGATCTCTCCGACGAGAAGGCGTACCGGATCTTCCAGCAGGTGTGCGCCAGCGAGTTCTCCGACGAGCTGCGGCTGTACAAGCTCTACGCACGGGCGCAAGCCTTCGCGCCGCTCACCAAGGACGCGGCCGACCCCGATCCGGGTCCCTGAGGCCTCAGTCGTAGGCCGCTCCAATGGGCGTCTCGATCCATCACATCGATCTCGCGGTGAGTGACCTCGAGCGCTCGCTCGCCTTCTATCTCGGGCTGCTCGGTCCGTTCGGCATGAGGGAGGCGGGGCGCTTCCCCACCTATCGCGGCACCGAGGAGGTCGTCTACCTGGCGTTCGGCGACCAGTACCTCGGTCTTCGCCAAGCCGACGGTGGCGAGTACCGCTACTACGAGGTCGGCATGGAGCACCTCGCCTTCTATGTCGAGCAGCGCGACGACGTGGACGCCGCCCACCGCTTCGCCCTCGACACGGGCGTGACGATCCACTTCCCGCCGGAGGAGGACAAGGACATTCCGGGCTTCTACGAGATGTTCGTGTTCGATCCCGACGGCCTGCGGATCGAGGTGGCGTACGGCCCGCCGGAGCTCGATCCACTCCGGCAGGAGCACCCCGGCGGCTGATCGTCAGCGCAGCACGAACCCGGTGCCCAGCTCGTCCCGCGGGTCCAGCACGAAGCGGTGCTCGCCCGTCCGGAACGCGGTGCCCTCCACCTCGGTGAGGACGCCGCCCGGCTCGCGCCCGATCGCGCGCGCGTTGAAGGACGTCCCGACGATCGAGTCGTTGCGCCAGCTCTCGCCCTCGCCGATCTCGCCGGCGTCCAGGAGGAGCGCGGTCCGCGCCGAGGTCGCAGAGCCGGTCGGCGAGCGGTCGACCTCGCCGTCCGCGAACACGACGACGTTGCGGTGGTGCCGTGACCCGACCTGGTCGTGGATCACCGTGCCGTAGATGCCCGAGAGCCTCGGATCCTCCGGGTGCGCCGCCACCTCGCTGTCCGCGAGTGCCGCCTTGATCCGCCGGCCCGCGCCGATCAGCTCCGGCAGCGCGCCGACCGCGATCGTGAGCCCGAGCCGGCTCGCCGGGACGAACGCATAGATGGCCCCGCCGTAGGCGACGTCGACGCGGACGTCGCCCGCGGGCACGTCTCGGGCGATGACGTACGACGGCACGTTTCGGAACGCGACGCGCTCAACGGCGCCGCCGCGGCACTCGACGTGCGCGACCACGCGGCCGGACGGGACGTCGATCGTCACGTCGACTCCGCCGTTCGCCGGCGCGTCCACCCGCCCCGATTCGACGGCCCACGCGCCGAGCGCGATCGTCCCGTGGCCGCACGCGGTCGAGTAGCCGTCCTTGTGCCAGAACAGCACGCCGAAGTCGGCCCCGTCGTCGTCCGGCGGGACGATGAACCCTCCGTACATGTCGGCATGCCCGCGCGGCTCGTGGCACAGCAGCCGGCGCACCTGCTCGACCGCCTCCGACGAGCCGGCGTACTCGCGACGCGCTAGCACCGAGTCGCCCGGGATGTCGACGGCGCCCTCGACCACGATGCGAAACGGCTCCCCCGCCGTGTGGTAGTCCGTCGTGGCGATCTCCACGGCGCGATGCTCGCACGCCGGCTCGCGCGCTTGACGGCGGGTTGCGGACGCAGGAGGCTCACGCCGACCTGAAACGAGACCTGGGGGTCGAGGATGGGCGAACGGGTACAGGCCGGCGCCGTCGAGCTGTGGGTCGAGCGGCGCGGAGAAGGACCCGACGTCCTGCTCATCGCGGGGCTCGGCGATCCGGCCGAGGCGTGGCAGCCGCAGCTCGACGGGCTGGCGGACCGTTACCGCGTCACGGCCTTCGACAACCGCGGGGTGGGCCGGACGCCGCTGCTGGACGGCCCGCCGTCGGCGCCGCCATCGCCGACGACGCCGCGGCGTTGCTCGAAGCGCTCGAGGTCTCGAGCGCCCATGTCGTCGGTTTCTCGATGGGAAGCGCGATCGCGCAGGAGCTGGCGCTTCGCCATCCGGAGCTCGTCCGCAGTCTCGTTCTCGTGAGCACCTACGCCCGCCCGGACGCCCTCTTCCGCTCCCAGCTCAACTTCTGGCGCTGGCTGGCTGAGGCGGCGCCCAGCGAGCGCGCCTTCTTCGAGGCGTTCTTCACCTGGGTGTACACACCGCGAGCACACGCGGACGGCTCGGTGGACCAGATCGTCGAGGAGGCGATGGCCTTCCCCCACCAGCAATCCGTCGAGGCCTTTCAAGCCCAGGTCGATGCCTGCCTGACGCACGACACGGCGGACCGGCTCGCGGAGATCACCGTCCCGACGCTCGTGCTGGCCGGGGAGTTCGACGTCATCCTGCCGCCGCGAGTCGGCCAAGCCGTGGCCGCGGCGATCCCGAACGCGCGCTTCGAGGTGCTGGCCCGGGGAGGCCCACCAGCCCTTCCAGGAGATCCCGGACAGGTTCAACGCCCGGCTCGACGAGTTCTGGCGCGAGGCCGCAGCCGGCGGCTGAGGCACCTAGTGCGGCGCGCGCTCCACTTCCACCAGGCCCTCCCGGACCGCCCAGAGCGCGGCCTGGGTGCGCGAGCTCAGATGGAGCTTGCGGAGGATCCTGGATACGTGCGTCCTGGCCGTGCGCTCGCTGATCGAGAGCTCGTTGGCGATCTGCTTGTTCGGCTTGCCCGCCGCCACCAGCCGCAGCACGTCCAGCTCCCGGGATGTGAGCTCGGCGACCCGGTCGACCCCTCGCCCCTCGCGAAGCGGTGACATCAGGCGCCTCGCGACCAGGGGATCGATCTTGCAGCTCGCCGCGGTGCGCAGCCCGGACGGCGGCGGCCACGTCGTCGGCGTCCGAGTCCTTGAGCACGTAGCCCGATGCCCCCGCCTCGAGCGCGGCGTGCACGCGCTCCTCCTCGGCGAACGAGGTGAGCGCCACCACCTCGATGTCGCGGTAGAGGGCGCGGATCCGGCGGGTCGATTCGATTCCGTCGATCGGCGCCATCCGCAGGTCCATGACGATCACGTCCGGCCGGCGCCGCTCGGACTCCAGCGCCGCGAGCAGCTCGAGGGCCTCGAGCGCCCCCCTGGCGCCTCGCCCACGACCTCGATGTCGGGCTCGCAGTCGAGGAACGCGAGCAACCCGCGCCGCACGATCTCGTGGTCGTCGACCACCAGCCACGGAGATCGTCTCCGTCCATCTCAGGCCGTCCCATCCGTTTCCGCCGGGACGCGGATTCGCACCGCCGTGCCGGCCCCGGGCGCGCTCGCGATCGTCAGGCGGGCGCCGATCTCGTGCGCGCGGCTGCGCATCGACTCCAGGCCGAAGTGACCCGGGTGTCCGCCGGCGGGGTCGAAGCCGTGCCCGTTGTCGCGGATCTCGACGACGACCTGCCGCCGCCGAGCCTCCACGCGAACCTGCGCGGCGGTTGCTCCGGCGTGCCGCCGCACGTTCGCGAGCGCCTCTCGCCCGATGGCGAACAGCTGTGTCTCCACGCGCGGCGACAACGGCAGCCGAGCCTCGGGCCCCCGCACGTCGATGGTCAGCCCGTCCGAGGCGTCCAGCCCGCTGGCGTGCACGGGCAAGCGCCGCCACGAGCCCGTCGTGCACCGGGTCGCGGCGCAGCTCGAAGATCAGCGAGCGAATCTCGCCCTGCACGCTCCTCGTGAGGTCCGCGATCGTGGCAAGCGACTGTCCGACGCGCCCTGAGCCGCTGCCGTCCTCCTGCACCAGGGCCTTCTGGGCGCGTGCGCGTGTGCAGGACCGTCGAGAACAGCGCCTGCGACACCGAATCGTGGAGGTCCCGCGCGATCCGGCGGCGTTCCTCCACCGTCCGCTCGCCCTCGGTTCTCCGTGCGTCGGCGAGCTCCCGGGACCATCGTTCCCGCTCGCTCACGACGACGCTCAGGAACAGCGTCGTCAGCGCCGGACCCAGAGGTAGAGCTGTGTGCTCAGCGTGCTGATGGTTGATCTGCTGCTGGTCGAACGGTCCGAGCTCGTGGGCGGTCACGCCGATCGCCACGCACGCCGTGATCGCTATGGACAGCGTCGCCCCGGGAGGCCCGAGCCGGAACGCCGCCCAGATCAGCGCGGGGAACACCGCGTACCTGATCGGCTCATGAGTCGAGGACGCGACGACCGCGAGCGCGATGACGGCCGCGATGACCGCTGCGCCCTCCCACGTTCGGAAGCGCCGCCAGGCGCCCACGGGATCCGGAGCCCACGCGAGCATCAGCGGCACGACGACCAGGGCCCCGGACGTGTCGCCCAGCCACCAGGTGCGCCAGAACTCCGCGACGTCCGACTCGTCGACAATCCCGCCGGCGACCATGGAGATCGTGCCCGCCGTCGCGCTGATCGCGGTGGCGATCGCCGAGAGCGATGAGCATGCCGCCGACCTGTTCGATGCGGTCCATCGCGGCGCCGGGCCCGATCAGCCGGCGGAGCAGCAGCGCGCCCACGACGATCTCCGCCATGTTCCCCGCCTGCTGGCCGACGAGGCTTCCGAGGGGGAACGCGCCGTCGTCGAGCAGAAGCTCTCCGTTGACGACGAGCTCGCCGAGCAGCACCCCCGGCCACCACCGCATTCCCCACAGGTAGAGGGCCGCGATTCCGACCCCCACCGCGGGCCAGATCGCCGAGACCGAGGCGGTGTAGCGGAGCGTCTGGCCAACCTTCGCGGCGCCGTAGTAGGCGGCCGCCAGCAGCACCACGCCGCCGACGTAGCGGAGCGAGAGCCAGCGCAGGCCTCGATAGGCCGTCGGGCTGAGCGTCGGCCGTAGGGCGAGGCAGCTGTGCTTGCGTGCTGATGGGCGAGTCCCCCTCGCCGTGGCAAGGGTCGGGAGAGCAACTCGATCACGTTACCGCGACGGCCGCCATGAGCCAAATGACGTACGCCCGCACGCGACGAATGTCGCGCTCCGGGTGCGACAAACGCCGCTTGTTGCGGACTCGGCCGCGTAGGACCTGGGAGCGCTGGCTCGCGAAGCAAGGAGAGCCCACATGGCTGTCACGACCGCGAAGTCAGCGGACGGCACGGCGACTCCGCCCGTTCACGGTTCGAGACCTCCGAGGCGGATCTCGATGACCTGCGTCGCGCGCATCGCCGCCACGCGCTGGCCCGAGAAGGAGACCGTCGAGGATCGACTCGCAGGGCGTGCCGCTCGCGACGATGCAGGACGCTCGCTGCGCTACTGGGCGGACCGAGTACGACTGGCGCGAGTGCGAGGCGCGGCTGAACGCCTGTCCCGCACTTCATCACCGAGATCGACGGGCTCGACATCCACTTCATCCACGTTCGCTCGCAAGCACGACGACGCGCTCCCGCTCGTCGTCACGCCACGGCTGGCCCGGCTCGATCGTCGAGCAGCTGAAGATCATCGATCCGGCTCACCGACCCGACGGCGCACGGCGCGAGCGCCGCGACGCGTTCCATCGTGGTGATCCCGTCGATGCCGGGGTACGGGTTCTCGGGCAAGCCGACCACGCACGGGCTGGGACCCCGTGCGCATCGGCAAGCGCCTGGGTCGAGCTCATGAAGCGCCTCGGCTACGACCGCTACGTCGCGCAGGGCGGCGACTGGGGCGCGATCGTGGTCGTGCGAGGCCGGATGCGGCCTACGCAGGCCGCCGAGCCGGCGCCGCCGGAGCTGATCGGCATCCACACCAACATGGCCGGCGCGATTCCGGCCGACTGTCGATCGAGGCCGTCCGGTCGGCGACCCGGCGCCGGCCGGTCTATCGGACGAGGAGCGAGCACGTACGAGCAGCTGCAGGACGTTCTTTGCGACGCACGTGGCGTACGCGCAGGATGATGGGGACGCGCCCGCAGACGCTGTACGGCATCGCGGATTCACCGGTCGATCTCGCCGCCTGGCATACTCGACCACGACGACGGGCCGGCCAGCCCGGCGCTGGTCTCGCGCGTCCTCGAGGCGCATCGAGAGCCGAGGCGAGCCTGACGCGCGACGACATCCTCGACAACATCACGCTCTATCTGGCTGACGAACACGGGGTCTCCTCGGCGACGGCTCTACTGGGAGAACAAGCTCGGCTTCTTCGACGTCAAGGGCGTGACGATCCCCGTGGCCGTGAGCATCTTCGCCGGACGAGAGTCGACGCGGGCGCCGCGGAGCTGGGCCGAGCAGGCCTATCCCAATCTCATCTACTTCAACGAGGTCGACAAGGGCGGCCACTTCGCCGCCTGGGAGCAGCCGGAGCTGCTCTCCGGACGAGGTCCGCGCGGCGTTCCGCTCGCTGAGGGCTTAGAACGAACCGAAGGAGCGACGTCATGTCCGTCACCGACCGAAGCAACAACGATCCGCCCGTTCCGCCTCGACGTCCCGGAGGAGCAGCTGGCTGATCTGCGCCGCCGCATCGAGGCGACCCGCTGGCCCTCCAGCGAGCTCGTGGACGACCGGTCGCAGGGCGTGCAGCTGGCGACGATGCAGGCACTCGCGCGCTACTGGCTGGAGGAGTACGACTGGCGCAAGTGCGAGGCGCGCCTGAACGCGGTGCCGAACCACGTCACCGAGATCGACGGGCTCGACATCCATTTCATCCACGTGCGCTCGCCGCACGAGGACGCAATGCCGCTGATCATGACGCACGGCTGGCCCGGCTCGGTCGTCGAGCTGCTCGAGACGGTCGGCCCGCTGACCGACCCGACCGCGCACGGCGGCGACGCCGAGGACGCGTTCCACCTGGTCCTGCCGTCGCTGCCCGGCTACGGCCTCTCGGCAGAGCCGAGGGAGCTCGGCTGGGACGCGGGCCACATCGGACTCGCCTGGGCGGAGCTGATGAAGCGCCTCGGCTACACCCGCTACGTCGCCCAGGGCGGCGACGTGGGGGCCGCCGTCACCGACGTGATGAGCCGACAGGCGCCCGACGGGCTGCTCGGCGTGCACACCAACCTGCTCGTGGCGGCGCTCGGCATCGCCGACCAGCTGCCGACGGAGTCCGAGCAGGAGAGGGCAGCGCTCGCACGCGTTCACCGAATTCAAGGAGGACGGCTTCGGCTACTTCCTGGAGATGGCCACGCGGCCGCAGACGATCGGCTACGCGCTGCTGGACTCACCGGTCGCCCTCGCGGCCTGGATGCTCGACCACGACACGGACAGCTACTACAAGATCGCCCGGCGCGTTCGTCGACGGCGAGCCGGCCGGCAACCTCACCCGGGACAACATCCTCGACAACGTCACGCTCTACTGGCTGACGGGCACCGGGGCCTCGGCCGCCCGGAACTACTGGGAGGACGGGCGAGCCCGCGCACGCGCGGCCGGGCAGGCCCCGCCGCCGGCGGGCGTGCCGGTTGCCTTCACGACGTTCCCCGGCGAGATCTGGGCCACCCCGCGCAGCTGGGCCGAGGCGGCCTACCCCGGCCTCGCCTACTTCAACGAGGTCGACAAGGGCGGCCACTTCGCAGCCTGGGAGGAGCCGGAGCTCTTCTCGACCGAGGTCCGAGCGGCGTTCCGCCCACTTCGCGCATGAGCGTCTTCAGCATCCGGCGCGAGTGTGCACATGCCCTCGCTCGACGGGGCGACCGTGTGGCTCAACAGCGAGCCGCTCGCCCCCGCCGGCCTTCGCGGCCGCGTCGTGCTCGTGAACTTCTGGACCTGGACGTGCATCAACTGGCTGCGCCAGGAGCCGTACGTGCGCGCGTGGTCGCGGGCGTACCGGGACGACGGGCTGGTCGTGATCGGGGTCCACACGCCGGAGTTCTCGTTCGAGCACGACGTCGACGGCGTGCGGCGGGCGACGAGGGAGCGCGAGATCGACTACCCGGTCGCGGTTGACAACGACTACGCGATCTGGCGCGCGTTCGCCAACCGCTACTGGCCGGCGCTCTACTTCGTCGACACGGACGGCGTCATCCGCGACGAGCACTTCGGCGAGGGCCGCTACGAGCAGTCGGAGCGCATCGATCCAGCGGCTGCTCGACATCGAGCGCGAGCCCGTCTCCGTCGAGGGCACCGGCGTGGAGGCGGAGGCCGACTGGGACAACCTGCGTACGCCGGAGACGTATCTCGGCTCCGCGCGCGGCGAGAGCATCGCCGCGCTCTCGGGCGAGTGGACGGTCGGGCCGGAGAGCGTCGTGCTCGGCCGCGCCGGCGGCAGCATCACCTTCCGGTTCCACGCGCGCGACGCGCATCTCGTGATGTCTCCCGGGGCCAGCGAGCCGATTCCCTTCCGCGTGCTCCTCGACGGCGAGCCGCCGGGCCCGTCACACGGCGTCGACGTCGACGAGGAGGGGAACGGCCTGCTCCGGGACGGCCGCATGTACCAGCTCGTGCGCCAGGCCGGCGCGATCCGCGAGCGGACGCTCGAGATCACGTTCCTCGAGCCCGGCGCCGAGGCGTACTCGTTCACGTTCGGGTGATCGCCGGATGCCGACCGTCAGGCGCACTCGTCGCTGCTGGCCGTTCTCGCGCTGGCGCTCGGCACGCCGGCCGCGGCGATGGCAGGCGGCGACGAGGTCCAGCGCACCGCCGAGCGCCGGTCCTCCCGGTCCCTGGAACGAACGCGAGGTCGGCGAGGGCGAGGACCGGCCGTACAGGCCGACCGACGCGAGAAGTGCCGGCTCGGCGCCACGCGCCGGGCCGGCCCTGGCTCCGTGCTCGGCGTATGGGTGGTGCGGCACGCGCTGCCGGACCGCGAAGCGAGTGGTCCGCCGCTACCAGCGCTGCCTGAACACCGAGAGCGGCCGGAACGGCCGCTGCTACGGGCGCAGTCGACAGGCGCTGCGTCCGGCCCGGTCTTCCTCGGGCGTTGCTGCGCTGCGCGACCGCTTCTTCCGGAGGAAGGTCATGCGCTACCGCTGCAGCGAGCGCCGGCTGTACGAGGTCGAGGCCATCTACGACGCACGGGTCCTGTGCAAGAAGGGGCGCCGGCGGATCAGCTCACCGGTACACGCTGTTCCCGAAGCGGCCCGTGGCCGTCGACACCGAGTCGGAGCTGCGGGCGCGTGGGCGAACCCGCGCGTGACCGCCGTCGACGTGACCTCGGACATCTTCCTGCGCGCCTGCGAGCTGGCGACCCGATGCGCGAGTCGCCGCGCTCGATTCTCCTCGAACGGCCACGGCCACACGCTGCGGCAGACCTGCTTCGAGAAGCGCCTGCTACGACAGGACGGCACGGGCTTCGTCGAGCTGAGGAACGTGACGCTCACGCGCGGCGGCAGCGACGGCCCGGGCGCGGCCGTCACGACTCGCGGCGAGATCGCCGTCATCGACTCGAGGATCAAGCAGAACCTGGCCGAGGAGCCGGGCGGCGGCGTCATGTCGCAGCGGCGCGCCACCATCATCCGTTCGGTCATCACCGGCAACCTGGCCAATGACGACGGCGGCGGCGTATACGCGCGCCGCGGCGGCATCCAGGTCTACGACTCGATCGTCAGTGGAAATCTCGTCGACGGTTCCGGCGGCGCGCTCGGCTCGACCGGCGACATTCTCGTCGTGCGCAGCCACATGGACGGAAACACCACGGACGGTGACGGCGGCGCCATCTACACCGACGAGGATGGCGACGTGACGGTGATCGACTCGACCGTGAGCGGCAGCACCGCGGACGGCCCGGGCGGCGCGATCTTCACGCTCGACGGCGACGTGACGATCATCAACTCCACCCTCACCGGCAACCGCGCGGACGACCGCGGCGGCGCGATCTCCGGCGAGGCGTCCGTGACGGTTCTTCAACTCGACGATTTCGCGCAACCTTGCCGTCGCGCACGTAGGCGGCGGCATCTGGTCGCGTGGGGACATGTACGTCGCCAACTCGACCGTCAGCGACAACTACGCCGAGGCCAAGGGCGGCGGCCTGCACGCCGGCGGGGTCCTCACGCTCGTCTCCTCCACCGTGGCCGACAACATCGCCTCGGTGGCGCCTAACATCGGCGTCGGGGAGCGGCTGGACTCGTTCGGCTCGGTCATCGGGCCCGCCAAGGTCGACTTCAACGGTGGTCAGGCGCAGCCGACGGAGAGCAGCTGCGACACGCCGTCCTCGATCTCCCTCGGCTTCAATGTCGTGACCGAGGGGTCGTGCCGCCTCGCGGCGCCCACGGACCTGGTCGGCGTGCCCTCCGGCCTGGCACCGCTGCGCGGCTACGGCGGGCCAGCCGAGACGCGCCTCCCGCTGGCTGGCAGCCCGGTGATGGACCGCGTGCCCGCCGCCGCCTGCCTGAAGCCGCCGCTCCCCGCGGTGCTCGAGGGCGAGCAGCATCTCGTCGGGCTCGTGGATGACCTCAGGGCGCTGCTGCGGACGGACCAGCGAGGCGTGCGCCGGCCCCAGGGGCCGGCCTGCGATGCCGGAGCGGTGGAGGTGGCGAGGTGAGAGTGCTCCTCGTCGTGCTGTTCGTCCTGGGTGCGGTCGTGGCGCTTGGCTTCGAGGGCTCTGCGGTCTCGGGCGCCCGGCCCGAGGCGGGCGCGGCGGGGGAGGACTCGCCGTGGCCGCGGACCAACGCGCTGCGCGCCGAACGTGCGCGCGCTGCGACGGGAGCTCAGGGATCTTGCCCACCAGGTCGAACTGATGGAGCACTCCGCTGAGGGCTACGAGGCCTGGCAGACCTGCCTCAGGTACGTGCCGGTCAACGAGCAGGGCGACCGCGACCGGCAGTTCGGCTATCTCTACGACGAGCGCGACGGCACGGGCCCCGGATACATGGATGCCATCGCGGTCGACCGGCGGCGCCGGCGTGGCAAGGAGGACTATCTCTTCATCCACTTCCGCGATGGCGGCTGCCGAAGCGACAGCCCGCAGCCCGGCGGGACCGCCGAGCCCGCGTCCGTGCGCGCGTCGAGGACGCGCTATCGCAGGCGGCCGCGGCCTCAGGGGCGTGGTGGCGAGGCTTGAGCGCAAGGAGAGGCGCCTCTTCCGGAGAGCCCAGCGGCTAGAGACGATCTCCGAGCGCTTCGACGAGTGGGAGTCGTGCGTCTCGTGGGTTCCGGTCACGGAGCTCGGCGACCCGGACGGGAGATTCGGCTACCTCTACGGCCCGAAGGCCGGGCCCATGGGCCATAGGGCGGCCCTCCACATCGATCGCAGCGACTGGGACGACCCGGACTACATGTTCCTCGCGCTCGTCGGCGGCGACCGGCCCGGCCGCACGTGTCAAGACGAACCGGGAGAGGGGATTGACTGAGATGCGCGGCGTTCTGATCCTCATGTGTGTGTGCGCGATGGCGGCCGCCTGCGCGCCGGCCGCGCTGGCAGGCGGGGGCGCACCTGACCGCCCGGCCACACTGCGCGACAGGGTCGAGGACCTCCAGCAGGAGGTGGAGTCGCTCACCGAGGACATCGAGGACCTGGGTGAGCCGGTGGAGGAGTTCGACCTCTTCGACCAGTGCGCCTACACGATCGGCGTGACCCAGTACGGCACCTGGGGCGGAGACACGGGGTTCCTCTTCGGGTCGGGTGGGACAACTGCGCCGCCCGGCGCTCGCGATGGACATGCGCGGCTTTGGTCGCGCGCGGTTCCAGTTCCTCGCCTTCCCCGGCGAGGAGCCGCCGAGCATCGAGTGCAATGAGGATGCCGGCGAGGAGTTCATCGACAACTGAGCGATTGCTCGGCCGGCTCGCCCCGGCTGTGGGAGCGATCGCTCTGTGCGCCGCGGCGCTCGCGGCCGTGCCGGGCGGCACCTCCGGAGTCACGCCCGATTCCGCGCGGCTCCCGGACCTCGACCAGGAGCTGCCATGGGACCTCCAGGTCACGGCCCGCGGAGCGGGGGAGCAGCGACAGCACCGGCTTGGCTTCGGCTCGGCGGTCCGCAATGTCGGCGACGGTCCGCTGATCGTCTCGGGACGGCGCCGGTGGGCCGGGATGCCGACGATGAAGGCGGACCAGCACATCGAGGTCGCGGACGGGCCGACGGCGGTCGTGGAGGGGGTCGGCCGGCTCCGCTACGTCCGGTCCCGGGACCACGAGCACTGGCATCTGCTGGACTTCGAGCGCTACGGGCTGCGGCCGGCTGGGGGAGGCGCGAGGCGGGTGAACGACCGCAAGACGGGCTTCTGCCTGGGCGACCGCTACCGCACCAGGGGCCGAGCGCTGCCGGCGCGGCCGCCGGCGCCTCGCTACACGAGCCGGTGCGGGCTTGGTGCGACCGGCCGCCGGAGCCTGGTCGAGGGCATCTCGGTGGGATACGGCGACGACTATCCCGCGAACCTCGAGGGTCAGTCGCTTCCCCTGACCGGGCTGGCGGCCGGCCGCTACCTGCTCATCCACCGCGTGAACGTCCGGCGGCGGCTGCTGGAGAGCGACTACGGGAACAACGCCTCCTCGCTGCTGCTCCGGCTGCGGTGGCGAGCCGGCGTGGCCCGAGTCCGCGTGCTCCGCCGGTGCCCCGGGACCGAGCGCTGGGTAGGGGATCGGGTCTCGGGCGGGCGCGGCAGGGATCGACTCTTGGGAGGGCGAGGCGCCGATCGGTTGAACGCGGTCGACGGCCGGCGGGACCGTGCCGTCAATGGCGGACCGGGCAGGGACGTCTGCAGGGTCGACGCGGTCGATCGGACGAAGATGAAGGGCTGCGAGACCGTGAAGATCGGGAAGGGCGGCGGGCCCGGTGGCGGCCCCGGTGGCCCCCTGATCTGCGCCGCCCCTCCGGAGGACGCGCGGGCTGCGCAGGAGGACGCGCCACCGACCTTCAGCGATCCGTTCTACGGGATCACGATAACCCTCAACGCTTCGGCGGATGGGTTGAACGGCAATGAGCTCCCGGTCTCGATCGAGGAGGTGTGCGGGGTGCCCAGCTCGCTGGCGAGCGAGGCCGCCCAGCTCGTCGGCGGCGAAGGGGTCGCTCTCATCAGCTCCACCACGAAGGTGTTCGACGCCGGAGGGCAGCAGCTGACCGGCGACGCGGCTAGGCTCGTCGGTGTCGGCAAAGGTCTCGGCCGCTTCTCCCACTGTACCCCGTTCAGGCTACAACTATGCACCTAAGTTGGGTACGCCCCGCCGAAGCCGACCTCGTTGCCGTCGGCGTCGCGGTAGATCGCCTTGCGCGCCTTGCCCGGGTACGTGACGCGCTCGTCCGGCTCGATCCCGCGCGAGGCGATGTCCGCCACGCGCGCGTCCAGGTCGTCGACGAAGACGGTGTGGACCGCCCTGCCCGCGCGCTCGGGGTCCTCGTCGATGTACAGAAAGCGATGCTCCGCCAGCTCCCAGACCGCCTCGGTCGGATGCGGAACGAATGAGGGCTCACCGCCGAGAAGGCGCTCGTACCACGGCTTCGCCGCCTCGAAGTCGCTGACCGGTATCCCGGCGAACAGGTCGAGCGTCACGCAGCGACGGTAACGCCCTGGTAGGCCGGCTGAGGCCGCGGCTTGACGCGTGTCGTCTCGGGAGCGACCGCCTCGGCGGGCTCGCGCAGCAGGCGACGGACGTCGGCCAGGCCGATCGCGCCGAGCACGAGCGGCACGCCCGCGTGCAGGGCGCGGTAGGCGAGCACCGCGGCGGTGGCCGTGGGCAGCGACATGCCGTACAGGACGAAGATGCCGATCAGGCCGCCCTCGGCGCTGCCGGGGATCGGCACCATGGCGCCGCCGTGCCCGAGCGTGTAGGCGAGCACGAGCAGGCCGATGGGGAGGCCGGCCGGCCCGATCGCGTGGAACGCGGCGGCCAGCGCGGCGACGTCGAAGGCGAAGTACCCGATCGCGCCGGCGATCACGAGGCGGTCGCCCGAGCGCAGCAGCTCGGCGCTCGCTCCGACGCCGTCGCGCAGGTACTCCCGCGCGCTGGCGAGGGCCGCCGTCAACCGCCCGGCGCGCATCCGCTTGACCGGGCCCTCCGACCGCGGCAGAGCGAACACGGCGACGATGAGGAGCAGCGCGGCGATGCCCGGCACGAGCGTGAGGGCGAGGGGGGCGTCACCCGAGAGCGCGCCGGCCGCGACGCCGAAGCCGGCGATCACGACGGCGGCGAAGCTGACGAGGCTGGTGACCAGGAACAGGGCAACGGTCCGGCTGGCCGCGAATGAACGAGGGACGCCGGCACGGTCGAGCATCACGGCGCCGACCGCGAGACCGCCGGCGCCGCCCGAGGGCAGCACGATGTTCATGCCCTGCACGGCCATCGACATGCTCGCGCTCGCGCGAGGGCTGGGACGGCGGTCGTAGACGCCGTGGAAGGCAATGGCGAAGCATGCGGTCGAGGCCAGCTCCAGGGCGAGGGCGATCGCAATCCAGCCGCCGTCGGCGCCCGCGAGCTGGTGCCCGATCTCGCTGAGGCCCGGGAGCTGCGTGGCAAGCACCGCGCCAAAGGCCACGAGGAAACCGACGATCGCCACCTTGCGCGCGATCTGACGGGTGGTCGGGAGACCGGTCATGAGTGCAGCCTCCCTCGCCGGCCCCCTCCCTCGCGTCGGTGACGCCACGTAGGGGTACCCTGATCTTTACGGCGTGTGCCTCAGACTGCGCCCATACGACCAAGGAGGCACGGACGATGCCGCTGTATCTAACGAAGTTCAGCTACACGCCGGAGACCTGGGCGAGGCTGATCGACAACCCGGAGGACCGCCGGACCGCGGCGGAGACGTACATCGAGTCGGTCGGCGGGAAGCTCCACGGCTTCTGGTACGCGTTCGGCGAGCACGACGGCTACACGCTGTGGGAGGCGCCCGACAACGTGTCCATGGCGGCGGTTGCCCTGGCGCTCAGCGGCGGCGGCGCGATCAGCGCGCTCGAGACGACCGTTCTCCTGAGCGTCGACGAGACGCTGGAGGCCCTGCGGCGGGTCGAGGGAGTGCGGTACCGGGCGCCGGGCGCATAGCGGCATACCCAAGTTTGTGGCGCCGGATCCAAACTGGGTCTAGGGTGGCGACGTGGCAGGGGAACCATCTCGCTTGGGAGCGGTGCTGGGCGCTCTCGTGGGCATCGTGCTGGCCGTGGCGCCGGCGAGCGCGCTCGCCGCGGCCGACCAGCCGAACTGGAAGTACTTCACGAACACGCCCGGCGGCGATCCCGACCGGCGAGTGGTCGGGTGCTTCCCGGCGGGCGTCGGGCATGCGGTCCCATGCACGATTGACGAGCGGGCCACGGTGGCGGCCGCGACGATCGCTTGGGACACCATCGCCGGCTCGTCCACGTCCACGACGAACGGCGAGTACGCCGACACCGCCCTCTCCGCGCTGAACCCGATCGCGCCGGGGCCGGATCGGAACTTCCGCCCGGTCAGCGTGACTCGCGAGTACGTCTATTCGTTCACCAACCAGTGGCGGACCTCCTCGTGCGACCCGGCGGTGTTCTCCGGCACCGGGACGGGCGACACGAACGACATCAACGCCGCGACGGTGAACGTGTTCGTCGCGCACAACCACATGCACGACTGGTCGCGCGGCCTCGGGTTCACGCCGGCGAGGTTCAACATGGAGGGCGCCGATCCCATGTTGGGGAACGTCCAGGCGGGAGCGAAGACCGGCCCACCCACGTTCACCGGCCGCGACGCGGCCAACCGGACGACGCCCGCCGACGGGACCTCGCCCTCGAACACCTCGTACCTCTGGCAGCCGATCGCCGGCGCCTACTACCCGCGGTGCGTGGACGGCTCCTTCGACATGTCCGTGCTCGCGCACGAATACGCGCACGCGATCGCCAACCGGATGGTGGGCGGGGCCGCCGCCGGGCTCAGCGGTACGCCCGACGGCCAGGCGCACGCGGTCGGGGAGGGCTTCGCCGACGCCGCGGCGGTGGCCTACCTCCACGATCACGGATATGCGCCCGCCGACGACGAGGATCCCTTCACGATCGGCGCCTACATCACCGGCAACGGCGCGCGCGGCGTTCGAAGCTACTCCATGGCCGCCAGCCCGCTGAACTACTCGAACGTGCAGGGCTGGGACGGCAAGGGCGCCGGCAGCCCAGCCGACGACGGCGAGATCTGGGCGGCGGTGAACCACGACATCCGGGAGGCGCTCCTCGAGGCGCACCCGGCCGACGGCGGCCGGCGCTGGATCCGAATCGCCTTCGACGCCCTCCTGACCATGCCCGCCAACGCGACGATGGTCCAGGCGCGCGACGCGTACATCGCGGCCGCCGCGGCGGGTGACCGCGACGAGCTGTGGGCGGCCTTCGCGAGACGCGGGCTCGGCGCCGGCGCGGCGAGCAGCGGCACCGACGACCCGAACCCGCAGCCGAGCTTCGAGTCCCCGCTGCGGGCGGACGAGTCCACGGTGACCTTCACGCCGGGCGTCGAGGCGGAGCTCTACGTCGGCGACTACGAGGCGGGGGTCACGCCCGTGGCGGACACCGACCCCGCCACCGCTCGCGACGCCACTGTCGAGATGCTGCCCGGCAGCTACTCGTTCGTGGTCCGAGGTGACGGCCGCGGCGCGCACCGCTTCGTGCGCGACATACCGGCCCGCTCGAACGTGCGGCTCGACGTCCAGCTCCCCGTGAACCGGGCGTCAGCCGCGAGCGGCGCCACGGCCGCCGGCGACGGCGTCCGGCTCGCCGACCTGATCGACGACACGGAGGCGACCAACTGGGAGCGCACGGGCGCCGCCGTGGCCGGCACACAGGTCACGGTCACGCTGGCGGGTGGCGCGCAGCTCGTCGACCGCGTGAACGTGAGCGCCCGCCTTCAGGGCAACGACGACGGCGACGAGAGCGACGTGGCGGGCGACCAGAACCGCTTCACGGCGCTGCGGGCGTTCGAGCTGTACGCGTGCACCAGCACGCCGGCGAACATGGGACTGCACCGCTCCGGACTCGTTCGGCGACGCCGTTCTACACGAGCGCTCGCCGATGCCTTCCCCGGCGCCGCTCCGCGGCCGGTGGCGCCCGACCTGAGCCTCCGCGGGTTCGACGTGCCCAACACGACCGCGACCCATCTCCGGCTCATGGTGCTCACCAACCAGTGCACCGGCTCGAGCGTGTTCAACGTGGAGAGCGAGATGGATTCGCTGTCCGCCTCGGACTGCGAGGCCGGGAACAGCGGCGGTGTCGCTCGAATGGACCAGACGGTGCGCGCGGCGGAGCTCCAGGTCTTCTCGAGCCTGCCCGCCGTGACTCAGACCAACAGGCCGAAGCCCCTGCCGCCGACGGGCGGCGGGAATGGCGGCCCCGGCCCGGGCGCCGAGGATCCGGCCCCCACGCTCACGAGGCTGTCGCTGAAGCCGCGCCGCTTCCGTCGCGGGCGGGCGCTGCCGCGGGCCGCGGCCGTCCGGAAGGGCACGACGATCCGCTTCAGGCTGAGCGAGCCGGCGAGGGTGACCTACAGCTTCCAGCGCCGCGTGAAGCGGCGGGGCGGCGGACACCGGTGGAAGCGGGCGGGCACGCTGAGGCGATCCGCCGGCGCCGGCATCAACCGGCTGCGCTTCCAGGGCCGCTTGACGAGAAGGCGCTCACTGAAGCCGGGCAGCCATCGCCTGATCGTCGTCGCCAGGGACCCGGCCGGCCAGCGGTCGCCGAAGCGCATGGCGCGGTTCACGCTCCTGCGTCGCTGAGCCGTCGGCGCTCAGCTGCGAAGCGCGCGGTAGACCGTGGCGGCAACGGCGCCGCCGACGGCCGCCGCGGCGACCGACGCGCGCATGACGCTCGGGCGTCCGCCGCCGAGTCGTTCGCTTGCCGCCTGCACGACGGACTTCGGGGCCTTCATCAGGCCTCGTTCATCTCGGCGTAGGCCTTGAAGCGGTGGAGGTCGGCGCGTACCGCCCGCTTCGTGAAGCGCATTCCCCGGCCGATCTTCTCGATCGGGCCGTGCGGGGCGATGTCGAGGTTGAGCTCGATTCGCGTCAGCCTCGGGCCCATCCGGTGGAACGTCACCACGCCCGAGTTCTCGAGGCCGTCCTCGCTCGTCCACGCGACCACCTCGTTGGTGCGCTTCTCGGTGATCTTCGCCTCCCAGTTGCGGCGGATGCCCCAGACCTTCCCGGTGAACTCCACGTGCTTCGGGTCGATCTTCTCCGCGGACTCGACCCGGTGCATGAACTTCGGGTAGTCCTCGTACTTGTTCCAGAGCTTCCACGCCGTCTCCACGGGCACGGCAACCTCCACCGACTGCTGGATGGGCATGCGACGGCCGTCGCCCACGCCCTCCTGCTGCTCCTCCTCGTCGCCGTCGCGTGACGGCGTGAGCTTGTCGATCAGGCCCGCGTCCTTCGCGGAGTCGAACATCTTCTTCGCCTTCTTGACCCGTGTGCCGGGAGCGACCATTTCCTTGAGCTTCACGATTGCCTCCTTGCTTTCGTATCGAGCTTCGCCGCGGCGCGCCAGCCCACGCGCACGTCGCGGTACGTAACCCCAGGCTCAACGGTGTCCGGAAGGTTCTCTCGCACGCTTCCCGATCCGCCCTCGACACCCGGGTCGCCGTAGACCTCGACGTCCGCCTGCGGCTTCTTCTTGAAGCGCAGGCGCTTGGCCTTAACGACGGCGCCGATCTCGATGTCGGGCTGCTCCGGGGTCACGCCTCCAGCGCCTCGCGGACGTCCTTGACGGTGATGCGGCCGTCGGCGCCGGTTCCATCGATCTCGTCGAGGTCGAGGCCTTCCTCGTACGCGGTCTTGACCGCGGCGGGCGTGGCGTGGTGCTTGTCCGCACGCTTCTGCCGGCGGCGCTCGCCCAGCTCCTGTGCCTTGTGGGCGGCCGCCGTGCCGAGGTCCTTCATCTCGTCCTTCGCCGCGGAGCCGATCTCCTGCGCGACGATCTTCGCCACGACCTTGGCGAGCTGTCCGCCGCCCGGGCCGCCACCGCCGTTGCCCCCGCCGGCCGCCTGGCCGGCGCCGCCGGCAACCTGGCCGAGCTGGCCCACGGCGTCGCCGAGGCCCTGGCCGCCGCCCTGCTGCTCGCCGCCCTGCTGCTGGCCGCCGCCGACGAGGCCGCCCGCCGCCTGGCCGAGCTGGCCGGCAGCGTCGCCCAGCCCGCCGGCTGCCTGGCCCGCGCCCTCTCCGACGCCGCCAACGGCCTCGCCGACGCCCTGGCCTGCCTGGCCCACGGTCTGCCCGACGCCGCCCAGCGTTTGGTCCAGGTTGCCGACCGCCTCGCCCGCTCCCTGGCCCACGTCGCCGACGGCCTGGCCGGCGCCCTCGCCGACCTCGCCGACGGCCTGGCCGGCGCCTTCGCCGACCTGGCCGAGCGCTTCGTTCGCGCCTTCGCCGACGCCCTCGACGGCCTCGCCGGCGCCGCCGCCAATGTCGCTCGACAGCCGAGCCGGCGCCCTTGCCGACGTCCTGCACGGCGCCGCCTGCGCCCTCACCGATGTCCTCGACGGCCTCCCCGGTGTCGTCCAGCGCGTCCCCGGCGCCCCATCCGATGTCCTCGACAGCCTGGCTGAGGTTCTCGACGAGCTCCGGGTTGCGGTCGATCGTCGTCAGGACCCGATCCACGATCGCCGCGACATGGTCGAGGCGGACCTTGACGAGAGCCTGTGCCTCGACGCCCTTGATGTCGAGCCGGACCTTCCCAAGGTGGGCGTGGACGCCGACCCTGAGCTTCACCAGGTCCAGCACCTGCGCCTTGAGCGCGACGTGAGCGTCGAGATCGTCGACCTCGAGATGGATGCTGTCGACCTTGACGACGGGGACGGCGAGGAGGACGTCGGGATCGGCGTTCATGCCGTCGTCGCCGCTCGCGTACTTCTGGTACTCCATCTCCGCCATCGTGGCGTCGCCGCCGACGTTCTGGGCGAAGCGGTACTTCTCAGGCTTCTGCGAAGCGCTGCGACCGTTCGAGCTGCCGCGGTTGGAGCTGCTCGAGCGGCTTCGTGAGCTCGAGCTCTTGCTGCGTGCGCTGGAGCTCTTGCTGCCCGAGTTGGAGGACTTCCGTGAGTTAGAGGTCCGCTGCGCCATTACTGGCCACCTCCCTGCTGACCGCCGCCCTGCGCGAGCTGCTGCGCACCCTGGCCGACGCCCTCGACGCCCTGACCGACGCCCTGACCGACCTGGCCGAGGGCCTGGTTGGCGCCCTGGCCGACGTCGCCGACGGCCTGGCCCGCGCCCTGACCGACCTGGCCGACCGCCTGGCCGGCGCCCTGACCGAGCTGGCCGACACCCTGGCCGGCGCCCTCGCCGATATCGCCGACGGCCTGGCCGGCGCCCTCGCCGACGTCCTCGACGGCGTCGCCCGCGTCCTCGAGGGTGTTCCCCGCGCCGGTGCCAACATCCCTGACGGCGCGCCCGACGCTGGCGAGCAGCTCGGGGTTGCGGTCCAGCGACAGCGTGACCCGGTCGAGGATGTTGCTCACGTTGTGGAGCCGGGCCTTCAAGAGGGCCTGAGCCTCGACCCCCTCGATCTTCAGCTCTACATGGCCCAGCCGCACGTCAGCCCCGACGCTGATCTGGACCATCTTGCGAACGGATGCCATGACGGCGACCTGAGCGCGCAGGTCCTCCAGCTCGAAGTCGATCTCGTCGACCTTGACCACCGGGACGTCGATAAGGACGTCCGGGCCGTCGTCGATCTTGCGAGGGTCGACGACCGAGTAGTCGTCGTACTTCTTCTGAGCGCGTGACGCGGAAGACGCGCTCTTCTTGCGGTCCGGCCTGCGCGAGGGCGGCCCCTGGCCGTCGCCGGGCTTGCGCGGCTTGCTGTTGCCGTTGCTGGACCGGCTCTTGCTGCTGCTCGAGCGGCTGGACGACTTGCTGCGGCTGCTCGCCTTGCTCGGCGAGCTGCGTCCGTTGCTCGAGCTCGACTTGGACCTGGACGACTTGGACTTGGACTTCTGGGTCGCCATGGGGCCTCCCTAGGAAATGACCTTCCCGACCTCTTCCGCCTTCTCGCGGGCGGCGCGCACTTCGTCGGTGAGCTGTCCGACCTGCTTGCTCGCCTTCTTGAACTGCTTGCCCGCCTTGCCGACCTGCTTCGCGAGGCCGTCGATGCCGCCGCCGGTGCCTGGCATCGGAATGCCGAGCACCTTCTTCGGCTTCTTCCCGAGGCGGGATCCCAGCACGGCTCCGCCGATCAGGCCGGCCGCGCCCGTCGCGATGCCCGCGACGACTGCCGCCTTCGACCCCGCCGCCGTTCTGACTGCTGCGCGAGCTGCCCTGGTTGCTGCTGCTGCCCGCTGCTGCGCGAGCTGCTCTGACCGCTGCGCGAGCCGGAGTTGCCACGCGAGGACGAGACGACGCGCGGTTGCGCGAGGACGCCGAGGACGAGCGGCGAGAAGAGGCACTCGCCTTGTTGCCGTTCGAGCTCTTCGAGCTGGCGCTGCGGGACTTCGTTCCCGACCGCGGCTTGCTGTTCGAGCCGGATGAACGGCCGCTCTGCTTGGACGAACTGCCTTTCGCCTGTGCCATTACCCCTCCCTGGGTTTTCGACAAATTGGGCTCAAAAAGGTCTACCCCGATTGGACCGGGTAAAACGCGTTTGGGGACGGCTGCACCCGGGCGCCCAGGCCCTGTCGTCGATACGAATCGGTTTAATGCGACGGCCTTGGACCTCGCGAGCATTTCCGCCGCGTTCGGCCTCTCCGCTGCGGCCGGGCTGAACGCCTGGCTGCCGCTGTTCGGCGCGGCGCTCGCGCAGCGGCTGGACCTGGTTGAGCTCGCCCAGCCGTTCGACGATCTCAGCGGCACCGGAGCGCTGGTGGTGCTCGGCGCGCTCACGATCGCGGACTTCGTAGGGGACAAGATCCCCGCGGTCGATCACGTGCTCCACGCCGTCGGGACGGTGATCGCACCGGTCTCGGGCGCCGCCCTCTTCACCGGCCAGACCGGCGCGGAGACCGATCTCCCGACGCTGGCGGCGATCCTGCTCGGCGGCGCGACGGCGGAGTCGGTTCACGCGGGCCGGGCCGCGATCAGGCCGCTGTCCACCGCCACCACCGCCGGCATGGGCAACCCGGTGCTCTCGGTGCTCGAGGACCTGGGCTCGCTCGGGCTCATGCTCGCGGCCTTCATCGTCCCGGTGCTCGCCCTGCTGGCCGTGGTCGCGCTCGGGGTGCTGATCGTGGTCGCGTGGCGACGCAGGCGCCGGCCCGGATAGCCTGCGCGCGATGCGAACAGGGAGGTTCCGCAGGCGGGAGCGCCATGTGGCCCGCTACGCCTGGCCCGCCGGCGTGGGCGCTGCCGGAGCGGCGTGGTACGCCGCCGACAGCCTGCGCCACCGGCGCGAGAGCGGTCACGGCTACTCGCTGCGAGGCGACGTGGACGTTCGCGACGACACGTTCCTCCGCGCGGCCGAGGCACTGACCGGCGCGCCGGTGTCGTACGGCAACGACGCGGACATCCTCATCAACGGCGACCAGATCTTCCCCGCGTACCTCGAGTCGATTCGCGGGGCCGAGGAGACGGTGAACCTCCTCACCTACGCCTACTGGCGCGGCGACATCGCCACCGAGGTGGCGGACACGCTCTGTGAGAAGGCGAGCGACGGGGTCGAGTGCAACGTGATCCTCGACGCCGTCGGCGCGGCGAGGATGGACCGCAAGCTCGTGGGCAAGATGCGCGACGCGGGCGTGCAGGTGTGCTTCTTCCGCCCGCCCAAGCCGTACGCGGTGAAGCGGCTCCAGCACCGCACGCACCGGAAGCTCTTGATCGTGGACGGCACCATCGGCTTCACGGGCGGCGTGGGCATCGCCGAGGAGTGGACCGGCGACGCCCAGGACCCGGACCACTGGCGCGACACGCACGTCCGGGTGCGCGGGCCCGTCGTGCGCGGGCTCCAGGGTGCCTTCGCGGAGAACTGGCTCGAGTGCACCGGCGACGTGCTCGCCGGCGACCGCTACCTCCCGTACATCGAGGGGATCGAGGACGGCGGCGCGATGCAGGTGATGCGCTCGAGCGCGACGATCGGCGACACGAACGCGGAGGCGCTCGTCTACCTCGCGCTCGCGGCGGCGAAGCGCACGATCGAGCTCACGTCCGCCTACTTCGTGCCCCGCCCGGCGTTCAAGGACGCGCTCGTCGAGGCCGCGGAGCGCGGCGTGAAGCTGCGCATCCTCGTGCCCGGGCTCGCACATCGACAAGGAATTCGTCCGCACCGCCGGCCGCGCCGCATACGACGACCTGATCGAGGCGGGCATCGAGCTGTACGAGTACTGCCCGACGATGCTGCACGCGAAGACGCTCAGCGTGGACGGGTGCTGGGGCTCGGTCGGCTCGGTGAACTTCGACAACCGCTCGTTCCAGCTGCACGACGAGGTCACCCTGTGCGTGCAGAGCGAGCGCTTCGCGGGCGAGCTGATCGAGGTGTTCGAGCGAGACCTGACCGTTTCCGAGCGCATCGAGCCCGGCGACTGGGAGAACCGCCCGGTCAGGCAGCGCGCCCGCGAGCGCGTCACGAAGTACGCGCGCCGCGAGCTCTAGAGCTCGTCTCCAGGATCAGGCCCGGCGACCTGCTCCGGGTCGTCCCAGGTCGGGACGTGCCCGCAGTCGCGCAGCACCTGCGAGCGCCAGCCGGGCCGGCAGGCTCCGGGGCGGCCGTGACCAGCCGGTCGAGGTCGCCCCAGCCGAGCGTCACCGGCACGTCGATCAGATCCGCCGCCATCGAAGACCGCGGCCCGCATCGCGGAGTTGGCGCTGTCGTAGGCCTGCGCGCGCGTGTACGCCTGAACGAGGCGCGCCGCCGCGGCCGGCGGGCACGCGCTCGGGATGTCCCACGGTCCCTCGGAGCAGCAGCCGCCGCCCCCTGTCCGTGCGGGCGAAGGCCGAGAACGCGGGTGAGAGCAGCGCCGGCCATCCGGCGCACGCTCCCGCCGGGCCGCTCGCCCAGCGGACGGCGCCAGAGACCCGCCGAGTTGAGCGCGGTCACCGACAGCGCGCGGCCGGACTTCGCGAGCTCGAGCGCCACCCAACCGCCGAGCGAGCAGCCGACCGCGTGAGCGCGCTCGATGTCGAGCGCGTCCATGAAGCGCGCCGACGGCCGGCGGCGAGCGCCTGCGGCGTGGGCCGCTCGCCGTCCGGCAGCGGCGGCGACTCGCCGAACCCCGGCAGGTCGACCGCGATCACGTCATGTTCCGCCGCCGAGCAGCTCGATGCACCGGCTCCCAGACGACCAGCGCGCCGCCGAGCGGATGGATCAGAATGATCGGCTCACCCGTGCCGCTGCGTATGTGGTGTAGGAGGCTCACCTCGTCCATGGACTTCACAGGATGCACAGCATTAGTCACCGGCTCGAACCGCGGCATCGGCAGGGCGATCGCGGAGGAGCTGGCGCGCCGGCCGCTCGGCACGCTCCTGTGCGGCGTGCGCTCGGAGAGGGGCGCTCCGCCGGCGGCACCGTCCGGCGGCGCCCGCGAGGTGCGGAACGTGGAGGTCGACCTCTCTACGCGCGAGTCGATCGAGCGCGCCGCGGCGCGACGCTTCCGCCCGTGGACCTGCTCGTGAACAACGCCGGGCTGATGACCGGCGGCATGCTCGAGGAGCAGGACACGGACGACATCTACGCGATGTTCCAGGTGAATCTCGTCGGCCTGGTGCACCTGACCAAGCTCCTTCTGCCCAGACATGGTCGAGCGCGGCCGCGGCACGATCGTCAACAACGCGAGCATCAGCGGCTACGCCTGGTTCCCGGCGGCGACGACCTACGCCGCGGCGAAGACCGGGCGTGGTCGCGTTCAGCGAGTCGCTGCGCCGCGAGCTGCGCGGACACCGGCGTCAACGTGCTCCACCTCGTGACCCCCGGCGTGGACACGGACATGCTCGACGCCACCCGCGAGGTCTACGGCGAGCCACATGGACGCCGACTCCTGGAGCGACGAGAGCCCGGACGAGTGGGCGGCGAAGGTCGTCCGCGCCATCGAGCGCGACGATCACGTGCTGGGGCCGGGCGGCCGGCTCGCGCATCGCCAAGCTCGCCTCGCGCGGGCCGGCGACGCTGCTGGACGCGGTTTCGAAGCCGCATGTTCACGCGCGAGCGCCGGTAGGCCGCGCCCGCGATCAGCGTCTGCACCGTGCGGATGCGGCGCTCGACGAAGCCGCCCTCCGACCAGGCGAAGTAGAACTCGAACAGGCGGATGGAAGCGCCGCTCGCAGCCGAGCCGCGCGGCCTCCTCCTCGACCTGAGCCAGCGCTCGCGCCAGGCGCGCAGGGTGGGCGGGTAGCCGGCTCGTGATGTCATCCACGTCCAGCATCGCGCATCTCCGTGGCGCGGTCGATCGAGCGGCCGATCACCTCGAGCGACGGCAGGCAGCCGCCGGGGAAGATGAGCTCGTTCGCGAAGCTCCGCGCGATCCCTTCTCGACCTCGTACGCCCGGTCGTCGATCGTGATCGCCTGGAGCAGCATCAGGCCAGCCGGGTCGAGCAGCTCCGAGCACCGCGCGAAGAAGGTGTCGAAGTACTGCCAGCCGACCGCCTCGATCATCTCGATCGAGACGAGCTTCGAGTAGCGTGCCGCGAAGGTCGCGGTAGTCCTCTGGAGCACCTCCACCCGGTCCTCGAGGCCGGCGCGTCGTACGCGCTCACGTCGCCACCTCGTGCTGCTCGCGGGACAGCGTCGTGGTGGTGACGCTGCAGCCGTACGCGCCGGCGGCGTGCAGTGCCATGGAGCCCCAGCCCGTGCCGATCTCGAGCAGGTGGTCGTCGGGCGTGAGCTCGAGCTTCCGGCAGGCGAGGTCGAGCTTTGCCACCTGGGCGTCGCGCAGCGTCGCGCCGGCGATTCCCACACGCCGCACGAGTAGGTCATCGTCTCGTCGAGGAACAGCTCGAACAGGTCGTTGCCCAGGTCGTAGTGGGCCGCGATGTGCCGCCGTGCGCGCCTGCGCGTGTTGCGGGGCACGCGCGTGAGCGCGTTGCGGATCGGCGCGAGCGGCCTCCGCAACCGGTCGAGCCGCGGCGCCTCGCGCGCGAGGATCCGGACGAGCGTCACCAGGTCGTCGCAGTCCCAGGCGCCGTCGGCGTAGGACGTCGGCGATGCCGCGGCTCCCGCGGCCCACGCCGCGCCAGAACGCGACGGGGTCGTGAACCACGATCGTCGCACGCAGGCGCGAGCCGGCCGGCCCGAGGGCGCGCCGGCGGCTCGGACCGCGAGTCCACGAGCTCGATGCGCCCCTCCCTGATCACGGCGCCGGGTGGGGGTGGTAGGGAGCGCCCTTGAGCCTCAGGCGCGCGGCCTCGAGGTAGATGCCGGCCACGACCCGCGCGCTCATGAACGGGTAGCGCATCAGCGGCCATGCCGAGAGCTCGCGGCGATCGAGCGCGAGCGTCGCGTCGAAGTCCACGGCGCCGTCCCGGCGGCTCTCCATGTGCACGCGGAGCCGGTCACCGGGCGGCGTGAGCCGAATCCGGTAGTCCGCGTCCATGCCGAGGAACGGCGACACGTGAAGGCTCTTCGGGAGCGTCGTGTCGAGCCCGTCCAGGGTGTAGGTGTGCCGCTCGCCCCACGGCGTGTTCGTGACCTCGGCGAGCACCTTCTCGACCCGCTCGCCGTCGCGGTCGAAGCAGTAGTAGAGGCTCACCGGGTTGAACAGGTGGCCGAAGGTCCGCACGTGCGTGAGCACCCGGACCGGCCCGTCGTGCTCCACGTCCAGGTAGTCCCGCCGCCGGAACCACGCCGGGGCCGGCCTGCGTGCCGACCAGAGCGGCACGCGGTCGAGCACCTCAGGCAGCTCGTCGAGGTCGAGGTAGCTCATGAACAGCCGTCTGCGGAACTCGTGCGTGACCGGCGTGTGCCGCCGGTGGCGCACCCAGCCCTCGTAGAGCGCGCTCTCCGTCACGGCAGGGACCTCCCGAACCGCTCGCACACCCGGAGGGCGGAAGCCACCCCGTCCTCGTGGAAGCCGTAGCCCCAGTACGCGCCGCAGTAGTGCGTGCGCCGCACTCCGCTCACCTCGCGCCAGCGCCGCTGCGCCGCGAGCCCGGCGGGCGTGTAGACCGGATGGTCGTATCGCATCCGTGCGGATCACGGATTCGGGGTCGATGGCCTCCGTCCGGTTGAGCGTCACGCAGAACTCGTCCCTCGAGCGCAGCGACTGGAGGCGGTTCATGTGATACGTGACGGTCGTCCGCCCGACCGGCTCGTCCAGCAGGTGGAAGTTCCAGCTCGCCCAGGCGCGCCTGCGCCGCGGCATGAGGGACCGGTCGGTGTGGAGCACCGCCTCGTTCTGCTGGTAGGGAATGGCCCCGAGCACCTCGGCCTCGGGCCCGGTCACGTCGCTCAGCATGGCCAGTGCCTGGTTCGAGTGAGTTGCGAGTATGACCTCGTCGAAGCGCTCCGGCTCGCCGCCCGCGGGCGTGACCTCCACGCAATCGTCACTGCGCTCGATCGAGCGCACCGGCGTCGAGAGGCGCATCCGCTCGGCGAACGGCCGGACGATGGCCTCGACGTAGCGCGCGGACCCGCCACGCACCGTGAGCCAGTTCGGGCGCCCGGTCATGCCCAGCATCCCGTGGTTGGCGAAGAACTCGGCCAGCATGCTCGCCGGGAAGTCCCACATTCGCGTGGGGTCGGCGGACCAGACAGCGGACACCTGCGGCACGATCAGCCGGTCCACGAACTCGCTCGAGTAGTCGCGCTCGTCGACGAACTCGCCCAGCGTCGGCCCGGAGCCGTTCAGGCCGATGATCGAGCGCGCGTCGCGGTTGAACCGCCGCAGGTCGCGCACCATGCGGTGGAACGATGGCCGGGCGATGTTCGAGCGGCGCGCGAACAGGCCGTTCGCCGAGGCGCCGTTGTACTCGAAGTCCCCTCCGTCGCTCACCGAGAAGCTCATGTCGGAGGACTGCGTGGCCACGCCCAGCCCGGCCAGCACCCGCTGGAACGAGGGATAGGTCCGGTCGTTCAGCACGATGAACCCGGTGTCCACGTGGTGCGTCTCGTCCGCGGTGTCCACGCGGATCGTGTTCGTGTGTCCGCCCGCGTACTCGCTTGCCTCGAACACCTCGATCTCGTGATGCTCGTGCAGCAGGTGGGCGCAGACGAGGCCCGAGACCCCGGCGCCGACGATCGCGATCCTCACCTGTCCACCGCCGCGGCCAGCGCCGCCCCGGCAAGGGCCGAGGCCCCGGCGAGCGCGAGCGTCCCGTCGCGCCCTCGCCGAGGCACCGCGTCCCCGGCGGCGACCGTCGCGGCCATGTCGACCAGGTCACCGGCCACGGTGGCGATCAGCCACGGCCGTACGGCGCCGCCGCGGCGAGCGCCCCACGCCGCGCCGGCGGCCAGGCCGATGTCGCGGATCCCGAGGCCGCGCAGCGCCGCCTGTGTGGCCGGGTGCTCCCCCGCGGGGCCGAGCCAGCTGGTTCCCACCGCCTTCGGGGCGGCGACCAGCGCGAGGCCGAAGGCGATTCGGCCGGCGGCTACTCCAATCGTGATGCGATCTGCCGTATTCATCTCACCCCCTTCTACGTGCGACGCGTGGAAGCCGATCAGTGGGTAGAGTCGCCGCGACCGAGATCGCGGTTACCTAGGAGGACCCGTTGGACGCAAGCCGGCTGAAGTCGCTCCCGCTGTTCAAGGACGTACCCGACGAGGAGCTCGCGCAGATCGCGGGCTTCGCGCAGGAGGTGAACGTCGAGGAGGGACGCGAGCTCGTTCGAGAGGGGGACTTCTCGTACGAGTTCATGGCGATCGAGGAGGGCGAGGCCGAGGTCACCCGCGAGGGCCGGCACGTGGCCGACCTGGGTCCGGGCGACTTCTTCGGCGAGATGGGCCTGCTCGAGAAGACGCTCCGGAACGCGACCGTGACCGCGAAGACGCCCATGAAGCTCGTGACGCTCACGGGCTGGGACATGAAGCGCATGGAGCGCCACATCCCAGAGGCGATCGAGCGCGTGCGCGCGACGCTCGAAGAGCGCCGCCCGGACTGAGGGCCGTGGCGGCACGGATCGTCCTATTCGGCGCGACCGGCTACACGGGCCGGCTCGCGGCCGAGGCGATGGTCGAGCGCGGGCTGTCACCGGTGCTGGCGGCGCGGAGCCAGTCGAAGCTCGACGAGCTCGCGGACGCGCTGGGCGGCAATCTCGACACCGCGACCGCCGACGTGAGCGATCCGCCGTCGGTGGCCGCGCTCGTCGAGCGGGGCGACGTGCTGGTGACCACGGTCGGCCCCTTCGTTCGCTGGGGCCAGCCCGCGGCGGCGGCCGCCACCACAGTCGGAGCGCACTACATCGACTCGACCGGGGAGCCGCCCTTCATCCGCGAGGTGTTCGAGCGCTACGGCCCGCCCGCCGACGCGGCCGGGGTCGGGATGCTCACGGCCTTCGGCTACGACTGGGTGCCGGGCAACCTGGCCGGCGCGCTCGCGCTCGAGCGCGCGGGCGATCAGGCGACGCGCGTGGACGTGGGCTACTTCATCACGGGCCGCGGAGCGCAGATGAGCGGCGGCACCAAGGCATCGCTGGTCGGCGTGATCGCGGAGCCGGCGTTCTCGTTCCGCGACGGCCGCGTCCAGACCGAGCGCGGCGCGAAGCGCGTGCGGAGCTTCCCGGTCGGCTCGAAGCAGCTCCAGGGGGTGTCGGTGGGCAGCTCGGAGCACTTCGCGCTTCCGCGCCTCTCGCCGCGGCTGCGCGAGGTGAACGCGTACCTGGGGTGGTTCGGCCCGGCTTCGCGAGGAATGCAGGCGATGTCCGCGTGCACCTCGGTCGCGATGAAGGTGCCCGGCGTGCAGGGCCTGTGGGGCAAGGCCGCCGAGCGGGTGCAGGGCTCGACGGGCGGACCCGACGCGGACAAGCGCTCCACGAGCGGCTCGCACATCGTCGGCATCGCCTACGACGCCTCCGGGCGCCAGCTCAGCGAGGCCCACCTCACGGGCGTCGACGGCTACACCTTCACCGGCCGGATGCTCGCGTGGGGCGCGCACAGGGCGGCAGGCGGGCAGCTCAAGGGCACGGGCGCCCTGGGCCCCGTGGACGGCTTCGGGCTCGACGCCCTGTTGGAAGGCTGCGCGTGGGCGGGCCTCTCGGAGGAGGGTGCGAGCACGGCGTCGCCGGCGCAGCGCACCCCCGCCGCGGCCGGCGGCTGACAGCCACGTGCGGCTGTCCTCGGATCCCATCGCCCGCCGGCGACTGACCGCGCTGCTGTCGGCCGGGGCGCTCGCGCTCGTCGGCGGCATCGCCGTGGGCGGCAGCGCGGGCGACGACTCCGGGGAGGAGGACGCCGGCGGAGCGGCCGCGACACGGCAGGAGGAGGCGCTCGACGCCGCCAGGAAGGCGGTGGACCGGCTGACGCTCCGCCAGCGGGTCGGCCAGGTCACGATCTCGAGCTTCCCGGGCACGGCGCGGCCCGAGTACATACGCCGCCGGCTGCGGGCGCGCGAGACGGCCGGCGTGATCCTGTTCGGGGCCAACGGCGGCGACCGCGCCCAGTGGCGCCGGCTCACGCGCCAGATCCAGGAGGCGGGCCACGGGCGCGCGCTCGTGATGGTGGACCAGGAGGGCGGCGAGATCCGGACGGTCTCGTACGCGGGCCCGGAGGACGGGCAGCCCTTTCAGGGCTCGCCGCGCGCCGTGCGGACGTCCGCGCGCCGCGCGGGCCGGCAGCTGCGCGCCGCCGGAATCAACGTGAACCTGGCGCCGGTGGCGGACGTGCCGCGCGCCGGCTCGGTCATGCAGAGCCGCTCGTTCGCAGGCGACGAGCGCGGGATCGCGGCTCGCACGCGTGCCTCGGTCCGCGGACTGCGCGAGGCGCGCGTGGCCGCCACGGCGAAGCACTTCCCCGGCCTCGGCGGCTCGGCCACGAACACCGACGACGCGCCCGCGACCGTCAACACGCCGCTCGGGCGCGACCTCGTGCCGTTCCGCGCCGCGATCGACGAGGCGGTGCCGCTCGTGATGCTCTCGCACGCGAGCTACCCGGCGGTCGACCCGCGCCGCATCGCATCGCAGTCGCGTGCGGTCGTCACGGGCCTGCTGCGAAAGCGGCTCGGCTTCGACGGAGTGATCGTCACGGACAGCATGGAGGCGCAGGCCGTGCTCGCCCGCTCCGGCGTGGCGGACGCCGCGGAGCGCTCGATCAGGGCGGGCGCCGACCTGATCCTGATGACCGGCTCCGCGAGCTGGAACGACGTCTTCCCTCGCCTCCTCGCCGAGGCGCGCCGCGATCCCGCGTTCCGCGCGCGCATTCGCGAGAGCGCCGCGCGGGTGCTCGCGCTGAAGCGAACGCTCCGCTAGCCCGTGCTCGGCGAGCGCGCGCCCTCGGCCGCACGCTCGGCCGCACGCTGCGTCAGCTCCACGTGGAGCGATCGCGTGCCGCCGGTGCGCCTGGTCCAGTCCCCCTCCGGGCCGAGCTCCCAGCCGAAGGTGTCGTCCGCGAAGTAGCGCTCGAGCGTGTCGTCGAGCTCCGGGCACAGTCCCGACTCCACCGGCGCCAGCAGCTCAACCCGCGTGTCGAGGTTGCGCGGCATCAGGTCGGGCGAGCCGATCCAGTAGCTCCGCTCGCCGCCGCGGTGGAAGCCGTAGATGCGCGAGTGCTCCAGGAAGCGGCCCACGACCGAGACGACGGTGATGTTCTCGGAGATGTCCGGCACGCCCGGGCGCAGGCAGCAGATCCCGCGCACCGCGAGGTCCACGCGCACGCCCGCCTGCGACGCCTCGTACAGCGCGCGGATGCAGCGGGCATCCACGAGCGAGTTCATCTTCAGCACGATCCGCGCCTCCTCGTCGCCGGCCTGCTTGGAGTCGATCGTGCGGCGCACCTCGTCGAGGAACCAGTCGCGCATGTGGTCGGGCGCCACCACGGCGCGCCGGTACTCGGGCGTGCGTGAGGCCCCGGTGAGCGAGTTGAAGAGCTCGGCCACGTCGGCGGCCACGTCGCGGTCGCAGGTGAACAGCCCGAGGTCCTCGTAGAGGCGAGCGGTCTTCGCGTGGTAGTTCCCGGTTCCGATGTGCACGTAGTGGCGCACGCCCGAGCCCTCGCGGCGCACCACGAGCAGCGCCTTCGCGTGCGTCTTCAGCCCGGGCAGCCCGTGCACGACGTGCGCGCCCACCTCCTCCAGCGCCCTGGCCCAGCCGATGTTCCTGCGCTCGTCGAAGCGCGCCTTCAGCTCCACCAGGCACACCGCCTGCTTGCCGCGCTCGGCGGCCTCGATCAGGGCGGGCACGAGCGCCGAGTCGTCGGACGTGCGGTACACCGTGATCTTTATGGCGAGGACGTTCGGGTCCTTGGCCGCCTGCTGGACGAAGCGCTCCACGCTGCCGGCGAACGACTCGTACGGGTGGTGCACGAGGATGTCGCCCGCGCGCATGGCGGCGAGCACGTCCACCTCGCCGTCGTCCGTGTCGGCGAACGCCGGCGGCACCACGGGGCTCCACGGCGGGTCGCGCAGCTCCCGGTGCCCGTCGATCTCGTAGAGCGACCAGAGGTCGTCGAGGTCGAGCAGCCCCTCCACCTCCTCGACCTGGGCATCGTCGATCGCGAGCTGCTCGAACGAGGTAGTCGCGCATCCCGGCGTCCATGGTCGAGGAGATCTCGAGCCGCACGACCTCGCCGAAGCGGCGGCGGCGCAGCTCGTCCTCCACCGCCCGGAGCAGGTCGTCGGCCTCGTCCGAGACGGTGAAGTCCGCGTCGCGAGTCACGCGGAAGAAGTCGTGGCGGAGGATCTCCATCCCGGGGAAGAGCTCGTCGAGGTGCCGCGCGATCACGAACTCGAGCGGGATGAACGTCTCCGCCCCGATCGGCACGAAGCGCGGGAGCACCTCCTTCGGCACCTTCACGCGCGCGAACGTCTCGAGCCCCGAGTCCGGGTCGCGCACGAACACCCCGATCGACAGCGACAGGTTCGAGATGTACGGGAAGGGGCGGCCCGGGCCCACCGCCAGCGGCGTCAGCACGGGGAAGATCTGCTCGGCGAACAGCCGGTCGATCGCCTCGAGCTCCTCGGGCGAGCAGCCGGAGACGTCGATCACGCGGATCCCCTCGTCGGCAAGGGCGGGCCGGACG
The DNA here is from genome assembly GCA_963741455.1 of uncultured Thermoleophilaceae bacterium. GTDB lineage: Bacteria > Actinomycetota > Thermoleophilia > Solirubrobacterales > Thermoleophilaceae > JACVRW01. The sequence goes on from CAVUIF010000009.1 coordinate 280,158, forward strand.
CTCTCCCACGCGCGCGAATGCCGGCGGCCCAGCTCCCTGTCGAGCTCGGCGACCCGCTCGAGCGTCTCGCGCGCCGACAGCCCGTCGGGCCCGCGCGCGTCGATCCCGGCGTCCACCTGGTCGTGGAGGCCGGCGACCCGGACCATGAAGAACTCGTCGAGGTTGTTCGCGTAGATCGCGAGGAACTTGACCCGCTCGAGGAGCGGCGTGCGCTCGTCCTCGGCCAGCTCGAGCACGCGCTCGTTGAACTGGAGCCACGAGAGCTCGCGGTTCACGAACAGCTCCGGCGAGTCGAGCGCCGGCGCCTCGCGTGGTGCGGTTACCGCCTCCATTGGGTCCCTATAGGGTGACGCGTCTTGCTCTGGCTGCTGCGACACGGAGACGCCGCGGAAGGCTCGCCCGATGCCGAGCGCCCGCTCACCGGGAAGGGCGAGGAGCAGGCGCGCGCGGCCGGCCGCGCTCTCGCCGCTCTGGGAGTGGAGATGGACGCGTGCCTCACGAGCCCCAAGACGCGCGCGGCGGATACCGCGAAGCTCGCGTGCGAGGCGCTCGGCGTGGAGCCGCAGCACGAGCCGAAGCTGGCGGGCGGCCCGTTCGATGCGGAGGCGCTGGCCGCCGGCCTGGGGGACAACGTCCTGCTGGTTGGACACGATCCCGACTTCTCGATGGCCGTGCACGCGCTCACGGGCGCCCAGGTGCGGATGAAGAAGGGTGGGCTCGCCGGCGTCGAGAAGGGCGAGCTGAAGGCGCTGTTCCGCCCCGCCGAGCTGCTGCGATGGCGGGCTAGGCAAGCCGCCGGCCCTCCACGAGCTCGAGGAGGAGCCCCTCGCGCAGGCCGCCGCGCGCGATCCGGAGCGGCAGGGCGAGCAGGTCCGAGATCGCCTCCAGGATCAGGATGCCGGCGGGGAGGAGGCGCACGCGCTCGGCGTCGAGCTCGAAGCGCTCCGCCACCTCCGCGATCGGGGTGCTGGACAGCACGCGGATCCCGCGCTCGAGCGTCTCGTGCTCGAGCTCGGCGCCCACGAGGCGCCGCAGGGACGTCGCGGTGCCGCCCACCGCCACCGCGCTCGAGGCGGGTGGTGGCTCGAGGCCCTCGAACGTGCCGTCCACGTGGCGGCGGACCTTCTCGAGCTCGGCCACCGAGGGCGGGTCCGAGCGGAGGTAGGAGTCGGCGAGGAAGCCGGAGCCGATCCGGAACGACTCGGACCAGGCCATCGCGCCGTCCGGCTCGCCGATGGCGATCTCGCTCGACCCGCCGCCAACGTCGATCACGGCGACGGTCCCGTCCGGAGCCTCGAGCAGCGTGCGCGTGGCGCCCACGAACGAGAGCCGCGCCTCCTCCTCGCCGGACAGCACGCTCAGCTCCATGCCGCCCGCGCTCTCCACGGCCCGCACGAGCTCGTCGCGGTTGCGCGCGGTGCGGATCGCCGCGGTGGCCACGGCGACGATCTCCTCGGCGCCCACCTCGGCCGCCACGGCCGCCTGGGTGCGCACGACCTCAGCGGTCTCGGCGATCTTCTCCGGCGGGATCGTCCCGCCGTCCTGAAGGCTCTTCCCGATCCGCGTGAACGCTCGCTGGGCCACCAGCTCGCGCAGCCGCCCGTTGCCCGCGTCCGCCACCAGCAGCCGGGTCGTGTTGCTGCCGATGTCAATGCACGCGCAGATCAAGCAGTGGGGGGTGCGGCAACGGGATGCGAGGCGTCCTCGAACTCCCGGAAGAGGCCGGTGACGACGAACGCTGTTTGCTCGCCGATGTCGACCGCATTGTCCCCGATCCGCTCGATGCAGCGCGCGACGAGCATCATGTGCATCGCCCACTCGCGCCTGTCCGGGTCGTCGCCCAGCTCCAGCGCGAGGTGGAACACCGCCCGGTTGAGGCGGTCGATCTCGTCGTCCTGGCGCACCAGGTCCTGCGCCATGTCCACGTCGCGGCGCTCGAACGCCTGCCCGCACTGCACCACCTGCTGGCGCGCCTGCACGCCCATCTGCTGGATGTAGTCGAGCACCCTCTGGTCCGCGGGCGGCTCGTGGCCGGCGAGCGGCACGAGCTTCGCCATGTTCACGCACTGGTCCCCCATCCGTTCCACGTGCTTGATCACATGGAGCAGCGCGGCCACGACCCGGAGGTCGCCTGCCACGGGCGCCTGGAGCGCCAGCAGGGAGAGGATTCCCTGGTGGACCTCGAGGTAGCGGCCGTCGATCCGGTCGTCGTCGGCGATGACCATGCCGGCCAGCTCGATGTCCTGGTTCGCGACCGTCTCGAGCGCGCGGTCGAGCGCCTGCGCCACCAGGTCGAGACCGCCGAGCGCGGAGCGCTCGAGGCCCTCGAGCTCCTCCTGGAAGTGACTGCGCGTGGTGGTCATCCGACCTTCCCGGTCACGTACGCCTCGGTCCGGGGGTCGGAGGGGTTCGTGAAGATCGTCTCGGTGTCGTCGTACTCCACGAGCCGCCCCACTCGATCCTCGGGATCCACAGTGAAGAACGCCGTCCGGTCCGACACGCGCGCGGCCTGCTGCATGTTGTGGGTCACGATCACGATCGAGTACTCCTTGCGGAGCTCGAGCATGAGGTCCTCGATCTTGCCCGTGGAGATCGGGTCGAGCGCCGAGCACGGCTCGTCCATGAGGATCACGTCGGGCTCGACGGCGAGGCAGCGCGCGATGCAGAGCCGCTGCTGCTGGCCGCCCGACATCCCGAACGCGTTCGTCTTGAGGCGGTCCTTCACCTCGTCCCAGACGGCCGCGTGGCGGAGCGCCTGCTCCACGATCTCGTCCATGTCGCCCTTCATGCCGAGCACGCGCGGGCCGAAGGCGATGTTGTCGTAGATCGACTTGGGGAACGGGTTCGGCTTCTGGAACACCATCCCGATCCGCTTGCGCACCTCGACCGCGTCCACCTCCGGGGCGTACAGGTCCTGGCCGTGGTAGACGACCCTGCCCTCCACGCGGGCGGTGGGGATCAGGTCGTTCATCCGGTTGAGGCAGCGGATCAGGGTCGACTTGCCGCACCCCGACGGGCCGATCAGCGCGGTGATCTCGTTCCGCGCGATGTCGACCTCCACGTCGCGGACGGCCGGCTTGTCGCCGTAGAGGACGTTCACGCCCTCGAGCTTGAAGATCGCCTGGCGAGGCGCCTTCGGCTCGGGTCGCGCGTCCTCGGCGGGGGTGTGCTCCGGCACGCCTACTCGAATCTCCGGAGGCTCGGTCACTGGCTCAGCCATTCTGGGTCACCTACCACTTCTGCTCGTATCGATTTCGTAGCCAGATCGCGATGCTGTTCATCAGGAGCAGCAGGATCATGAGCAGCAGGATCCCGGCAGCAGCGAGCGGCCTGTAGTCGTTCGTGTCGGTCTGGGGGCGAGAGATCCAGTCGAAGATCTGGATCGGCATCGCGGTGAAGAAGTCGTTGACGCCGCTCGGGTTGAAGGCCACCACCGTCGCGGCGCCGACCACGATCAGCGGGGCGGTCTCGCCGACCGCGCGCGCGAGCGCGAGGATCACCCCGGTCGCGATGCCGGGGATGGCGGCGGGGAGCACCTGGCGGCGGATCGTCTGCCACTGCGTGGCGCCGAGGGCGAGCGAGCCCTCCCGGATCGAAGGCGGGACCGCGCGGATCGCCTCGCGCGCGGCGATGATCACCACGGGCAGCACGAGCAGGCCGAGCGTCAGCCCGCCGGCGAGGATCACCGGCCCGAGCCCCAGCGGCCCGCGCACGAGGAAGGCGAGCCCGAGGATGCCGTAGACGATCGAGGGCACCGCGGCGAGGTTCTGGATGTTCACCTCGATCAGGCGGTTCCACCACTTGGTCGAGTCGGCGTACTCCTCGAGGTAGATGGCCGTGGCGACCCCCACCGGGACGATGAAGACGATGCAGACGCCCATCAGCCAGACCGTTCCCCAGAGCGCCGCCTTGATCCCGGCCTGATCGGCGCTGATCGAGGTGAAGCTCGTGATGAAGCTCCACGTGAGCGAACCGGCGCCGTCGAGGGCCACGTCCACGAGCAGCACGCCCAGGAGGCCGATGGCCACGCCAAGGCAGACGAACATCGCGAACCGGAAGACGAGGTCCTTGGTGCGCCTCGAGCGCGACCCGCGCCCGATGGCCTCGGCGTGAGCGCTCACTCGTACACCTGCCTGTACTTGCGGACGAAGCGGATCGAAAACAGGTTCAGGACCAGCGTGATCACGAACAGCGTCATGCCCACGGCGAAGACGGTCTTGAAGGCGATCGAGCCGGTCGCGATGTCGCCCTTGGCGGTCGTCGCGATGTAGGCGGTCATCGTCTCCATCGCCTGGCCGAGGTTCGCGCCCCACTGCGGCTGGAGCCCGGAGGCGATCACCACCACCATGGTCTCCCCGATGGCGCGGGAGATCGCGAGCACGAGCGACGCGACGATGCCCGACAACGCCGCGGGAAACACCACGCGCATCGTCACCTGAAGCTTGCTCGCGCCGAGCCCGAACGCGCCCTCGCGCAGCGACTGCGGCACGGCGCCCATCGCGTCTTCCGAGATCGACGCGACCGTGGGGATGATCAGGAAGCCGATGATGATGCCGCCGACGAGGCCGTTGTAGATGGCCACGTCGAGGCTGAACAGCCCGCGCAGGATCTCGGGCGTGAAGAAGGTCAGGGCGAAGTAGCCGAAGACGATCGTGGGCACGCCCGCCAGCAGCTCGAGGATCGGCTTGATCGTCTTGCGCACCCGCGGGCGTGCGTACTCCGCGAGGTAGATGGCGGCGCCGAGGCCGAGCGGCGTGGCCACGATCATCGCCACCAGGCTGATCAGCAGCGTGCCGGAGACGAGCGGCAGCACGCCGAAGCTCTCCGGCTTGATCGCGGGCGACCAGTTCGTGCCGAACAGGAAGTCGGCGAACCCGACCTCGCCGAAGAAGGCGATCGTCTCCTCGAGCAGCGACAGCACGATGCCCGTCGTCGTCAGGACCGAGATGAGCGCCGCCAGCATGAGGAGGCCCTTGATCACGTCCTCGCCCCAGCGCCGCCGCTGGGCGCGCAGGACCGGTGCCTCCGCGGTTGCTGTGCTCTGCACGGTCATCGCCCCCCGCACATCCTGTTGCGTGCGGGGGGCTCCCTTGTGAAAAGGGTGTGAATGACCGTGTTCCCTAGCCGGCGAGGGCAGACTTGGCCTGCTCCGCCTGCTCGGCGCTCATCGGGACGATCGCGGCGGCCTCGGAGATCGCCTCGTAGTTCTCGACCACGTAGTCCATGAACGCCTTCACCTCGGGGCGCGCGAGCGCCTTCTGGCTCGGGTACATGAACAGCGGCCGGGACAGCGGCTTGTACTCACCGCTCGCGATCGTCTCCATGCTCGGCTTGACGCAGCCGGAGCCGGAGTCCACGCCCACGAGGCCCAGGCTGTCCTGGTTCTGCTCGTAGTAGGAGAAGCCGAAGTAGCCCATCCCGCCGGCCTCGCCGGACACACCCTGCACGAGCACGTTGTCGTCCTCGGAGGGCTGGTAGTCCTGACGGCTGTTGCCCTCCTCACCGTTGATCTCCTCGGTGAAGAACTCGAACGTTCCCGAGTCGGTGCCGGGGCCGAACAGGCTCAGCTGGGCGTCGGGCAGGCTCGGCTTGACCTGCGAGAGGCTCGTGACCTTCGAGCCCTGCTCCCAGATCTGCTTGAGCTCGTCGGTCGTGAGGCAGTCGACCTTCAGCTCGGGGTTCGTAGCGATCGAGATGCCGTCGTTGGCGACCTGCACCTCCGTGTACTTCACGCCCTCCTTGTCGCAGAGCGGCACTTCCTCTTCCTCGTCGATGGGCCGCGAGGCGTTGGAGATGTCGGTCTCGGCCGCGCAGAACTTCTCGAAGCCTCCGCCGGTGCCGGACTGGGCGACCGTGATGCGGACCTCCGGGTTCTCCGCCTGGAACGCCTCCTGGGCGGCCTGGGCGAACGGCCCCACCGTGCTCGAGCCGTCTATCCGGATCGTCCCGGACAGGCTGCCGCTGTCGCCGCCCCCGTTCCCGCTCCCTTCGGCGTCGTCGTCGTCCCCGCATCCGGCGGCGCCCGTCACGAGGGCCCCGCACGCAGCCAGATAAATGATGATCTTCTTCATGGTGCGCACGCTCGCACCGCACGTGGCACCCGCTGTTATTGGGATGTGGCCGCCTTGTAAAAAAGGTGTGAAGCGGCCCGCGTCAGTCGCAGGAGAAGCGGTAGCCGAAGCCGAAGTGCGTGTGGATGTACTCGCGCTCGGGGATGGCGTCGGCGAGCTTCTGGCGCAGGCGGGCGATGTAGACGTCCACGGAGCGGTCCGACTTCCGGTATTGCTCCGCCCACACGGCGTGGTAGAGCTCCTCGCGGCTGACGATGCGCCCCGCTCGCTCCGCGAGCGCGGTGAGCAGCTCGAGCTCGCGGACGGTGAGACGCAGCGGCCGGCCCTGGGCGAGCGCCACGTACTCGTTCGGTCGGATCTCCAGCTCTCCGAGGACCATGGACCGCGACTGTGCCATCCATGTGCCCAAAGTCCGTTATTCCGACGTTGCCGGGTTGTGAAAAGGCTGTAAAAGCTGCCGGGTCCCCGACGCCATCCGCATACAATCCCCATAGATGGCGGATCTGCGAATCGCGATCCTCGACTCGGACTCGGGGTTCGTGCGGGTGCTCGTGAAGCGGGCCGGGGACCTCGGCTGGCAGTACCGGCCGCTCGAGGCCGCCCCGCCGATCGACGAGTTCGTGGCCATGCGCGTGCACGCGCTGGTCGTGGACCTCGCACTGCTCGGGCCCGGCGCCTGGGAGTTCCTCGAGCGGGTCTCGGCGGCGCTGCCCGGCATGGGCGTCGTCGTCTGCACCGGCCCGTCGAGCGTCTCGCAGCGCGTGCGCGGGCTCCGCGCGGGCGCCGACGACTGGGTCACGAAGCCCTGCCATCCCGAGGAGGTCCTCGCGCGAGTGGAGGCCGTGGTCCGGCGCCGCAAGCGCGCCTCCGAGCGGGTCGACACCGGCCCGCTGGTCGCCGGCGAGCTCGAGGTCCGCGCGGACCAGTTCCAGGCGTTCGTGGGCGGCCGCAGCGTCGAGCTCACGCGGCGCGAGTTCGAGCTGCTCCAGCTGCTCGCGCAGGCGGAGGGCAAGGTGCTCCAGCGCGAGGAGATCTACCAGGCGGTCTGGGGCTACGCGATGGCCCACGGCGACCGCTCCGTGGACGTGTTCGTGCGCAAGGTGCGCCTGAAGCTCGAGACCGCGTCGCCGGACTGGAGCTACATCCACACCCACTTCGGCGTGGGCTACCGCTTCCAGCCCGAGCGCCCGGGCGGCCCCGACGAGGCGGCCGCGTTCGAGGCGAGCCTGCGCGAGGAGCCTCCGGCTCCGGCGCCCGGCGACGGCGAGCCGGTCGAGGAATCGCCCTCGGACCCTGATCCGGCGGAGGGCCGGGCAGGGTTCGCCGCCGCAGTCGTCCGATAGCCATACTTCGCGGCCGGCATGAGCAGGAACCAGCGGATAGGGCTGATCGTGGCCGCCCTGATCGTGGCGGTGGTCGGGTTCGTGATCGCGAGCCCGGGCGGCGACGACGACTCGGGCGACCAGGCGGCGCAGACCACTCCTGACACGCGGACCGCGACCACCGGCGAGACGCCGGAGGCGACCGAGACGGAGGCCGAGCCGGCCGAGCCGCCCCCGCCGGCCGAGCCCGAGGTCACGCGCATCCAGATCCGCGGCGGCGTGGTCGAGGGCGGCCCGCCCGACATCACCGTCACGAGCGGGGACGTGGTGCGCATCGTCGTGACCTCGGACGCTCCGGACGACATCCACCTGCACGGATACGACGTCGAGAAGCAGGCCGCCCCCGGCCGGCCGGCCCGGTTCAGGGTGAAGGCGGACATCGAGGGCTCCTTCGAGATCGAGAGCCACGTGGCCGAGGACGCGGGCCGCGAGCCGCTCGTGGCGCGCCTCAACGTCGAACCCAAGTGAGCAGCACATGTTCCTGATCGGCCACGGGATCTCGGTCCGGTCGGACCTTCCGATTCCCGAGTGGCTGTTCGGCTGGGCGGCGGCGATGGTGCTCGTCGTCTCGTTCGTCGCGCTTGCCGTGCTGTGGCCGAACCCGCGGCTTCAGGAGCACGGCTGGCGGCCGCTGCCGGGCGGCATCGGGCGCTTTCTCGCGAGCCGCCCGGTGGAGATCCTGTGCGGGGCGATCGGGGTGTTCCTGTTCGGGCTCGTGGTCTACTCCGGGCTGCGCGGGGTCGACGTTCCGCTCGCGAACTTCGCGTCGCTGTTCGTCTACGTGGCGTTCTGGGTCGGGCTCGTTCCGCTGAGCGTCCTGTTCGGCGACGTTTTCCGGGCGTTCAACCCGTGGCGCGCGATCGGCCGCGCGGCCGCCTGGGTGGCCCGCACGGTGTCGCGGAGCGACCTGCCAGCTCCGCTCGAGTACCCGGCGCATCTGGGCCGCTGGCCCGCGGCTATCGGCCTGTTCGCGTTCACCGCGCTCGAGCTCGTCGCCGCTGACGGCGACAAGCCGGAGCCGGTGGCGATCGCGGCGCTCATCTACACGGTGCTCACGTTCATCGGGATGGCGCTGTACGGCGTGGAGCGCTGGATCGACCGCGGCGAGGGCTTCTCCGTCTACTTCAACATGTTCTCCCGGCTGTCTCCGATCGAGACGCGCGACCGCGAGGTCGGGCTGCGCAAGCCGCTGTCCGGGCTGCCTGGGCTCGAGCTGATGCCGGGCACGGTCGCGGTGCTCGCGGTGATGATCGGCACGGTCACGTTCGACGGCGCCTCGGAGGCGCCGCTGTGGAGCGGGATCTCGCCCGACATCGCGCAGTTCTTCGAGGACATCGGGCTGTCGCCGCAGCGGGCGTTCGAGCTCGCGTTCCTCCTCGGGCTGACCGGGACCGTGTGCCTCATCGGCGGCTTCTACCGGCTGGGAATCCAGGGGGCGAAGAGCGTCGGCGGCGGGTTCAGCGCCTCGCGGCTCGCCAACGAGTTCGTGCACTCGCTCGTGCCGATCGCGCTGGCCTACGTGGCCGCCCACTACTTCACGCTGCTGCTGTTCGACGGCCAGCGGCTCGCGTATGTGGTCTCGGATCCGCTCGGCGACGGCTCGGACATCTTCGGCACGGCGGACACCGAGCCGAACCTGAGCCTGATCGGCGCGAACGCCATCTGGTACTGGCAGGTGGGCTTCGTCGTGGCGGGCCACGTGACGGCGCTCGTGCTGGCCCACGACCGCGCCCTGGCGCTGTACGACAACGCCAAGGAGGCGGTGCGCTCGCAGTACTGGATGCTGCTGATCATGGTGGGCTTCACGAGCCTCGCCCTGTGGCTACTGTCACAGGCGAACGCATGACGCTGGATCGCCCACGCCGGCCACTACCTCGTCACCATCGCCTACTTCCTGCCGGTGGTGGCCTTCCTCGTCTGGCTGGCGATGACGCAGATCCGGGAGCGGCGCCGCGGCCGCGATGGTGCCGCCCCGGACTCCTGACGCCTGTACCCTGGGCCGCGAATGGAACCGCGCGAACAGCGACTGCTGCTGGGGGCGGCCCTTGCCACCTCGGTCCTGCTGCTGGTGGCCGCGCTGGCCGGCCACACGGAGCTGGTCGCGTACGCGGCGCCGCTCGTCGTGCTCGCGCTGCCGCTCGTTGCCGGGCGCTACGTCGGCGAGGAGACGCTCGAGCGCCTGCGTGAGCGCGCGGCCGCGCGGCCGCGTGTCCCGCACACGGCGGCGGCCGGCGGTGGCGCGCGCCGCGGCCTCGTCGCCTTCCCGCGCGGTGGTCGCCTGATCGCTCACGCGCTCGCCGAGCGCGGGCCGCCCCAGGGCGCCCCGGCCTAGCGCCAGCGCCCGGCACGACAGCCAGGCGCGGGCGCTCCACGTCCGAGCCAGGAGGCTTCGTGCCCGTTCTACGAGGTGCGGCCGCCGGCGCGCTTGTCGCGCTGTGCGTGCTCGCATCGCCCGCTCTCGCCCACGAGGGCAACCCCAACTACAGCTCAGAGGTCCGCTCGATCGAGCCGGCCGTCGAGGGTCTGAAGGCGCAGATCCTGAACAACGACGACCGCATCGAGCTGCGCAACGACACCGGCGGCACGGTGGTCGTCGCGGGCTACCGGGACGAGCCGTACCTCCGCTTCCTGCCCGACGGCACCGTGGAGCTCAACCGGCGCTCGCCCGCCGCGTACCTGAACGAGGACCGCTTCGCGGACGTGGAGGTGCCCGCGACCGCCGACCCCGCGGCGAAGCCGGAGTGGGAGGAGGTGGCCGCAAACGGCCGCTACGAGTGGCACGACCACCGCATCCACTGGATGTCGACGACCCCGCCAACGGCCGTACGCGAGGACGAGTCGCGTCGCGTGAAGGTGTTCGACTGGCGGCTCCCGGCCTCGGTGAGCGGCGAGCCGGCGACGATTCGCGGGCACGCTGACATGGCTGGGCGTCCGGGACGAGGGCTTCCCGCTCGCGGCGGGCCTGTCGCTGGCGGCCGCGGTCGGGCTGGGAGCCGTCCTCGTGATCGTGGTGAGACGCAGGCGCCGGCGGAACGGCGGGCCCGCGCGGGAGGCCTGGTGAGGCGAGCCGCACCGCTCGCGGCGGTCGCCGCCGTGCTCACGGCTCTCGCGCTGCCGCAGGCCGCGAGCGCGCACGCCGTCCTGGTCGAGACGCAGCCGGCCCGGGGTGCCTCGCTCGAACGGGCCCCGCAGCGGGTCGTGTTCCGGTTCAGCGAGCCGGTGGAAGCCGCGTTCGGCGCCGTGCGCGTGTTCGACGCTCGCGGCGAGCGGGTCGACACCGGGGAGGCGAGCCGGCCGGCCGGCGACGATCGCGCGCTGGCCGTCCGCCTCGAGGCCGGGCTGCGGGACGGCGCGTACACGGCCACCTACCGGGTGATCTCGGCCGACTCGCACCCCGTGAGCGGCGGCCTCGTGTTCACGGTCGGCGAGGGCGGGGCGGCGGCCCGGCCGGTCGACGGAACTGCTCGGCGACGAGGAGGCCGGGCCGGTCACCGACGCGGCCTTCGGAGTCGCGAAGGCGGTCTCGTACGGAGCGATCGCGCTGGCCGTGGGCGGCGTCCTCTTCCTGCTCGCGGTGTGGCGGCCCGCCGTGCGTGCAGCCGCCGATGCCCACGCAGCCTTCGCCGCCCGCCTCCGCCGGATCGCGATCGCCACGGTCGCGGCCGGGGCGGGCGCCACGGCGGCCGGGATCGTGCTCCAGGCGGCGACCGCGGCCGGGGTCTCGGCCTGGTCCGCGCTCGACCCCGACGTGATCGAGGAGGTGCTCGGCACGCGCTTCGGCACGGTCTGGGGCCTCCGCCTGCTCGACTGGCTGCTGCTGGCCGCGCTGCTGGCGCTCGTGGGTCGGCGGCCGAGCGCGGCCGCGCCCGCGGTGATGGCTCCGGCGCTCGCGCTCCCGCTCGGCTTCCTCGTCGTCTCGCCCGCGCTGTCGGGCCATGCCGTCCACGAGCGATCCCCAGGCCGTCCTGCTCCCGGCGAACGCGGTGCACGTGCTCGGCATGAGCTTCTGGGCGGGCGGGCTCGCCCTGCTCGTCGCCGCGGTGCCGGCGGCCACCCGGCGGCTCGAGCCGCCCGCGCGAACGCGCCTGCTGGCCGCGTCCCTCGAGCGCTTCTCGCCGCTCGCGCTCGCGGCGGTCGCGGCGCTGCTGGCCACGGGCGTGCTGCAGTCGATCTTCCAGCTCGGCGCGCTCTCGGACCTCTGGGGGTCGGCCTTCGGCCGCGCCATCCTCGTCAAGGCCGCGATCCTGGCCGCGCTGATCGGGCTCGGCTGGGTGAACCGCACCCGCTCGGTGCCGCGGCTGCGGCGGGCGGCCGAGTCGGGCGAGCCGCCCGGACGCGAGGGCGTCACGCTGCGCCGGGCGCTCCGTGCCGAGGTCGCGCTCGTCGTGGCGGCGCTCGCCGCGACCGCCGCGCTCACCGCATACGCGCCACCGGACGCGGCCGCGGAAGGGCCGTTCGCCGCGACCGGCACGCTCGGCGAGGCCCGGCTCGAGCTGACGGTCGATCCCGCGCGGGTCGGCGCCAACGAGGTTCACCTCTACCTGACCGACCCGCGTACGGGCGCGCAGCACGACCGCTTCCGCGACGTGCACGTGGCGCTCCGGCTTCCCGCCAAGCGGATCGGCCCGCTCGAGCCGCGCGTGGACAAGGCCGGGCCGGGCCACTGGGTCGCGCGCCGCGCGCAGATCGTGCCCGGCGGCGACTGGCGGCTCATCGTCGCGGGCCGCGTCTCCGAGTTCGAGGAGCACCGCGCGAGCTTCGAGGTGGAGGTCAGGTGAGCCGCGACGCCCGCATGGCCGCCGCGCTCGCGCTGGTGGCGGCGGCCTGGGCGCTCGGCGGGCTCGCGCTGGGCGTAGGCGACCTGCTCGCGCACCTCGCTCCGGCGCTCTTGATTCTGCTTCCCCTGCTCGGCGGCCGCTACCCCGGCGACGCGGCGCTCACGCGGGCGGCGTCCCGCGCGCGCCGCGCTCAGCGCCGGGTCGCACGTGCCGTTCCGCGCCGCCGCCGTGCCGTCTCGCGGCTCCTGCCACGCGGCGGGCGGCTCCTTCCCGCGGGCCTCGCCGGACGGCTCCGCCGAGCCTGCCGTCGTGACGACCGTGTGACGACTCGAGAAGGAGAACCGAAGACATGACGACCACCACCATCAGAACCGCGGCCCTGGCCGGCGCGCTCACGCTGGCGCTCGCCGGTCCCGCCGCCGCGCACATCACGGCCGACCCGGGCGAGGCACCCGCGGACAGCTACGCCACGCTGGACTTCGGTGTCGGCCACGGCTGCGAGGACTCGCCGACCACGCGCGTGCGGATCCAGATTCCGCCGAGCGTGCCGTCGGTGACGCCGCGGCGCTCGCCCTTCTGGGACATCTCGACGAAGGAGGGCAGGAAGGACCCGGTCGAGCTGCACGGCGAGGAGATCACGCGCGGCACGAGCGAGGTGGCGTTCACGGCGAAGCAGCCGCTCGACCCACACCAGCTCGACGTGCTCACGCTCAGCGTGAAGCTGCCGGCCGGGAACGCGGGCGACACCGTGCACTTCCCGGCGATCCAGGAGTGCGCCAAGGGCCAGACCCGCTGGATCCAGATCCCGGCCGCGGGCGAGAGCGAGGAGGACCTCGAGAGCCCCGCGCCGGCCGTGGTCCTGACCGCGGCGCGGCGGCGGCGACGAGCCGGTCTCGAGCGACGCGGCGCAGGAGCCCGCGAGCGACGGCGGCGCCACCGACGCGACGCTCGGCGAGCGCGGAAGCGGGCGGCGGCGACGACGGCGGCGCACCCGTCTGGCTCGCGGTGGTGGCCCTCGTCATAGGAGCTCTCGGCCTGTTCGCGGGAATCGGCGCGCTGCTGGCAGCGCGCCGAGCGGAGCCGTCGGTCTAGCCAAGCGACGAAGTCGCTCGCGCTGAGCGCGAAAACCAAGCCCGGCAAGGAAGAGGGGTCGGGATAGTGCTCCGCACATCCCGACCCCGATGACGCAGCCGGGCGCAGGTTTGCAGCCCGAATCAGCGCGAGCGACGGGACTCGAACCCGCGACCTCCGGCGTGACAGGCCGGCGCTCTAACCAACTGAGCTACGCCCGCTAGGGACGTCCGAGCATAGCGGCCCGAGCGTCTTCCCAAGCAGCTCCACGGTCTCCAGGTCGTGGACCTGAGGCGAGTTGAAGATGAGCGCGTCGAGCCCGGCGTCGAGGAGCTCCTGGGCCTTCTCGGCGATCGTGTCGGGGTCGCCCACGAGGAAGGTGGCGAGCCGCTCGGGCGGGATGCCGGAGCGCTCGCGGAGACGGTCGAGTACGCCGTCGGCCTCCTCCTTGGTCGGGGCGACGATCACGGTCCCGAGCCGGGTCTTCGTGATCTCGGCCGGGTCGCGCCCGAATCGCTCGCAGTGGCCCTCGAGCACGCCGACCAGGTGGCGGATCCGCTCGGGGTCGCCGAAGAAGTTGGACGCGTCGGCGTACTGGGCGACCATCCGGAGCGTCTTCTTCTCGCCGCTCCCTCCGATCATGATCGGGATGTCGCCGCGGATCGGCTTGGGGTTGTTGAGCGCCTCGCGGGCGCTGTGGCGGGTGCCGTCGTGCGACGCCCGCTCCTGCGTGAACATCGCGCGCGAGATGTTGAGCGCGTCCTCGAGCTGCTCGAAGCGCTCCTTCAGCGGCGGGAACTCGAAGCCGTAGGCCAGGTGCTCGCCCTCGAACCAGGCGGCGCCCAGGCCGTGGATGGCGCGGCCGCCCGAGATGACGTCGAGCGTCGTCGTGATCTTGGCGTGCAGCGCCGGGTTCCGGTAGGTCACGCCGGCGACGAGGAGGCTGAGGTTCACGCGCGAGGTGCGCGCCGCGAGCGCGGCGAGGATCGTGTTCCCCTCGAGCATCCAGTTCTCGGGCGGCCCAACGCCCGCGATCTGGTGCAGGTGGTCCATCACGAGCACGGTGTCGAAGCCCGATGACTCCGCGGTGGTCGCGATGTCGGACAGCCGCTCGAAGAGCTGGTCCTCGGTCACCCCCGGGAAGTTGAAGTTGGGGATCTGCAGGCCGAGTCCGATCGGTGCGCGGAGCATCCGCCGAGGATACGCGGGTCGGGTAGCTTGCGCGGGGTGCAGCTCGGCGGGCAAACCGCCCTGGTCACCGGGGCCACGGGGGGCATCGGCGCGGCGATCGCGCGAGCCCTTCACGCCCGCGGCGCCCGGGTGCTCCTGAGCGGCCGCCGGGCGGAGGTGCTCGACGAGCTCCGCGCGTCGCTCGGCGATCGCGCCGAGGCACTGCCCGCGGACCTGGCCGAGCGGGACGGCCCCGCTCGCCTGGCGGAGGCGGCCGGAGCCGTGGACGTGCTGGTGGCCAACGCCGCGCTGCCCGCCAGCGGCCGGCTGGAGGAGTTCGAGCCCGAGGAGATCGACCGCGCGCTCGACGTGAACCTGCGCGCGCCCGTGCAGCTCGCGCGCGCGGTGCTGCCCGGAATGCTCGAGCGCGGGCGCGGGCACCTGGTGTTCGTGTCCTCCTTGTCCGGCAAGGCGGCGTCGCCGCGGTCGGGGATCTACTCGGCCACGAAGTTCGGCCTGCGCGGCTTCGCGGCCGGCGTGCGCGAGGACGTGGAGCCGCTCGGCATCGGGGTGACGGTCGTCTTCCCCGGCTTCGTGAGCGACGCCGGCCTGTTCGCGGAGGCCGATGTGAAGCTCCCGCCCTGGGTGGGCACGCGGACCCCGGAGCAGGTGGCCGCGGGCGTGGTGCGGGGGATCGAGGACGAGCGCGCGGAGGTGGACGTGGCGCCGCTCGGCCTGCGGCTCGGCACGCGCATCGCCGCGCTCGCGCCGGTCACGGTCGCGCGCGTGCAGCGCCGGCTCGGCGCCGAGCGCATCGCGGAGGCGCTCGCCCGCGGCCAGCGCCACAAGCGATGACGTTCATCGCGCACGAGACCTGGTTCGTCGACGAGCCGCCGATGGACTGGTCGTTCGCCTTCGAGGCCACGACGCTCGCGCTGCTCGGCCTCGCGGTCGTGGTGACGCTCGCGGTACGGGTGATCGCCACCCGCTTCCCGGGCGTCGACGTCCCGTTCCTCGGCCGGATGGCGCCGTACATGCCGTTCGCGGTCAGGATCCACCTCGCGGTGTCGCTGGTCGGGCTGCTGTCGCTCGGCTACTACCTGTCGCCCGCGATGGACCTGGAGGCGGACGTCGCCGGCTTCCTGCTCGGCGCGGTGATGGTGGCCGTGGCGGTGTCGATGGCCACCGGGTGGCACGCCCGCGAGGGTGCCTGGCTGCTGGTGGCGGCCGGCCTCGTCGGGATGGTCGAGTTCGGCTTCTCGCCCGTGCTCCAGCGAGTGGACATGCTCGGACTGGCCGTGTTCGTGCTGCTGGCGGGCCCCGGTCGGTGGTCGGCGGACTTCGAGCTTCGCCGCGCCCGCGAGCCGTCGTTCGAGATGCAGGCCGCGGCTGTGCTCGCGCTCCGCCTGGCGGTCGGCACGGCGCTGATCGTCGTGGCGTTCGTGGAGAAGCTCGCGAACCCAGACATGGCGCTCCACTTCCTCGCCGAGTACCCGCACTTCAACGTCGCGCAGGAGGTCGGCATTGGGCTGAGCGACCTCGAGTTCATTCGCATCGCCGGGGCGATCGAGGTCCTGTTCGGCCTGCTCCTGATCAGCGGCGCGCTTCCGCAGGCGATCGTGGTGATCGCCGGGCTCCCCTTCAACGCCACCCTCTACTTCTTCGGCAACACGGAGCTCGTCGGGCACCTGCCGGTGTACGGGGCGATGCTCGTGCTGCTCGTCTACGGAAGCGACCCGCGCCTGCGGCACGCATGCTCGTCGTTCCGAATAAAGACTTAGGGAGGCTTATGCCGATGTTGTGAGCATGCCCGCCATGTCTCGACAGCCGATGGCCCTCCGCCTCCTCGTCCTCGCCGCCGTCGCCGGAGTGATCGTGCTCATCGCGGTCGTCCTCGCCGGCCCGGGCGAGAAGGACGAGCCGAGCACCACACCCAGCGCTCAGCGCCAGCTGCTCGACGGAATCCCGCAGGAGGGCATCGCGCTCGGCTCGCCGGACGCGCCGGTCACGATCGTCGAGTTCGCCGACCTCCAGTGCCCGTTCTGCGCGGAGTACCACCACAACGTCCTTCCCGAGCTCGTGAGGCGCTACGTGCGCACCGGCAAGGTCCGCCTGGAGCTTCGCCTGCTCCGCTTCCTGGGGCCCGACTCCGACCGGCTCGCCCGCACGGCCGCGGCGGCGGCCGCGCAGGACCGGATGTGGCAGTTCGTTGGCCTCGCCTACGACCGCCAGGGGACCGAGAACTCCGGCTACGCCACGGACGAGTTCATCAGCTCCCTTGCCGCAGACGCCGGGCTCGAGGACGCGAACGCCGGCCGGAGCGCGGACGCGCTGATCCGCCAGGGCGAGCAGGCGGCGCGCACGGCGCGGATCGAGTCCACGCCGAGCTTCCTCATCGGCCCGACCGGCGGCGCGCTGGCCCACTTCCAGCCGAGCGACCTCACCCCGGACGCCTTCGTGCCGCGGATCCAGGAGGAGCTCCGGAAGTGAGGCGGGCGATCGCCGTCCTCGCCCTCGCCGGGCTGGCGATCAGCGCGTACCTGACCTGGGTGCACTACGCCGGCATCGAGCCGGTGTGCACCGGCATCAGCGACTGCGAGCGCGTCCAGAACTCGGATTACGCGGAGCTCGCCGGGATCCCGGTCGCCGTGCTCGGCGTGGTGGGATACGCGGCGATTCTCGTCTCGCTGGCGCTTCGCGTGGAGGTCACGGTGCTCCTGTCGTACACGGCCGTCGGCTTCAGCGCCTACCTCACCTGGGCGGAGCTGTTCAAGATCGACGCGATCTGCCAGTGGTGCGCGGCGAGCGCGGTCGCGTCCGTCGCGATCGCCGCGCTGGCGACCCTGCTCGCGCTCCGCGCCCCTCTACATCAACGGGCGCTGCGCTGAGCTGTCCGGCTCGAGCCGGTCTTCCTCGAGGTCGAGCGCCACGCGCACGATGCGCGCCTGCTCGCGCTTGTGGGCCGCCGAGTAGCCCTCGCCGGTGGCGGCGCGCAGCTGCCGGCCCACGTAGTCGTAGGACATCCGCTCGGGCAGGATCTTCGCCATCCGCCGCCGCATGAACGCGCGCGGGCCCATGTTGCGCGGCTCCTCCTGGACCCAGACCACGCGCTCGAGGTTCGGGTAGCTCTCGATGAGCTTCACGAGATCCTCCTCGGGGAAGGGGTAGAGGAGCTCCACGCGCGCGATGGCGATGTGGCCCGCGTCGTCGCGCTGCTCGTGGCCGGCGATGTCGTAGTAGACCTTCCCGGAGCAGAGCACCAGCTTGGTGACCTCGTCGCGGCCGCCGTCGGCGAAGCGCGGGTCGTCGATCACGCGCTCGAAGTGGCCGTCTGAGAGCTCCTCGAGCGTCGACGCCGCGGCCGGCAGGCGGAGCAGGCTCTTCGGCGTCATCACGATCAGCGGGCGCGGCTTCGACACGAGCGCCTGGCGGCGGAGCAGGTGGAAGTACTGCGCGGGCGTGGTGCAGTTCGCGACCCGGATGTTGCCCTCGGCCGCCGCCTGGAGGAAGCGCTCGACGCGCCCGCTCGAGTGCTCCGGCCCCGAGCCCTCGTAGCCGTGCGGCAGGAGCAGCGTGAGCCGCGAGGTCTGGCCCCACTTGGCGAGCCCCGACACGAGGAACTGGTCGATGATCACCTGGGCGCCGTTCACGAAGTCGCCGAACTGGGCCTCCCAGAGCACGAGCGCATCGGGCGCCTGGACGCTGTAGCCGTATTCGAAGCCCATGCAGGCCTGCTCGGAGAGCGGGCTGTTGTGCAGCTCGAACGGCGCGTTCGCGTCGCGCAGGTGCTGGAGCGGGCTGTAGCGCTCGCCCGTCTTGGCGTCGTGGAGCACGGCGTGGCGCTGGCTGAAGGTGCCGCGCTCCGAGTCCTGGCCCGTGAGCCTGACCGGCACGCCGAGGGCCAGCAGCGACCCGATCGCGAGCGACTCCGCGTGCGCCCAGTCGACCGGCCCTCCCTCCTGGAGCACCTCGCGGCGGCGCTCGAGGAACGGTCGGAGCTTCCGGTGGAGCGCGAAGTCCTCGGGGAGGTGGAGGAGCTGCTCGCCGAGCGAGCGGAGCGTCTCGGCCGGCACGGTCGTGCGCGGCTCGCGGCTCATCGTGCGGTCGAGCTCGTGCGCGCCCGTGTCCGGCGGCCCGCCGATCGACTCCTTGAGCTCCGCGTGCGCCTCGGCGACCCGCTGGTAGGCCTCGTCGGCCATCCGGTCCGCCTCCTCCTGCGTGACCACGCCGTCGGCGATCAGCTGGTCGGCGTAGCGCTTGCGCACGGGCGGGTGTCCCTTGATCCGCGCGTACATCTCCGGCTGCGTGTACGCCGGCTCGTCCGTCTCGTTGTGGCCGAAGCGGCGGTAGCCGATCAGGTCGATCAGCGCGTCGCGGCCGAACGTCTCGCGGAAGGCGTGGGCGAGCCGGGAGGCCGAGACGCAGGCCTCCACGTCGTCGGCGTTCACGTGGATGATCGGCATGTCGAACCCCTTCGCGGGGTCCGACGCGTACCGCGTGGAGCGGCTCTCGTGCGGGTCGGTCGTGAAGCCGAGCTGGTTGTTCGCGATCAGGTGGACCGTGCCGCCGGTCGAGTAGCCCGGCAGCGCCTGAAGGTTGAGCGTCTCGGAGACGATGCCCTGGCCGGGGAACGCCGCGTCGCCGTGGATCAGCACCGGCACCACCGCGGCCGGGTCGTGCACGAGCTCGCGCGCCTTGCGAGTGGTCTGGTCCGCCCGCGCGCGGCCCTCGATCACGGGGTTCACGTACTCGAGGTGGCTCGGGTTCGGCGACAGCGTGACCGTCACGCTCCGCCCCGACTGCGTCGGATAGGTCCCGCTGGCGCCGTAGTGGTACTTCACGTCGCCGGTGCCGCCCTCGGGCGCGGCGGTCTCCACGGCGATCGTCTGCTCGCCCTCGAACTCGGCGAGGATCGCGGCGTACGGACGTCCGACCGTGTGGGCGAGCACGTTCAGGCGGCCGCGGTGGGCCATGCCGAGCACCACCTCGCGCGCGCCCGCTTCCGCCGCCAGCTCGATCGTCTCGTCGAGCATCGGCACCACCGCGTCGAGCCCCTCGATCGAGAACTGCTTCTTCCCGAGGAAGGCCTTGTGGAGGTAGTTCTCGAGCGCCTCGACCTCGGACAGCCGATCCAGCAGCCGGCGGCGCTCCTCGGGCTCGAGCGGCTTGCGGTACGCGCCGGACTCGATCGCCTGGCGCAGCCACACGCGCTGCTCGTGGTCCGAGATGTGCTCGATCTCGTAGGCGATCGTGCCCGTGTAGGTGCGGCGCAGGTTCGGGAGGGCGTCGGCGAAGGTCTCGCCGGGCACGGCCACGCGCAGGACCGAGGCGGGGATGTGCCGCATCAGCTCCTCGTTCAGGCCCACCGTGGCGGGCTCGAGCGCCGGGTCGCCCACGGGCTCGGAGCCGAGCGGGTCGAGCCGTGCGGCGAGGTGGCCGTGCATGCGGTGCGCCTTGACGAGCGAGGTGGCCGCCTGGACCGCCTGGAAGAGCTTGTTGTCGGCGACAGGGGCGGCGGTCGCGGCTGCGGCGGGAGTGGGGGCGGCCACCGGCTCGTCCGCCGTGACCGCGGGCGCGGGGGCGCCGATGGCCTGGAACACGGTCTCGTAGAAGCCGTCCTCGCCCTGGAGGAGCTGGTCGATGCGGCGCAGGAACGCGCCCGACTCCGCGCCCTGGATCACGCGGTGGTCGTACGTCGAGGTCATCGTCATGACCTTCTCGACGCCGAGCTCCGCGAGCCTGGCGGGGTCGACGGCGGTGAGCCCGGGCGGGTAGCCGATGGCGCCCGTCGCGACGATCGTGCCCTGGCCGGGCATCAGGCGCGGCACGCTGGCCACGGTGCCGATGCCGCCCGGGTTCGTGAGCGTGATGTTCGCGCCCTGGTAGGCGTCGGGCTGGAGCGTGTTGTCGCGCGCGCCCACCACCAGCTCGTCGTACTTCGCGGCGAACGCGTCGAAGCTCAGCTCGCTCGCGCCGTGGAGCACCGGCACCACGAGCGAGCGTGTGCCGTCCTTGCGCTCCACGTCGACCGCGAGGCCGAGGCTCACGGCGCCCGGGGTCACGCGCTGCGGCTTGCCGTCCTGCTCGGCGTAGGCGTGCCCCATGACGGGCATGTCGCGTGCCGCCTGCACGATCGCCCAGGCGATCAGGTGCGTGAACGAGAGCTTCTTCCCGGCCGCCTTCAGCTCCTTGCGGCGGCCGTCGAGCCGGTTCACCGGGACGGTGCGGAAGCTCGTGGCCGTCGGGATCGAGCGGCTGTCGTTCATGAACTTGACGAGCGTGGCCGCGGGCCCGCGGATGGGCTTGACCTCCGCGCCCTCGGGCGCCTGCGGCGCCGCGGCCGGCGCGCCGTTGCCCTCCACGGCGGCGAGCACGTCCTCCTTCGTCACGCGCCCGCGCGGGCCCGAGCCCGGGATGGCGTTCAGGTCGATGCCATGAGCGCTGGCGATGCGCGCCGCGACCGGCGTGGCGTTGCCGCCGTTCGCGGTGGGGGCTCCGGCCGCGGGCTTCGTCTCGACCGGGTCCGCGCTCGGCTGCACCGGACCGTCAGCCGGCGCGCCCTTTCCTGCCGCGATCCGGCAGAGCACGGAGCCCACCGCGACGGTCTGGTCGGCCTCCACGAGGATCTCGGTGATCGTTCCCGCCACGGGCGAGGGAACCTCCGCGTCGACCTTGTCGGTGGAGATCTCGACGAGCGGGTCGTCCACGGCCACGCTGTCGCCGGCCTTCACGCGCCACTCGAGCACGGTGCCCTCGGCGACCGAGTCGCCCATCTCGGGGAAGGCGACGTCCACGACCTCGCCCTCGCCGCCGCCGGTCTCGGCTGCGGCTTCGGACTCAGGCGCGTCCGGCGCCGCCGGAGCGGCCCCGTTTCCGTCGTCGGGCTCTATCTCGCCGAGCACGGATCCCACCTCTACGGTGTCATCGGCTTCCGCCAGGATCTTCACCAGCTTCCCGGAAATCGGTGCAGGAACCTCTGCATCGACCTTGTCGGTCGAGATCTCGACCAGCGGCTCGTCGGCCTCCACGCGATCGCCCACCTGTTTGAGCCAACCGAGGACCGTGCCTTCGGTGACCGACTCGCCCATTTGGGGCATGGTGATCTGGACGCTCGTGGCGCGGGTTGCCATCCCAGTCCACAACTGTAGTCCCCTGGCCAGCGGGCGCTAGCTTGTGGTCCGTGAGGACCATCCGCAGCGGCGCCGCGGTGGCCCTTGTCGTGATCGCGGTGCTCGCCGGGGGGCTGCTGGCGCTGGCCACGTACAGCGCCGAGCGCGAGCTGAGCATCGGCAGGATCGAGCTGTCCGTTCAGCCCTTCCACGAGGGCGCGCTCGACCTCTACGTGCCGCTCGTGGACTGGGGAGCGCGCTTCGGGGCCGTGCGGTTCCCCGCGCGTGTGTCGGTGGACGTGCGGACCATCGACCGCGAGGCGGCACAGCGCGTCGCCGGCGGTCAGCTCCCGGACGTGAGGGCCGTGCGGGACGAGGCGCGCGAGGCGATGGCGTCGTACCTGCGGGCGCTACTCGTGGTCGTCCTCGCGTGCGCCCTCGTCGCGGGGGTGATCGTGGCTCTCGCCGTGCGCGGCCGGGGCGCGCCGCGCCTGCGCTGGCTGCTCGCAACCGCCGCGGGCACCGCGGTGGCCGGCGTCGTCGCGCTCGCGGTCCTGCTTCCGCCGCGGGGCGAGATCGCCGACCCCGAGTACTACGCGAACGGGCCCGACATCCCGGTCGCGCTCAGGACCATCGAGCAGGCGCAGGGATCCGCGCGCGTCATCTCCGAGGAGCTGAACGAGCAGCTCGTGGGGCTGGCGCGGCTGGTGTCGGCCTCGTCGGGGCGCGCCGGGAGCGACCTGCGCAGCCTGGTGCTCGCCTCGGACCTGCACAACAACCTGCTGGCGCTGCCGGCGCTCGACCGCGCGGTGGGCCGGCGGCCGCTGTTCTTCGCCGGCGACCTGACCTCCAGCGGCTCGCCGTTCGAGTTCTCGCTCATGCGCAGGATCGTGGGGCTCGGGCATCCGTTCGTCTTCGTGTCCGGCAACCACGACTCCGACGCGCTGGTGCGGCGGATGGCGCTCGCCGGCGGGACGGTGCTCACCGAGCGCGGCCGCCTGAAGGCTGACGGCACGTACGGGCCCGTGGTGGTGCGGGTGCGCGGGCTGCGGGTGGCGGGCTACTCGGACCCGTTCGAGCGCCGCGCCCGGGAGCGCTTCCGGGATCGCGGCGAGCCGCGGCCCACCCCGGGGCACCAGGAGGAGTTCCGCGACTGGCTGCGCCCGCTGCTGGGCCGGGTGGACGTGGTTATGGTGCACTCGCCCGCCCTGGCGGAGGCGGCTGCCGAGGAGCTTCGGCGCATCCCGCCGCGGCGACCGATCGTGCTGCTCACGGGCCACACCCACCAGGCCGGCTTCCGGTCGTCCACGAACTTCGTCGAGCTGAACGGCGGGACCGTCGGGGGCGGAGGCACCGGCAACCTGGAGAAGAGCCAGCCCTTCGGCCTCGCGCTGCTGATCTACGCGCGGGAGGACGGCTTCACCCCGACCGCGGCCGACCTGGTGGAGATCGACGCCCACGCGGGCTCCGCCCGGGCGGAGCGGCTGCGGATCGGCGTGGACGAGGAGACGGAGGAGCCGTGACGGCGGGCACTCGCAGGCGCAAGCACTGGGGCTGGGGCTTCGAGGACCAGCAGCCGCCGCACGCCCAGGTCGAGGCCGCCGGCGTCGCCGCGCGGGAGCATCTCGGCTTCGCGCCCGCCGAGGTGGAGCGCCCGGTCCCGCTGGAGGAGGTCGAGCTCCCACCGAGCCGGCTGGAGCCGCCGGCCTCGCTCGCGCACATCTGCGCCGCGGACACCTACGCGCGCGCGTCGCACGCGTACGGGAAGTCCTACCGGGACATCGTCCGGGCGTTCCGGGGCCGCTTCGACAGTCCGCCCGACGTGGTGGCGCACCCGGCGGACGAGGCCGACCTCGAGCGGGTGCTCGCCTGGTGCGAGGAGGCGGGCGCGGCCGCGATCCCGTACGGCGGCGGCACCAGCGTCGTCGGGGGCGTGGAGCCGCCGCGCGACCGCGCGTCGGTGACGGTGGACCTGGGCGCGCTGGACCGCGTGCTCGAGGTGGATCCCGCCTCGCGGGCGGCGCGGATCCAGGCGGGCGCCACCGGCCCGGGGCTCGAGGAGCAGCTCCGGGAGCACGGCCTCACGCTGCGGCACTTCCCGCAGTCGTTCGAGTACTCGACGCTGGGCGGCTGGATCGCGACCAGGGCGGGCGGCCACTACGCGACGCTCCACACGCACATCGACGACTTCGTCGAGTCGGTCCGCGCGCTCACGCCGCGCGGGCCGTGGGAGAGCCGGCGGCTGCCCGGGTCGGGAGCGGGGCCGAGCCCGGACCGGATGATGATCGGCTCGGAGGGGATCCTCGGGGTGATCACGGAGGCGTGGATGCGGGTGCAGGACGCGCCGCGCTTCAGGGAGTCGGCCGCCGTGAAGTTCGACTCGTTCGAGGCCGGCGGGCAGGCCGTTCGCGCCCTGTCGCAGTCCGGCCTCCACCCGTCGAACTGCCGGCTCCTCGACGGCGGCGAGGCCGCCCTGACCGGGGCCGCGCCCGACGGCCGGGCGCTGCTCGTGCTGGGCTTCGAGTCGGCCGACCACGAGCTCGGCCCCTGGCTGGCCCGCGCCCTCGAGCTCTGCGAGGACCACGGCGGGCGGGCGGAGGAGCGGGAGGCCGGGAGCGATTCCCCTGAGTCCACGTGGCGCGACGCCTTCCTCCAGGCGCCCTACCTCCGCGACACGCTGATCGCCGCCGGCGTGTTCGCCGAGACGTTCGAGACAGCGGTCACGTGGGACGGGTTCGAGGCGCTCGTCGACGGCGTCCGGGAGGACACACGGGCCGCGGTCGGGGATGACGGGCGGGTCACCTGCAGGCTCACGCACGTGTATCCGGACGGCGCCGCGCCCTACTTCACGGTGCTGGCGCCCGCCCGGCGCGGCGAGGAGCTCGACCAGTGGGCCGAGATGAAGGCCGCCGCGTCCGAGGCGATCCTCGCCGGCGGGCGGGACGATCACGCACCATCATGCGGTCGGCCGCGACCACCGGCCCTGGTACGACCGCCAGCGGCCGGACCCGTTCGCGGAGGCGCTGCGCGCGGCGAAGGCCGCGGTTGACCCCGCCGGGATCCTCAACCCCGGCGTGCTGATCGACACCTGAGAGGATCCGTCCCGTGACCGCCCGGCGACGCGAGCTGGCCCGCGCGGACCGGGTCCTGCCCGGTCTCTGGCGCCTCCGGCTGCCGCTGCCATGGCCCGGCGTGCCGCACGGGAACGCGTACGCGGTCGCGGCCGGTGACGGCGTCGTGCTCGTGGACACGGGGCTGCACGAGCCGGGCTCGCTCCGTCAGCTCGAGCTGGCGCTCGACCAGGCGGGGCTGCGGATCGAGCACGTGCGGCTCGTGGTCTGCACCCACGCGCACTCGGACCACTACGGCCAGGCGGCGCCGATCATGGAGCGGAGCGGAGCGGCGCTCTGGATGCACCCGAACCACGAGCACATGACGAAGGCGGCCGAGCACCCCGAGCGCGCCTTCGAGCGGCGCTTCGAGATCGCCCGCCACTCCGGCGTGCCGGCGGAGGCGCTCGCCGCGTATCGCCAGGCGCGGAGCGGCGATCGGTTCGGCATCGCCGAGGTGGTCGAGCCGGACAGGGAGCTGGTCCCTGGCGTGGAGGTGGACACCGACCTCGGCACGTGGCAGGTGTACGAGACGCCCGGCCACGCCCCCTCGCACGTGGTGCTCCACCAGCCCGAGCGCGGCCTGCTCCTCTCCGGCGACCACCTGCTCGGCCGCGTCTCGCTCTACTACGACTTCGGCTACTCCCCCGACCCCGCGGGCGAGTTCCTGAACAGCCTCGACGTGGTCGACGGCCTCGACGTGCAGCTCGTGCTCTCGGGCCACGGCCGCCCCGTCCGGGGCGCGCGCGAGCTCACGCAGGCGAACCGGCGGACGATCGCCGAGCGGATCGACCGGATCCGCCGCGCGCTGGCGGACGGCCCGCGCACCGCCTTCGACCTGGTGCCCGAGATGTGGGAGGACGTGGACCTGCCGAAGCCGCTGCAGATCGGCTGGGGCCTGACCGAGGCGCTCTGCTACCTGAACCACCTGGAGCTGAGGGGCGAGGTGGAGCGGGTCGAGGGCGAGGACCCGGAGCGCTGGCGGCTCTCGGCGGCCTGAGCGGAACGCCTAGAGCTGGCGCGACGACCAGAGCACCGCGGCGAGGATGACGGACGTCAGCCCGATCACCAGCCCGACGATCCACCCGGCCACGTCCTGCCCCACCAGGATCGCACCAAGCGCGACCGCGATGCCGATGATCCCGCCCGTGGCGACCAGGCGCATGAAGCCACGCTCGACCTTGGTGCGACGGCGCTCCCTGCCGGGCACCATGCCCTGCGGATGGCGGCGAGACTCGCGCTCTCGCTGACGCTCCTCACGATCGGTTGCCGGCGGACGCTCGCCGGGCTCTGGGGTGCTCACGCCAGTCAGGGTAAACAAGTGTGACCATCGTCACATTAAGCGGAGTGAGCACTCCGCTACTCTCGCTCGGATGGACCGGAGCGCTCACTCTCACTTCAATCCCTGGCTTGCACTCGTCGTCGTCTGCCTCGGGCAGTTCATGGTCGTGCTCGACGCGACGATCGTGAACGTCGCGCTGCCGGCAATCAAGGCCGACCTGGGCATCTCGCAGGCGAACCTCCAGTGGATCGTCAACGCGTACACCCTGCTGTTCGGCGGCTTCCTGCTGCTCGGCGGCCGCGCGGCCGACCTGTTCGGCCGCCGGAACCTGTTCGTCGCGGGCGTGACTGTCTTCTCGGTCGCGTCGCTCGTGAACGGGCTCGCCTCCTCCGAGGAGATGCTGATCGGCGCTCGCGCCCTTCAGGGCCTCGGCGGCGCGCTGATGTCGCCCGCGGCGCTCGCGGTCATCACCACGACCTTCGCCGAGGGCTCCGAGCGCACCAAGGCGCTCTCGATCTGGGCCGCGATCGCCTCCGGCGGCAGCGCCGTCGGCCTCCTGCTCGGCGGCGTGCTCACCGAGGCGCTCTCCTGGGAGTGGATCTTCTTCATCAACGTGCCGATCGGCATCGCCATCGTGCTCGCCGCGTTCCGCTTCGTGCCGAACTCGCGCGTCGAGGGCGGCAGCCGCCACTTCGACATCGCCGGCGCGGTGTCGGTCACGGCCGGCCTGCTCGTGCTCGTCTACGCGATCGTGAAGGCGGAGGACTGGGGCTGGGCATCCGGCTCGACGCTCGGCCTCGCCGCGCTGGCGCTCGCGCTGCTCGGCGGGTTCATCGCGATCGAGTCGCCGCTCGCCGTTCCCGCTGGTGAGGCTGGGCCTCTTCAAGCTGCGCTCGCTGGCGGTGGCGCAACGGCGCCTTCCTGCTGGTCGTCGGCGGGCTGTTCGCGATGTTCTTCTTCGCGTCGCTGTACCTCCAGAACATCCTCGGCTACTCGGCGCATCACCACGGGCCTGGCGTTCCTGCCGGTGACGCTCGGGATCATGATGGGCGCGGTGACCGCGCAGCAGCTCACCCAGAAGATCGGCGTGCGCCCCGTGATGCTCACCGGCCTCTCGGTGGCGGCGCTCGGGCTCACGATCCTGGGGATCACGACGCAGGTCGACGGCAACTACCTCGGCGTCCTCGGCGGGCTGTTCCCGATGGCGGTCGGCATGGGCGCGACGTTCGTGTCGCTCACGCTTGTCGCGACCACGAACGTCGACGAGAGCGACGCCGGGCTCGCATCGGGGATCTTCAACACCTCGCAGCAGGTCGGCGGCGCGCTCGGCCTGGCGATCCTGTCGACGCTCGCCAACGACCGGACCAGCAACGTCCTCGCGGACCTCGCCGGCCGGCCGACGCAGGCTCAGACACAGGAGGCGCTGGTCGAGGGCTTCCAGCTCGCGTTCTTCGCGGGCGCCGGGCTGATCGCCGTCGGCGCGGTGTTGCTGGCGGTCCTGCTGCGCAAGCGCGACGTCGCCCGAATCGACGCCGGAGATGCGGTTGCAGTCCCCGCCTAGCGCGCTGCGCGCCGACGCCGCTCGCAACCGCGAGCGGATCGTCGCGGCGGCGGCGGAGGTGTTCGCGGAGCGCGGCCTCGACGCGGCGACCGCCGAGATCGCGCATCGCGCCGGCGTGGGGGAGGCGACCCTGTTTCGCCGCTTTCCCCACAAGGACGAGCTGATCGACGCGATCATCGAGACGCGGATGGAGGAGATCGCCGCGCTCGCCGACGCCGCCGCGGACGACCCCGACCCGGCGCGGGCGCTCGAGCGCTTCATGCAGGACGTGGTGAAGCACTTCGCCCGCGACCGCGGCTTCTTCGAGGCGGCCGGCGCGCGCTGTGTGACCGACCCGCGCTTCCAGCCTCTGCGCGAGCGCTCGCTCGAGGCGATGGGGCGGCTGCTGAAGCGAGCGCAGGCCGCCGGCGCCGTGCGCGGGGACCTGTCCGCGTCCGACATCTCGTTCCTTGCCGCGAGCGCGGCGCACACGATGACGGTGCCGCTGCCCGGCGCGCACGAGGACCTCTGGAAGCGGTACCTGCGCGTGATCCTCGACGGCATGCGGCCGGAGGGCGCCTCGCGGCTGCGCCCGGGCGCGCCGACGCTCTAGACCGCGGCCTTCGCGCGCGTCCAGGGATGCGCCGCTCGCAGCGCGGCCAGGATCGCCCGCGTTGCCGTGGAGCGGTTCAGCGTGTAGAAGTGGATTCCGGGCGCGCCTCGCGCCAGGAGATCGGAGCACTGGAGGGTCGCGTAAGCGACCCCGAGCTCTGCAACCGCTTCCGGGTCGTCGGCGCGCCCGTCGAGCTGCCGCTCGAGGTTCTCCGGGATCGTCGCGCCGCACATGTCGGTGAAGCGCTTGATCTGGCCGTAGTTCGTGATCGGCATGATGCCCGGGACGATCGGCACCTCGATGCCGGCCGCGCGCGCCTCCTCGACGTACTCGAAGTAGACCTCGTTGTCGAAGAAGAGCTGGGTGATGAGGAACTCGGCGCCCGCCTCGACCTTCTCGCGCGCGTAGCGGAGGTCGCTCGCGCGATCCGGCGCGTCGAGGTGCACCTCGGGGAAGCCGGCCGCGCCGACGCAGAACCCGAACCGCTCCTTGATCAGCCGGATCAGCTCGACAGAGAACGAGAGGCCGCCCGGATGCGCGCGCCACTCGGTCTCGCCGCGCGGCGGGTCGCCGCGGAGGGCGAGCACGTTCTCGATGCCGGCGGCCTCGATCTCCTCGAGGATCTCGACGAGCCGCTCCTGCGGCTCGCCGACGCACGAGAGGTGCGCCATCGCCTCGATCCCGAGGTCGCCCTTGATCGTCTTCGTGATCTCGACGGTGCGGTTGCGGGTCGTGCCGCCCGGCGCCGTAGGTGACCGAGACGTAGTCGGGCTCGTCGTCCTTCAGGACCTCGAGCGTGTTCCGGAGCGTGGCCTGCCCCTCGTCCGTCTTGGGCGGGAAGAACTCGAACGAGAAGACCGGGCGCTGCCGCTCCAGCAGGTCTGAGATCCGCATGGAACAAACCTTAACAAGATCGTGTCAAGGTTGGGGCGGCGGCAAGATCTCCAGCCCGGTGGCGACGGTCTCGCGGCCGCCCACCTTGTACTGCACGTCCACCGAGTCGTTCTTGCCGTAGTAGCCCCAGAGGCCGAAGAAGATCGCGGTCCACTTCCCCTTGCTCAGCCGCTCCTTCTCGAGCGGGCGGTCGAAGTGGAGCTCGCGGCCTACCAGCTCGTAGTCCGTTCCCTCGGTCTGCGGCACGCCGTTCACGAACACCCGGATCGGCGGCTCGGCGCCGTCGGGGAGCGGCACGCGCCAGTGCTTCACGACACCACCCGCCGGAGCGCGTCATAGGCGCTCTCACCGGCGCGCTGCTCGACCAGCTCGCGCCGCACGCGGCCGGTGAAGGCCTCGCTCGAGCCGTCGCCGCGCACGTCGATGCCGGCGCGCAGCCGTCCCGGGCCGCTGAGCTCGACCCGCGCCACGACGATCTGGACGGGTTCGAGACGGCGTGTGAGCGTTCCACCTCTGGCGGGCTCGTGGGCCGTCGACTCGAGCGCGCGGCCCTCGGTCTCGATGGCATCGAGCGCTTCCTCCAGGTGGGCGAAGCGCTGCTTGCGTGGCCGAGGCCGCGACCGGACCGTGACGGTGTATCGCTCAGCCACCGATGGCGGACATCGTGCGCGGCGGCTGGCGGAAGCCGGGCTCGCCCACGCGGTGCTTCAGCTCCTTGCGCCAGACGGCGTCGCGCACGACCCGCTCGAGCTCGTCGTCGCTCGCTCCCGATCGCAGCGGCTCGCGCAGGTCGGTCTCGTTGATCGAGAAGAGGCAGGTGCGGAGCTTCCCGTCGGCGGTCAGGCGGATCCGGTTGCAGTCCGCGCAGAACGGCTCGGACACCGGGTTGATGAAGCCGATCTCGCCGTGGCCGTCGGCGAACCGGAACACGCGCGCGGTCGAGTGCGGCTCGCGCGGCAGCTCCTCGAGCGGATGCACGCGCTCGATGATCGCGCGGAGCTCCTCGCCGGCGAGCACCTGGTCGCTCGACCACGCGTGGTCGCCGTCCAGCGGCATGAACTCGATGAAGCGCACCTGGTAGCTCGTGGAGCGGGCGAACTCCGCGAACGGCACGGCCTCCTCCTCGGTGAAGCCGCGGAGTGCCACGGCGTTCACCTTGATCGGGCGTGACCTGCGGGAAAGCGCCGATCGCCTCGAGCCCGCGCAGCACCTGCGGGAGCGAGTCGCGCCGGGTGAGCTGGAAGAAGCGGTCGCGCTGAAGCGAGTCGATCGACACGTTCACGCGCGTGATGCCCGCCTCGACCAGCGCGGCCGCGTCGCGCTCGAGCAGGTAGCCGTTCGTGGTCAGCGAGAGGTCCTCGAGGCCCTCCACGCGCGCGAGCATCTCGACCAGCCGCGGGAACTCCCGCCGCACGAGCGGCTCGCCGCCGGTGAGCCGGAGGTCGGTCACGCCCATCCGCGCGAGCAGCGCCACCACGCGCTCGATCTCCTCGAAGCTGAGCACCTCGGCGCGGTCGAGCCAGGGCAGGCCGTCGGCCGGCATGCAGTACTGGCAGCGGAAGTTGCAGCGATCCGTGACCGACACGCGTAGGTCGGAGATCACGCGGCCGTGGCCGTCGACGAGCGGTTCGAGCCTCACCTTGTGGAAGGGTACCCCGCGTGGACGTGCCGCTGACGGAAATACGGGCCCCGACGCGCGGCAACCGCAAGCTGGAGGCGCTCTTCGAGGCGGCCAACAAGGATCGGCGCCTGCACGCCTGGTGGTACATGCAGCAGGTGAACGCCGACCGCCGCGACATGTCGGACCACTCGTGGGTCCACATCCAGATCGTCGTGAACATCGCGCTGCGGCTGTTCCGCCTGCTGAACCGCGGCGGCGTGGAGCCCGCGATGGTCTCGGAGCACGGGATGGCCGCCCGCGACGCCGAGGTGGTGATCGCCGCCGCGTGCCTGTTCCACGACACCGGCATGTCGATCCACCGCACCGACCACGAGCAGTACAGCCTCTTCCTCGCCTCCGACCGGCTGCCCCAGCTCCTCGAGGGCTGCTACGAGGACCCCGAGCTCACGGTCGTCCTCTCCGAGGCGCTGCACGCGGTGATCGGCCATCGCCGCCGCGGCGACCCGATGACGGTCGAGGCCGGCATCGTTCGCGTGGCGGACGCGCTCGACATGGCGAGCGGCCGGTCGCGGATCCCGTTCGAGACGCGCCGCCCGAACATCCACTCGGTCTCAGCCGCGGCGATCGACGACGTGACGATCGAGCCCGGCGACGAGAAGGCGGTGGAGGTCCGGATCGCGATGAACAACTCGTCCGGCCTGTTCCAGATCGACGAGCTGCTCGCCACGAAGCTCCGCGGCTCCGGCATCGAGGAGCACGTGGAGGTGATCGCCGAGATCGAGGCCGAGCACGAGAAGCGGCTCGTGCCCGTGTTCCGGATCTAGCCGGCCGCCGTCGCTACCGCTTGCGCGGGTCGATCAGGTTCGTCGGCGCCGTCGGCTTCTCGCTGCGCTTCTCGCGGTCGCCGATCGGCACGTAGCTCTGCTCCCGGGCGCCCGTGTAGATCTGGCGCGGCCGCGCGATCTTCGTTTCCGGGTCCGTGACCATCTCGAGCCACTGCGCGATCCAGCCGGACGTGCGCGGGATGGCGAACATCACCGTGAACATGTCGGGCGGCAGGTTGAGCGCCTCGTAGATCAGGCCCGAGTAGAAGTCGACGTTCGGGTAGAGCTTGCGCTCGATGAAGAACTCGTCGTCGAGCGCGCGCTTCTCGAGCTCCACGGCGAGGTCGAGCTTCGGGTTCTTCCCGGTCACCTCGAGCACGTTGTCCACGTGCTCCTTGATGATCCGGGCGCGCGGGTCGTAGTTCTTGTAGACCCGGTGGCCGAAGCCCATCAGCTTCTCGTCGCGGCTCTTCACGCTCTCGAGGAAGTCCGGGATGTTCTCGGTGGTCTCGATCCGCTCGAGCATCCGCAGCACGGCCTCGTTGGCGCCGCCGTGCAGCGGGCCGTAGAGAGCGGCCACGCCGGCGGCGACCGCGGAGTAGGGGTCGACCTCGGACGAGCCGACGCCGCGCACCGCGTTCGTCGAGCAGTTCTGCTCGTGGTCCGCGTGCAGGATCCAGAGGACGTCGAGGGCGCGCTCGAGCCGCGGGTCCGGCTCGTACTTCACCTCGGTCATCTTGAACATCATCGAGAGGAAGTTGCCGGGGTAGCTGAGGTCGTTGTCCGGATAGACGTACGGCAGCCCCAGGTTGTGCCGGTAGGCGAACGCGGCGAGCGTCGGCATCTTCGCGATCAGGCGGACGGCGGCCATGTGGCGCTCGAGCTCGTCGTCGATCTTCTTCGCGTCCGGATAGAAGGTCGACAACGCGCCGGCCGTGGCGAGCAGCATCCCCATCGGGTGCGCGTCGTACCGGAAGCCCTCGACGAACTTCTTGATGTTCTCGTGGACGAAGGTGTGGTGGGTGATCTCGAACACCCACTCGTCGAGCTGCTCCTGCGTCGGCAGCTCGCCGTAGATCAGGAGGTAGGCGACCTCGAGGTAGCTCGAGCGCTCGCACAGCTCCTCGATCGGGTAGCCGCGGTACTCGAGCACACCGGCCTCGCCGTCGATGTAGCAGACCGAGCTGCGCACGGAGGCGGTGTTCGTGAACGCCGGGTCGTAGGTCATGAGGCCGAAGTCGTCCTCCGCCACCTTGATCTGGCGGAAGTCCATCGCCTTGACGGTGCCGTCCTCGATCTCGACGTCGTAGGACTCGCCGGTCCTGTTGTCCGTGACGCTGAGCGTCTCGTTCGCGGTCGCTACGCCACCGCCGTCATCCCGCTCTGTCTGCTCGTCAGCCATGACTCTCTCCCTCTTTCCCAGGATTGTGACGAACGACGCCGGTCAGCGCCCACGCCGGAAGAGGCCCTTGACCCCGCCACCGGGATCGGGCGGCCCGAGCCGGGCGACCTCGTCGGCGGGAATCGTGAGCGTCACGGCGCGCTCAGCCGTGCGAGCCACCTCTGGAGCGTCGACGAACTTGCGCTCGCCTCCGGGCGTCTCCAGGACGATCCCGTCGAAGATGTGCTCGCGGTAGTTGTCGAGCACCTCGACCAGCTTCCCGACCTCCTGGCCGTCCGAGGCGATCACCGGGATGCCGAGCTCGAGGGCTGTGTAGTGCACCGCGTGACCGTCGTCGAGCGGCGTCATGGTCAGCCCGCCAGGGTGAGTGCCGCGTGCTCCTCGCCGCTCGGCTCCTCGTGCTCCTCGGTGGCCGAGAGGTAGACCGCGGTGCCGATCGCGGCGATCACCAGCACGATCGAGATCGCGCCGACGAGCCGGGTCGCCCCGGGCGTGGCCGGGAAGTGCTCGCGGACGATCCCGAGGAACGAGATCAGGAGCGCCCACCCGGCGAGGATCCCACCTGCGACGTAGAAGCCTTCCACGCGCCGAAAGCTACCGAAGGGTGCGGCGCGGCGTGGGCCGGCGCGCCACGCGGACGCGGGCGGGCGCCGACGGCTCGGGCGAGCCGTGCGGGCCGCGGCGGGGCGGCTTCGGAGGATGGTCGCGCGGGTGCGGGCCCGGATCGCGGTCGGGCGAGCCGCCGCCACCCTCCTCGGCGGCCGCGACAGGCGGGTCCTTGATCGCCCACCAGACGATCCACAGCAGCGCGAAGATCGGAACCTTCAGCGCCACAGCGAGCCAGACGATGCCCCATGCGCTGCCGCTCACACCCGCATCGTACCCGGGATCGCGGAGCCGGATCATCCTCGCGGATGACCCAAGCTCACCCTCGCGGCCGATTCGCGTGGCCGATGCGTGGCCATAGGCTGCCCAGGTGCCAGGTCAGGTCCCCATTCTGGGTCTACCCGCTTGACCAGGGGACAGACCGCACTTAGCTTGGGCACGACCCTCAATGTCGCCGGTAGAGGCGGACGAAAGGAACAGAATGCAACGACGCAAGGCCAAGCGTCTCGGACTCGCGGGGCTCGCAGTTCTGATCGCAGCCGCGGTAGCGGTGCCGGCAGTGGCCCAGCCGAGCGCTTCCGCTCGCGTGAAGGTGACCGCCATCGGCGGCGTCAGCTTCAAGGCGAACCGCTTCATCAAGGACAGCGTGCGCTTCAACAAGGACACGGTCCGAGCGCGGCGTGGCGACAGGCTCGTGATCGCGGACAAGACGAAGCAGCCGCACACGCTCTCCGTCGTCCGGAGAGGCCAGCTGCCGCGCAAGATCCGGCAGATCGACGGTTGCTTCGAGAACGGCCCCTGCGGCCGGCTCGCGGTGGAGCACGGCGCCATCAACCCGGACACGGGGGAGGAGCAGGAGCCGACCACCCCGCTCGTGAACGCGGGCCGCGAGGGCTTCAACCAGCCCGGCGACTCGGTGCTCATCCCGCCGGGTGGAAGGACGGCCGTTGACATCACCGGCTCGAAGGACATGTACTACCTCTGCGCGATCCATCCGTGGATGCAGGGCAAGGTCGACGTACGGCGCGCCGGCTAGCCGGACTCGCCGCAGTGCTCGTGACCGTGGTCTCCGCCGCTCCGGCGGAGGCCGCGGTCAGGCACGTCTGGGTGGCGGCCGTGCCGACCACCTGGAACATCGTCCCCAACGGGCGCGACGGGATCACGGGCGCCACCTTCGCCCCCGCGGAGACGGTCTTCCCGACGGTCGTCTACCGGCGCTTCACGAAGGGCTGGAAGCGGCCGCTTCGGAACGCGCCGTCCACGAGCGTCGACCACAACCTGATCCCGGGCCCGCTGATCCACGCGCGCGTCGGCGACCGGCTGCGGATCCACTTCAAGAACATGGACACCACCCTTCGCAACCCGCACTCGATGCACTTCCACGGCGTGAAGTACAAGCCGAGCTCCGACGGCGCGTTCATCCCGGGGTTCTCCGGCCGCGACGGAAACGTGAAGCCCGGCCAGAGCTGGACCTACCGCCTGACCGCGAAGAGAAACTCAGCGGGCGTGTGGCCGTACCACGACCACTCGCCCTCGATGCACCACTCGCTCGAGGGCGGCCTCTGGGGCGCGCTGTCGATCCGCGGCCGCCGCGAGCGCCGGCCGGATCGCGAGTTCGTGTCCGTGTTCGCCCCCATGCGCGACTTCCAGACGATCAACGGCCGCGCCTTCGTGGGCAACACGCCCGTGCTGAGGGCGAAGGTCGGCGAACGCGTTCAGTGGGACGTGCTCGCCATCGGCAGCGAGCACCACACCTTCCACGTGCACGGGCACCGCTGGCGCACGGCGTCGGGCGTGCCCGAGGACACGCGCACGCTCGGCCCGGCGGAGAGCTTTCGGGTCACCTGGCGCGAGGACGCGCCCGGCACCTGGCTCTACCACTGCCACGTGGAGCAGCACATGGAGGCCGGGATGATCGGGATCTACCGGGTGTCGCGATGAGCGTCTCCGCGTCGATCCTCGTCTCGATGGCCACCGCCGCGTTCTCACCCGCGCAGGTGGACGTGCTCGTGGGCGACAACGTGGTGTGGCGCAACAACAGCCAGCGCACTCACAACGTGAAGTTCGACACCGAGGGATACAACTCGGGCCGGGTGGCGCCGCGCGGCGGGGCGAACCACGTCTTTGCGGCACGGGGCCGCTTCGCGTACGTCTGCACGATCCACGACGGCATGAACGGCGAGGTGGGCGTGTACCCGCTGCTCCTCGAGGGGCCGAAGCGCCCCGTCCGCCGCGGCGCGACGATCGCGCTCGGGGTGCGCGCGCCGGACAACCCGGGCGTGGTCCGGATCGAGGCGGACTCGGGGGCCGGATTCCGGCCGGTCGCGGTCGCGGGACCGCTCGCCGGCGAGGGCCACGAGGGCCATACCGAGCCGGGCATGCTGCACGCGAGCGTCGTCGCCTCGCAGAGCGCCACCTACCGGGCGGTGCACGGCGGGGGCGCGAGCCAGACGCTCCGGGTGGAGGTCACGGACGGCCCCGTGCTGGCCGCGGCCGCGCGCCGGGCCCGTGGCGGCGCCACCGTGGTGCGCGTGCGGGCCAACCCGGCCTCGCCGCGGACGCGGGTCGTCCTCCAGCTCAGGCTGCGGGAGCGCTTCGGCTGGTGGCCGGTGCGCCGGGCGAGGCTCGACCGCCGCTCGCGGGCGCGGTTCGTGGTCCGCGGGCACCCGGGCGCTCGCGCGCGGGTCGTCCCGGTGGGCGCGGACTGGACCACGCCCACCGGCGTGGGCGATGCCTTCCGCCTGCGGCGCTAGACGGCGACCCCGTACGCCTCGGTGAACGCGTCCTGCGCGTAGCCGAGCGACGCGTACGCGAAGCCCTTGTCGCCCCAGGTCGTGCCCCAGCTGTTCCGGACGATGAACCTGTCCTTCGTGTAGCCCACGAGCGCCACCGCGTGCCCGCCGTGGGCGGTGTTCCGCTTGTACACGTCGAGCAGGCCCTTGGTCTCACGCGCCTTGTCCCACGTGCGGTCCACGTTCAGCCGGGTGAGGATCGGCCCCTTCGTCGCGAGCCAGCGCTTCCACTCGTCGAGATCCTCCGGGCGGCGCAGGCTCAGGTTGAAGTAGCTCGCGATCTTGAACTCGGAGGCCATCGCGTAGAAGGTCTCCTCGTCACCGGGGAACAGCGTGCCGTTCGAGAACGGCAGCACGTTCTCGGGGACGGAGCCGTACTTCCTCGCCACGTCGAGCGCGGCCTTGAGGCTCGTGCCGGCGACCTCGATGAACGTGCTCGGGGGCGTGACGAACTGGTCCGTCTCCTTCGACGCCATCCAGACGAAGCGCACCGAGAGCTTGTCGCTCGTCTTGATGCGGTTCGCCTTCACGAAGTGCCAGCGGAGCACCGAGTCCGCGGTGGCCCAGCCGACGCAGGACCCGCTCGAGCCCTGGTCGCCGATCTTCCACCACGTCGTGCGGAGGTCCTTCGAGGTGGGTATCGCCGCCGGGGCCGCCGCGAGGAGCCCGGCCCGGTCGGCGTGCTCGAACCGCCAGTCGCGGTCGGTCTCCGGGGACGGGATCACGTTCAGAACCCGCTTGACGCGCTTCGGCTTTGCCATGGGCGCAACCTTCCTGTGGGGGGATGGGGCTGTGCCTGAGCGAGCCTAGCCCGTAGTGGGCACGGAGTCGATAGCCGTGATGCGCTTGAACTGCTCGTAGCGCTCATCTATCTCCTCGCGGGTGAGGCGCTCCGCGCGCTCGCACCCGAACTCCTCGACCCAGAACGACGCGAGCGTGGACCCGTAGGCCATCGCGCGCCGCAGCGTGGCGTCGTCGAGTCCCCCGCCCTGCGAGTCCAGGTAGCCCATCAGCCCGCCCGCGAACGAGTCGCCGGCGCCGGTGGGGTCGCGCACGGTCTCGAGCGGGTAGGCGGGCAGCGCGAAGAAGCCGTCCTCGGTGAACAGCGCGGCGCCGTACTCGCCCTGCTTGGCGATCACCACGCGCGGACCCATCGCCCGCACGGCCGCGGCGGCCTTCACGAGGTTCGGCTCCTCGGTGAGCATCCGCAGCTCCGCGTCGTTCATGAGCACCATGTCCACGCCCGCGATCGTCCGGATCAGCGAGTCGCGCGCGCTCTCGATCCAGAAGTTCATCGAGTCGAGCGCGGCGAGCTGTGCGCCGCACTGGGCGCGCACGTCCCGCTGGAGGTCCGGCTGGATGTTCGCCAGGAACAGCAGGTCGGAGTCGCGCGACGCATCCGAGAGCTTGGGCTCGAAGTCGCCGAACACGTTCAGCTGGGTGTCGAGCGTGTGGGCGGTGTTCAGGTCCCACTCGTACTTCCCGCTCCAGAAGAAGGTCTGGCCGCCCTCCACGTGCTCGATGTCGCTCGTCACGACGCCGTGGCGCTCGAGCACGGCGTACTCGTCCGGGCCGAAGTCGTCGCCGACCGGGCCCACGGGGCGCACCTCGGTGAAGAAGCTGGCCGCGAGCGAGAAGTGCACGGCGGAGCCGCCGAGCGCGCGCTCGCGCTCGCCGAAGGGAGTGTTGATCGCGTCGAACGCGATCGAGCCGACGACGGTCACCGACATGGCGGCGCGGAGGCTAGTGGAGACCATAGGATTGCGCTTGGTGAGAGCTGTGCGGATCGAGGAGTTCGGCGGGCCCGAGGTGCTGCAGGTCGCCGACGTGCCGAAGCCGGAGCCCGGCGACGGCGAGGTCCTGATCGAGGTGTCGCGCGCGGGCATGAACTTCGCGGACACGCACCAGCGTGAGAACTCCTACCTCGCGCGCTACGAGGTGCCGATGGTGCTCGGCGGCGAGGTGGCCGGCAGGACGCCCGACGGCCGGCGCGTGGTGGCCCTGCTGCCGCAGGGCGGCTACGCCGAGTACGCCGTGGCGCACGAGTCGGCGGTGTTCGACGTGCCGGACGAAGTCGACGACGGCGCCGCGCT
The DNA here is from genome assembly GCA_963741455.1 of uncultured Thermoleophilaceae bacterium. GTDB lineage: Bacteria > Actinomycetota > Thermoleophilia > Solirubrobacterales > Thermoleophilaceae > JACVRW01. Next base: position 318,516 of record CAVUIF010000009.1, read on the forward strand.
GGCGCTCCTGATCCAGGGGCTGACGGCGTGGCACCTGTACCGCACGAGCTCGAAGCTCGCGCCCGGGGAGTCGGTGGTCGTGGTCTCGGGCGCCGGCGGCGTGGGGAACCTCGCGGTGCAGCTCGGCAAGCCATTCGGCGCCGGGCGAGTGATCGCCACCGCGAGCACGGAGGAGAAGCGCGCGCTGACGCTCGAGCTCGGCGCCGACGCCGCCGTGGACCCCGCGGCCGAGGACCTGAAGGAGGCGCTGATCGAGGCCAACGAGGGCCGTCCGGTGGACGTGGTGCTCGAGATGTCGGGCGGGCGCGTCTTCGACGCCTGCGCCGAGGCGCTCGCGCCGTTCGGCCGGATCGTGGCCTACGGGATCGCGGGCCGCGAGCAGAACACGCTCGAGACCGGCCGGCTGATGAGGAAGAGCCGCGCCGTGGTGGGCTTCTGGCTGATGCACTGCCTGGGGCGGCGGGACATGATGGAGGAGCCGCTCCGGCGACCTGTTCGAGCGGGCCGCCCGCGGGGAGCTCGTGCCGCAGATGGGGACCACCTACGCGCTCTCGGACGTGCGGCAGGCGCACGAGGACATGCAGGGGCGCCGCACGAGCGGAAAGCTCTTGCTCGACCCCTCCCGCTAGCGTCAGGGCCTGCAATGACGACGTTCAAGGACCTCGGCCTATCCGAGACCACGCTCGAGTCGCTGGCTCATCTCGGCTACGCCAGTCCCACCCCGATCCAGGAGCAGGCGATTCCGCCGCTGCTCCAGGGCAACGACGTGATCGGCCAGGCGCAGACGGGCACCGGCAAGACGGCTGCCTTCGGCCTGCCGATGGTCGACTACGCGGACCCGGACGACCCGAGCGTCCAGGCGCTCGTGCTCACGCCCACGCGCGAGCTGTGCATCCAGGTCACGCAGGCGCTGCGCGCCTACGGCGAGGGGAAGGGGCTGAACGTCGTGGCGGTGTTCGGCGGCGCGCCGATCCGCGACCAGGCCGCTCGCCTGAAGGACAGCCAGATCGTGGTCGGCACCGTCGGCCGCGTGATGGACATGATCGGCCGCCACCACCTCTTCCTCGACAACGCCCGCTACGTGGTGCTCGACGAGGCCGACGAGATGCTCGACCTCGGCTTCCTCGAGGACGTGGAGTCGATCCTCAAGCGCGCCCCGATGGGCCGCCAGACGGCGCTCTTCAGCGCGACCGTGCCACCCGAGATCCGCCGGCTGGCCGACACGTTCATGCACGACCCGGTCGAGATCAAGGTGCGCGCGGCGACGCTCACGATCGACACGGTCGAGCACTACTACGTCGAGGTGCCGGACCGCGAGAAGCCCGACGCCCTGGTGCGCGTGCTCAAGGACGAGCGGCCCGAGCAGGCGATCGTCTTCGTGCGCACGAAGATCGGCGTGGACCGGCTCGCGCGCCGGCTCGGCGACGCGGGCGTGCGCGTGAAGGCGCTCCACGGCGACATGTCCCAGGGCCAGCGTGACGGCGTGATGATCGCCTTCAAGGGCGGCCGCGAGCGCCTGCTGATCGCCACCGACGTCGCCGCGCGCGGGCTCGACATCACCGGCGTCAGCCATGTCGTCAACTACGACATGCCGAACTCGCCCGACATCTACGTGCACCGCATCGGCCGCACGGGGCGAGCCGGCGAGAGCGGGCGCGCGATCACGCTGATCACGCCGAAGCAGCGCAGGGAGCTGTCGGCGATCGAGCGCCACGCGAAGACCGAGATCGAGCAGTGGAGCGCGAACGGCAAGTCGAAGCCGAGGCCCGAGCGCGAGACGCGCCGGCCGCGGCACACCAAGCCGAACCCGCGCGACGGCGTGCCCTACGTGAAGCTGATCGTGGGCGCCGGGCGCCAGGACGGGATCGAGCCGGCCGACGTGGTGAGCGCCGTGGTGGACCACTCGCACCTCGAGAACGACGACGTGCGCAACGTCAAGGTGCTGGAGCGCTTCTCGTTCGTGGAGGTCCCGGCGGACAGGTCGCAGGACGTGGCAAACGCGGTTTCCGGACAACGAGCCCGGGGAGCAGAGCTCCGGGTGGAGGTGGCTAAGAAGGCATGAGCAACGCGACGATGCACACCAATCACGGCCCGATCGAGCTCGAGCTGTTCGACGGCGAGGCGCCGAAGACCGTCGAGAACTTCGCGAAGCTCGGCCGCGACGGCTACTACGACGGCCTGGTCTTCCACCGCGTGATCCCGGACTTCATGATCCAGGGCGGCTGCCCGCACGGCACCGGCACCGGCGGCCCGGGCTACGAGTTCGAGGACGAGATCAACGACCACAAGATCGAGCGCGGCGCGCTCGCCATGGCGAATCGCGGCCCGGACACGAACGGCAGCCAGTTCTTCATCGTCACGACCGGGGCCGCGCCCTGGCTCGACGGCAAGCACACCGTGTTCGGGCGGGTCACCTCCGGCATGGAGACGGTGGACGCGATCGAGCGGCTCGAGACCGGCCCGGGCGACCGGCCCGTCGAGGACGCGAAGATCGAGCGCCTGGAGGTCCATGACGGTTGAGCTCCTTTGGTGGGACGGCTGCCCGTCCCACCCGGAGGCGCTCGACGAGCTCACGCGGATCCTGCGTGAGGAGGGCATCGAGGCGGACGTGAGAAGGGTCGAGATCACCGATGACGAGCAGGCGCGGCGGGAGCGCTTCCCCGGCTCGCCGACGATCCGCATCGACGGCGATGACATCGTGCCGCCCGGGGAGGGCGACCCCTACTCGCTCACGTGCCGGGTCTACCGGACCCGCGACGGGCGCATATCGCCGATCCCCGACCCGGAGGACGTCCGCGACGCCGTGAGGAGGGCCGCATGACCGCGATCGGGGACCAGGCGCCGGAGTTCACGCTGCCGGACACGGGTGGCGAGGACCGGTCGCTCGAGACGCCGGCGGTCGTCGTCTTCACCTGCAACCACTGCCCGTACGCGCTCGCGTGGCACGACCGCATCGTGCAGGCCGCGGTCGACTACTGCGGCAAGGTCGCCTTCTACGCGATCAGCCCGAACGACGCCGAGCGCTACCCGCGCGACTCACCGGAGGCGATGCGCGATCGCGTGGAGGCGGACGGCGGGTGGCCGATGCCGTACCTCTACGACGAGTCGCAGGAGGTCGCCCGCGCGTATGGCGCGAAGACGACGCCGGACGTGTTCGTCGTGGACTCGGGCGGAGCGCTCCGCTACCGCGGCGCGCCCGACGCCGACCACCAGGACCCGAGCCTGAACGCGGGCTGGCTGCGGGAGGCGCTCGACCAGATGCTGGCCGGCGAGGACGTGGCCCGGCCCGAGACCGACCCGGTGGGCTGCAGCGTCAAGTGGAAGTGATCGCCCGGATCGCGGCCTCGGTGTCGCTCAGGTCCTGAAGCAGCACGTCGGGCTCCGAGGCGCGCAGCGACTCGATGTCGGCGAATCCGGTGGCCACCGCCACGGCGCGGGCGCCCGCCTCGCGCGCGGCGAGCACGTCGAGCGGCGTGTCGCCCACGAGCACGGCTCCGGTCGGCTCCCCGTAGCGGGCTGCCGCGCGCCCGCGCGCGATCTCCACGAGGTCCGAGCGCCGCTCGTGGGGGTCGGAGCCGTAGGCGCCCGCCTCGAAGTCGAGCCAGCGGTCCAGGCCGAAGGCGCCCACCTTCACGGCGGCGTTGGCCTCGAGGTTCCCGGTTAGCAGCGAGTTGATCACGCCGTCGGCCTCGTGGAGCGCGGCGAGCGCCTCCGGGACGCCCGGGTACACGTGGCCCTCCGCGGCCATCGCCTCCCCGCGCTCGGCCAGCTTCACGACGAGCTGCTCGAGGACCGCCGGCAGATGGTCGGTGTTCCCCTCAAGCATCGACAGCGCGATCTGGTGGTCGGTGCGACCCGCGTAGTCCACCCGCTCCGGCACCCGGCCCACGACCTCCTGGAATGCCTCCTCGAACGCGTAGCGGCCGTGGCTCGCCGTGTGCACGAGCGTCCCGTCGATGTCCCACAGGACGAGCAGCACGCGCTGGAGCGTGGCAGACTCGCGCGATGGTGAGGTGGTCGGACGAGGTGGACGAGCTGCTCCGCGGCGACCACGTGATCATGCTCGCCTACGCGACGCCGGCCCGCGGCGCGGTGCTGCTCCCGGTCACGAACTTCGGCGTGCTCGACCGCGAGCGCGGCACGATCAGCTCGGTGAACACCTCGGTCGGGATGGGCACGAAGCTCGACCGGATGCGGCACAACCCGCGCGTGGCGCTCGCCTTCCACACCCGCACCCACAGCCTCACGGACCGGCCCGAGTACCTGCTGGTGCAGGGCACCGCGACGCTCTCGGAGACGATCGAGGACTACCCGTCCACGATCCTGGCGAACTGGGAGCGCTTCGAGCCCTGGGAGTCCCAGGGCGCGCTCTGGAAGCGCTGGCGGCGCGTCTACGGCCGGCGCGTGCAGGTCGACCTGGCGGTGGAGCGGATCGTGGTCTGGCCGGACCTGTCCTGCGCGGGCACGCCCGAGGTGCAGGGCGAGCCGCTCCCGGCGGAGCCGCCGGCGCCCCAGAGCGCGCCGCGCAACGGGACCGGGCCGCGGCTCGACCACGTAAAGGCGGCGAAGCGGCTGGCGAAGCTGCCCCACCGCGTGCTCGGCTGGATCGGCGCCGACGGCTTTCCGGTGATGGCCCCGGTGGAGGTGGGCGGGACGGACGACGACGGCATCGTGCTCACCGCCGCCCCCGGCCTCGTGCCGCCCGGCGGCCGGCGCGCCGGGCTGTCCGCGCACTGGTTCGCCGAGGGGATGATCGGCCAGGACCAGCGCAAGCACACCGGCTGGCTCGAGGCCGGTCCGGGGCGCACGGTGTACGCGCCGCACACGGACTCGAGCTACAGGTTCCCGGAGTCCACGCCGCTCTACAGGCTCGTCTCCGGCGGCGGGACGCGCTGGTACGACTGGCGCGCTCGCCGAGCGCGCTAGCGGAGCTCCACGCCGAGCAGCTCCTCGAGCCGCGGCAGCGTGCGCTCCGCGCCGCGGTGGAGCACGGCGGTCATGCCCACCGCCTCGGCGCCCTCGCAGTTCTCGCGCAGGTCGTCCACGAACACGCAGTCGGCCGGCGCGAGGCCCACGCGCTCGCAGCCCAGCTCGTAGATCTCGGGCTGGGGCTTGTGCATGCCCTCCTCGCCCGAGATGACCACGCCGTCGAACAGCTCCGGGAAGGCCGAGCGGTCGTAGCGGCCGGCGCCCATCGAGTTCGAGATCAGCCCGGTTCTCACGCCCTGCGAGCGCGCTCGCCTCAGCGCCGCGACCATCTCGTCGTCCGGCCGGATGTGGCCGAACATCCGGTCCACGAGCCCGGCGCGGCGATCGGGCTCCAGCTCGAGCAGCTCGCCGAAGCCCTCGGCGAACCCCTCCTCGGTCAGCTCGCCGCGCTCGAGCGCGCGCACGTGCTCGAGCGCGCGCGGGTCCTCGCGGAACAGCCGCTTGACCGTGTCCGGATCGAGGCCCTCGTCGTCGCAGAAGGCGCGGAAGGACTCGAACACGTTCGTGGTCAGCACGCCGCCGAAGTCGACCAGGAGGCCCTTCACGAGTGCGCGATCTCGCGCGCCTTCTCGGCGAGCATCGGCACGCCGCGGTCGAAGAGCGCGAGGTACTGGTCGTCCGAGCTGCCGGACTGGAAGCGCTTGTAGTTGCCCTCCATGAACACGGCGGCCTTCCAGAGCGCGAGCGCCTGGTACCAGTTGAGCGCCGACATCGAGCGGCCGCTCCGCTCCTCGTAGCGCGCGATCAGCTCGCCGCGCGAGGGGAAGCCCTCGCGCCGGGTCACGGCGCCGATGTTCGAGAACATCGTGTCGTCCGGGTCGTCGGGCTCGATCCAGGTGACGGTCAGGTAGCCGACGTCCGCCAGCGGGTCGCCGATCGTGGACAGCTCCCAGTCGAAGATGGCGACCAGCTCGGCGGGTGCGGCCTCGGCCATCATCACGTTGCCGAGCCGGTAGTCGCCGTGCACGATCGTCGACTCGGGCGACTCGGGCATGTTCGCCCCGAGCCACTCTCCGAGCTCCTCGACCACCTCGAGCTCGCGCGTCTTGTTGTGCTCCCACAGCCCGCCGAAGCGCCGCAGCTGGCGCTCCAGGTAGCCCGTGGGCTTCCCGTAGCCCTCGAGCCCGCAGCTCTGCCAGTCCACCGCGTGCACCTCCACGAGCGCGTCCACGAGCTCCTCCGCCGTGCGGCGCCGCTCCGCGGGCGTGTCGAGCGCGTCCGGGACCGTGCTCGCCAGCACGTTCCCGTGCACCTCCTCCATCACGTAGAAGGGCACGCCGAGCACGGACTCGTCGTCGCCCACCGCCAGCACCGGCGGCACGCGCACCGGGGTGCCCTCGAGCGCGCGCAGCAGGCGCGCCTCGCGCAGCACGTCGTGAGCCGACGGCGGGAGCGGGGGCCGCGGCGGCCGGCGGAGTACGACGCGCGCGTCGCCGCGCCGTACGAGGAAGGTGATGTTCGAGTGCCCCTCGCCGATGCGCTCCACCTCGAGCCGGCCGGACCCGATTCCGTGCTCGTCGAGGAACGCCTCGAGCGGCTCGCGCACCACGAGCGGGGGCAGCTCCAGCCCGGCGGCCTCCTCGGCCGTGTCGACCACGTCCATCGCGGCCGGGAATCCTACGGCGTGGCCCAGGCCTCCACGAGGAACCAGCCCTGGCGCCCGTCGCCGTCGCGCACGAGCTCCACCCGCAGCCGCGTGGCGCGGGCGTCCCCGTCCGGGGGCACGAGCCGCACGTCGAACTCGCGCAGGCGGCCGCTGCCGGCCATCGCCTCCACCAGGTGGGCCGCCACGTAGCGGCGGTCGCGCGAGTGCACGAGCCGGCGCCACCCGAGCTGCTGGAGCGCCGGCTCCTCCACGCCCAGCAGTGAGCAGAACGCCGAGTTGGCGTTCCAGATCGTCCCGTCCGTGCCGATCACGGCCCGGGCTCCCGGTGATGCGACGCCGGGCTCCACGGGGGAAAGGATCCGCCCGGGCGGGCCGCGCGGCCATCGCCCGAGCGGCCGGATCTGAGCGCGCCGCCGTCCTCCGATCGCCCTCCTACGGTCGCGCGAGGGCCGAAGGTTGTAGAAATCCCGGATGCCGAGCGACCGCATCCGGGTCGTCATCGCCGACGACCACCCGCTCTACCGCACCGGTCTCGTGGACACCGTGAAGCGGCGCCCGGAGCTGGAGCTGGTCGGGCAGGCGGACGACGGGACCGCCGCGCTGGAGGAGATCCGGACGCTCACGCCGGACGTCTGCGTGCTCGACGTGAAGATGCCGGGCCTGAGCGGGGTCGAGGTGCTGAAGGCGCTCGAGCGCGAGGGACTCGGCACGCGTGTGGTGTTCGTGTCCGCCTACTTCGACAGCGACGTCGTGTACGGCGCCCTCGGCAGCGGCGCCTCCGGCTACCTGTCGAAGGACTCGACCGGCGAGGAGATCTGCGACGCGCTGGTGGCGGCGTCGCGGGGCGCCACCACGCTCGGCTCCGACGTGCAGGCGGCGGTCGCGCTGGAGATCCGCCGGAGGAGCGGCGACCAGGAGCGCCTCCTCACGCCGCGCGAGGACGAGATCCTCCGGCTCACCGCCGACGGGATGTCGGCGCCCGACATCGCGCGCAAGCTCCACCTCGGCGCGACGACCGTCAAGACGCATCTCCAGCGCGTGTACGAGAAGCTCGGCGTGTCGGATCGTGCCGCCGCGGTGGCGGAGGCGATGCGTCGCGGGATTCTCGACTAGCGTCGCCGTTCGGCTCCGGCATCCAGAAGTCCACGCAGCGTGCCGCTGCCCGGCGAGCTCGACAGCGCGAAGCGGCCGCCGGCCGCCTCGGCGCGCTCCCTCATCGACACGAGGCCGATGTGCCCGGGCTCGATCGGGGCGTCCGGGGCCGGCAGGTCGAACCCCCCGCCGTCGTCGCGCACCCGCACGGCGACGCCCACTCCGCGCCGCTCGAGCATCACCTCCACGAGGCTCGCCCCGGCGTGCTTTCGCACGTTGGTGAGCGCCTCGAGCACCACCCGGTAGAGGATCGCGCGCACCTCGGGGGAGGGCTCGCCGTCCAGGCGGTCGTCCACCCGCCAGTCGATTCCGTCGTGCTCGAACGCGTCGGTGAGGAACATCTCCACGGCCGCGGCGAGCCCGGCCTCGTCGAGCGCCGGCGGGCGCAGCTCGAACAGGAGCCGGCGCAGGCGCTGGTTGGCCTCCACGAGCGCGGTTCGCGCGTTCGCGGCCGCCTCCTTCGCCACCGGGTCCGTCAGCTCGCTCGCCAGCGCGTCCATCCGCAGCCCGGCGGCCGCCACCGCCTGCGCGGTGTCGTCGTGGATGTCGGCCGCGATCCGGCGGCGGGTCTCCTCCTCCGCGGCCACGAGCTCCGCGAGGAGACGCGCCTGCTCGGACTGGCGGCGCTCGATGTCCTCCGCCGCCGAGTTGAGCGCGATCGCCACGTCGGTCAGCTCGCCGAACCTGCTGGGCACCGGTGCGCGGGCGGTCAGGTCGCCGGCTCCGAACCGCCGTGCCGCCTGTGCCACCGCCGACGTCCACCGCTGGAGCAGGAGCTTCGTCGCCATCCACACCAGCACGAGCGCCATGAGAACGCCGATCGCGGCCGACAGCAGGAAGCGGCGCATGTCGGCCGCCGGGTCGGCGAACACCGCCTCCGAGCTGCGGCCGGCGGTGATGAAGAGACGGTCGCCGGCCATCCCCCCGACCGGGGCGAACGCGTGGATGCGCTCCACCCCGTCCAGTCCCGTGACCTCGGCCGTGCCCTGCCGCTCGCGCAGCACGGTCTCGACGAGCGGGCGCTCCGGCATGCGATGGCCGATCAGCCCCTCGTCGCGGGGCGCGCGCGCCACGCACGGTGCCGCGGTCGTCGAGGACGTTGAACGTGGTGCCGCGCGGCGCGCTGCTGAGCGCGGGCTCGCGCGCGAGCCGGCGCAGGTCGATCGCCGCGAACAGGACGCCCGGCGGGCCGTCGCCGCGGCCGGGGACGGGGTGCGCCGCGAGCAGCACGTCGACACCCGAGAGCGGCCCGGCGCCGATGTCGCCGAGCGCGAAGGCGCCGGTCCGCCCGGCGGTGCGGAACCAGTCCGCGCTCGCCACGTTCGCGGACTCGAGCGGCCGGCCGAACTCCGACTTCGCGGCGCCGCAGCGCACGCGCCCGCGGGGCCCGGCCACACCGACCGCGCTGTAGCGGTCGGTGGACTCCTGCAGCAGCGCGAGCAGGTCCTGGCAGTACTCGCGCCCCCGCTGCCGCGAGAGGTCTGCCGCCAGGGCCGCGAGCACCCCGGCCGTGGTGTCGAAGACCTGCCGGACGTCGGCCGCGGTCAGCCGGGTGGAGTCGAGCACGTCGCTCTGGGCGTGATCGCGGGCGTCGGAGCGCTCCTCGAGCGCGACCGCGAGCGCGATCGCGGTCGGCGGCAGGAGAGCCGCGAGCACCAGCAGCAGGATCCGGCCGCGTAGTCCGATTCGCATGGTTCTGGCGCAGTCTCGCTCAGGATTCGGCTGTTGTCGCCTCTAATCTTCCGCTCGGTGCGACTGACCCCGGCGGCCATTCCCCTTGCCCTGCTCGCCTCGCTCGCCGCCGCCTCTCCGGCCGCGGCCGCGGAGTTCACGGTGGACGCCGTGGACTACGAGTTCCAGGCGCCCGAGCTCCAGGTGGCCGTGGGGGACACCGTCAACTGGAACTTCGTGAACGCCGGCCACACGGCGACCAGCGCTCGCCGGCAGGCCGAGCGCTGGGACTCCGGCAGCGCGGACGCGGGACAGCGCTTTGCGCACACGTTCGACACCCCCGGCAGGTACCAGTACATCTGCGTGCCGCACGAGGCGTTCGACATGAAGGGCGTGGTCACGGTCGGTACCGACGCCGTGGCGAAGTCCGTGTCCCGCTTCAAGGCGAAGCGGACGGGCAGGCGCGTGAAGGTCAGCTTCCGCCTGAACGAGGCCGCGACGGTCACCTACCGGCTCAAGGGCGCGGCGCGCCGGTCCGTGAAGCGGGGCCGCATGGCCGCCGGCAAGCGGAGCCTCACCGTGCGGCGCCTGAAGCGCGGCAGGTACACGGGCACGCTGACGGTCGTCGACGACTTCGACCGGAAGCAGACCGCCAAGAGCACCTTCCGGGTGCGCTGAGGTGCGGCGGCTCTGCCCAGCCGCGCTCGCCCTGACGCTGATGCTGTGCGTTCCCGCGGTCGCCACCGCGCGCGACCCCGGCCGCTGGACGCTCACCGGCTGGAGCTCCGTGCCGAACGCCTACTGGCAGGGCGTGGCCACCGCGGGCCCCGGGCAGCCGTTCTTCTTCTCCGGCACGGCGCAGGGGCTCCACCGGACCGGGCGCAACCTGCGCCAGACCGCCACTGAGGCGGTCGCGATCCCGGAGCCCGTGTACTCCGCCGAGGGCTACAACCACATCGGCGACATCGCCTTCGAGGGCGGCCGCGTGCTGCTGCCGCTCGAGTGCTACACGTTCGGCGGCCCGAATGGCGGCAACACGTGCGGCACCGGGGCGATCGGCTCCGCCAACCCGCGAACGCTCGCGTTCGACTACTACGTGAAGCTCGACCCGGCGGAGATCCCGAAGGCGATGTGGGTCGAGGCCCACCGCGGCCTCCTCTGGACCTCGAGCGGGCCCGACCTGCTCGCCTACCGCGCCTCGGACGTGAGCCCCGCGAACGCCGCGCCGGGCGCGGCGCCGATCCGCTCGGTGCGCCGGCTGGCCGGCGCGGTGCCGCCGAGCGGGATCACGGGCGCCGCGATCCACAGAGGCCGCCTGCTCCTCGCCGGGGCGCGCGGCTCGACCTACCAGGTCTGGTCGGTGGACCTCGACACCGGCGCGCGCAGGCTCGAGATCGAGCTGAGGGGCGTGCGCGGGGAGGCCGAGGGGCTCGCCCAGGTCCCGCTGCTCGGGTCGCGGCTCCACTTCCTGGTGGCGCCGCTCGGGTCGGGCCCGTCCTTCGGCCCGACCGTGGGCATGCTCCACTTCGCGACCGGCAACTGGCGCACGCGGGAGCTGCGGGTCACCGCGCGCGCCACGCGGCGGCTCACGCTTCGCCCGCGCGTGCACGTGCGCGTGAGCCGGCGCGGGAAGCCCGTCCGGGCCGTGGTGCGAATGGCGGGCGTCCGGGCCGTGACGGACAGGGACGGCGCGCGCCACCGTGACGCCGCGCCTGGGCGTGGCCGGCGCGTTCGCGGCCGTGGCCCACACCCGGCGGCTGCGCGGACGGTCGCGCTTCGTGCCGCTCGGGCCGGTGGCGCTCGGCGCGCGCTCCGCGGCCGTGCGCACCGTGCCCGCTCGCTAGCCGGCGATCTCGTCCACGTGGCGCACGTTCGCCACGTCGTCCTCGTCCGTGCTCGGCGCCGCGTCGAACCAGCCGTCGAGGATCTCCTCGAGCACCGCCTCGCTCGTCGTGCGCAGCGAGAGGGCGAGCACGTTGGCGTCGTTCCACCTCCGCGCCCCGCGCGCCGTCTCCGCGTCGCCGCAGAGCGCCGCGCGCACGCCCGCGACCTTGTTCGCGGCGATCGACGCGCCCGTGCCCGTCCAGCAGCACACGATCGCCTGCTCGGCGCGGCCGTCGGCCACGTCGCGCGCGGCCTCCTCGCTCGCCCACGCCCAGTCGTCGCGCTCCGCGTCGCTCAGCGCGCCGTGCACCACCGGCTCGTGGCCGCGGCGCCGCAGCTCCTCGACCACGGCCTCCGCGACGCCCGTCCGCTCGTCTGCCGCAACCGAAATCTTCATACGCGTCCAGCCTAGTCTTGAGGCGGTGCCAGAGCTTCCGGAGGTCGAGATCACGACGCGCCGCCTCACGGCTGGGCTGGCGGGCGCGCGCGTGGAGTCGGCGCTGTCGCCCGGGCTCGTGGCCCTGAAGACCTTCGACCCGCCGCTCGAGGCGCTCGCCGGCCGCGAGCTCTCGGGCGTCCGCCGGATCGGCAAGATGCTGGCCGTCGAGGCCGGCGACCTCACGCTGCTGGTGCATCTGATGTCGGCGGGCCGCCTCCAGCTCTTCGACTCGCGCGCCTCCCTGCGCGACCGCGCCTCGCGCATCCTGGTGCGGCTCGAGGACGGGCGCGAGCTGCGCCTGCGCGAGTTCGGCACCCAGCAGCGGGCGTGGGCGAAGCTGCTGGCGGCGGATGCGGTGAGCGCCGACGACGCGGTGGCGACGCTCGGCCCGGACGCGTACCCGCCGCCGCCCGCGGACGAGCTCGCGAGGCTGCTCGACCAGCCCCGCCATCTCCACCCGCTGCTGCGCGACCAGCGCACGATCGCCGGGATCGGCAGGTCGTGGGTCGACGAGCTCCTGTGGACCGCGCGCCTGTCGCCGTTCCAGAAGGGCGCGGACCTCGACGGGGACGAGGTCGAGGCGCTCCACGCGGCATGCGGCGAGGTCCTGGGCGGCGCCCTCGAGCACTACGAGGAGGTCGTGGGCGAGACGGTGCCGGACAAGATGCCGATGCCTCTCCAGGTGCACCGCCGCGCGGGCGAGGACTGTCCCCGCTGCGGCACCCGCATCGAGGCGATCCACTTCAAGGACTACGTCATGTGCTACTGCCCGGAGGAGCAGACGGGTGGACGAATATTGAAGGATCGGAGGCTGTCCAGGTTGCTGAAATGAGGTAGCCGGCCGATAGAGGATTCATGCGCCGGATCCTCATCGCGCTCTGCGCTCTCACGATGCTCAGCGGCTGTGGCGGAGGCGTGGATGCCTCGCTCCTCGCCACCGCGGCTCGGAACACCGAGGCGGCCGGTGGCGCCGAGCTGGCCATGCGGATGACCGTGAACGTGGACGGCCGGGAGGTCGCCATGACCGGGGGCGGCGTGGAGGACGCGCGCGGCCGGCGCGGTCACTTCAACCTGACGGCGCCAGGCTTCGGCGAGCTGGAGATGGTCGCGGACGGCTTCACGCTCTACGTGCGGATGGACGAGCTCAGGGCCGCCGTCGGCAAGGAGTGGATCAAGATGGACCTCACCCGGATCGGCGAGGAGCTCGGCATCGACATGGAGAGCGTCGGCCAGATCGGTCAGGGGGCGGCCGAGCAGCTCGGGTGGCTCAAGGCCGCGAGCGACGGCGTGAGCGAGCACGGCACCGACACCGTCGTGGGCGTGGAGGCGACGCACTACAGCGCGACCGTGGACCTCCGCCGCTATCCCGACCTGGCCCCCGAGGGGCAGCGCGAGGTGGTGCGGAAGAGCGTCGAGCGGCTGATCGAGCTGACCGGCCAGAGCGAGGTCCCGATGGACGTGTGGATCGACGGCGACCAGCGCGTGCGGCGCATCGAATGGGAGCAGACCGAACGCGCGGGCGGCACCGACGTGCGCACCGAGATGGTCATCGAGTACGTCCGCTTCGGGGTGCCGTTCGACATCGACGTCCCGGACGACTTCCTCGACGTGACCGATGACGAGATAGAGGGGATCCGGCAGGGTCAGAGCTGGTAGGGCCGCTACGGTCAGGGGCGTGAGCTGGCTGCTCGGCACTCTTGCGGTCCTCGTCGTGGTCTACGCGGCCTTCCTGGTCGCGCTCGCCGCCGGCGCGCGGCAGTGGGACATCCGCGTGATCGCGCGGCTGGTGCCCCACTGCGCGGTGCTGTTCAAGCGGCTGCTGTCGGATCCGCGCGTGCCGGCGGGGTGGAAGTTCGCGTCGGGGTTCGCGCTCGTCTACCTCGCGGTGCCGTTCGACCTCGTGCCCGACTTCATCCCGATCCTCGGCCAGCTCGACGACGCCATCCTCGTCGCGCTCGTGCTGCGCGGCCTCATACGGAGTGCCGGGCCGGTGCTCCTGCGCGAGCACTGGCCGGGGCCGGCGGCGCTCTTGATTCCGCTGGAGCGGCTCGCGGGAGCTCTTCCTCGCGCTCCCGGTGCAGCGCCACGCCGGCGATGACGAGCGCCACGCCCGCCAGCTCGCGCGCGGACGGCACCTGCGCGAGCACGACCACTCCGATGACGGTGGCCGTGGCGGGCAGCAGCGAGACCATCAGCGCGTAGGTCGCGCGCGACAGGCGCCGCATGGCGAGCTGGTCCGACACGTAGGGGATCACCGACGAGCAGATGCCCACGCCGACGCCGGCCAGCAGCGCGACCGGGTCGGTCAGCGCCGGCACGACCTGCCACCCGCCCATCGGCGTGACCACCACCAGCGCGATCAGCATCGAGGCGGCCAGGCCGTCGATCCCGCTCAGCCCGCCGTGGCGCGCCACTCGGTGCGCCAGCACGATGTAGACCGCGAACAGCACCGCGTTCGCGAACGCCACCGCCACGCCGAGCGGCTCGCCCTCGAATTGCACGCCGGTCAGGAGGTAGACCCCCGCCACCGCCGCGGCGAGCGCCGCCGCGTTCCGGCCGCCGCGCGCTCCCAGCGCCGCCAGGGCGATCACCGGGAGGAACTCGATCGCGGCGACGGTCCCGAGCGGAAGCCTGTCGATGGCCACGTAGAAGCAGGCGTTCATCGCCGCCAGCACGGCGCCCCAGGCGCACAGGAGCCGCCGCCCCTCGGAGTCGAGCGCCGCGAACGCCCGCCACGGCCGCCGCCAGAGGGCGAACACGAGCGCCGCGGAGGCGATCCGCAGCCACGCCACGCCGAGCACGTCGACGCGGGCGAACAGGAGCACGGCGAACGCGGGGCCGAGGTAGTGGAACACCGCGCTGACGACGAAGTAGAGGTGGGGAGGGACCCGGTCGGCCATCGGCCCCACAGCTTCGTCGCCTCACGGCCGCTCGTACATGGCGAGTCGACGGTATCCTGATTGGAATGGCTGCGAATTCACCGCTGGACGAGACGAATCGCCTTCTGATCGCCGAACTACAGCGCGACGCCCGGCTCTCGCTCGCCGAGCTCGGCCGGCGCGTCGGGCTCTCGCCGCCGGCCGTGGCCGACCGGCTGGGCCGCCTCGAGCAGAGCGGCACGATCACGGGCTACCACGCCGAGGTGAGTCCGGCGGCCGTCGGGCTCTCGCTCAGCGCGATCATCCGCGTGCGGCCCTCGCCGGGGCAGATCCAGAACGTCGCGGAGCTGGCGAGGGAGACGCCGGAGGTCGTGTGGTGCCATCGCGTGACGGGCGAGGACTGCTACGTGATGCGCGCCCACCTGCGCGACGTGCTGCACCTCGAGGAGGTCATCGACCGCTTCACCGTGCTCGGCCAGACGACGACCTCCATCATGCAGTCGTCGCCCGTGCCGGGCCGGCCGCTCGCCCTCAGTTGACGGTGAGCGTGCCCTCCATGCCGGCGTCCTTGTGGTTGCCCACGGGGCAGTAGAACTCGTACTCGCCCGCCTCGAGGTCGGCGCTCGCCTTCGAGACACCGCCCTTCATCACCGTGTCGCCCGCGACCTCCACGCCGCTGCCCTCGATCTCCACGGCGTGCGGGAGGTCGGACGGGTTGTCCATGACGATCGTGACCTTGCCGGCGTCCGCGGTCAGCGAGCTCTTGTCGAACTTGAGCGCGCCGCCCGGGTCGGCGGCGATCTTCAGCGTCTGGCCCTTGCCGCCG
Organism: uncultured Thermoleophilaceae bacterium; assembly: GCA_963741455.1. Classification (GTDB taxonomy): domain Bacteria; phylum Actinomycetota; class Thermoleophilia; order Solirubrobacterales; family Thermoleophilaceae; genus JACVRW01. Next base: position 333,962 of record CAVUIF010000009.1, read on the forward strand.
CCGCTCGCGCCCTTTTCCTTGTCGTCGCCGCCACCGCCGCCGTAGACGCCGCCGCCGGAGTCCTCCTGCGTGCTCGTGCCTCCCGAGGCCGAGCCGCTGTCCGACTCGTCGTCGTCGCCGCAGGCGGCGAGCGGGATCGACACGGCCATGACCAGGGCGATGAGCGTGAGCGTGCGCATGTCCCGGTGTACGCAGCGCCGGAGACCGGGGTTCAGTGGGTCGGTCTCGGCCCAAAGCCAACGACAGCACTGAAGGGCAGTCCTCCGCCGGGTGGCGTGCTCTGGGTGTCGTTTTCGGCACGTTTGTCGCCCACCCGGGCTCGGGGCGGGGTTCACGGCCGGTCCACCCGGGCGCGCGGGACCGCAGGCGGGGCGCCGGCTAGTACTCGAGCTCGCCGCGCATGACCTCGGCGCCGCGCTCGCCCATGCTCGAGCGGCGGGTGATCACGACCGTGTGGTACTCGCCCGGGCGCACCGCCGCGGTGAGCTCGGCGTCGGCGCTGCCGTCGCCGTGCGCCCGGAAGCTGCCGCCGCTGACCCAGCGGCCGTCGGTGCGCACGCACCAGAGCTCGTACATCCCGCGCCGGAGGTCGTCGGCCTCGACCCGCACGCGGGTGCCGGCGTCCACCTCGGCGACCCACGCGGCGGCCCACGCGCCGTGGCCGCGCATCTCGGTGCGGGCGTACGCGCTCTCGTCGTCTCCGGGCCAGAGGAGGAGCGTCGCCGCCAGGACCAGCGCGACGCCGGCGGCGGCCATGGCGGGCAACGCGATGCGCCGGCGCGGGGCCGGCCGCGCGGTCTCCTCCGCGCGCTCGCGCACGAACCGGTCGAGCACCGCGTCCTCCAGGCGCGGGGACAGCGGCGCCGGCTCCGCGTCCGCCTGAACGCGGTCCAGCAGGCCCGGGAGTCGGGCGAGAGCGCGTTCCTCGGCGGCGCAGCGCGCGCAGGTGTCGAGGTGGCGGCGCATCGCCTCCATCTCGTCCGGCTCGAGGGCGCCGAGCACGTAGGCGCCGATGTCGTCGGCGCGGTCTCGGCAGCCGCTCATCGCTCGACCTCCATCTCGTCGAGGATCAGCCGCAGGTGGCGCAGGGCGTAGGAGGTGCGGCTCTTGACCGTCCCGAGCGGCACGCCGGTGCGCTCGGCGATCTCGCGCATGGTGAGCCCTCCATAGTGCGCCAGCCGGATCACCTCGCGGTGCGGCGGGGACAGCCGCGCCAGCGCCGCGGTGACCTGCCAGCGGAGCACGGCCTGGTCGAGCGCGGTGTCGATCTCCGCGGGCGTGTCGGCCGGCTCGCCGTCCGCCAGCTTCGGGCGCGCCGCGGCTCGGCGGTGCGCGTCCACGATCCGGTTGCGGGCGATCGCGTAGAGCCAGGTGCGGACGCTCGCGCGGCGCCCGTCGTAGTCGCGGGCGTGGCGCCACAGCTGGGAGAAAACGTCCTGCACGACCTCCTCGGCGAGCTCTCGGTCGCCGAGGGCGCTGGTGGCGAACCCGAACAGCTCGCCGGCGTAGCGCCGGTAGAGCTCCCGCAACTCGTCACCGCTGCGGTCGAAGGGCAGCCTCTCGACGAGCGTCGCGTCACTCGAGGCCATGTCACAAGCTATACGCGAACGCGGGTCACGCGGTTCGGCGCAGCAGAACCAGCGCGAAGCCGAGCGTCTCGCGCCCGCCGGGCATGGCGAGGCGGGCGCGGGCCTGGGCGGCGCGCTCCGCGAGTGCCGGATGCCCCGTCCGCTCCGCGTTCAGGATCAGGCGCCACTCGTAGCGGTCCCAGTCGGCCTCGGAGGCCACGGACGCGTGGAGCGGCGTGAGCCCGGCGGACTCCGCGGCGCTCAGGAGCCCGCCGTAGCCGGGCAGCTCGTCCGCCGTCGCGCCACCCAGCGCGTCGAGGAACTCGGCACTCGGCGACGCGCGCCAGTAGCCCTCTCCCAGGAGCACCTGGCCATCCGGCTCCGTGAGCTCGCGCAGAGCGGCGAGCGCGGAAGGGAAGCCGCCGAGCGCGTGGCTCGAGGCCATGCAGACCGTGAGGTCGAAGCGGCCGTCCGGCGGCGTGTCGCGGAGCTCGACGTTCAGCTCGGCGGGCACGGACTCCACGAGCGCGGGATCCGAGTCGTAGCCGTGCGGCTCCACGTCCCAGCGCGCGGCCACGCGCCGCAGGACCTCGGCGCGGCCGCACGCGACATCGAGCACGCGCGCTCCCGGGGCCAGGCCGAGCAGCTCCACGGCCTCGTCCACCGCGGCGTTGGAGAGCGGGTTCCAGAGCCGCAGGTCGCCGTGGGCGAGCCGGGAGGCCTGGGCGCGGTCCACGCCCGCACCGTACCTTTCTCCCCGTGCCCCCGGCCCCCGCCGCCACCCTCGGAGAGTCCTTCGAGTCCTTCTTCAACGCGGTCGACGAGTTCTTCTCGAACCTCGCCTCGGTCCGGCTCGTCCCGCTGCTGTTCGCGCTCGCCCTCTTCACCACCTACCTGACGCTCCGCGCCCGCGCGAGCTTCAACATCCTGCGCGCCGCGTATCCGGACGAGCGCATCTCCTTCCAGAAGGTATGGGGCGCCTACTTCGCCGGCTACGGCTTCAACGCGGTGATCCCCGCGCGCGGCGGCGACGTGGTGCGGCTCTTCCTCACGAAGAGCTCGGTCCCGAACTCGAGCTATCCGGCGGTGGCCGCCACCTTCGCGGTGGAGGTGATCTTCGACGTCGCGATGGGCTCGCTGATCCTGCTCTTCGCGTTCACGCAGGGCGTGTTCCCGAAGCCGCCCGACTTCGCGAAGCTGAACGCGTTCGACCTCTCCTACCTGGCCCAGCACCCGGAGTTCGCGCTCTTCCTGGTCACGTTCCTGGCGGTGGCCGGGCTCGCCGGCTTCGCGCTCCTGAGCTTCCGCGCCAAGGCGTTCTGGGAGCGCGTGCGCCAGGGCTTCACCATCCTCCGGGACCGCGACCGCTACATCCGCGAGGTCTTCCTCGTGCAGCTCGGCGGCTGGTGCTTCCGCTTCGCCGCCTTCTGGATGCTCCTGGAGGCGTTCAACGTCGGCGGGTCGGTGAAGAACGTGCTGCTCGTGCTCGGCGTGAACGCCGTGTCCGCCGCGGTCCCGTTCACCCCGCAGGGGGCCGGCGTGCAGCAGGCGCTGATCGCGCAGGTGTTCGCCGGCACCGCGACGGCGGGGACGGTTGCGGCCTACTCGGTGGGCCAGCAGATCGCGATTGGCGCGCTCACCTTCGGCATCGGCTTCGCCGCGATCTTCTTCATCTTCCGCTTCCGCAGCTTCAAGGAGGTGATCGCGCGGGGCCAGGAGGAGCGAGCTAAGTCCCGAAGCCCTCGCGAGCCTCGCGAACCAGGATGACCGCCTCCGGGAAGAGCGACTGCATCGCCGCGCGCAGCTCCTGAGTCTGCTGCTCGGCGTTGCCCTGGAGGTTCAGCCGGTTGATCCCCGCCACGGTCATGTCGACGGCGAGCTTGATCGCGTTGTCGGCCCAGGCCACCTTCTGCGCTCCCTGCATCTGCGAAGCGAACTCCTCCATGCGCCGGCGGAGCTCGTCCGGATCGCCGAAGAGGCCGCCGAATGGGTCTTCAGAGGACATGTGTCAAGGGTAGGGGACGACCCGATAGTGTCGCGCTCGGAATGCGGATCTCCGAGGTCATGACCCAGGGCGTGGTCACCGCCGACGCCGGCGACACGCTCCAGCACGTGGGCGAGCTCATGCGCGACCGCAACGTCGGCTCCGTGGTGATCACGGACGGCGGCAGGCCGCTCGGGGTGATCACCGACCGCGACCTCGCGCTCGCCGTGGTGGCCGACGGGATCGGGCCGGAGTCCTCGGCGGGCGAGCACGCCTCGCGGCCGATCGTCACGGGCGAGGTCGAGATGGACCTCGAGGAGGCGGTGGCGCTGATGATCCAGCACCGCATCCGCCGGCTCCCGGTGGTCGACGGCGCCGGGCTGTGCGGCATCGTCACGATCGACGACCTGGCCGTCCGAGCCGGGGACCTCCACCAGGCGCAGCAGATCACCGCCGAGGTGGCGAAGGCCGCGCTGCCCGAGTTCTACTTCCACCAGCGCGGGGGCTGACGGGTGGCTCAGCTCACACCGGACCAGCTGCGCACGCGGCAGCGCGTCGAGGGCCTGATCAGGCTGGCGACGCCCGCGCTCGACCTCGTGCTCGCGGTGGGCGAGCGGGTGTCGCGGATCGTCGAGCCCGAGGACGTCGAGTACCCCCCGCCGCGGGTCAGCAGCGAGTCCGGACCGCCGCCCTCCAAGCAGCCGTGAGCCGCGAAGAGCAGCTTCAGTGGGAGGCCCGATGGGCCGCCCCGGTCGCCATCGCCGCCATCGTCGCGGCGTTCCTGATGCTCCTGTCCGGGTTCGTGTTCCAGAGCGAGGACCGCCCGGGCGTCGAGGCCTACCCCGACGTGCTGCTGTCGGTGAACGACAAACCCGGCACCTACACGCTCCTCGTCGCGCTGCCGGTGGTCGGCTCGCTGCTCGCGCTCGGGATCTTCTACTACCTGTTCCGCGCCACGGCGGCGCGCGGCGGCGGAGTGCCGCGCTGGTTCCTCTTCATCCTGGTCCTGGGCCCGATCCTGAACGCCCTGGGGCAGCTGATCTTCGCGTTCGAGCTGCGCGACGTCGCCGAGGAGTTCGCGAACGGCATGCCGATCCGGGGCGAGGCCGGCGAGGACCGCGCCGACGAGCTCAGCGACTTCAGCACGGTGGTCGAGGGTCTGCGGAGCGCCGGGGTCGTCTCGCTCGCGTTCACGTACGTGATGCTGCCGCTCCGCGCGCGCCGGGTCGGGCTCCTGTCGCCGTTCATGAGCATCCTGGGCGTGATCGTGGGAGTCCTGATCGTGTTCGCCGCGCTCGGCGTCGGGCCGATCCTCCAGGCCTTCTGGCTCGGGTCGGTCGCGATGGTCGTGCTGAACAAGTGGCCCGGTGGCCGCGGTCCGGCGTGGGAGAGCGGCGAGGCCGAGCCGTGGCCGTCCGCCGCCCAGAAGCGCGGCCTCGCGCCGATGCCGGGCGAGGAGCCGCAGCTCGACCCGGACGAGCCGCTGCCGGAGCCCGAGCCGGTGCCCGAGCGGCGGCGGCCTCGCGGAAGCGCCGCAAGAAGCCGGTTGTGCTAGGACGGCGCCGGCCGCCGCGGCGATCTCGCCGTAGGCGGCGGCCGGGTCGGCCGCTCCGAAGATCGAGGAGCCGGCCACGAACAGCGTGGCGCCCGCCTCGCGCGTGGCGCGCGCGGTGGCGGCGTCGATCCCGCCGTCCACCTCGATCGGCACGTCCGGCCCCAGCAGCTCGCGGAGGCGGGCCACCTTGCCGGTGGAGCTCTCGATGAAGGGCTGGCCGCCCCAGCCCGGGTTCACAGTCATGCAGAGCACGTGGTCGATCTCGCCGGCCACGCCGGCCACCACGTCGGCGGGGGTGGCCGGGTTGAGCGCCAGGCCGGCGTCGAGGCCGGCCGCGCGCACCGCCTGGAGCGCGTAGTGCACGTGCGGGGTGGCCTCCCAGTGCACGATCAGCGTGTCGGCGCCCGCCTCGGCGAACTCCGCGATCCGGCGCTCCGGCCGCTCGACCATCAGGTGCACGTCGAGCACGCCGTCGCGGTCGTGCACGAGGTCGCGCAGGGCGTCCACGATCAGAGCGCCGATCGAGATCGGCGGCACGAAGTGGCCGTCCATCACGTCCACGTGGATCACGCGGGCGCCGGCGTCCATCACGGACTCCACCTGCTCGCCCAGGCGGGCGAAGTCGGACGCCAGGATCGACGGCGCTACGCGGACGTCCTGTAGAAGGGCGGATCGCAAGGCGGGGCGACGGTACCACCCCGCCCTGACCCGATCGCTACGAGGCGTCCTCCACCCGGTTCTCCGCGCCGTCCTCCACCTGGTCGAGCGAGGTCACCTCGCGCCGGTGCACGTGCTCGCAGTCGGTGTCGGTGACGTCGAACTGGTCCGCGTGGACGCGGTCGTTGCCCTCGCCGCAGTGCACGAGGTCGACCTCGCCGTCGCGGACGCGGATGCGGTCGCGCCCGTTCCCGCCGGTCAGCTCGTCGCCCTCGGGGTCGCCGATCGACGCGACGTCGAAGCGCGACAGCGCCCACAGGCGGTCCGGGCCGTCGCCGCCGTCGGTGCGGTCGCGGCCGCGGTTCGCGAAGATCAGGTCCCCGCGCGGGCCGCCGCTGAGCGTGTCGTCGCCGCGCCCGCCGGACATGAAGTCGTGCCCGCCCTCGCCGTTGAGGGTGTCGTCCTGACGGCCGCCGTGCACGCGATCGTGCCCGCGCCCGGCGTTCACGGTGTCCGAGCCGCGGCCGGCGCGCACGAGGTCGCCGCGCGCGAGCGCGTTCACGGTGTCGTCTCCGGCGCGGCCGAGGATCACGTCGCGCTCGTCGGTCCCGGTCAGGACGTTCGAGCCCGCGTCGCCGATCACGGTCGCCGCCATCGCGGCCGTCCCGGCGGTGAGCGCAACCGCGGCAGCGGTCGCGAAGAGGGTCAAAAACCTGCTGGTACGCTGGCCCATGGGGGCATCCTCCTGGTCGGTGGGTGCCCCTCTAACCGTGGTGGGGGAGCCGAGTTGCGGTCCGGGAGCCGCGGTCCCTCAGGCGCGCGCGGCCTGCTTGGCGTGCGCGCGGATCTCGGACAGGATCCGCTCGAGGCGAGGCTCCGTGTCGCGGTCCACGAACGTCATCGTGGCCGCTACCGCCGGGTGCACGCGCGCGATCTCGGCGTGGAGCGCGTGCGCCACCGCGCGGTACGCCGGGTGGCCCTCGCGCCCCGACCGCAGCTCGATCAGGTGCATCGCCTCGCGCGCGTTCATGTCGAGGATGTACCGGATCCGGTACCCGAGCGCGAGCGCATACGGGGCGAGCTCGGGCCGGCCGAGCTCGGTGATCCGGGCGTGCTCGTCGCGCGAGCGCTCGAGCCCCGCGCGGTACAGGTCGCCCACTCCGGCCTGGTCGAGCTCGTCGGGCACGCCGGCACCCAGCTCGGGGCCGAGCGTCTGCCACTGGACCGTGAGGAGGCGGTGGCGCTGGAGGTCGCGGAAGGCGCCGTAGTCCGACACCACCTCGAACCGGTAGCGCAGCGCCTCGAAGCCGCGGCCCGGGCGGTGGCGGCGATTGCCGCGCTCGCCGACGAGGTCGGCGAGCATCGCCGCCCGCTCGTCCGGCGGCAGGTTGTGGAGCGCGGCCCGCGCCTCGTCCTCCGAGACCGAGGCGGACTCGAACAGGAGCGCCGCCAGCAGCTCCTCCTCGCCGCCCTGGACGTCGAGCAGCCGCACGGCCGGGACCCGCCTCCTCGCCGCCGCGGGCGCGGTCGAGCCCCAGGCGCGCCGCCCAGCGGTCGGCCGCCTGCTCGCGCTGGTCGAGGTAGGCGATCCACTCGCCGCCGCGGTCGGGGCGGTCCACGCGCGCCACGAAGCTCGGCACGACCGCCTTCAGCTCGGTGAGGATCATCCGGGCGTACTCGCGCGCCTCGGGCAGCGGCGACGCCGACAGCCGGAGCAGGAGCTGCTCGTAGGCCTGGCCCGAGGCGAAGATCCCGACGTGCGAGAGCGACGCGGCGGGCAGGAGGCCGCGCAGCAGGTCGAGCGCCTTCGCGCGGATCGAGCGGGCGTGCGCTCCCTCCGGCTCGCCCTCGGCGCGCGGGAAGCGCTCCGACGCCCACGCCTCCACGCGCGGCAGCGCCTCGGAGTAGGACTCGAACAGGAAGTCCATCGCCGCCTCGTACTCCGGTCCCAGCTCTGGCTCGCGCCGGTAGCGGTAGCCGAGCCCGTCGCCCATCGGCGCGTCGTAGGCCATGTAGCGGGTGGACTGCTCGAGGTAGGCGGCCAGCCGGCCGCGCTGGAGCAGCTTCGTCATCACGTTCGAGACCCACTCGCAGGCGATGTGGGCGCCGCCGAGCTGCGCCACGGAGTCGTCGCCGTAGCCGATGAAGATCCGCTCGTAGAGCTTGCGGGCGCGCTCGCCCTCCTCGCCGTCGAAGGCCGTCCGCCCGCGCCGGCATCCGCGGCGAACTCCTCGAGGTAGAGGCGCCGGAGCGTGCCCTGGTAGCGCGAGTAGCGGGCGAACAGCGCGCCCTTGACCGTCTCGGGCAGGTTCACGAGCGCGAAGACGGGGCTGTCGAGGTTCGTGAAGTGGGGCGCGAGGAGCGCTCGCTCCTCGTCGGTGAAGGTCTCGACCGGGTAGTCCATGCGCGGCCCGGCCACCTTACCTACGCGAGCGGCTGATCGAGCACGCACTCGAGCCGCGCACGGTGCTCGTCCACCGGCACGGCCTTGTGGAGCCTGCATCGACATGCTCCGGCCGTCGATCGTCAGCGTCGCGACCTGGTTGTCGAACCAGGGCCCGTCGCCGACCATGCGCCAGCCGATCCCCGGGTCGCTCACCCCGGCGAGCCGCGCGAGCGCCCGCATGGCGACCGCGAAGCCGTCCGACATGCCGATCCGGATCGTGTCGCGCTCCTTCTTCTCGAGCGGGTTCCGGTAGGGGGAGCACACCGCCTGCCAGACGTTCGACTTCATACCGGTCCCCTTCGGGTAGCCGACCTCGAACAGGTAGGCGTGGTGCACGTCGCCGGACAGCACCGCGATCGAGGCCGGCGGGTCGCCGCGCTCTCCTGACCCGACCGCCCGGAACAGCTCTCTGAGCCGCGCGAAGGACTCCTGGAAGGCGCCCCAGTGCTCCAGGTCGACCGTCTGCCGGATGTCCTCGGCCTTCCGCGCGGCGAGCGTCCCCACGCCCCGCCCGCCACCGCTTCGCTCCATGCCTCGGCGTAGTGCATCCCGCGCCCGAGCAGCCACGGCAGCGAGGTCGCCACCAGCAGGTGGTCGAAGCCGCCGGTGGCGTGCTCGTAGACCCACTCCCACTCGTCGTCGTCGAGCATGGAGCGGCGCTCCTCGTCGAGCACGCGGCCGGCCCGCGAGTCGACCACGATCAGTCGCGTGTTGCCGAGGTCGCGGCAGTAGCTCCAGCGCGCGCCGTCGGTGTCGCGGTCGGCCTTGAACGCGAACGCCTCGAGGAGGTCCTCGGCGTCGTCCGCCGCTTGACCTTGTTCAGGAGCTCGTCGCTCTCGTGCGCGTCGGGGGGAAGGTTCCCGAGGTGCTGGTAGACCCAGTACGAGGAGAGCGCGCCCTTGATGTGCTCGTTCCACCACTCGTGCTCGCGCATCTCCTCGAGCCACGCCTCGGAGATGTTCCAGTCGTCGTGCACGTCGTGGTCGTCGAAGATCATCATCAGCGAGACGACCGAGAACAGCCAGCGGATCGCCGGGTCGCTCCAGCTCTCGCGATAGAGCCGGGTGTAGTCCTCGAAGTCGAGCACGCGCTCGCCGGGCGGCTCGTGCGGACGGCGCTTCGTCTCGATGAACGCGCGCGTGGCCGGCGAGACCTCGTCGGCGTACACCTGGTCGCCGAGCATCAGGAGCACGTCGGGCCACTCCTCGCGCGGCTCGTCGCGCATCTGGTGGGCCATCGTGTGAAGGGCGTCGATCTCCCGGCCGCGCTCGTCCTCGTCCTTCGCCAGCGTGAACGGCGCCTCGTGCGGCGCCGCCACCCGGCACGACCCGAACGCGAGCTTCAGCGGCGTGTCCTTGGGATATGTGCGGAACGAGCTGGCGGGCCAGCCGTCGTCCACCGGCCACGCGCGCTCGCCGTCGAGGAGCACCTCGTAGTCGTGCCACGAGCCCGGCTCCAGGTCGCCGCAGCACACCAGCGCGTAGTGGTGGTCGCACACGCAGAAGGTCCGCTCGCGCTTCCCGAGCACCTCCACCTCGCACGCGGCGTCCGTTTCCACCCAGAACACGGCCTCGGTCTCGCCGACGTATCGGAGCAGCGGGCCGAGGACGAGCGAGGGCATGGTGGGAACCGTACCCGGGAGGTAGCTTTCGGATCGTGGAGACGGAGCTTCAGGAGGTGGGCCGCACGATCCACGCGGCGCTGCCCGGGCGATCGCGTCACCCGCTCCGCGCGCTCGACGAGCGGGCGATGGAGCTGGCCTCACAGGACGCCGAGCTGCGCGCGGCGCTGTTCCGGTTCGTGGACGTGACACCCGCCTGCCGCTCGCTCGACGACCTCGCGCGGCACCTCACCGGCTACCTCGAGGAGGTGGACGGGCGCCCCCCGCCGATCGCGGCGGCGATGCGGATGTCGGGCAGCAGGGCCGGCCGGACCGCGCTCGGCGCCGCCGCGGCCGCCGGCGTACGGCACATGGCGCACCGCTTCATCGCCGGCGAGAGCCCGAGGGCGGCGCTGAAGACGATCCGCCACCTCTGGGACCACGGCGCCGCCGTCTCGCTCGACCTGCTCGGCGAGGCGACCGTGACAGAGGCCGAGGCCGACCGGTACGCGGCGCGCTGCCTGGACGCGCTCGAGACGCTCGCCGGCGCCGCGCCCTCCTGGCCGGCGCAGCCGGTGCTCGAGGCGGACTCGTTCGGCCCGCTCCCGCGCGTGAACCTGTCGGTGAAGGTGTCCGCGCTCACGCCGCTGCTGCGGCCGGCCGCCCCGGAGGCCGGCCGCGAGGACGCGGCCCGGCGCATGCGGCCGCTGCTCGCGCGCGCCGGGGAGCTGGGGGCGCATCTCCACATCGACATGGAGTCGGTGGACACGGTCGAGGCCACGCTCGGGCTGGTGTTCGAGCTGCTCGACGAGCCGCAGCTCCGCGACGGGCCGTCCGCGGGCGTCGTGATCCAGGCCTACCTGCGCGAATCGCCCGACCAGCTCGAGCAGGTGCTCGCCTGGGCGGAGGCGACGGAGCGCACGCAGCCGCTTGTGGTGCGGCTCGTGAAGGGTGCGTACTGGGACCACGAGGTGGTGGATGCCCGCCAGCACGGCTGGACGCCGCCGGTGTTCGAGGAGAAGCGCGACTCCGACCGCAACTTCGAGGCGCTCACGCGCCGGCTGCTCGAGGGGTGGCCGCACGTGCGGCCGGCGATCGCCTCGCACAACCTCAGGTCGGTGGCGCACGCGGTCGCCGTGGCTCGCGAGCTCGGGCGGGAGGACCGCGACGTGGAGTTCCAGGTGCTCCGCGGCCTCGGCGACGATCTCGCCGCCGCCCTGGCGGACCTCGGCCACCGCGTGCGCATCTACTGCCCGGTGGGCGACCTCGTGGCGGGGATGGCCTACCTCGTACGGCGCCTGCTGGAGAACACGTCGAACGAGTCCTTCCTCGGCGAGCAGCAGCGCGGCACGCCGATCGAGGAGCTGCTCGCCGCCCCGTGAGCTTCAGGAACGAGCCGATCCTGGAGCTGCGCCGGGCGCCCGTGCGCGAGTCGCTGCTGGGGGCGCTCCGCGAGCTCGACGCGCGGCTCCCCCTGGAGGTGCCGATTCTGGTGGGCGGCGACCGCGGCGGCGGCGGAGACGTTCGACTCGACCGATCCGGGCGCGCCGAGCCGCGTCGTGGCCGTCGCGGAGCGCGCGACCGAGGAGGACGCGCGTGCGGCGGTGGAGGCCGCGCAGCGCGGCTTCCGCGAGTGGAGCGCCCGCTCGGCCGCCGAGCGCGCCGGCGTGCTCCGCGCCGCGGCGGCGACGCTGCGCGAGCGGCGGCTCGAGCTGGCCGCGCTCCAGGTGCGCGAGTGCGCCAAGCCGTGGCCCGAGGCGGACGGCGACGTGTGCGAGGCGATCGACTTCCTCGAGTACTACGCGGACGAGGCCGTCGCCCTCGACGAGGGGCGGCCGCTCCTGCAGGTGCCCGGCGAGCGCAACACGATGCGCTACGCGCCGCGCGGCGTCGTGGCGGTGATCGCGCCGTGGAACTTCCCGCTCGCCATCGCCTGCGGGATGACGGCCGCCGCGCTGGCTACCGGGAACGCGGCGGTGCTGAAGCCGGCCGAGCAGTCGCCGGGAAGCGCCGGCGCGCTCGTCGAGGCGCTCCACGCGGCGGGCGTCCCGCGCGACGCGCTCGCGCTCCTGCCCGGATTCGGGGAGGTGGGCGCCGCGCTGGTGCGCGACCCGGGCGTGCACGTGATCGCGTTCACGGGGTCGAGTGCCGTGGGCCTCGAGATCCTGCGCGCCTCCGCGGAGACGCCCGAGGGGCAGCACCACGTGAAGCGGGTCGTGTCCGAGATGGGCGGCAAGAACTGCGTGATCGTGGACGCCGACGCGGACCTCGACGAGGTGGTGCCCGAGCTGGCCTACTCGGCGTTCGGCTTCGCCGGGCAGAAGTGCTCCGCGGCCGCGCGCGTGCTCGTGCACGAGGCCGCCGCCGACACCCTGCTCGAGCGGCTCGCCGGCGCCGTGCGGGTGCTCGACGTGGGCCAGGCGGACCGCTTCGCCACCGAGGTCCCGCCCGTGATCGAGGAGGAGGCGCAGGAGCGCGTGCTGCGGTACGCCGCGATGGCCGGCCCGGTCGCGCAGGCGGAGTCGGTGCCGGGCGAGGGGTGGTTCTGCCCGCCCACCCTCGTGGCCGACCTCCCGGACGACTCGCCGGTGCTGAGCGAAGAGGTCTTCGGCCCGCTGCTGGCGCTCACGCGCGTGAAGGACGTGGACGAGGCCTGCGACGTGGTGGAGGCGCTGCCGTTCGCGCTCACCGGAGGGCTGTTCTCGCGCAGCCCCGCGACCGTGGAGCGGGTGGTTGCCCGCCTCCCGGTCGGGAATCTGTACGTGAATCGCGGCATCACCGGGGCGATGGTGGGCCGCCAGCCGTTCGGCGGGAACCGGCGCTCAGGGGTCGGCTCGAAGGCGGGTGGGCCGGACTATCTGCTCCAGTTCGTGGAGCCGCGCGTGGTGACCGAGAACACGATGCGGCACGGAATACCCGTTGACTAGTCTTCCGGCCGCCGTGAGCGCTCCAGCATTCGACCTTCAGTCGCATTCGGTCCACTCGGACGGTGAGCTCCCGGCCGCGCAGGTGGTCGAGAACGCCGCGCGCGCCGGAGTGGAGCTGCTCGCGCTGTCCGACCACGACACGGTCGACGGGGTCGACGAGGCCCTCGCCGCCGGCGCGGTGCACGGCGTCCGCGTGGTGCCCGCCACGGAGATCTCGGCGGTGGACGGGCAGTACGAGGACCTGCACGTGCTCGGCTACGGGATCGACCACCGGAGCGGGCTGCTCGGCGAGCGCCTGCTGGACGCCCGGGCCGACCGCGAGCGGCGCGCCGACGCGATGGCGCGACCGGCTCCGCGAGCTCGGCTTCGAGGTCGACCCCGCGCCGATCGAGGCACGCAAGGCGGCCGGCAAGCCCGTGGGCCGCCCGCACCTGGCGGCGGCGGTGCTCGCGCACCCCGCGAACGCGGAGCGGCTGGCCGAGGAGGGCCACTCCGACGTCTCCTCGTTCATCCCGGCGTACCTGATCCAGGGGATGCCGGGCTACGTGGCGCGCTCTCACCCCACCGTCGAGGAGGCGATCACCTGGATCCACGAGGCGGCCGGCGTGGCCGTGTGGGCGCACCCGTTCTGGGACGTGAAGGACAGCGACGAGGTGCTGGCCGCCATCGACCGCTACCGCGCCGCGGGGCTCGACGGCGTCGAGGCCTTCTACACGGCGCACGACCGCGAGCAGACCCTGCTGCTGGCGGAGCGCTGCTCGGAGCTGGGGCTGCTCAGCACAGGCTCCTCCGACTATCACGGGCCCGACCATCGCCTGTTCTCGAAGTTCCGCGCGTTCGACCTCCACGACCGCGAGCCGAATCTGGGGCCGATCGCGCACGGCACGCTGGCCGCGCCGGCCCGGACCGGCTCCGGCCTGTGCTTCTGGCTCACCGGGCTGTCGGGATCGGGCAAGTCCACCGTCTGCCGGCTCGCCGCCGGGCGGCTCCGCGACCTGGGCCACCGGGTGGAGGTGCTCGACGGCGACGACGTGCGCCAGAACCTCTGCGCCGGGCTCGGCTTCTCGCGCGAGGACCGCGACGTGAACGTGCGCCGGATCGCGTGGGTGGCCGACCTGCTCTCGCGCAACGGGGTCGTGACCTTCGTCGCCGCGGTGTCGCCGTACCGGAAGACCCGCGACGAGGGGCGCGCCCGGATGGGCGACCGCTTCGTGGAGGTGTACGTGCGGGCGACCGTGGAGGAGTGCGAGCGCCGCGACGTGAAGGGGCTCTACGAGCGCGCCCGGGCGGGCGAGATCCAGGCGTTCACAGGGGTGTCGGACCCGTACGAGGAGCCCCTGTCGCCGGAGCTCGTGCTCGAGACCGAGTCCGAGTCGCCCGAGGGGTCCGCTGAGAAGCTCGTGGAGTACGTGGAGCGGCGTCTGTCCGGCTCCGCGGAGCCCGCTCCCGCTCCGAGCGCCTGACTAGTAGTAGTCCGAGTCGCGCAGCTCGCGGATCGAGACGCCCTGCATCCAGTGCTCGACGTCCTTGTCGCCGTTCTTGCGGGTGACCATCGCGATCGCCATCGCGAGCGCCGGCTTGCCCTTCACGAACTGCTTTGAGCCCTTCGCGAGCGCCGTCTGGATCATCCAGCCCTTCTCGGCGCTGAAGGGCAGCTTCTCGCGCGGCGACCTCTTCGGGCCGCCGAGGTGCTCGCCGGCCTTGCCGGTGCTGAGCGCGAGGCCGTCTTCGTGCTGCTGCCAGACCCAGACCTCCATCGAGTCCAGCTTGTCGCCCTTTGCCACCGGTCCCATGGCGCAGACGCTCAGCTTCACGCCGCGCTTCGTGCCGGGGCCCTTCATCAGTGGGAGCTCCACTTCGAACCTGGAGAGCATGAGCCGATGGTCTCAGAGCCGGGCGGGCGCAACAAGGTCCGCGCGCAGGCGCTCGGCGGCCACGACGTTGCCCTTGCTCTCGTACAGGGCGAGCGCCTCGTCGAACGCCTCCTGCGCCCCGGCGCTCGGGCCCAGCTCGCGCAGCACCATGCCGAGGTCCGCGAGCGCGTCAGCCCGGTGGTTCACGAAGTCGGTTCGGTTCGCGAGCGCCACGGCCTCGCGGGCGAGGCCGTCGGCCTCCTCGGCGCGGCCGCGCCGGAGCGCGGCGCGCGCCCGGACTCCGCGCCACATGGCCTGCGTGATCAGGTCGTCGTCGGCCGCCAGCTCCGCGCTCGTGGCCGCGAGCTCCTCGGCCTCGTCCGCCGCTGCCCTGGGCCAGCAGCGCCTGACCGAGGAACGCCGCCGTGGTGGACAGGAGCGCGCGGTCGCCCATCTCCTCCAGCGTCGCGTAGCCCTTCCGGAGCGTCCGCTCGGCGGCGGCCGGGTCGCCGGCGAGCAGCTCCACCGTCGCGGCGTGATGCGAGACAGCCGAGTTGAGCGTCAGGCCGAGCTCTTCGAAGGCCGCCTCGCTCGAGCCGAGCAGCTCGCGCGCGCGGTCGAAGCGGCCCTCCATGGCGTGCAGGCCCGCGAGCGGCTGGAGCACCTCGGCCACGGCCGCGAGGTTCCCCTCCACGTCGGCGCGGATCGCCTCGCAGCGGCGGATGGCGCCGGCGACCGGCGCCGGGCCGAAGAAGAGCGAGGAGGCGATCCAGAGCAGGGTCTCGGTGCGCTCGTGCTCGGCGCCGGCGCTGCGAGGCGTGCGCCGCGGCCTCGTCCCACGCCGCCGCGGCCGCTTCGGCGCTGCCCTCGATCCAGTGGCACCAGGCGCGCAGGCGCAGCGCGGCCGAGAGCCCGTTCTCGTCACCGGCGCGGCTGAACACCGGGAGCACCTCGTCCACCACCGCCGCCACCTCGCCGGTGCCGTCGGACTCGCCCCGCTGGAGCCTGAGGAACTGCCGCTGGACGAGCGCGTGGGCCGCGGCGGCGCTCGTCGCCGGCGGCCTCCGCGGTTCGGGCCGCGTCGTCCAGCGCCTCGGCCGCGTCCGCCAGCCGGCCCGCCTCGATCAGCGCGCCGCCGAGGGCGGGCAGGAGCGTCGCCCGCCGCGTGTCGAGGCCGTCCGCGAGCGCCGCCGCTCGCTCGAGCAGCCTGACCGCCGCGGTCACGTCGCCGCGGGCGAGCGCGCGCCGCCCCGCCGACGCGAGCCGGTCCGAGCCGCGCGCCGCCAGGGCCCGGGTGTCCGCGTCCGGAGGGCCCAGCTCCGCGACGAAGCGGTGGGCCTGCTCGAGGTGGTAGCCGAGGATCTCCTCGGTCTCGGTGAGCCGGTCGCCCGCCGACCGCTCGATCCAGTCCGCGAAGCGCTCGTGCAGCTCGGCGCGCGCCTCCTTGGGGAGCGAGCCATAGGCGGCGTCGCGGATCAGGATGTGGCGGAAGCGGAACGCCTCGCCCTGGTGCGTGCTCGCCCTGTCGGGGCGGATCAGGTCGCGCCGGACGAGCGCCGTGAGGCAGCGGTCCACCACCGGCTCGAGCGACGCGGGCGCGAGCTCGCACACCGCGTCCCGCGGGAAAGAGCTCCCGGCCACGGCCATCCGCGCCGAGCAGCGCACGCTCGTCGTCCGGGAGCTGCTCGAGCCGTGCGCCCAGCAGGGACTGGATCGTCGGCGGGATCGGCATCCGGCCGGCGTCGCCGCTCAGCGCCCACGCGTCCTGCTCGCGCCGGAGCCTGCCCTCGTCGATCAGCATCGAGAGGAGCTCCTCGGCGAAGAGCGGGTTGCCCTCGCAGGTGGCGGCGAGCCTGTCGGCGGGCTCGCGGGGGAGGGTGGCCTGGCCGAGCAGGTTCGCCACGAGCTCCCTGGTGTCGTCCGTGCCGAGCGCGTCGAGGTGGATCGACGCCGCGTTCAGCTTCCCGCCGCCCCAGCCCGGCCGCGCGTCCAGCAGCTCCGCCCGCGCCATGCACAGCACCACGATCGGCGCGTCGCGCGCGAGATCGGCCACGTGCTCCACCAGGTCGAGGAAGGTCGCCTCCGCCCACTGGAGATCGTCCACGACCACAACGAGCGGCCGCCGGCGGGCCATCGCCTCGAACAGCCGCCGCGCGGCCCAGAAGATCTTCTCGCTGGTGGCGCCCGTCGAGCCGCCGTGGCCCACCGCCTCGGACACGACCTCGGCGATCGCCTCCGCCTGCGGGTCGTCGGCGAGCTGGTCGGCCAGCGGCTCAGGCAGGCCGCCCACGATCTCGGCCAGCGGCCAGAACGTGATGCCCTCGCCGTAGGGGAGGCAGCGGCCGCCCACGACGGTCGCGGCGTCGCCGAGCCCGCTCGTGAACTCCTCCACGAGGCGGGACTTCCCGACGCCCGCGGCGCCGAGCACGGTCACGAGATGGCACGTCCGCGCCGCGACGGCCGTGTCGAACGCCCTCGCGAGCGCCTCTATCTGCGCGGCGCGGCCCACGAGCGGGGACTCGAGGCCGCGGGGCCGCTCGCCGTCCGGCCGCAGGTCGAGCAGCCGGACCGCGGACTCGGGCTCCGTGAGCGGCTCCGTCTCGGCAAAGCCGCGCACGAGCAGGTGAGTCCGCTCGTCGAGCAGGATCTCACCGGCGCCGGCGCGCTCCTCGAGCCGCTTCGCGACGTTCACGGCGTCGCCCGCGGGCGCCGGTGGGGCGGCCGTGCCCGTCTCCGCGATCACCTCGCCCGTTCCCACGCCGATCCGCACGCGCGGGCGCAGGCCGAGGGCGCGGCCGAACTCGTCGCCCAGGGTGTCGATTCCCTCGCCCAGCTCCACGGCGGCGCGCACCGCCCGCACGGCGTCGTCCTCGTGCAGCCGCGGCACGCCGTAGACCGCCATGAGCGCGTCGCCCGGGTAGGCCTCGACCGTCCCGCCGTGGCGCTCGAGCACGCCGCGCATGTCCTCCAGGCAGCGATCGCTCACGCGCCGGCGCGCCTCGGCGTCGAGTCCCTCGCCCTCGGGCTCCAGGTCCAGCAGGCAGGCGAACAGCACCGTCACGGTCTTCCGGCGCGCGTCCGCGCCGCCGTCTCCGGCCGCGTCCGTCCGCAGCTCGAACACGTGCTCGGGACGCGCGAGGCCGCGCAGCTCCCGGCGGCCGAGCTCGACGAGCCCGGTGCCGGGAGGCAGCCGGTCGCGCACGATCTCCGCCGTGGCCTGCGACACCAGCGCCGCGCCGGCATGCGCCAGCGAGCGCAGCCTCGCCGCGCGGTTCAGCGCGGGGCCGAAGTAGTCGCCGTCGCGCTCGTGCGCCTCGCCCGTGTAGACGGCCACGCGGACCCGCGGCCCGGGGCCGAGCGGCCACTCCACCTCGGCGAGGAGCGTGTGCAGCTCGGCCGCCGCGGCCACCGCGTCCGACGCGCGGGGGAAGACGGTGAGCGTCGAGTCGCCCTCGCCCTTGGTCTTGAGCAGGCTGCCGTCGTGGGCATCGGCGATGCGGGCCACCAGCCCGTCGTGCTCCTCGAGGGCGGCCGCCATCGCGTGGAAGTCCGCCTCCCACATGCCGGACGAGCCCTGGATGTCCGTGAGCACGAAGGTCACGACGCCGGAGGGGAGGTCGGCCGGCGGCTCCGCCGGCGCGTCGGAAGGCGGCTCCGGCGGGGCGGCCTCCGGCGCCGGCTCAGGCCGCTTCGGCGCGGGCTGCGCCAGCGCGGGGTCCTGCGCGAGGATCGCCCGCTCCAGCTCCCGCAGCCGCTCGCCGGGCTCGATGCCGAGCTCCTCCACCAGCCGCGTGCGCGCGTTCTGGTAGGCCTGGAGCGCGTCGGCCTGGCGGTCGGCGCGGTAGAGCGCGAGCATGAGCTGTGCGCGGAGGCGCTCGCGGTAGGGGTGCTCCTCGATCAGCGTCTCGAGCGGAGCGATCACCTCCGCCTGCCGCCCGAGGGCGAGCTTCGCCTCGATGAGCTGCTCGTTCGCGGCGGCGCGAAGGTCCTCGAGACGGGCCACCTCGGGCTGGGCGAACGGCTCGTACGCGAGGTCGGCAAGCGCAGGGCCGCGCCACAGCGACAGGGCGTCCTCCAGCGCCTCGAGCGCGTGCTCGGGCCGGCCGTCGGCCAGCTCCGAGCGGCCCTCGCCGAACCGGGCCTCGAACCGGTGGGCGTCGAGGTCCTCCGGGTCGACCACCAGCTCGTAGCCGCTGCCGCGCGTCACGAGCACGTCGCCGGTGAGCTCCTTCCGCAGGCGCGACACGTGGACCTGGAGGGTCTTCCCGGCGGTGGCGGGCGGCTGTTCGCCCCAGAGCTCGTCGATCAGGCGGTCTGCGCCGACCGTCTCGTTCGCGTGCAGCAGCAGGAGCGCCAGCACGGCCCGCCGCTTGCTCCCGCCAAGCGAGATCGGCTGGTCCTCGTCGAGAACCTCAAGCGGTCCAAGGATTCGAAAGTCCATGCGAGTCGACGGGGCCGGGAGTTTCAACGTACCGCAGCCGCCTGTTACCGCATAGTCGCCGCGCAGTTACCGCCCGGGCGCACCATGACCTCCGATGCCGTCAGGAACCCAACAGGAGGAAGTCATGGGACAGCCGTTCCCCACCCAGCACCCCGCAGTCGTTCTTCGTTCTCACTTCAAGCTGGTCAGCTGGCTGCTGGCCGTCGCGATGGCCGCGGTAGTCGCTCTGAGCGTCGCCGTGGTGATCGTGGCGAACGACGGCGATGAGATCACCGCCGGCGGATCCGCCGGTGCGGCCGCCCTGCCGAACGCCGCCGTGCACGCCCATCCGCTCGAGCGCGCCGCGCAGGCCGACGGCGTCCGCTACGACGGCGGCCCCGATGAGGGCACCCGCGCGATCATCGCGGTCCCCCAGGCCCCGGACGCCCGCTACGACGGCGGTCCGAACGAGGGCACGGCGCGATCGCGCAGCCCACGCCCGCGCCGGTCGCCCGAGCGGACGACCGACTCGCCGGCTCGCGAGAACAGCGACGCCCACCGCATGGTCCCGATGGGTCCCGGCGGACGCTAGACCCCCCGCAGTACCCCTCCAGGCCGAACGGGCCCTCCTTCGGGAGGGCCCGTTTCGCTTGCTGGGGGCGAACTACGGCATTGAAGGAGGGACCTCCTGACGAAACGGGACACATAGTCCCGAAAGTGCAGGAGGTCTAGGCCGGGCGGGGCTCGGCGCCGCCCGGAGCGGGCGTCCGCGCCGGGGCGCCGTCGCCGTCACCGCCGTCGCGCGCTCCGGGTGGACCGGATCCGGTGGTCCCTGCCCGCTGGCGGCGGCCATCGCCTCCGCTCTCGCCTGGGCGGGCGTTCTTCGCAGCGCTCCCATCAGCGGCAGCGCCGAGAGCACCAGGATCGCGGCCTGGCGGAACGCCCAGGCGAAGCCCTCGCGGGCCGAGCCGGCGGTCTGGCGCACGATCTCCTCGTCGAAGCCGGGCTTCGGCTCGAAGCGGTCCTCGGTGCCGCCCGTGTAGTCGTGGAGGGTGCCCTGGATCACCATCCCGGCCTCGGGCTGCGGGATCTCCCACTCGTCGACGATGTCCTCGATCTCGTCCTCGGCGAACCAGGACATGTGGGCGTGGAGCGCGCCGCCGAAGGTGGCGATCAGGATCGCCACGCCGATCGCGGCGCCGAGCTGGCGGGCGGTGTTCAGCACGCCCGACGCCAGGCCGAGATCCTGCCCGGTCACCGCTCCCATGGCGCCCACGTTCAGCGCCGGGAAGCCGATTCCCATCCCGAACCCGATCATCAGGAGGCCGGGGAGGATGCGGATGTAGGCCCAGGCGTCGTCGGACGTGGACGGCAGGAAGGACACCCACAGCATCCCGACCGCCATCACGATCAGTGCCGGCTTCGCCAGCTCTCCGGGCGGCCGCGTATCCGCGGCGCGGCCCACGAACGGCCAGGCCAACAGCCCGCACAGCGGCACGGGCAGGATCGCCAGCGCCGCCTCGAGCTGCGTGTAGCCCCAGAGGTTCACGAACACCAGCGACAGCAGCAGCAGCGAGCCGATCGCGCCCGCGGCGAAGAACAGCATCCCGATGTTCGCGTTCCGGAACTGGCGGTTGGACAGCAGGCCCGGCGTGATCATCGGGTCGGGGGCGCGCCGCTCCCACCAGAAGAACAGGACGCCCAGCAGGATGGCTCCCTGCATCAGGGAGAGCCAGAGCGGGAGGTCGCCGCCGAACGGGTTGGCCTCCACGAGCGCCATCGTCAGGAACAGGACGGCGCCGCCGAGCAGCAGCATCCCGCGCACGTCCACCTGCTTGCCGACCGCCGATAGGTCCCAGGTCTCGGGCCACCAGCGCAGCGCCAGCACGATCCCCACGATCCCGAACGGGATGTTGATGAGGAAGATCCACTCCCAGCTCGCGATCTCGATCAGCACGCCGCCGAGGACCGGCCCGGCGGCCGACGACACGAGCGCCACGACCGCGATCAGCGCCAGCCCGAAGCCGCGCTGATGGGGCGGGAAGACGAGGATCGTCATCGCGAAGCCGAGCGGGGCGAGGATCCCGGCGCCGGCGCCCTGGATCACGCGGAAGGCGATCAGCCACTCGACGGACCACGCGATCGCGCACAGCGCGGAGCCGATGGTGAACACGGCCAGCCCGGCGACGAAGAACCTGCGCCGCCCGAACTGGTCCGCGAGCCGCCCCATCGACACCAGCAGCACCGCGAAGACGATGTTGTAGGCGTTGATGACCCAGGTGACGGTCCCGATGTCCGTGGACATCTCGTCCTGGAGCTCCGGGATCGAGATGTTCACGATCGAGACGTCCAGCAGGGACATCGCCCAGCCGATCATCATCACGCCGAAGATCCGCCACTTGTTCTCGTAGAGGAACTCGGGCGACGGGTTGCGGCGCTCGGTCACCGGCTCGGCGATCGGAGCTCACCCCCCTCGGGCACCCGTCCGTCGAACTCGAGGTCCTCCGGCGTCGTGCCGTCCTCGGGCTCGTCGTTGTCGAACGGGTCGAAGTCGTTCGGGATGCCGTCGTCGTCCGTGTCGTCGTCGCCCCGCTCGCGCGGCGGGCGCAGCGCCCCGTCGGGGCCGAACTCGGGCAGCGTGCCATCCGAGACGATCAGCGCGGCCTGGGACAGCTCCGTGAGCTTGCCGGTGTCCTCGTTCGCGATGTTGTCGAAGCGCGTGATGTCGTCCTCGACCTCTTCGTCGTCGTCGAACATCCGGCGGATGATCCGCTCGCGGTCGGCCACCACGAGCCAGCGGCGGTCGCGGATGATGATCTGCGAGCCGACCGCGGTGAGCGACTTCGGACGGTCCGGCATGTCGTCCTCGTCCACGTCGTCGAAGAGGGCGGTGAGGTCCTCGCCGCGCATCTTCCCCGGGATCGGCACGTCGAGGAAGGAGAGGATCGTGGGGGCCACGTCGTGGGTGGTGGCGTACCAGTCCACGTCGTTGCCCTTCTCCTGCCCGTCCGGGTGGCGGATCAGGAACGGGATCTCGTACGAGATCCGGTGCGATGTGGGCGCCGCGCGGCCGATGTACCCGTGCTCGCCGAGCGCGAGCCCGTGGTCGCCGATCACGATCAGCGCGGCGTCACCCGGCACCTCGTCGAGCAGCCTGCCGAGCTCCTCGTCGACAGCCTCCACGTGCTTCACGTACGCCTCGCGCACCCTGTCGATCTCGCCGTCGCCGAAGTTCAGCTCGACGAGCCGGCCGTCGGTCGGCCCGAGGCCGTCCGCCTCGGCGCGGCCGGGCTTCACGTAGAAGGGCGGCGCGAAGTAGGCGTCGGAGGGGTCGAACGGGTCGATGCCGACGAAGAACGACTCGTCGCCCTCCAGCTCGGCCAGCGCCTGCGCCCCGGCGCGGAAGGTGCGCCGCGTGGCCAGGGTCTGGCGATGGAAGGAGGCGAGGAGCTCCTCGTCGATCCCCGTGCCGAGCCCGCCCTCGGTCGTCACCGTGGGGCCGCCCGGCCGGCGCACGTCCTGGAACCGGTCCCCCGCGAAGACCGGGTTGTCGGTCACGTAGACGGTCTCGATCCCGGCCGCGCGCGTCTGCTCCATCAGGAGCGGCTGGTGGTCCCACACGGGGTTGAAGCCCGGCACCGGCGGGAAGCCCTCGAGCCGCCGCCAGTCGCGGAACGGGTACGCGCGCATGCCGGTCACGAGCGCGCGGCGGGCGGACAGCGCCGGCATCGACTCGGGGATCGCGCGGTCGAAGCGGAGCGACTCCTTCGTCAGGTCGTTCAGGTTCGGCGTGTTCGCGGGCGCGCCGCCCTCGAACGCGTCCACGTGGTCGGCGCGCACCAGCGGCAGCACGATCAGCACGACACGCGGCTTGCGGTCGTCGCCGAGCTTCGCGGCGGCCGGCCCCGCGCCCGCGAGCGAGCCCAGCACGCCCGCGCCGGCGGCCGTGGCTCCGCCGCGGCGCATGAGGCCGCGGCGCGTGAGCCCGCTCACCCGCCGATCACCCCCTTGCTGCCGAACTGCGGCAGCGTGCCCCCGGCCTCGTCCTCGAGGATCCGCCAGTACTTGTCCACGAGGTCGGGATGGTCCGCGGCCACGTCTCTGAGCTCCTCCGGGTCCTCGCGCCGGTTGTAGAGCCGCTTGCGGCGCCCCTCGCTGTCCGAGATGAAGAACCAGTCGAAGTCCCCCGCCAGGACGTGGTCGTCGTAGCAGGCGGTGAAGTGCGGCCGGGCGGGCGGCTCCTTGCCGTCGAAGATGACCGACAGGTCCTCGCCGGTCATCATGCCCGGCGCCCGCGCGCCCATCATCGAGAGCGCCGTGCGCGGGATGTCGTGGGTCGAGGCGAAGTAGTCGTGCCATTCGCCGGCGAGCTTGCCCTCGGGGTGCCGGATCATGAACGGCACCTGGTAGATGTGCCAGTGGCAGCGCGACGCGTGCTTGCCGAGGATGCCGTGCTCGCCGAGCGTCAGCCCGTGGTCCGACGAGTAGATCACCACGGTCTCGTCGAGCAGCTTCTGGTCCGCCAGCCGGTTCATCAGCCGGCCGATCCACTCGTCCAGGAACGTCACCTCGGCCGCGTACAGCTCGCGGACCCGCTCGATCGTCTCGTCGTCGACCTCCACGTCGATCACCCACGAGTAGGGCGTCTCGAACGGCTGCACGGGGATCACGCCCTCCTTCTCGATCCCCTTGGGGCCCGGGAAGCGGTTCACGTACACGCGCGGCGCGTCGAACGGCTCGTGCGGGTCGAACGTGTCCACGCCCAGGAAGAAGGGCCGCTTCTCCTTCAGGTCGTCCACGATGTTGATACCGGCTCGCACCACGCGTGCCGTCGCGAAGTCGCGGTCGCTGTCGCGGTAGATCGAGTTCCAGCCGGTCATCGCTCGCAGGCGCCCGACCTCCACGGAGTCGTTCAGCTCGGGCAGCAGGTAGCGCTCGATCGAGCTGCGCGGCGCCGGGCGCTTGAACGGCTTGTTGAGGAAGCGGTACGCGCCCTGCGAGTAGCTCGGGCGCGCGAAGTCGAGCGTGCGCCGGAAGTTGCCGAAGCGCGGGCCGATCAGGAACGGGTTGTCGGTGGCGTAGCCGGTCTCGACGCCCGCCTCGCCCATCACCTCGGTGATGATCGGCTGGTGGTCCTGGATCGGGATCCAGCCCGGCCCGAGCGGCAGGCCCTTCGTGGGCACGTAGTTCCGGAACGGGAAGGAGCGCACCCCGGTGAGGAGCGCCCGCCGCGCCGGCCCGGTGGGCATCGCCTCCGGCACCGCCATCCGGAACGAGAGCGAGTCGCGCCCGAGCGCGTCGAGGTTCGGCGTCTCGTTGCGGCTGTCCTGCTTGTAGTGGCCGATGTAGTCCGCGCGCGTGGAGTCCGTGAAGATCAGGACGACGTTCGGGGCATCGTCGCCATGCGAGGTCGCCGGCTCGAAGTAGTCGTCGCCGCAGGCGGACAGCGCGGCCGCCGCTGCGCCCGATGCGCCGACCCCGAACAGGCCGCGCCGTGTGAAGCGGTTCCCCGAGCGCATTCGGGGCGGCAGGCTAGCTGACCGGCCTGCGCGCCCCTCTGCCTACGAGCTCTCGGAGCCCGCCGTGACCTCCTGCGGCACCTCGATCTCGCGCTTCAGGATCTTGCCCGTGGGTCCCTTGGGGAGCTCGTCCACGAACCAGACCCTGCGCGGGTACTTGTAGGCGGCCACCTGATCCTTCACGTAGCTCTTCACCTCGTCGGCGTCGAGCGACTCGCCCTGCTTCAGCACCACCGCGGCGCCGACCTCCTCGCCGAGCGCCTCGTCCTCCACGCCCACGACGGCCGCCTCCTGGATCGCGGGGTGCTCGTACAGCACCTCCTCGATCTCGCGCGGGTAGACGTTGTAGCCGCCGCGGATGATCAGCTCCTTCTTGCGGTCGACGATGAAGAAGTAGCCGTCCTCGTCCACCTTGGCCATGTCGCCGGTGCGGAACCAGCCGTCGTCGTCGATCGACTCCTTGTTGGCGTCCGGGCGGTTCCAGTAGCCCTTCATGATGTTGTGGCCGCGGATGACGATCTCGCCGATCTCGCCCTGCGGGACCTCCTTGCCGTCGTCGTCCCAGACCTGCATCTCGACGCCCTCGATCGGCGTGCCGATGGAGCCCGGCTTGCGCTCCTTGTCCGGGTGGTTGAACGACGCGACCGGCGAGGTCTCGGACAGCCCGTAGCCCTCGAGGATGATGCAGCCGAACTTCTCCTCGAACGCGCGCATGAGCTCGGCCGGCATCGCCGCGCCGCCCGACATGCAGGTGCGGAGCGACGAGCAGTCGGCGTCGTCCGCGCCGTCCGAGTGGAGCATCGCGTTGTACATCGTCGGGACGCCCTGGAAGATCGTGACCTGGTCGCGCCCGAAGATCTCGAGCGCCTTGTCCGGGTCGAAGCGGGGGAGCATGGTCACGGTGGCGCCGATGCAGACCGCCGCGTTCATCGTGCAGGTCTGCCCGAAGGAGTGGAACAGCGGCAGCGCGCCGAGCAGCACGTCGTCCGCGCTCAGCTCGCCGAGGTTCGCCGACACGCCCGCGCAGTTCTTGTACAGGTTCGCGTGCGTGAGCTCCGCGCCCTTCGGCTTGCCGGTCGTGCCCGAGGTGTAGAGGATCACCGCGGTGTCCTCGGCGTCGCGCTCGGCGACCTCCCTCACCGGCTCCTGGTCCGCGAGCAGCTTCTCGAACTCGCCCGGCTTCACGAGGATGACCTCGGTGCCGGCCTCCTCCGCGCCCGCCTCGGCCGCCTCGCCGAAGTCGCCCCACGCGAACACGAGCTTGGCCTCCGGGTCTGAGAGGTAGAAACCGACCTCGCGGCCCTTCAGCAGCACGTTCATCGGCACCACGACGGCGCCGGCGCGCAGGATCCCGAAGTAGATCGCCGGGAAGTACGGCACGTTCGGCATCATCAGCCCGACGCGGTCGCCCGGCTCGATCCCCTTCGACTTCAGCAGGCCGGCCACGCGCGCGCTGCCCTCGTCGAGCATCTGGTAGGTCAGCTCGACGTCGTCCAGCTTGAAGGCCGCCTTGTCGCCGTGCTTCTCGGCGGTCTCGGTCAGGATCCTCGCCAGGTTCTCGCTCACTGAGTCTCCCTCGGTCGCTGCGGCGGAGCCTAGCGCGCCTCAGGTGATCGGCGGCGCAGGCCAGCGCCGCGCGCCGAGCTCGCGCGAGATGCCCCGCGCGGCCTCCGCGACGGCGCCCGCGATCCCGCGCGCGGGACCGCGCGGGAGGATGCGATCCGTATCCCGACCACTCCGATGGAGCCGACCGCGTGGCCTGAGTGGTCGAAGATCGCGCCGGCCACACTCGACTCGCCCAGCACGGCTTCGTCCCGCTCGCGCGCGATTCCGGCGTCGCGAGCCGAGATGAGCTCCTTTCGGAGCGCACCGGGCGCGAGCGTTCTGCTGGTGAGCTTCACGGGAGCCTCCTCGAGCAGGTCCTCCAGGAGCTCCGCGGGCGCGAACGCCAGCATCGCCTTGCCGAGCGCGCTCGCGTGCACGGGCAGCTCGGCGCCGACCTCGAGGATCTGGAGCGTGGTGTCGGGGCGGAACACGTGGTGGACGATCACGACCGTCGCGCCGTGCATAACGCCCACGCGCACCGCGGCATCGGTGCGCTCGGCGAGGCGCTCGGCGTGGACGATCGAGCGCCCGCGCAACTCGTTCAGATCAAGGTACGAGTTGCCGAGTTGCAGCAGCCCGGCGCCGAGCTGGTACTTGTCCGAGTCGCGATCCTGCTCGACGAACCCGTGCGCGAGCAGGGTTTGGAGCAGGCCATGCACAGTGGGGCGCGAGAGCCCGAGCCGATCCGCGAGCTCGCTAACGCCAAGCCGCCGCGGTCCGGCGGCGAGCGCCTTGAGTATCCTGGCCGAGCGGTCGACCGACTGAATGGTCCCCCGCTTGGGAGGCCGCCTACGATTCGATATTGTCGAATCCACTTCGATAGTGTAGATTACCTGCGTGGTCGGGATCGTAGTCGTATCGCACAGCTCGGACTTGGCGCGTGGGCTCGCCGCACTCGCCGCTCAGATGGCCGGCCCCGACGTCCGCATCGAGCCGGCCGGCGGCTTGCCGGACGGCAGTCTCGGCACGGACGAGGACCGTGTCCGAGCGGCGATTCGCGCGGCCGACCAGGGCGCGGGAGTCGTGGTGCTCGGCGACCTCGGCAGCGCGATCCTCACCGTTCGCCACGTACTCGAGCGCCATGGCAACGGCCACGTGCGCCTCGTGGACGCGCCGATCGTCGAGGGTGCCGTGGCCGCGGCGGTCACCGCTTCGGCCAGCCTCCCGCTCGACGACGTGGCGAGGTCCGCGGAGGAGGCCCGTGGCGCAGGCAAGCTCTGAGGCGCTGGTCGTGACGCTGCCCGCCGGCGTGGACCTGCACGCACGCCCTGCCGCGAACTTCGTGCGCACGGCGATGGGCTTCGCGGCTTCTTTGCGCGTCGAGGCCGGGGACCGTGAGGCCGACGCCAAGAGCCTGCTGTCCGTGCTGGCACTTGGCGCCAAGGGCGGCACGGAGCTTCGTCTCACCGCCGACGGGCCGGATGCGGGCCCCGCGCTCGACGCCATGCGGGCCTGCGTCGCAGCTCTCAGCTGAGCGCGGCCAGCGGCCCGGCCAGCTCCTCGACCTCAGCCGCGCCGCTCGCATCGAGCGCCCGTTGGGCCACGCTCGCTGCGTCCTCGTGGGAGAGCCCCCGGACCCAGCTCCGGACGGCGCCCACTCGCGCGGCGCCGACGCTCAGCTCGTCCGCGCCGAGTCCAACGAGCAGCGGAACGGTCAGCGGATCCGATGCCGCCTCACCGCACACCTCGACGGGGATTCCCGCGGCCACGGCCGCCGCGGTCGCCGCCGCGATGTGGCGCAGCACGCGCGGGTCGTGAGCCGGCGCTTCACCGTGGCTGAAGCGGTCGGT
Organism: uncultured Thermoleophilaceae bacterium; assembly: GCA_963741455.1. Lineage (GTDB taxonomy): Bacteria > Actinomycetota > Thermoleophilia > Solirubrobacterales > Thermoleophilaceae > JACVRW01. The sequence continues at coordinate 361,886 of CAVUIF010000009.1, forward strand.
GCCGAGAGTCGCGTGGGTGAGGTCGTTGGTGCCGACGCTCAGGAAGTCGCAGGCCGCGGCGATCTCGGCCGCCGCGGTGGCGGCCTCCGGCAGCTCGATCATCGCCCCGAGTAGGACACCGGCGCCGCCCTCGGCGTCCAGCAGCGCCCGCGTGAGTGCCACCTCGCGGGCACCGCGCACGAGCGGGACCAGGACGCGAAGGTCTGCGTTGCGCGCGACCTCCGCGATGGCCGCGAGCTGCGCGCGGAAGGCGCCCGGGTGCGCGAGCAGGAGTTCGATCCCGCGTCGTTCCTCGCCGGCGAGGAACGGAGGCAGCTTGTCGCCGCCGAAGTCGAGCACGCGCACCGTGCCCGGCCGGCCGTCGAGCGCGGCGGCCAACGGTGCCAACATGCGCAGGTGGCTCGCCGTCGAGGGCCAGCGGCCGGCGTCGAGGAACGCAAGCTCGGTCCGGATCAGCCCAGCGCCCTCCGCTCCGGCCTCGAGCCCCGCCGCCACCTCGGCGGCTGTGCATGCGTTCACGAGCACGCGGACGCGGCGGCCATCGGCCGTCACTGCGGGCAGCGCGCTGTCCGCCAGCTCCCTAGCCCGCGCAGCGGCGCGGGCGCTCGCAGCCTGCGCCGCTGCGTCGACCTCTCGTGCGGGCGGGTCGAGCGTCACGCTTCCGTTGCCGCCGTCGACCACGACCAGCGCACCGTCCGCGACGTCCAAGAGCTCGGCGCCGGCTTGAACGACCATCGGCACGCCGAGGGAGCGCGCGACGATCGCGGCATGCGCGGTGACGGCGCCGTCCGACAACGCGATGGCTGCGAGCCGGTCGCCATGCTCCGCCACGTCCGCCGGGCCCAGGTCCACGCCCACGAGCACGAACTGCGACCCGTTCGTCTCGACTGGATCAGGCGCGCCCGTCGCGATGCGGGCCGCGCGCCTGCCTAGCGAGCGCACGTCGTCGGCCCGGGCGGCCAGCAGCTCGTCCGGAAGTGCTCCGATGGCGGCTGCGTGCCCCTCCGTGGCAGCGATCAGGGCGGCGGGGGCTGCCAGCCCGCGGTCGTGGATCTCCCTGGTCACGGCCGCCTCCAGCGCCGGGTCGGCCGCCATCAGCGCACCGGTCGCGACGATCTCGGCCTCGTCGTCTCTGCCCTCGGCCCGGAGATCGGCCGCGATCCGCTCCAGCTGGGCGGCGGCGCGTGCCAGCGCTTCGCGTGCCACGCCTTGCGACTCGCCGGGTCCGGAAGGCTCACGCGCAGATGCTCCGGAGGGAATGGAGAGCACCTGCGCGTGCCCGGTCGCGAGCCCGGGCGACGCGGGAGCGCCGCGCAGGACCCGCTGGCTCATCAGCCGTCCTGCTCGACCGCCCGCTGAAGCGCGGCCATGACGAGCGACGCCGACGTGGCGCCCGGATCCTGGTGCCCGATCGAGCGGGCGCCTAGGTAGGACGCCCGTCCCTTCCGTGCCTGAAGCGGCACGGTGGCCCGCGCGCCGTCCTCGGCCGCCGCGGCTCCGCGCGCAAGCGCGCCGGCAAGCGAGTCGCCGTCGTCCAGCCCCGCCGCGAGCGCGTCGATCGCGGGGCCGAGCGCATCGACCATGGTCTTGTCTCCGAGCTGTGCCGCCCCGAGCTCCACGACGCCGTCCAGGGCGGCGCGGAGCGCTCGGAGCAGATCCTGCCCGTCGAACTCCTCCGCGTCGCCCAGGGCGCGCCCCGCCCGGCGGAACGCCGTTCCCCAGAGCGGGCCGCTTGCTCCTCCCACGGTCGAGACGAGCGTCTTGCCGGCGAGCGTGAGGAGCTTGCCCGGCGGAACCGAGCCGTCCTGGCCGGCCAGCGCCTTGCCGACCGCGTCGAAGCCGCGGTCCATGTTCACGCCATGGTCCCCGTCGCCGATCGCGGCGTCGAGCTGGGTCAGGTAGTCGCGCTGGTCCTTGACGGACTCCGCGACCTGTGTCATCCAGGCATGAATGGTGGTCGTTCGCACCGCGGCTCCTGCGATCACGTGCCTACGCCCCCCAGCGGAGCGCGGGCGTGTGGACCGGAGCATCCCATAGGGCCGTGAACTCGTCATCGAGCTCGAGCAGCGTGAGCGAGGCCCCCGCCATCTCGAGCGACGTGATGTAACTCCCAACGAGACGGCGCTCCGGGCGAAGCCCGCGCTCGCGCAGGCGCCGCTCGATCTCGCCGTAGAGCAGGTAGAGCTCGAGCTCGGGCGTGCCGCCCATCCCGTTGACGAACGGCAGCACCGCCGCGCCGTCCGCCGGGGCGAGGTCGCTCACCACGGCCTCGATCATCAGCTCGGCGATCTCGGCGGCGCTGCCCAGGGGGCGGCGCTCTCGCCCGGGCTCGCCGTGGATCCCGATGCCGACCTCCATCTCCCCGTCCGGGAGGTCGAAGATCGGTGCGCCCGCCGCGGGCGGGGTGCACGAGGACAGCGCAACCCCGTACGACCGGGCCTTCTCGTTAACCCGCCGGGCGAGCCCGGCAACCGCGGCCAGGTCGTCGCCGCGCTCGGCAGCCGCCCCGGCGATCTTCTCGGCGAGCACCGTGGCACCCACGCCTCGGCGGCCTGCCGTGTAGAGCGAGTCCTGCACCGCCACGTCGTCGTCGATCAGGACGGACTCGACCGTGATGCCCTCGTCCTCGGCGTCCTCGGCGGCGAGCTTGAAGTTCATCACGTCGCCCGTGTAGTTCTTGACGATGTGGACCACGCCCTTGCCCGTGTCGACCGCCTTCGTAGCCGCGAGCATCTGCTCCGGCACGGGCGACGTGAACACCTCGCCCGGGCATGCGGCGTCGAGCATTCCGGAGCCCACCAAGCCGCCGTGCATCGGCTCGTGCCCCGAGCCGCCGCCCGAGATCAGACCGACCTTGTCCGCGGCCGGGTTGGCCCGGAGCAGGATCCGCTCCTCCGCGTCGTAGCGCACCAGGTCGGCGTGCGCGGCGGCCAGGCCGGCCAGCGACTCCTTCACCGCCTCAGCGGGGTCGTTCAGGAGCTTCTTCATCGGTGTGGCGACAGTAGCCATGGTCGCGTCCTCTCTACTTAGCCGCGAGGGCTTCGACGGGGTCGGGGTGGGTGACGGCGCTCTCGATCGGCTGCACCCGCTTCCTCGGGGTGGCGAGGAAGTCGTAGGCGAATGCCGCGAGCGCCGCGCCTGCGAACCCGGGCAGGATGTAGACCGGAATCAACTGGTTCCAGTGCGTGGTGCCGTCCGCAATGGACAGAGCCACCTCCGGGCCGAATGCACGCGCCGGGTTCAGGGAGGCCGCGGTGATCGGGCCGATGACCATGATGATCGCCACGACGACGCCGCCGATCACGATCCCGGCGAAGTCACCGGGAGAGCGGGAGTCGACGATGCCGAGGATCGCGAACATGAGGATCGCGGTGCCGATGAACTCGGCGAAGATCGCGGTGCCCCAGGAATAGGTCTCCTCGTTGAAGGAGGCGGACCCGAGGCCCATGTCGACTCCGGTCTGCGTGAACAGCGCCCAGATGCCGAGCGCGCCCAGGCTGCCGCCCACGAGCTGCGCGCCCCAGTAGTGCGGCACCTCGCGCCAGGGGAAGCGCTTGGTCACGGCGAGCGCAAATGTGACGGCGGGGTTGATGTGACAGCCGGACACCTTGCCGATCGCGTACACGAGCGCGGTGATCACGAGCCCGAACGCGAACGAGATGCCGAGCAGGTCGGACCCGTCGATGGCGGGGACCTTGTCGCCGGCGAGTACCAGGGTGGCGACGACAGATCCAGGGCCGACCAGCACGAGCAGGGCGGTGCCCAGTGTCTCTGCAAGGAACCGCTGGGACAGCGAGTGCTCTTCCACGTCTCCTCCTTCGTGCGTTCGACTTCGATTCGATAATGTCGAACGCTGTTTCGCGCAAACTACCCCCACGACGCCCTCGTGTCAAGTGGCGCTAGGGTCTAGTGGAGGCCCGGCAGTGGCGCTCGACACGTCGCGGGCGACGTCGAACAGCGGGTCCGGCACGATGCCGAGCACGATCGTCGCCGCCGCCGCGAGCACCGCCACCGCCACGACCTCCGGCTGGGCGCGCGCGTCGGCCTCGGGCGACCAGCCCGCCACGGGCCGCACCCGCCGCGCCGGGACGCTCGGCAGCTCGACCTCGTAGCGGCCCATCCACATCACGGCGACCACGCGCAGGTAGTAGGCGAGCGAGATCACCGAGCCGACCACGATGGCGATGCCGAGCCAGGTGTAGTCGCCGTCCACGGTCGCGTCGATCAGGAAGAACTTGCCGATGAAGCCGCCCGTGGCCGGGAAGCCGGCGAGCGAGAGCATCGCGATCGTCATCGCCCACGCCAGCACCGGCGAGGAGCGGCCGAGGTTCTCGAGCGAGCGGAGGTCGTCGCCGTGCTCCGACACGCGCTCGCGCGCGACCACCACGGCGAACGCGGCCACGTTCATGGCGAGGTAGACGGCGAGGTAGAAGGCGGTGGCGCGCACGCCGAGCTGCGTGCCCACCACGACGCCGGCGAGCAGGTAGCCCGCCTGCGCGACGCTCGACCAGGCGAGCATGCGCTTCACGGAGCGCTGCGCGATCGCGCCGACGTTCCCGATCACGATCGTCACGACGGCGAGCACGGCGAGCGCGGGCCCCCAGTCGAGCTGCGCGAGGCCGAGGGCGTGGTCGAACAGGCGGATGAAGACCGCGAACGCGGCGGCCTTGGTCGCGACCGCCATGAACGTCGTGATCGGCGTGGGCGCGCCCTCGTACACGTCCGGCGTCCACTGGTGGAACGGCGCGACCGAGGCCTTGAATGCGAGGCCGGTGGCGCACAGCGCGATGCCGGTGAGGAGGAGCGGGTCGGACACGCTCACCTCGTCGCCGGCGAGCGCGTCCGCGATCGCGCCGAACTCCATCGCGCCGGTCGCGCCGTACACGAGCGCGAGGCCGTACAGGAGCGTCGCCGAGCCCACCGAGCCGACCACGAGGTACTTCAGCCCCGACTCGAGCGAGGTGCGCCGCTTCAGGTGGGTCGCGCACAGCACGTACAGCGGGATCGAGAGCAGCTCGAAGCCGATGAAGAGCGTCATCAGGCTGTTTGCGGCCGCCAGCACGACCATGCCCGCGATCGAGCCGAGCAGCAGCGCGTAGTACTCGCCGTGCCCCGCCGCGACGGAGGCGCTCGAGCGCCACGACAGCGCGATCGTCACGAGGCCCGCGACGTAGAACAGCATCGAGGCGCCGAGCGCGAGCGCGTCCATGGCCAGCGCGCCCTCGAGAATCGGGTCCCGGACGCCCGCCTCCCAGATCCAGATGGTGAGCCCGGTCGCCGCGAGCAGCGCGGCCGCGGACATCAGCGGCACGAGCACGCGGCGGGCGAAGGGCGAGCGCAGAAGCCCGACCATCAGCACGATCACCGAGCCGCCCGCGAGCGCGAACAGCGGCGAGAGCTCCTTGTAGTCGATCTCGGGAGCCTGCGCCTGGGCGAGGAGCGCGCTCATCGGATCACCGACACCTCGTCGCCCGTCCCGGCTACAGCTCTCGTCGTGTCGGCCTCGGTGCGCTCGACCACGAAGTTCGGGTAGAGGCCGAGCACGATCACGATCGCCACGAGCGGCGCCACCGCGGCGAGGTTCACGCCGTCGATCTCACGCGATTCCACCGCAGGCCCCACGCGGCCGTGCATCGTCCCCTGGTAGAGCCGGATCATGTACACCGCGGCGAGCACGACGCCCACCGACGCCACGAGGCCGTAGACCAGCTTGTCCTCGAAGACGCCGAACAGGATCAGCATCTCGCCGACGAAGTTCGATGACCCGGGCATCGCGAGCGTCGCGATCGAGACGACGAGGAACAGCGCGGCGAGCACGGGCGCCCTGAACGCCATGCCGCCCAGCTCCGACAGCGACTCGCTGCCGCGCGCCCGCAGCGCGATCACCCCGATGATCAGGAACAGGGGCACGACGACGAGGCCGTGGTTCAGCATCTGGAACAGCGCGCCCTGCGCGCCCTTCTCCTCGAAGGCGAAGATCCCCAGCACGATGAAGCCGAGCTGGGCGATCGACGAGTAGGCCACGACCAGCCGGATGTTGTCCTGCGAGAAGGCCAGGATCGACCCGTACAGGATCGAGAAGACCGCGATGATGATGAACAGCTCCTGCCAGTAGTGGGAGCCCTCCGGCATCACCGGCAGCACGATCCGGAGGAAGCCGTACACGCCCACCTTCGACAGCACGCCCGACAGCAGCGCCAGCACCGGGATCGAGGTGGAGCGGTAGGTGGCGGGCACCCAGCCGTGCAGGGGGAACAGCGGCGCCTTCACGAAGAACGCGAGCGCGAACAGGAGCACGATCCAGTGCTGCGAGCCCTCCGGGATCGAGCGCCGCTCGAGCTCCGCGAGCGAGAAGGACAGCTCGCCGCCGTCGGGCGTCGCGAGCACGCCGAGCGCAATGGCGGCCGCGAGCATCAGCAGCGACCCGGCCAGCGTGTAGATCACGAACTGCGTGGTGGCGCGCACGCGGTCGCCCGTGCCCCAGCCGCCGATCAGGAAGTAGAACGGCACCAGCATCAGGTCGAAGAAGACGATGAAGAGGGCCAGGTCCTGCGCCATGAAGGCGCCGAGCACCGCGGTCTCGGCGAGCGCGAGGTTGAAGAAGAAGAGCTTCGGCCGGTCCTGCTCCGAGAACGCCGCGACGAGCGTGCAGGCCACCCAGCCGATCGCCGTGAGGGCGATCATGAACAGGTTCAGGCCGTCGACCCCGAGCATGTACCGGATGCCGAGGTCCGCGATCCACTCGTCGTCGGTGACCCACTGGAGCCCGCCGCCCGAGTCGTAGTCGAACAGCATCACCACCACGTAGGCGAGCACCCAGACCGTCCCGGTCAGCACCGCCCAGCGCGCCAGGCCGCGCGGCAGCACCGCGCCCAGCAGGCCGGCGAAGAGCGGCAGGAAGAGGACTATCGACAGGTGGATCGTCACGAGCTCGCCAGCAGGAAGTAGAGGGTCAGGCCGGCCACGCCCAAGAGCAGGAGGAACGCGTAGGCGCGCAGGTAGCCCGTCTGGATCGCGCGCGCGAACGAGGTGCCCACGCGCACGATGCCGGTGGCGCCGCCGACGATCGTGCCCTGCACGAACGCGCTCTCGATCACGCGCCGGCCGAAGCCTCCGAAGGTCGTCGTCGGCCGCACGAACACGGCGTCGTACAGCTCGTCGAAGTACCACTTGTTCACGAGGAAGGAGTGCACCGGCGCGAGCCGCTCACGGAGGCGCGTGGCCGTGCCCGGGCGGCGCATGTAGACGAACCACGCCAGCCCGATGCCGAGGATCGCCACGATCCCTCCGGCCACGAGCCCCCAGACCTCCGCGCGCGGTGGTGGGGTGGGTGTCGTGGAAGCGCGAGTCGTGGAAGGTCGGCTCGAGGAACTTCTCGAGCGTGTCGGTCACGCCCGGGATCGCCACCACGCCGCCCACCACCGCGAGCAGCGCGAGCGGGCCCATCGCGGCCTTCATCGGCCAGGCGCGCTCGGCCACGTGGTGCTCGGGCCCGGGGAAGCCCACGTCCGTGTCCTCGGCGCTCGCCGGTCATCGGGTTCACGTGCTCGCCGTGGGCGACGTGCCCGCCCTCGAGCTCGCGCGCCTCCGGCACCGGCTCGCCGTAGAAGACCCGGAACACCATCCGGAACGCGTAGAACGCCGTGAGGAAGGCGCCCACGTACCCGAGCACCGCCAGCACCACGTAGCCGTCGCCGCGCTCGATCGCGAAGGCGAGGATCTCGTCCTTCGAGAAGAAGCCGGACATCAGCGGGAAGCCCGCGAGCGCGAGCGCCCCGATGGTGAACGTGATGAACGTGAACGGCATCGCGCGCCGGAAGCCGCCCATCCGGTCCATGTCCTGGATGCCCGCCATCGCCCCGATCACCGAGCCGGCGCCCATGAAGAGGAGCGCCTTGAAGAAGGCGTGCGTCATCAGGTGGAAGAGGCCGGCGCCGTAGGCCGCCACCGACACCCCCATCACCATGTAGCCGATCTGCGAGATCGTGGAGTAGGCGATCACGCGCTTCAGGTCGGTCACGGCGATCGCCACGGTCCCCGCGAAGATCAGCGTCGCGCAGCCGACGATCGCGCCCACGTCGGCAGCCGTCGGGGCCAGCTCGAAGAGCGGATGGGTGCGCGCGATCAGATAGACGCCGGCGGTGACCATCGTGGCGGCGTGGATCAGCGCGGAGACCGGCGTGGGGCCCTCCATCGCGTCCGGCAGCCAGGTGTGGAGCGGCAGCTGCGCCGACTTGGCGAACGCGCCGACGAGCAGGAGCAGGCAGGCGGCCACGAGCGTGCCGTCGTTCTCGCTCCACGTCTCGCCGGCCTGCTCGAACACCGGCAGGTAGTCGAGCGAGCCCGCCTTGTCGAGGATCAGGAAGGCGGCGACCACGAGGCCCACGTCGCCGATCACGTTGATCACGAACGCCTTGATGCCGGCGTCGACCGCCGTGTTGCGCCGGTACCAGTACGAGATCAGCAGGTACGAGGCGGCGCCGACGAACGCCCACCCGATGATCAGGAGCACGAAGTTGCCCGCCAGGACCAGGACGAGCATCGAGAAGACGAAGAAGTTCAGGTAGGCGAAGTAGCGCGCGTAGCCGCGGTCGCCGCTCATGTACGCCACCGAGTAGAGGTGGATCAGCGCCGAGACGCCCGTGACGACGAGGCACATGAACACCGACAGCGGGTCGACGAGGATCGACACCTGCGCGTCGAAGTTCGCCGTGGCCGCGTAGGTCCACGCGGTGTCCACGAGCTGCCGGTCCTCCTCCGGATGGTCGAGGAGGTCGAACAGCGCGCCGATCGACGCGAGGAACGCGAGCAGGATCGCGGCGGTCCCGATCCACCCCGGCAGCTTGCCGGGCAGCACGCGCCAGCCGAGCGAGACGATCAGCGTCCCAGCCAGCGGGAACGCGAGGACGAGCCAGCCGTACGAGGTGGCGCTCACCCTCGGAGCTCCGACATCTCGTCAATGTCGATCGGGAGCTTGTTGCGGTGCATCGCGACGATGATCCCGAGGCCGATCACGACCTCACACGCGGCGATCACCATCACGATCAGCGCGAACACCTGGCCCGCCTCGCCGCCGTGCATGCGCGAGAAGGCCACGAGCGCGAGGTTCCCCGCGTTCAGCATCAGCTCGAGGCACAGCAGCACCACGAGCGGGTTACGGCGCGAGATCACGCCCGCCGCGCCGATCGCGAAGATGAACGCGGACAGGACGAGGTACCAGGTGACGTCCACGCCTAGACCCGCACCTCGAGCGTCTCAGCGGGCGGCGGGTCGTCGCGGCCGCGCATCGGGCCGGTGCCCTCGTCCTCGAGCCCGCGCCGCCGGCCCGCGAGCACCACTGCGCCCACCGCGGCCACGAGCAGCAGGAACGACGCGGCCTCGAACGGCAGCAGGAACCTGGTGAGCAGCAGCTCGCCGATCTCGCCCGGCGAGCCGAAGCCCGGGCCGAGCTCGGCGCCCTTCGTGTCGAGCGCCTGCAGGCCGCTCGACACGAACGCGATCACCAGCTCCACCGCCACGGCGGCGGCGAACAGCGGTCCGAAGAAGGCGATCCCGCCGCCCTCCGGGCGAAGCGGCTCGTCCACCCCGCCGATGTACGCCACCACGAACAGGTACAGCACCATCACGGCGCCGGCATAGACCACCACCTGCGCCGCGGCGAGGAACTCGGCGTGGAGGAGGAGGAACAGCACGGCGAGCCCGAGCAGGTGGCACACGAGCGAGAGCACGCTGTAGAAGGGGTTCTGGAGCAGGACGACGCCGAGCGCGCCGGCCAGGGCGCCCGCGGCGGCGACGAAGAACAGGACCTGCTCGAACCACATGGCTGCCGGGCTACTCCCCTTCGCGCCGGAGCGGGGTGTGCTCGGGCGGGTCGGCGAGCAGCATCTCCTTCGTGAAGATCAGGTCGCTGCGGCTGTAGTCGGCGAGCTCGTAGTCGTTGCCCATCGTGATCGCGTCGAACGGGCACGCCATCTCGCAGTAGCCGCAGAAGATGCAGCGCGTCATGTTGATCTCGTAGACCGCGGCGTAGCGCTCGCCGGCCGACACCTGGTTGTCGGGCGTGTTCTCGGCGGCCACGACGCGGATGCACTTCGCCGGGCAGGCGGCGGCGCACAGCGAGCAGCCCACGCACTTCTCGAGGCCGGTGTCCTCGAAGCGCTGGAGCTTGTGGCGGCCGCGGAAGCGCGGGTACACCGGGGTCTTCTCCTCCGGGTACTCGATCGTGTGGTGCCCCTCGGTCACGCGCCCGAAGGTGGTGCGCAGGCCGCGGAGCGTCTCGCCGAAGGCGCGATAGGCGCCGCCCAGGCCGCCCGGCTCGGGGCCGCGCTCCACGGGCACGACGTCGTTCTCCCATGCGAACGGCTTCATCAGGTCACCACCAGGACGATTGCGGTTGCGAGGACGTTGAGCGTCGCGAGCGGCAGGAGCACCTTCCAGCCGAACGACATGAGCTGGTCGTAGCGCAGCCGCGGCAGCGACGCCCGGATCCAGATGAAGAAGAACACGCCGAGCATCAGCTTCAGGAACATCCACAGCGGGCCGAGCGCCTCGGGGCCGGGCCCGTGCCAGCCGCCCAGGAAGCAGGCGGCCGCGAGGCCGGAGATGATCACTACCTCGATGTACTCGGCCATGAAGAACGAGCCGAAGCGCATCCCGCCGAACTCGGTGTTGTAGCCCGAGACGATCTCGGCGTCGGCCTCGGGGAGGTCGAACGGCGCGCGAGCCGTCTCGGCGAAGCCGGCCACGAGGAAGATGCAGAAGCCTACGAACTGCGGCACGACGTACCAGATGCCGTCCTGCGAGGCGACGATGTCGACGATCGAGAGCGAGCCCGCGGTCATCGCGACGCCCAGCAGCGACAGGCCGAGCGCCACCTCGTAGGAGATCAGCTGCGCGGCCGAGCGCATCGCGCCGAGGAACGAGTACTTCGAGCCCGATGCCCAGCCGCCGAGCATCAGGCCGTAGAACGCGAGCGAGCCGAAGGCGAAGAAGTAGAGGAGGCCGATCGAGACGTCGATTCCGTACAGGCCGAGGTTGCCGCCCCAGGCGCCCTGCGGGCCCCACGGGATGATCGCGAGCGTGGCGACCGCGGTGACGATCGAGATCACCGGGGCGATGGCCATCATCCACGGCACGGCCGTCACCGGCGTGGAGTTCTCCTTCGAGAGCAGCTTGAGCACGTCCGCCATCGGCTGAAGCAGGCCGCGCGGGCCCACGCGGTTGGGGCCGATGCGCGACTGGAACCGGCCCAGCAGCTTGCGCTCCGCCCACAGGATGATCGGCACGATCTGGAGCACGAAGATGAAGATCACGATCGGCTTGACGATCAGGACGAGCGTGCTCTCGAGCTCCATCAGGCGGTCACCGCCTCAGGGGCGCGGACCTCGACCGGGCCCTCGGCGAGGCCGGGGGGCGAGAGGAACACGCTGCCGGCCGGGACGCCGGTGCGGATGACTGCCGTGGCGGTGACGCTGTCGCCGTTCGCCGCGAGCTCGACCTCGCCGCCGTTCTCGATGCCGAGCCGGCGCGCGTCCTCCACGGAGATCCAGGCGCTCGGGCCGGGGTCGAGGAACCGGAGCGACGGCGAGTGCTCGACCTCGGGCCCCTCCCAGAGCGTGGGGGCGCCGGCGAGCACCAGGCCGTCGGCGGGGGCGGGGGGCGGTGTCTCGAGCGCGCCCGTGGGCAGCTCGGCCTCCGGCTTGCCTCGCGGGCTCGCGGTCCTGCCAGCGGACGCCGTCGCCGCCGATCTCGTCGAGCGTGATCCCGGCGTAGAAGGGCACGGCCTCGGCGACGAGCGCCGTGACCATCGGCGCCGACAGCGCGCCGGTTCCCGCTCCGAGCCGCTCGCACAGCTCGGCGAGCACGCTCCAGCCCGGGCGGGCGTCGGCGCCGCGGCCGAGCGCCTGGCGCACGCGCTGCACGCGGCCGTCGGGGTGGGTGATCGTGCCCTCCTTCTCGGCGTACACCTCGGCCGGGAAGACCACGTCGGCGTGCTCGTCGAGCGCCTCGGAGCGGAAGCTCGAGAAGGCGATCACCGCCGAGGCGCTCTCCATGTCGGCGGCGGCAGCGTCCGCTCCGAACAGGACGAGGGCGCCGGGCCCGTCCCCACTCGGGAAGCCGGTGTCGGCGAGCCCCGGGCCGAGGCCGGGCGCACAGCCAACCTCGCGCAGGCCGCGCCCGTTCGTGCCGGGCGGGATGCCGATCAGGCCGGACTCGGCCTTGCCGGGAATGCCGAGCGCGTCCGCCACGGCCAGCAGCGCATGGCCGGCCTGAAGCGCACGGTCCGAGCACACGACCCGCTCGCCCCAGATGACCACGACGTCCCCGCCTCGCGGAGCACGTCGGCGGCGCCGCGGACGGCATCCGCGGGGGAGGGCGAGGAGCCGTTGGTCCGCGAGACGCCGCCGGGGATGAAGCCCTGCTCGGCGCGGGCGCCGCGGGCGAGGTCGTCGAGGGAGGCGGAGTCCGCGCGCGAGGAGCCGAGGGCGGCGGCCAGGGCGGCGAGGGCGGCCTCGGACGCTCCGGGTGCGAAGCGCATGGCTGCGGAGGCGGCGCCGTCGAGCGTCGACGGGCGGCTCGACGCCACCACGAGGCGCGCCCCGTTCCGGCGCACGGCCTTCCGGACGCGCAGGTCGAGGATCGGGGCCTCGTCCACGAGCTCGGTGTCGAGCACGAGGATCGCGTCCGCGTGGTCGATGTCCGAGACCCGGGCGGACAGATCCACGCGCGCGAGCGCGCGCGCGAGAGAGCCGAGCTGCCCGGGATCGGGAGGAGCGGCATCCGGGCTCGGGGGCTTCGTGGGAGTGGGCCCGGAGAACACGCTCTGCGAGCCCAGCCCCTGGCGCAGCAGGTGCTGAACGAGGAAGCCCTCCTCGTTCGTGGCCTGCCCGCCCACTCGCGCGACGGTGCTCTGCCCCGAGCGCTCCAGCAGCGCGGCCGCCTCGGAGATCGCGCGCTCCCAGCTCGTCTCGCGCAGGAAGCCGCCGATCCGCGCCAGCGGCGCCCTGATCCGCTCCTCCGACGCGAACGACTGGTACGCGAAGCGGCCCTTGTCGCACAGCCAGCCGTCGTCGACCTCGTCGTTGTCGCGCGCGAGCACGCGCACGACCTTCGCGTCGTCGCGGACGGTGAGCTCCACGTTGCACTGGGACGGGCAGAGCGTGCAGACGGTGCCCGCGCCCTCGATGTCCCACGGCCGCGCCCGGAACCGGTACGCGCGCGAGGTGAGCGCGCCCACCGGGCACAGCTCGATGATGTTGCCGCTGAACGGCGCCACGTACGGCCGGCCGTCGTGCGTGCCCACGAAGGTGTGGTCGCCGCGGTCGAGGAACACGAGCTGGTGGTCCTCGGCGACCTCCTGCGAGAACCGCACGCAGCGGTAGCAGAGGATGCAGCGCTCGCGGTCGATCGCCACGAGCGGCGACAGCTCGAGCGGCTTCTTGAAGTGCCGCTTCGGCTCGATGAACCGCGACCTCCCCGCGCCCCAGCCGAACGAGATGTCCTGGAGCGGGCACTCGCCGCCCTTGTCGCACACCGGGCAGTCGAGCGGGTGGTTCACGAGCAGGAACTCCACGACCGCGTTCTGCGCGTGCTTCACGCGGTCCGAGGTCGTGATCACGACCATGCCGTCGCGGACGGGCGTGGAGCACGAGGTCTGGAGCTTCGGGATCCCCTCGATCTCCACGAGGCACATGCGGCACGCGCCCACCGGCTGCCCCAGCTTCGGCTCGTAACAGAAGTAGGGGATCTCGACGTCGCCGAGCTTCGCCGCGTCCACGAGCATCGCGCCCTCGGGCGCGCGGACCTGCTTGCCGTCGATCTCGAAGGTGATGAACTTCTGCTCGGGGCGGGCCATGGGTCTACGCGGCCCCCGCCTCGGGCACGGAAGCCAGCTCGGGCGCGCCCAGGGGCTCGAGCTCCTCGAGGTCGCGGCGCGCCCGCGCGGCCTCCATGTGCTCCTCGAACTCCTCGCGGAAGTGCTGCAGCATCGACGACACGGGCATCGCCATCGAGTCGCCGAGCACGCACAGGCAGTTGCCCATGATGTTGCCCTGGACCTGCTCGAGGATGTCGAGGTCCATCGGCGTGCCCTCGCCCTCGTCGATCCGCTCGAGCATCTTCACGGTCCAGTTCGTGCCCTCGCGGCACGGCACGCACTTGCCGCAGGACTCGTGCCGGTAGAACTCGGCGAGCCTCAGCGCGAGCGGCACGAGCGGCTCCGAGTCGTCCACCACGATGATCGCGCCGGAGCCGAGCATCGACCCGGCCTCGGCCATCGCCTCGAACGTGTAGGGGAGGTCCATGTGCTCCTTGGTGAGCACGGGCGCGGAGGAGCCGCCGGGGAAGAAGCACTTCACGTCGCGGCCCTCGGGCGGGCCGCCGGCGAGGCCGTAGATCAGCTCCCGGACGGGGAGGCCCAGCGGCACCTCGTAGTTGCCCGGGCGCTGCACGTTGCCCGATATCGAGACGATCTTCGTGCCGGTGGAGTTGCCCTCGCCGTACTGGCGGTACCACTCCGCTCCGCGCTCGATGATGATCGGCGCGTTGCAGAGCGTCTCGACGTTGTTGATCAGGGTCGGCCCCTGGTAGAGCCCCTGGTTCGCGGGGAACGGCGGCTTCAGGCGCGGGTTGCCGCGCTTGCCCTCGAGCGCGTCGAGCAGCCCCGTCTCCTCGCCGCAGATGTAGGCGCCCTTCCCGCGGTGCACCACGAGGTCGAAGCTGTGGTCCGAGCCGAGCAGGCGCTCGCCGAGGTAGCCCTTCTCGTACGCCTCGGCCACGGCGGCGTCGAGGATGTCGGCCTGGAGCTCGTACTCGCCGCGGATGAAGATGAAGCCCTTGTTCGCCCCGGCGGCGATCGAGCCGATGATGCAGCCCTCGATCAGGAGGTGCGGGTTCTTCTGCATCAGGAGCCGGTCCTTGAACGTGCCCGGCTCCGACTCGTCGGCGTTGCAGCAGAGGTACTTGTCCATCGTCCCCTTGGGGATGAAGCTCGCCTTCTTCCCCATCGAGAAGCCTGCGCCGCCGCGTCCGCGCAGGCCGGACTCCTCGAGCTCGTGGAGCACGGCCTCCGCGTCCATCTCGAGCAGCGCCTTGCGCATCGACCGGTAGCCGCCGAGGCGCTCGTACACGTCCATCGTGTGGAGGCCCGGCTCGTCGATGTTGGCGAGCAGGACGCGAGTCTCCTGCGTCACTCCTCGTCCTCCTCGGAGCGGACGCGCCGCGTGAGCGGGTCGATCTCCTCGCCCGCGTGGCTCGTGCCGGGCGCGAACGGGTCGGGCGGCGCCGGTGGCGAGGGCGGCGGTCCGGCGGCCGGCGGCGGCTCCTGCTCCTCGGCCGCGGGCCAGGCGCCCCCGGCCGGCTCGAGCTTCGGATGGGAGGGCTCGCCCTCCGGCTCCGGCATGGCGCTGGGCAGGCGGAAGCCGTCGTCGCCGAGCCCGCGTCCCGGCAGCACCGTCTCGCCGGCCGCGAGCTGGCGGACGAACTCGGGCGCGTCGCCGGTCGAGAGCGGTCCCACGAAGCGGCCGTCCACGGACGCCATCGGCGCCATGTCACACGCGCCGAGGCACTCGAACTCGCGCAGGTCCACGTCCTCGAGCCCCTGGTCGCGCGCCTCCTCGGCGATCGCCTCGTACACGCGCCTGGCGTGGCGCACGTGGCAGGCCACGCTCGTGCACACGTACACGTAGCGGCTGCCGGTGGGCTCCGTGCGGAGCATGTCGTAGAAGGTCGCGACGCCCGACAGGTACGCGGGTGTGACCTGCATCACCGCGGCCACCTGGGCGAGCGCCTCGGGCGAGCACCAGCCATGCACCTTCTGCGCGGCGCCGAGCGCCGGCAGGGTCGCCGAGTGCCGGTCCGGATAGAGCCCCATCAGCCGCTCGATCTCGGCGCGAAGCTCCGCCGGCACGTCGACCGCCGCCGGGTCGGGGATCGTCGCGGGATCGGCCTCGAGGTCGACAGCCTCGTCCCAGCCGGGCGGGAGCGCCGTCGCCCGGATCGCGCCCTCGTCGCGGACCTCCTGCATCTTGTCGGCCACGGCTAGCGGTCCACCCCGCCGAGGATCGGGTCGAGCATCGCGACGCACGTGATGAAGTCGGCGAGCAGGTGGTCACGCGCCATGACGGGCAGCGACTGGAGGTTCACGAAGCTCGGGTCGCGCATGTGCACGCGCGCGGGCTTCGCGGACCCGTCGGCGAGCACGTAGCAGCCGAGCTCGCCGCGCGGCGACTCGATCGCCGTGTACGCCTCGCCCGGCGGCACGCGGAAGCCCTCGGTCACCAGCTTGAAGTGATGGATGAGCGCCTCCATCGAGGTGGCGAGCTCGTGCCGGGGCGGGAGCGCCACCTTGCGGTTCGGCGTGATCCACGGGCCCTCCGGGAGGCCGTCGAGCGCCTGCTCGATGATGTCGAGCGACTCGCTCATCTCCTGGATCCGCACCCGGTAGCGGTCGTAGTTGTCGCCCACGGTCCCGACCGGGACCTTGAAGTCGAACTTCTCGTAGCCCGAGTACGGCATCGCCTTGCGGAGGTCCCACGGCACGCCCGACGCGCGCAGGAGCGGCCCGGTCACGCCGAGCTCGAGCAGCGTCTCCGAGGGCACGATCCCGGTGCCCTTCGTGCGCTGGAGCCAGATCTCGTTCTTGTCGAGCAGGCTCAGGTACTGCGGGATCCGCATGCGCATCGTCTTGACGAACCGGCGCGTCATCTCCTCGAAGCCGGGCGGGATGTCCTCTACGACGCCGCCGACCTGGAAGTAGCGCGTGTGGAAGCGCTGGCCGCCCGACATCTCGAACAGGTCGAGCGCGAGGTCGCGGTCGCGGCAGCCCCACCAGAGCATCGTGATCGCGCCGATGTCGAGCGCGCCGGTCGCGATCCAGAACAGGTGCGATGCGACACGGTTCAGCTCGAGATGGAGGACGCGCAGCCACTGGGCGCGCTCCGGGACCTCCTCGTCGAGCAGGCGCTCCACCGACATGCAGAACGCCATCGCGTTGAAGTAGTACGAGAGGTAGTCCATCCGCTCGACGAACGGGATCACCTTCCAGTACTGCTGGTCCTCGCAGCTCTTCTCGATGCCGGTGTGGACGTAGCCGATGATCGGCTTCACGTCGCGGACGATCTCGCCCTCCAGCGTCGTGAGCAGTCGCAGCACGCCGTGCGTCGCCGGGTGATGCGGCCCGATGTTGATCGTGAGGAGCTCGTCGTGCTCCTCGCCCATCGGCTCCATCGTCACCGAGCGCTCGCGCTCGCGGTAGGGGACCGCCAGCGGCTCGGTCATCGTGCCGGGCTCGTCAGTCATACCAGCGCGGCATCTTCGGCTCGTTGAACGTGTAGATGACGGGCTCGCCGCCCATCGGGAAGTCGCGCCGCTGCGGATAGCCCTCGTAGTCCTCCGGCATCAGGATGCGGCGCATGTCCGGGTGGCCGTCGAAGACGACCCCGAACATGTCGAAGACCTCGCGCTCCTGGAAGTTCGCGGTCGGGTGGAGGTCCACGACGCTCGGCACGTGCGGGTCGTCGATCCCCACGCGCGTGCGCACGTTGAGACGGTCCGCGCGCTCCATCGACAGCAGCTCGTAGTGCACGCCGAAGCGCGGCTCCGCGGGCAGGTAGTCCACGCCGTGCACGCTCATCAGCCGCTCCCACGGCTCCTCGTCCTGGTCGCGGAGGTAGGCGATCACGTCGTGCACGCTTCCCGCCGCGACGTCGAGCGTCGCGGCGCCGCGGTAGTAGACCGTGTCGGCAACCGCCTCCTCGCCGACGCTCTCGCGCACGCGCTGGGCGATCAGCTCCAGACCGGTCGCGTCAGGCAACGTCCACCCCGTCGGGGGACTCTTCCGTTCCCTCCGCGCGGTACCGCTCGCGCCATCCCATCGCGGGGTCGCCGGCGATCTGGTCCTGGAGCTTCATGATCCCGTAGATCAGCGCCTCCGGCCGGGGCGGGCAACCGGGCACGTAGACGTCCACGGGGAGGAACTTGTCCGCGCCCTGGACGACCGCGTAGTTGTTGAACATGCCGGCGCTCGACGAGCACGCGCCCATCGCGATGACCCACTTCGGCTCGAGCATCTGCTCGTACAGCCGGCGGATGATCGGGGCCATCTTGATCGACACGCGGCCGGACAGGATCAGGAGGTCGGCCTGGCGCGGCGAGAAGCGGATCACCTCGGCGCCGAAGCGCGACAGGTCGTTCCGCGGCGAGCCGATCACGGTGATCATCTCGATCGCGCAGCAGGCGAGCCCGAAGCCGAGCGGGAACAGCGCGTTCTTGCGCGCCCAGTTCTGCGCGTCCTCGAACTTCGTGAACAGGAGCCGCTGCTCGACCTCGCGCTCGAGGTCCTCGCCCTCGATCTCGCCGCGAAGGAGCTGCTGGGCCTTGAGCTGGCGGACCCTCAGGTCGTCGCCCTCGATCTTCGTGCGGATCACTTCCATTCGAGCGCACCCCTTCGCCAGACGAACGCGAGCGCGATCAGGAGCAGCGCGACGAAGATGCCCGTCTCCACCAGCGCGAAGACACCGAAGGCGTCGAGCTTCATCGCCACCGGATAGAGGAAGACGACTTCGATGTCGAACAGGATGAACAGCATCGCGATCAGGTAGAAGCTGATCCCGAAGCGGAAGGACTTCTTCACGTCGGACGGCAGACCGCTCTCGTAGGGCTCGCGTTTCACGCCGATCGAGCGCTTCGGGCCAAGCACACCGTTGGCGAGAGTGAAGGCCGTTCCTATTCCGATGCCAAGCAGCAGGAAGACCAGCGCTGGCAGGTAGCTCTTCAGCATGCCAACCGGGAGGTATAACGCACCCTTGTGCGGGGGTGCTACATAGTGCGAAAGGACACTCGCTGAGCGGATTTCACATGGTGGTCGGGATCGCGGTCCTGGCGACGAACCTGGTCGCCGCGGCCTGGGGTGCCGTCGGCTGGGTGCGCAAGGACGCGCGCGCCGCGATCGTGTTCTGGCCGCTGCTCCGAGCGGCCCAGGCGACGGTCGTGATCGAGGCGATCGTCGGCCTGCTTCTCGTGGCCCGCGGCGCGTCCGCGCCCGACGGCCTTCACATCGCCTACGGCATCGCGCCGCTGGCGATCGCGCTCGTCAGCGAGGGCATGCGCGCGGCCGTCGCGCAGCGCGAGCTCGAGGACGTCGAGGACGTGGACGCGCTCGACAGGCCCGCCCAGGTGGTGCTCGCGAAGCGGGTCGCGCTCGCCGAGATGGGCGTGATGACGGTGGGCGCGCTCCTGATCCTCACGCTCGCGCTGCGCGCCTTCCAGACCGGCGGCTGAGGGGGGCGGTGCAACGCGCTTGTCACGCGTGGTTGACGCGCAAGAACACGGGCGCACAACGTTCACCTATCACTTGCCGATAACTCCTCAGATGTCGGACTTCACGCGCCGCGAGCATTCGATTCAGGCGGACCTCCGCCTCCTGAAGGAGGCGCGTGACTTCGCGGAACGGGCCGCCGCCGACTTCGGCCTCAGCCGTGACGCCTGCTACGACGTGAAGCTCGCCATGAGCGAGGCGGTCACGAACGCGATCCAGCACGGGTCGTCGTCAACGGAGGACCCGATCAGGATCGCCGCCGCCGTCGAGGGGCCGGCGCTGGTGTTCGAGGTGCACGACACCGGCCGCTTCCGCCCGCGCGTCACGCGCCGCGGCGAGCTGTCCGAGTCGGGGCGCGGGCTCGAGTTCATGCGCGTCCTGATGGACGAGGTGGACCTGAGGCCAGGGGACCGCGGCACCCTGATGCGGTTCGCGAAGCACCTGCGGACCGCCTAGCGGACCGTCAGCGTCCCAGTCATGCCGAGCTCCTCGTGGTCGCCGACCGTGCAGACCATCTCGTAGTTCCCGTGCTCGAGGTTCACGCGCGCGGAGCGCGTCTGGCCGCCGGAGAAGGACGGCGTGCCGCCGATCTCCTCGCCCTGCCGGCGCAGCTTCAGGTTGTGCGCGAGCGAGCCGTCGTTGCGGAGCCGGATCGTGAGCGGCCCGGCGCCCCGGACGACGACCGCGCCCGGGTCGAACGCGTACTCGGTCCCGGTGACGCGCAGCGTCCCGTTCGCCGGCACCGTTGTGGTCCTCGTCGGCTCCTCGTCGTCTCCGCAACCGGCAAGGGCGAGCGCTGCGAGCGCGAGGGTGAGCGTCGGACGGGTCAAGGCGAGCGGATACTATGCCCCGCCGTGACGCGTCCGATCGCCATCGCCTGCGCCCTCGCGGCCGTCGTCCTGGCCGGTTGCGGCGGGGAGATCGAGGTGCCGGAGAGCGATCAGACGGCCCGCCAGGGGGCCGAGCTCTTCTACGAGCGCTGCTCGGGCTGCCACACCTTCGAGGCGGCGAACTCGTACGGGTCGAAGGCGTCCGGCCAGCTCCAGGGCGGCGAGCGCACGAACGGCCCGAACTTCGACGTGCGGAAGGTGGACCGCGATGACGCGCTGTTCGCGATCCGGAACGGCGGCTTCTCCGGCGCGATCATGCCCGCGAACATCGTGACCGGCGAGGAGGCCGAGGCGGTCGCGGACTTCGTCGACCAGTACTCGGGCAGGGCCGGGGGCGGCACGGACGACCCCACGGCCGGCGGCCAGAGCGAGTAGCCCCGGGGCGAGGTCGCGATGCTCGACCTTGAGCTCCTACGAAAGCAGCCGGACGAGGTAGCCGCAGCCCTCGAGCGCCGCGGCGCGGGCGCCGACCTCGCGCCGATCCTCGAGGCGGATCGCCGCCGCAGGGAGCTCGTCGACCGCGTGCAGACGCTGAACGGCGAGCGCAAGCGGATCGGCAAGGAGATCGGCGAGCGGAAGAGGGCGGGGGAGGACACCGCGGAGCTCGAGCAGACGGCCACCGGCGCGCGCGAGGAGCTGAGCGCGCTCACGCCGGAGCTCGAGGAGGTCGAGCAGCGGCTGCGAGACCTGATGCTCGAGCTGCCCAACATCCCCGACCCGCGCGTGCCGGCGGGCGGCAAGGAGAACAACCAGGTCGTGCGCGACTGGGGCGAACAGAGCTCCATCGCCACCGATCACGTCGAGATCGCGACGAGGCTTGGCCTGATCGACTTCGAGCGCGGGACCAAGCTCGGAGGGCGTGGGTTCTGGCTGTACCGCGGAATGGGAGCGGTGCTCGAGTGGGCGCTGCTCGACTTCTTCGTGCGGGAGCACCTGTCGGACGGCTACGAGTTCATGCTGCCGCCGCACCTCCTCCTGGACGAGGTCGGCTACGCGGCGGGCCAGTTCCCCAAGTTCTACGACGACGTCTTCCACCTCCAGACGAGCGAGGGCGAGCGACCGCGCTTCCTGCTGCCGACGGCCGAGACCGCGATCCTCAGCGTCTTCTCCGGCGAGGTGCTCGAGGACCTGCCGAAGAAGGTGTTCGCGTACACGCCCTGCTACCGCCGCGAGGCGGGCGGGTACCGCACCGAGGAGCGCGGCACGGTGCGTGGCCACCAGTTCAACAAGGTGGAGCTGTTCCAGTTCGTCCAACCCGACCAGTCCGAGGCCGCGCTGGACGAGCTGGTGGGCAAGGCCGAGCGGATCGTGCAGGAGCTCGGCCTGCATTACCGGACCTCGCTGCTCGCCGCTCAGGACGCCAGCGCGTCCATGGCGATCACATATGACGTCGAGGTCTGGATTCCCAGCATGCAGGCGTATCGCGAGGTCTCGTCGGCGTCGCATGCCGGCGACTATCAGTCCCGCCGGGCCAACATCAAGTACCGCGCCGAGGGCTCCAGGGGCTTCGTCCACACGCTGAACGCCTCGGCGCTCGCGACGAGCCGGCTGGTGCCGGCCCTGCTCGAGCAGCACCTCCAGCCGGACGGCTCGGTCGCGGTGCCCGAGGTCCTCCAGGACCGGCTGGGCACGGACCGCATCCTTCCCCCCGAGGCCTCGACGGAGTAGCGTCCGCACATGGTCGACGAGCGCTTCGCCCGCGAGTTCTCGGAGCGGTACCTCGACGCCTGGAACTCGCACGACCCCGATGCGATCGAGGGGCTCGTCACGCCCGACGTGGTCTGGCTCGACCCGGCGCTGCCGGAGCCGGCCCGCGGCGTGGACGAGGTCAAGGACTTCATGCGCCGATCGCTGATCGCGTTCCCCGACCTTCACTTCACGCCGGGGCCGTTCTGGCTCGACGCGCACGGCGACTCCGTGAGCTGGGCGTGGCGGATGGAGGGCACCCACACGGGCGACATCGAGCCCCCGGGCTTCGCGCCCACCGGCCGCCGGATCGACATCGACGGGATCGACGTGTGGGACTTCGCCGGCGGGCTCATCGAGCGCTACCGCGCCTACTACGACATGGCGCTGCTCGCCCAGCAGCTGGGCGTGATGCCGCATCCGGGCAGCCGGGGCGAGCGCGTGGGCGTGATGCTCCAGCGCGCGCAGGCCCGGTTCGTCCGCCGGTGACGGCCTAGCATTGGGCGCCCCCGGAGGGGTGGCAGAGCGGTTGAATGCACCGGCCTTGAAAGCCGGAGGGGGCCGCCAGGTCCCCCGTGGGTTCGAATCCCACCCCCTCCGCTGGCCCACGGCTGCGCTAGCCCACCGAGGCCGTCAGTAGGCTGGGGCCCCGCCTCCGTGATACCGCCCGAACAGCTCGCCGGGGCCCTTGAGCGCCTCGATCCGAGGGAGAGAGAGCTGCTCGCTCTCTCGCTCCGAAGACGCGTGCCCGACGACGCGCTCGCGCGCGTGTACGACGTCGAGCCCTACGAGGTCGCCCGCCGCCGGGCGGCCGCGATCGAGCGGCTGGCCGACGAGCTGGGCGCCCAGCGCGGCGAGGACCTCGGCGCGGTGCTGCAGGCGCTCTTGGACGAGGGCACCTGGATCTCGGTGGAGAAGGGCTCCGAGAACGGCGAGCCCGAGCTGGATGCCGCGGAGATCGAGCCGCCCGCTCTGGAGGTCGTGCCGCCCGCTCCAGACCCGCAGGCAAACGGCGACGCTCCGGAAACCGGGTCTGAGGAGGCCGCGCCCGACGACGCCGAGCCTGAGGAGGAGGAGGAGGCCCCCGAGCCCGAGGAGGACGCCGCCGAGCCGGCCCTCGAGCCGGTGGCGGCCGCCGTCGCCGTCGAGGAGCGGCCGGTCGTTCCGGTGTCGAGCGAGCCGGTGCTCGAGATGCTCGCCGCGCGCGAGGGTGTGCGCGGCCCGGAGCGGAAGCGCCGCAGGCAGCCGCGCACCGAATCGCGCAGCCCCTCTCTCTTCACACTCGTGATGGGCAGCTTCCTGGCGGCGGTGATCGGCGGCGCGGCCGCGTTCGCCGGCTTCTCCGAGTGGGACGACGACGGCGGCGGCCTCGGCTCCAGCTCCGGCGAGGAGCCCCCCGCGGGCGCCCGCCACTTCGTGCCGAGCCTCGGCGGCCCGATCGAGGCGCCGTTCCCGTCCGAGCCGCAGTCGATCGCGTGCTACTCCACCGCGTTCGTCAGCGGACGGACCACGCTCTACGAGAAGCCGGGCGGGAAGGTGCGCATCCGGCTGTCGCCGAAGACCGAGTGGGGCTCGCCGCGGATCCTCGGCGTGATCCGCCGCCGGGGCGACTGGATCTCCGTGCAGGCGCCCGAGCTCGAGAACGGCGAGGTTGCCTGGATGCCGGCGAGCCAGGCCGGGATCGACTGCGTGCGCTGGTCGATGCACGCGGACCTGTCGCGCCGGACGCTCCACATCAAGCGCGACGGCGAGACCGTCCGCCGCTACGAGATCGCAGTCGGCAGGGCCGGGAACTCCACGCCGCGGGGCCGTTTCACCGTCACCGACAAGCTCAGGGTGAGCGACCCCGAGTCGCCCTACGGCTGCTGCGTGCTCGCGGTCACGGGCCACCAGACACGGCTCCCGGCGAGCTGGCCGGGCGGGGACCGCCTGGCAATCCACGCGACCGAGGAGCTGTCGAGCATCGGCGAGGCCGCGAGCCTCGGCTGCCTGCGCGTGACCTCGTCGCAGGCGCGGTGGATGATCCGGACGCTTCCGCTCGGCACGCCGCTGTTCGTCAGGGCCTGATCTCACGGACGGCCGGCGCGGCTCGTTCAATGAGAGTGAACCTGCCCCCCTTCCAGGCGCTCCTCGACGAGCACCGCGCCGACGTGTACCGCTTCCTGGTCGCGACGGCCGGGCGCTCAGAGGCGGACGACGCCTTTCAGGAGACCTGGATCTCTGCCCTGCGCGCGTACCCGAAGCTGACGCGCGCCGACAACCTGCGCGCCTGGCTGTTCCAGATCGCGCAGAACAAGTCGATCGACGCGCACCGAGCCCGTGGCCGGCGCGCGGTGCCGGTGGCGGCGGTGCCCGAGGGCGCGACCGGCCCGCCGGACGACGACGACCCGGAGCTGTGGGCCCGCGTCCGCGCGCTGCCCGCGAAGCAGCGCACCGCCGTCTTCTGCCGCACGGTCCTCGGCATGCCCTACGCCGAGCTGGCCGTGCTGCTCGAGTCGAGCGAGGACGCCGCCCGCCGCAACGTGCACGAGGGGCTCAAGCGCCTCAAGGAGGAAATGAGCGAATGAACGACATCGAGACCAAGCTGCGCGACGCCGCGCTCGACCTGCCCGCGGACACCCCCGACCTCTCCACCCGTGCCGACCAGGAGGGACTGCTCGACGTGGCGTACGCGTCGGTGGACTCCCCGCTCGGCCCGCTGGTCGTGGCCGCGACGCCGAAGGGCCTCGTGCGGATCTCCTACACGGACTTCCGCGGCGACGACGAGGTGCTCGAGGAGCTGGCCCGCCGGGTCTCCCCGCGAGTGCTCGAGGCGCCCGCCCGGCTCGACCCCGTGCGGCGCGAGCTCGACGAGTACTTCGAGGGCCGCCGCGAGCGCTTCGACGTGCCGATCGACTGGTCCCACCTCGCCGGATTCACGCGCGAGGTGCTGCGTGCGACGGCGAACATCGGCTTCGGCGAGGTCTCGACCTACGCCGGAGTGGCCGCCGAGGCGGGCAGCCCGCGCGCCGTCCGCGCGGCCGGCAACGCCCTGGGAGCCAACCCGATGCCGGTGGTCGTGCCCTGCCACCGCGTGCTGCGCACCGGCGGGAAGCTCGGCGGCTACACGGGCGGCCTGGAGAAGAAGGAGTACCTGCTGCGCCTGGAGGGCCGCCTGCTGTAGCGGGCCGTGCCTCGCTTCACCCGGACGGGGTGATGCGCTGGCCGAGACGCCGCCATACGGTAGCGCCATGGGACTCCTGCGGAATCGCGGCGACGAGCCCGACGGTGAGCGCTTTCAGATGCGCGAGAAGCTGCTCTCGATCGGGGACGACTTCTGGATCGAGAACGAACAGGGTGAACCCGCCTACAAGGTCGACGGCAAGGCGGTCCGCCTCCGAGAGACCTTTGTCCTGGAGGACTCCTCGGGGAACGAGGTCCTCCGCATTCAGGAGCGCAAGCTGAGCGTTCGGGACAAGGTCGCCATCGAGCGCGATGGCGACACGGTCGCGACCGTCCACAAGGCGCTTGTCGGCATCCGAGATCGCTTCGCCATCGGTGTCGAGCAGGGTGCGGACATGAAGGCGAAGGGCAACGTCGTGGACCACGAGTACGAGATCGAGCGCGAGGGCGACACGGTCGCGAAGGTCTCGAAGAAGTGGTTTCGCGTGCGGGACACGTACGGCGTCGACGTCGCCGCCGGCGAGGACGCCCCGTTGATGCTCGCGATCACGGTCGCCATCGACTCGCTGACCACCCGCGACTGACACAGCGGCCTGCGTCCGCGTGGGAGGCGCAGCGGAGAGGGAGGGATTCGAACCCTCGATGGAGGTTTCCCCCCATACTCGCTTAGCAGGCGAGTGCCTTCAGCCACTCGGCCACCTCTCCGGAGGGAGTCGATGGTAGCCGTGCTGCGGCTAGCGGACCGACGCCGCGGCGATCCGCGCGCACGAGCTGCCGCGGCATGTGCGGAGGTCTCCGAGGATGCGGCGGAGGGTCCTGGTCCGCTGGAGGAGGTTTGGGTCGCCCACGACCGAGCGGAGCTGCCAGCGGTCGCGCTTCAGGTCGTAGAGCTCGCGCTGACCGCCCCGGTACTCCACGTAGAGCCAGCGCGTCGTGCGGACCGCGCTCCACGCCGGGACGCGCGGCTGCGCGCCGCGCTCCCCGCCCTCGCGGGTGTTCGTCCGGCCCTTCGCGCCCTGCCCGGCGGTCGTGTGGAGGAAGGGCCGTAGGCTCCGAAGCCCGACGTTGCGCGCGAACGGAAGGAATGAGCGGCCGTCGAGCCGGCGCGGGCGTGCCGGTGTCATGTCGAGGATCGTCGGCGCGAGGTCCACGTCACCCACGAGCGCCTTAGTCCTGCGTCCGCTCGGGATGCCGGGCCCGCGGACCAGGAGCGGCACCTGGGTCGACGGGTCGTAGGGGACCATCTTGCCGCTCCGAATCCGGTGCTCGCCCTGCATGAAGCCGTGGTCGGACGTGAAGATGACGTAGGTGTTGTCGAGCTCGCCGGTGCGGCGGAGCTCGCCGAGGATGTCCTGCACCGCGTCGTCCACCGCGAGGAGCGACTCCCACCGCTCGTGGAAGCGCTTCGTGATCGTCGCCTCGCGGCGCCCGCTGATCGGCCGGTTGAAGCGGGGTAGGAAGGACGGCTTGTCGGAGACGTCGCCCTCGTTGTAGCCCGGCGGCTTCGGGAGCGGCATGCGCGAGAAGCGCCCGCGGTGGCGCGGCGCAGCCCGCACGACCCTGTCGGTCAGGGCCTGGGTATGGGCGGACTCGTGGTGCGGCGCGAGGAACGCCACCGATAGGAAGAACGGCGCGTCCCCGCCGGAGCGCCGCCGGATGAAGCCCCTCGCCTTGTTCGCCAGCACGTCGGTCTGGTAGTAGCGCGGCAGCTCGCGCGTCACGCGGCCGTATCGCTTCCGCTCGCCGTTCTCGAAGATGTCGTAGCCCCACATCCGGTAGGTCAAGTGATCCATCAGGCCGAACCACTCCGTCCAGCCGTTCGGTAGCAGCGGGGTGCCCTCCTCCTTGCCGTAGCCGTTCAGGAACTTGCCGATGTGGGCCGTCACGTAGCCGGCGTCCTCGAGCCAGACGGGCAGGTATGAGCGCTGGTTGAGCGCCCCGTAGCCGCCGCCGCACTCGGGGTACAGGCAGCGCACGCCGTGGTTGTGCGCGTACTGGCCGGTGAGGTAGGTCGCGCGCGCGGGGCAGCAGACCGGATACGACACGTACGAGCGCGTGAAGCTCACGCCGGCCTCGCCGATCAGCCGCCTGGTCTTCCGGAGCGGGGCCATGTCGTCGTAGCGCTGGTCGTCGGTCATCAGCACGACCACGTTGGGGCCGCGCACCGCGGCGCCCGTCGTGGTGTCCTGGGCGGACAGCCCACCGGCCGGGATCAGAAGCACCGCCACTCGCCGCGAGCAGGGCGGTGCGCTTCACCGCGCGAGCCTCCGGAACACGGCGACCCCGCCGAGGTAGATGTCCTCGGACGCGACGTAGACGTTGCGGCCGTCGGGGCTCACGGCCGTCGCGACGGCGACGGTGAGGCCGCGGCCCTCGCGGCATCCGAAGCCGCCCGCGCGGATGAAGCAGCCGAACCTCCCGGGCAGCTGCCGGAGGCGGCCGTTCGCCTGGCTCCTCGTCATCGCGGCGAGCATGTTCACCTTGGACGAGACGGCGTAGAGGTTGCGCCCGTCCCGGCTGAGGGCGATGCCCCATACCTCGTCGAGCCCTCTTCCGCGGGCGCACCGGCCCTCCGCGCCCCCCTGGCTGACGCAGCCCCGGCGGGTGGTCGACTGCGTCAGCGCGCCGGTGGTCCTGTTGCGCCGGAGCACCGCGATCGCATCGGCCCTCGACGCCGACGCGTACACGAAGCGCCCGTCGCGGCTCACCGCGAGGTCCACGGGCCCGGCGATCGCGCGTCCGGTCGCGCACCCCTCGGGGCCGGCCCCGCTCACGCGGCCGATGCAGCCCGCCTCACCCGCCGGCTGGGAGAGCCCGCCGGGCCCGACGCTGAGCACGACCACCGCGTTGCTTCGGTTCGCGGCCACGAGCACGTGCTCGCCGTCGGGAGTCACCGCGACCTCCTCAGGCGACTCGAGAGCGCGCGCCGTGGCGCAGCCCGAGCCGCCGAAGTGGCTCACGCAGCCGGCCGTGCCAGGCGGCTGGGCGAGCGACCCGCTCGGCGCGCGTGTGAAGATCGCCACCGCGCTCGGGAAGCGCCGCCCCGCCACGTACACGCGATCGCCGTCCGGGCTCACGACCACGCTCGTGGGCTCGTTCAGCGCGCGCGCCGGCGAGCATCCGCCGCCCGGCCGCTGGCTGAAGCAGCCGGCGGGGCCGGAGAGCTGCCGGAGCGTGCCGGTTCGCTCGTTACGGGCGAACGCGCTGAGGGCGTCGCTGCTCGCCGAGACCGCGTACAGGTGCTCGCCGTCGGGACTGATCGTGAGGGCGATCGGACCGCCGAGCGCGCGACCGCGCGTGCAGGTGCGGCCGGGATAGTTGCGGCGCAGGTGGCGAACACAGCCACGCCGCCTCGGGAGCTGCGTCAGCACGCCTGTGCGGCGGTTGCGCCGGAAGATCGCGATCGCATGACTTCCGTACGAGGCGACGTAGGCGAAGCGTCCATCGGGACTCAGCACCACGTCCTCGGGACTCGTCACGAACCGGCCCTTCGCGCAGCGGTTGACGGCATTCCTGTGCACGCAGCCGTCCTCGCCGCGCGGCTGGACGAGCCGGCCGAAGCTGCTGTCCCCGGACCCCTGTCCGAACGCGACCGAAATGAGGACGAGGAGGACCAGCAGCGCCAGGGTGAGCGTCGCGAGACTGCCGCGCATGTGCGGGGCAAGTCGCATAGGCCAGTCCCCGCGACCGTAACCGCCGCCGCCGCGCGTGGCAAGGGCAATTTCGAGTACTAATCGAAGCTCGCCGGTCGCCGCTCCGATCGCTACCCTCTCGGGCCGAGCGCCCGTAGCTCAGCTGGATAGAGCGTCGGTCTACGGAACCGAAGGTCTCAGGTTCGAATCCTGACGGGCGCGTCGCACGAAGGCCCTGCTACGACGGGGAGTTCGTCATTCAGGACGAACGGCGAGAGCCGTTCGGCGGGCTGGGTGGCAACCGAAGTGGCAACTCGCCGCTCTTTTGAGTGCTAGTAGTGCCGCCTCACCCTCGTCGAACGAGCAGGTGGCCGACGGTCGTCGCGCAGGCTCACTGCCGATCTTCGTCGAGCGTGGCCAGGTCGTCGGGCGAGCGAGTCGCCTCGTCCACGCGGTCAGTCGACCAGGGTGACCACAGCCGCCAGGTAGGCGGCGATGGACAGGAGATCCTGCAGGACTGTCGCCAGCGGTCCGGAGCCGAAGGCGGGGTCGGCGCCGAAACGCTGGAACGCGGCCGGCAGGGCCATGGCGATGAGCGTGGCGATCGAGCAGCTTGCCAAGAGTGCGAGCGCCACCGCCAGCGCCACCTGCTCGTCCCCCCAGCCGACGGCCGCGAACACGAAGAAAACCCCGCCGACCACAACGCCCATCACGAGGCCGGTGACCAGTTCGCGGGCGAAGATCGCCCGTGTGCTGACGCCTGCGGCAAGTGCGCGGATGAGCACCGTCTCGGTCTGAGTTCCGACGGCGTCTGCCATGTAGACGACCGCCGGAACGAATAAGGCGATCAGGACGTTTCCCTCCAGCCGCTCCTCGAAGGCGCCGATCAGCACGGCGGAGCCCATTGCGCCGAGCAGGCCGAGCAGCAGCCACGGCAGACGGTGCCAGAGGCGCCAGCCGACGGACTCCTCCGCCGCTCCCCTCGCTTGGCGAGCGCCCGTGAGGTATCCGCCGAGCCGGGCCAAATCGCGGTCGTGGGCGGAGAGCAGGACCGGCAGCATCCGCGACGGGGGCACGAGGCCGCAGAAGCGACCCGCGGGATCGACGACCACGAGGCTGCTCTCGTGCCGCCCAATCAACCGGTGTGCTGCGAGCACCTCATCGGCATCGGGGGTGATCGTCACCGGATCGGCAATCATCAGCTCGCGGACGGGAAGGTCGGCGGGGGCTGCGAGCAGACGCTCGACGGGAAGGATCCCCACGACCGAGCCGCCCTCCAGGACGATGACGTCCTCGGCGGACTCGAAACGGTCGCCCACGAGCCCGCCACGGACATCGCCGGCGAGTTCGTGCGGGGCCGCCGACGGCACGGCGGCTGTGGCATGTCCGGCGGCAACTCGGGAACCGGCGCCGGATGCCGGAACTGGGTCGGCTGACTCGGGCACGCACGCATTCTTATGACCGCGGCGGTCGAGGTCGCATGCGAGCCGGCCGGCGGCGGTCGCGGTAACCCCTCCTGTGTCTGCGTCACGTGCCGGACGTGCGCGTGGGCGGGGCGGGGCGTACTGTCACCGCTATGAGCGAATTTCGGGTGGTCGTGTGCGGAGGCGGCATCGCCGCTGTCGAAGGCCTGCTACGGCTACGCCGGCTGCTGGGCAGCTCCGTCGACATCGACGTCGTCGCGCCGAACGATGACCTGGTCATGCGGCCGCTCGCCGTTCGCCAGCCATTCGCGTTCGGGCCTCCGAGCCGATACGAGCTCGGGCGGATCATGGCCGACAACGACGCGAACTGGCTCAAGGACACGCTCGCCTGGGTGGACCGCGAGGCGCAGGTCGTGCACACCGACGGCGGGGAGAACCTTCGCTACGACGCGCTCTTGGTTGCGGTCGGCGGGCGCGAGACCGAGGCGTTCGAGCACGTGCGCACGTTCCGCGACGCGGAAGCTGACGAGACCTATCAGGGTGTCGTCCAGGACGTCGAGGAGGGCTACTCGAAGAGCATCGCTTTTCTACTTCCCGACGGGCCGGTGTGGCCACTCCCGCTCTACGAGCTCGCGCTGATGACCGCAGAGCGCGCGTACAGCATGGGGATCGACGAGCTCGAGCTGTCGCTCGTGACCCCGGAGGTGAGCCCGATGGCGATCTTTGGGCGTGCCGCCACTGACGCCGTGGCGGGCTTGCTCGAGCGCGCCGGGATCAGCGTCTACTTGTCGGCGCTGGCGCAGGTCCCCGCTACCGGGCACGTGATCGTGCAGCCCCAGGGGGTCGAGCTGCGCCCGGGCAGGATGATCGCGACGCCTCGCATCGCCGGCCCTGGGATTCGGGGCCTGGCGGGCGGCGGCGCGCACGGGTTCATCCCGATCGACTCGGCTTGCCGGGTGCCCGGCGCGGACGGGCGCGTTCACGCGGCCGGCGACGCCGCCGCCTATCCGATCAAGCACGGGGGACTCGGAGCCCAGATGGCCGACACCGCAGCAGCGTCGATCGCGGAGCTGGCCGGAGCAGAGGTCGATGTCAAGCCATTCCTGCCGATCATCCGGGCGAAGCTGCTGAGTGGCGGGGCGCCGCTCTATATCAGCGCACGCCTCATCGGCCCGCGCGGCTTCGACTCCGAGGTATACGACACGCCGCCGTGGCCGGAGGACGAGAAGGTGGTCGCCGAAGAGCTCGGTCCCTACCTTGCCGGGGTTGAAGCGAGGGGATGAGGCAGCGTTCTGAGCCCCTCACTCGTAGAGCCGGTCGAGGTGATCAGCTTCGTCATGAGTCAGCGAACGCTGCTCGGGATTGAGGAGCGTGCGGGGAGCGGTCTGTCGTTTCGGTTTCCCCACACGACCAAGAGAACCGCAGTGGGCGGCGCGAGGCAGTAGCTGTGTGCAGCGTCCCTTCGGGTGGCGGCGGATGGCCAGGGTTCCGACTGGCCCGTTCCTGCTCTCATGACTGATACCTCTGCGGTCATGACGCCCGCCACGGACAGCAGCACGATCGTTCTCGCCGACTACCACTCCGTCGTCCGCAGTGGGCTTCGAACGCTGTTCGAGCTCGATCACGATCTGGTCGACCGCTAGGCGACATGGACGTCGCGGTGCTCGCGTTGGCTGGCACCGCGACGGCGCTCGCCACCGGGCTGGGCGCAGTACCGGTGTTTCTCCTGGGCGAGCGCGCTAGCCAGCTGCGCCCGTTCCTGTCGGGCACCACGGTCGGGCTGATGGGGGTGGCTTCGGTCGTCGGGCTGCTACTGCCTGCGCTGGATGAGGATGGCGGCGCAACCGTGGCGGCCGGGCTCCTCGTGGGCGTGCTGTTCCTGCTCGGCTCGCGCGGGCTCCTGGCAGGCCGCGACGTCCACGTCGGCAAGCTTGCAGGGGCCGGTGTCCGCCGGTCGCTGCTCGTATTCGGCGTCCTTTTCGTGCACAGCCTCCCTGAGGGCTTCGCGATCGGCACGGCGTTCGCTTCGAACACCGACGGGCTCGCGCTCTTCATCTTCCTCGCGATCGCGCTGCAGAACGTGCCCGAGGGGACGAGCGTGGCGATCCCGATGCAGAGCGCGGGCTTCGGACGCGGGCAGCAGTTCTGGGCGGCGGTGCTGACGAGCGCGCCGCAGCCCGTCGGCGCGGTCGGGGCGTACCTCGCGGTTGAGCAGATCCACGGCCTGCTGCCGTTCTCCTTCGCGTTCGCGGCCGGCGCCATGCTTGCGCTCGTGTTCGTCGAGCTGGCGCCGGAGGCATACGCCGCCGGGGGCAGGATCGCAGCAGTCGCGGGTACGGTCACCGGAGCCATGCTGATGCTCGTGCTCGCCGCAGTGCTGGGCGTCTAGTCAGTCAACGAGCGACCGGACTCGAACCCGCGACCGCCCGGCCACACCAGCGTCCGGCTTCGTCCTCGGCATCCCGCTCGCTCGGTCTGCGTGACCCTTCGCAGCGAGGTCCGGCGGCGCTATCGCTTTCACGCGAGCGATAGGACTACAGTGGGTGTTGCGCTTGCCCGAAGAAGCACGGCGGGCGATCTCCGCGGCTCCAAACCTCGGCCGGCTCATGCGCGCTCACCGTCAGCGGTCCGCGCCCTCCCAGGCTCACGGAGCCAGATGACCGCTAGCCCAGACGAAGTGCAGAGAATGATTTCCGCGCCAACCGGCCCTGCTCAGTCGGAGCTGCTGAGCCACGGCGGCGGTGGTGTGCGCTGGCTGTTCGCGGCCGTTGCCTCGCTGCTTGTCGTCTCGGTGATCGCGCCTCCTGCGAACGGCGCTACCGCGCCGGACCGCGCGACGCTCGCGCGGATGGACAGCGTCATCCGCAAGGGTATGGAACGCTCGGGCATGCCCGGCTTCGCCGTCGCCGTGGTGTCCGGGAACGACGTGGTGCACCTGGGTGGCTTCGGCGATGCCGGTGAGGGCCGCCGCGTGACGCCGCGAACACCGTTCCTGCTCGGCTCGACTTCGAAATCCTTCACGGCGCTGGCGGCGATGCAGCTCGTCGATGCCGGCAGACTCGACCTTGACGCGCCCGCCCGTCGCTACGTACCCGAGTTCCGGCTTGCCGACCAGCGTGCCGCCGCCCGCATCACGGTGCGCCAAGTGCTTCAGCAGACCACCGGGCTGCCTGCAACCGCCGGCGGCCCCATCGTCAGGAGCGCGGTCGACGGCACGGCTCTTGAGGCTCTGGGCGAGCTGCAGGACACGACGCTGGTCCGGCCCCCCGGGGCTGCGTTTGAGTACTCCAACGGCAACTACATCCTGGCCGGGCTGATCATCGAGCGGGCCTCCGGCGAGCCATACGCGCAGTACGTCCAGCGCCACATCTTCACTCCGTTGGGCATGCGCCACAGCTACGTCGCACTCAACGCCGCGAAGCGCGCCGGGCTCGCAACCGGGCACCGCTACTGGTTCGGCGTCACCGTCGCTCACGGGCCGACCTTCCGCCCCGGCATCCAGTCCGCCGGTTATCTCATCTCCTCCGCCCAGGACATGGGCCGCTACCTCGCCATGTACCTCAACCACGGCGTCACCGCCAACGGCGACCGCATCGTGTCACGCCAGGGGCTGAAGACGATGCTGGCCCCGGGACGCCCGGGCACGCTGGGCCCATGGTCAGACCACGCCGATGCCCGTTACGCGATGGGCTGGTACGTCGGCGGCCCGTGGTCAGAGCCCGCACAGCTCCATCCCGGCCGCGCCCCCGACTCGAGCGCGCTGATGGTCATGTTCCCGCGCCGCGACCTAGCCGTGGTGACGTTGACCAACGCCGCGAACCAACTCTCGCTGCCGGGCTACCCGGCCGCGGTCGACCGCGTCGAGCGCAACGCGATCGACGCGCTCATCGGAGACCCGATCGACACCGGCACCTCACTGCACCGCTACTACCTGTTCTTCAACCTCATCGCCCTTGCGCTGCTCGCGGCGGCGGCATGGCCGGTTGTCCGCGCCGCGCGCGCCCTCCGGACGCGGACGCACAGGCGCCCGCGCCACCGGTGGCTCGCGATCGCCGGCGTTGTGGCCCGCGCGGCTGGGGGCGTCCTACTCGTCGCGCTTCCCGCGCTGACGTTCGGGTGGCGGGCATCGTTCCTCTGGCAGCCCGACGTGTTCACCGTCATCGTCCTCATCGGCGCCTTCCTGCTGGCCTCCGCTGCGTTGCGCCTCACTGGTCTCTTGCGATCGTCCCCTGAGCTCACGCAGGAATGGCAGGTGTCCGGCACCGTGGCGGCGGAGACCACCCCGACGCCCGAGTTGGTCGCCCGATGACCATCGCAGCACGGGTGCGATTGGGCGCCGGAGCGGCAGCCGCCTTCGCTCTTTACGCATCGGTCCTGCGGGCGCGTATCCAGTGGAGCGGTACGAGCGACGAGGAGCGGACGGCGACCTACCCCGGAGATGACCTCATCCCCGGCGGCCGTCGGTACGGCGCGATGGCGACCACGATCGCGGCGCCGCCGGAGCGCGTCTGGCCGTGGCTGGTGCAGATGGGCTGCGACCGCGCCGGCTTCTACAGCTTCGACCGCCTCGACAACGGCGGCCGATCGAGCGCCGACCACATCCACGCCTCATGGCAGGACCTGCAGGAGGGCGACCGCATCGCTTCGGCCCCGGATGCCAGCCGCTGGTTCGACGTCGCGCTCTTGGTGCCCGAGCAGGCTCTCGTCCTGCGGGCATCGCTGACCGTCCCGGCGGCGCTCAACTTCGACCCGGCGGACCAGTTGCCCCGCGCTTACAGCGACAGCACCTGGGGCTTCTTCCTGCGGCCGACCGCCAACGGGCAAACGCGGCTGGTCGTGACCGGCAAGGCGCGCGGGAAACCGCACGCGCTCATCGCCGCCGCCAACTGGCTGATCTGGGACCCGGCGCACTGGGTGATGCAGCTCAAGCAGTTCGCCGGCCTACGCCGGCGCGCCGAGTCCAAGCCCACCGGCGCTGTCGCCGCGCCGGCGGCTGAGAGCACTCAGGACAGCGAAGCGGTGCCCGCCCGATGACACGCTGGGGCACGCGCCTGCACGCTTGGGTGTATCGGCGCTCGGGAGGACGGCTCCTCGGGCGCATGGGTGGCCAACCCGTCCTCCTCCTGCAGACCACTGGGCGCCGCTCGGGGCGAACCCGCACCACGCCGGTGCAGTACTTGGCAGAGGGCGACTCGTTCGTGGTCGTGGCCTCCAACGCCGGCGCCGCCCGCCCGCCCGCGTGGTACCTCAACCTGCGCGCGAACCCGCACGCCCGGATTCGAGTCGGGGCACGCAACATCGACGTTCGGGCTCAAGAGGCAGCCGGCCAGGAGCGCGTAGCGCTTTGGCGACGACTGACCGCCGTCAACCGCTACCTGGAGCGTGCCGCCAGTAAGGCTCGGCGCGACCTGCCGCTCTTGGCGCTCGTTCCCGC
Organism: uncultured Thermoleophilaceae bacterium; assembly: GCA_963741455.1. Lineage (GTDB taxonomy): Bacteria > Actinomycetota > Thermoleophilia > Solirubrobacterales > Thermoleophilaceae > JACVRW01. Next base: position 397,429 of record CAVUIF010000009.1, read on the forward strand.
GACGCCGTCGGGTCCGCGGCAAGCCGCCGACCGCGCGTGACGGCCAGCGTCACGCCGCGTTCTTTGCCGGACGGCTGGTCTCGTATTACGCTTCGACTGGGCCGGCGCGCTCCGGCGACGCCCTGCCGCTCGCGCGGCAAACGGCGCGGCCGCGTGACCGCCGGCAATGTTCAGAGTCGCGGGATAGCCGGCTCGAACGGGCTACCAGTTTCGTCTCGCGTGCGGGCGGCGGCGGCCCCAGCTTGCCAGCCAGGCGCGCGTCCCCCTGTCGGAGGCGGAATCGACTCGGCGTCTATTCCGCTGCGCGCGAGCGTCCAAGCGATGACTGAGTTGGAGTTCCACATCTCGCCCATTCCGAGCTCATCGCGACCCCACACTGGTGTTGGGACCCGCCGAATTGCCTCGAGGACACGCCGCGCACCAGCTTCCTCCTTGGTCAGTCGACGCGGGCTGTCTACGGCCTCGGCGACGTCAGGAATGTGTCCGCCGGGCCACACGCGGATCTCGTAGCGGAAGATTCGAAACCGGCCTGCCCAGCGACTGCCGACGGCGCCTTCGGCGACGACCCCCCGCTGCTTGCCGCTCAGATCCGTGACCGGCGTCTGCTCGATGACAAACGTCCCCTCCGGAAGTTCGACCTGGAGCGCGGAGTGATAGAGATAACAAGCGGGACGGCGTTGCACCCGCGCCGCCAGCGCCTCGTAGACGCGACCGTTGAGCCGGACGAACTGCCCACCCGCGCCGAGCGGCAACCAGTACAGGTCGACCGCCGCCGTTCCTGCTGCCGTACCAACATCGCGCAGGTGTCGGCCAGGTGTCCCCACACCCGCGAGTATCGCAACCAGTCGCGCCGCGAAGCGCCTTGTAAGCAGAATGTCGGTCATGAGGGCTCGCCGCTTTTTTCTCGTGCTATCAGCAGCGTTCGGGGTACTGGGATATGCCCGCATTCGCGAACCGATCCTCACCTGGGGCGCAACTCAGGCAGAGGCGGCCGGCCCGCTAGAGGGCGACGAACTGCTTCCAGCTGCCGACGGCGCGACCACGCGGGCGATCGATATCGGGGCGCCGCCCGCCGACGTCTGGCCGTGGCTCGCTCAAATGGGCCCGGCCCCGCGCGGAGGGGCGTACACCTATGACTGGATAGAGAACCTGCTCGGGCTCGACATGCACAGCGTCGATCACGTCCTGCCTGAGTACCAGCACCCCCAGGTCGGTGACACGATCGAGCTTGGCTCAAACCGTATGCGACTTGAGCTGGTCGAGCCGCGACAAGCCCTGGCCTGGCGGTCCGATGACGGGAACTGGGTCTGGACCTTTGTGCTGGTGGACCGCGGCAGGACGACGAGGCTGATCAGCCGAAACCGCTTCCGTCTCCCTTCGCTCACAGCGCGTGCCGCGATGCTCCCGATGGAACTAGGTTCCATGGTGATGGAGCGGCGCATGTTGCGCGAAATCAAGAGATTGTCCGAGGGGCTCACGCCCGAAGCCGACGATCGGACTGGCCCCGGTCGGACCCGGGATGTGCGTGAGTAAGCGCTGTGCTTTCCATGCAAGGCACTGGCCAGTCGGCACCGGACTCGGACTGCTGCTTTGCGCGAGAAGCAGTAGCGAGGCCGCGTAGCGCTCCCGCCGTCGCTCCCTACTTGCGAATTCCCAACCCGTACAGAAAGAAAAACTCCCCCCAACGGTGTCCTCGTGTGCGCGCTCTTGGCGGGCGTGCTCACGCGCGAGCCGGTCGTATCTACTCGGCCGACCGAGGCCGTACACCCGCTCTCCGCCACTGAGCCGGCGACATGTCGTGGACGGCCCGGGAAGCCTTCGCGAAGTGGGGCGGCTGGCGGTACCCAACCGCCCGAGCAACCTCGGCCACGGTCAGCGCCGGATTGCGCAGGAAGCGCTCCGCCCGCCGAACACGCGCGCCAGTCAACTCGGCGCGGGAGCAGCTCGGCCTCGGCCTCGCTACCGGCGACCCCGACTGCGATCCAGTCGTCCACGTCGGCTACCCGAACGCGAACGCGAAGTTCACGACCACGACGCGGCCGCGCGGCTCGGCGGGGCCGAGCGGCTCGGAGTTGAGCCACTCGGTCGCCCCGTCGAGCGTGGGCATGTGCACCCGTGCGAATACCGACATCTAGCGCAGCGAGCGCAACCCGTCGCGGACCTCCGAGACGAACAGCTCCGGCTGCTCCCAGGCCGCGAAGTGCCCGCCCTTGTCGAGCTGGTTGTAGTGGATGAGGTTGGGGTACGCCTCCTCCGCCCAACTCCGCGGCGCCTGATAGAGCTCGTCAGGGAAGACGCTCACGGCAACCGGGATGTCCACTCCCTTCGGGTCGAAGAAGCCGAGCTTGTTCTCCGAATAGAGACGTCCCGAAGAGACGCCCGTGTTCGTCAACCAGTAGTGGGTGATGTTGTCGAGCACGTCGTCTCGGGTCAGGCCTTCCTGTGCCCGTCGACAAAGACGCGAGAGATCAGCGCCAAGCTAGTCGCGTCGTGGTCGAGCATCCAGGCGGCCAGGCCGACGGGTGAATCCGCGATCCCGTACAGCGCCTGTGGGTGGGTCCCCAGCTCGATTGCGTAGCCCACGTCTGTCGCAAAGAAGTCCGCCAGCTTGTCGTAGAGGCGTGTTTCCTCGTCATTCAGACCGGGTGGCGTCGGGCCGCCGGACTGGACCGCCGCTGCGACGTCGGGCCGAACGGCACCAGGGAAGTTGGTGTGGATGCCGATCAACCCCGGCGGCGCCTGTGCACCCATCAGGTCAACGATTTGGCCGCCCCAATCGCCGCCCGTGGCGACGTAGCGGTCGTATCCCAGGCGCTTCATCAGCTCCGCCCAGGCACGCGCGATGTGCTCGGGCCCCCAACCGGTCTCGGTCGGCTTGCCTGAGAATCCGTAGCCCGGCATCGACGGGATCACCAGATGGAAAGCGTCCGCTGCGCTGCCGCCATGTGCCGTCGGATTCGGTCAGTGGATCGATGATCTTCAGCTGCTCGATGATCGAGCCGGGCCATCCGTGCGCGACGATGAGCGGCAACGCGTCCTCATGGTCCGAGCGAACGTGAATGAAATGGATGTCCAGGCCGTCGATCTCGGTGATGAAGTGCGGTAGGGCCTTCAGTTTCTCCTCGCACTTGTTCCAGTCGTAGTCTTCCGCCCAGTAGCGCGCGAGCGCCTGCATCGTCGCGAGCCGCGGGCCCTGGGACGAATCCTCGACGGTCTCCTTTTCTGGGAAGCGCGTGGCGACGACGCGCGCACGCAGGTCCTCGAGATCCGCCTCGGGAGTCTCGATCGTGAACGGACGAATCGCTGTGCGGCCATTTGACTGTGTGGCCGTGACAGACATGTGGCTCCTAACGTCGATGGTTATGGCGCAGACCGGTTGAGGTCGCACGCCCATAAACCGACCGAGTGTCGGAGCCGGAGAGAAACGCCCCGCCGAGGGGCTCAGGCAAAGCGAACATCCACCGTACACCCAGCGACGCAAGCGGCCGTCAGCGGCCTCTTGGGAGAAGCCGCAAATAGCGGGTATTGAGCCCTCTCCAGATGCGGGCGCGCTAGGCTCGGTTCACACGGGTCGGGCGTTCGTTCGACCGAAGCAGTGCCCCGCGTCTCCGCTGTCGTTGCCTGCGAGCACCCTCCGCGTTTCGCCGCGCACACACCCAGAGGGGGACGCATGGCCTCCACCGGCAAGCGGAAGACCACGATGGCGAAGCTCCAACGCGAGCGCAAGCTCCTCGAGCGCCGCATAGAGAAGAAGGCCAAGAAGGACGCGCGCAAGCGGGCGGCGGCGGACAACCACGCTGAGCTCGGGGCCACGCCGGCCGAGAGCGTCGACTAGGCCGCTCGCGTCAGCGGATGGGGCGGCGGCGGCACGTCCTGATCCTCGGCGCCGGCTTCGCCGGGCTCGAGCTGGCGACGCGGCTGTCCGAGACGGTCCCCGACGCGGTCGACGTCACGCTGCTCGACCGCAACGACTCGTTCTACTTCGGCTTCTCCAAGCTCGAGGTGATGCTCGGCCGCGAGTCCGCCGACGCCGTGCGGCTGCCGTACGCCGACATCGCGAAGGACGGTGTCGAGTTCCGCCAGGAGACGGTGGTCGGCATCGACCCGGTCGCTCGGCGGGTGGCGACCGACGCCGGCACCTACGACCCCGACTTCCTGGTCGTGGCCATGGGCGCGGACTACGACATGGCGGCCACGCCGGGCTTCGAGGAGGGCGGCCACGAGTACTACACCCTCGCCGGGGCGGAGCGCCTGCGAGATGCGCTGGCCGACTTCGATGGCGGGCGCGTGCTCGTCTCGGTGCTCGGGCAGCCGTTCAAGTGCCCGCCGGCGCCGTTCGAGGGGGCGTTCCTCCTGCACGAGCACTTCACGCGACGGGGGGTCCGCGATGTGGTGCAGATGGCGACGACGTTCCCGATGCAGCGTCCGGTCCCGGTGACCGGTGAGGTCTCGCAGATGTTCCGCGACGGCCTGGCCGTCGCGAGGGATCGAAGAGATGCCCCAGCATCTCGTCATCGGCATCGACCCCGCCGCCCGCGTGGCGCGGCTGGCGACCGGTGAGACGCTGCCCTACGACCTGTTCGTCGGGATTCCGGTGCACCGGGCACCCGACCCGCTCGCGGCCTCGGGCCTGGCGGTCGACGGCTGGGTGCCCGTCGACCAGACCAACCTCAGGACCCGATTCCCGCAGGTCTACGCCCTCGGGGACGTCTGCACCGGCCCGCGGAACGTTCCCAAGGCCGGGATCTTTGCCGAGTCGGCCGCGCTCGTCGTCGCCGATGACATCGCGGCCGAGATCTCCGGAGAGGAGCCGCCGGCGCCGTACGAGGCGTCGGGCGTCTGTTACGCCGAGTTCGGTGACGGGCTCGTCGGCAAGGTGGACGTCAACTTCCTGCGGGGCGAGGCCCCGGCGGCCCGGCGTCACGATCCGTCGCGCGAGTACGCAGCCGAGAAGGCCGAGTTCGGCGCGGCGCGCCGTGCGCGATGGTTCGGCTCCTGAGGTGGGTCGCTGCCCCAGCTAGTGCGGCGCCGGCAGGCCCTGCTCCTCGTCCGGCTCGGACGGCGGCGCTCCGCTCGTCTGGATGACGATCGCGGCGATCACGATCGCGCCGCCCACGAGCGTCAGGGCACTTGGACGCTCGTCGAGAGCCAGCCAGACCCAGATGGGGCCCAGCACCACCTCGAGCAGCGTGATCAGGCCCACCTGCACGGCCGGGATCAGGCGGGCGCCGACGGTCAGCAGGATCAGGCCGAGCGCGATCTGGCCGATGCCGAGCGAGGCCAGCCAGCCGATGTCGTCGCCGCGGATCTCGCTCGGGACGGCGAAGGGCAGGAAGACCACGAGGAGCATCACCTGCGAGAGGCAGGTGGCGGGCGCCATCGAGATGTCGTGCCGCCAGCGGGTGATCACGATCGACAGCGCGAACGCGAGGGCGCACATGAACGCGAGCGCGTCGCCCGCGAGGCTGCCCTCGCCCGGAGCGCCCAGCATCAGGGCGACGCCCGCAAGCGCCAGCGCCATCGCCATCGTGGTGCGCCGCGTGATCGGCTCGCCGAGCCCGACCCGCGCGATCACGGCGGCGAGCACGGGCGCGATGGCCAGTATGAACAGGACGCGCGCGACGCTCGTGTGGTTCAGCGCGGCGATGAATCCGGCCGACGCGGTCGCGATGCAGACCGCCACGGCGATGCCGGCGAGCCCGACCGACCTGAACGCCTCCACCAGCCGGCCGCGCTCGGCGACGGCGACGTAGGCGAGGAGCGCCGCGCAGGCGAACCCCGCTCGCCCGAAGACCTGGGTTGGCGTGTCGAGCGTGAGCTGGCGCTGGAGGACCCCGGCGCTCGACCACGCCACGGCGGCGAGCGCCACGTAGATCTGCCCGCGGCGCCGGAGCCGCGACTCCTCGAGCGCCACTGCCGCAGTCGTCACCCCGAAAGTGATAACAGGGGGGAATGCGGGGCAAGATTCCAACGCTCGTGGCCGCGGTCTGCATCGCCCTGAGCGCCACCGGCGTCGCGCACGCCGGCCACCCGGGCGACGCTGAGCGCGCCCAGGCGTCGCAGGCGCCATTCGCTCCGGAGCCGCCGCTCACGCCCACGCCGCAGGATCGGTGCGGGCCCGGTTCCCGGCCGGAGACCGGCCTACAGGGACGCGTAAGCCCCGAGGACCACGAGAGCGGCCGAGCGGCCAGGGGCTTCACCTGCAACGCCCGGCTCGCCGGCCAGTACTCGCGGCCGAACGCGATCGGCACGGTCGCCGGGTTCAAGGTCGAGCGCTACGTCGACGCCGCCGGGCACGAGTGCGCCTACTACGACACGACGCTCATGTACCCGACGAACCTCCTCGACCAGGAGGGCGGCGTGAACGTGCTCGACATGTCGAACCCGGCGAAGCCCGTCCTGACCGCCCGGCTCGTGACGCCCGCGATGCAGACGCCGCACGAGTCGCTGGTGCTGAGCCAGCGGCGCGGCCTGCTCGTGGCGGTGGCGGGCAACCTGACGACGAACGTCGGCCAGATCGACATCTACGACATATCGAAGGACTGCCGCAAGCCGGAGGTGAGGTCCACCACGCCGGTCGGCTTCCTCGGTCACGAGAGCGGCCTGTCGCCCGACGGGCGCACGTTCTACTCGGCGTCGCCCACGGGCCAGACGCTGGTCGCGGTCGACATCTCCAACCCGTCGCTCCCGCGGCCGATCTGGTTCGGCAACTACGACTCGCACGGGCTCTCGATCCGCGCCGACGGCAACCGGGCCTACGTCGCGGGGACGGGCTCGGGGCTGATCGTCCTCGACACGACGCAGGTCCAGTCGCGCGAGCCCATCCCTCAGGTCCCCGAGGTCGCGCGCCTCCAGTGGAACTCGATGAGCATCCCGCAGAACGCGATCCCGATCACGGTGAAGGGGCACCCGTACCTCGTGGAGATCGACGAGTTCGGCTCGGTGAGCGAGGTCGGAGCCGGCCGCATGATCGACATCGCGAACGAGCGCAGCCCGAGGGTCGTCTCCAACCTCCGCCTCGAGGTGCACCAGGAGGAGAACTTCGACGAGATCCGGGGCGACAACGGCGCCCAGAACCCGGTCCAGGGCTACGCCGGCCACTACTGCAACGTGCCGACGCGAGTCGATCCCAAGATCGTCGCCTGCAGCATGATCCTGTCCGGCCTGCGCGTCTTCGACATCCGCGACCCGGAGCGCCCGCGGGAGATCGCGTACTTCAACGCCCCGGTCACGCCCCGGATCGTCCCGCCCGCGGGGGTCGTGCCGCCGCCGAGCAACTGGGCGATGTCGAGCCCGTCGTTCGTTCCCGGGCGCAACGAGATCTGGTACTCCGACGGCCTGAGCGGCTTCTACGTCGTCCGGCTCACGAACGGCATGTCCGTGAGCGGGGGCGCCGCCGGAGCGGCGGCGCGCCGCTGCCTCGCGCGCCGGTCGCCGATCGGGCCGCGCAACATCGGCCGCGTGCGCATCGGGTTCACGCGCGCCCGCCTCCGCCGCGTCCCGGTGCGACCGGCCCGGACCACGCGCCGCTCCTTCCGCTACTGCGTCAAGCGGAGCTCAGGCCGGGTGACCGCGGTGTTCTCACGCCGCGGCCGCGTCGCGCTCGTGGCGACCACGGCACGCGCGCACGGCAACCGTCGCCTGCGCCCCGGCTCGCGCGCGCGGGCGCTCCGCCGCGCCTACCCGCGCCGGCGGGCGGTAGCGCGCGGCATCTACAGGCTGAACACGCGCAACCCGCGCCTGATCGGCGTCCGCAAGGGCCGGGTCCGCTTCTTCGCGGTCGCGTCGCGCAAGCTGCTGCGGAACAGGCGCGCGCTGGCGCGCCACCTGCGCCTCGCCGGGCTGCGGTAAGCGCGCCTATCCGTCGCGCAGCGAGACGATCCCGGCGGTGGTGCCCAGGTAGGCCGCGCCGGTCGGACCGATGGCGAGGCCCGCGTAGTTGTTGTTGAAGCTGAGCCCGTTGCCGGCGTAGACCTTCCACGCGGTCCTGCCGGTGCGGGCGCTGATGGCTGTCCAGTACCACGGCTGCCGGCCCAGGCCGAGCGGGTCCTCCGCGGGGTCGCGCGTGTAGGTGTAGATCAGCCCGGTGCTGGTGGACAGCTTCGGCACGACGCTCGGGGCGCGCTCCGTCGTGTTCGTCCAGACCTTGCGGCAACCGCGGCCCCTCCGGCCCGACGTCGATGCGCGCGAACCCGGGCGTGGTGAGCGCGCCGGTTCTCGGGCCGAACGGGTCCTGGTAGCCGTAGTTGTTCTCCACGTACAGCGAGCGCCCGTTCGTGATCAGCGAGTTCTCGGTGGCGCTCGCGCCCTTCTCGAACACGGGCACCGTGCACACCACGCGCCGCTTGCCGCGCCGCAGCCGGAGCGCCTTCCGGTAGACGACGACGTTCATCGGGTCGGCGTTGTCGGTGATCGCCACGTAGCCGCCGCGCATGATCGTCGGCGTGGTGCCCGAGCCGGCGTCGGCCTGGCCGGGCTTCACGATCCCGGAGTTCCGGTAGGTGCGCCTCCACTGGATCTTCGGCCTGCCCCGGCGCGCCCGGAACCGGTACATGCGCTTGCTCGACACGATGTAGATGCCGCGCCGGTCGACCGTGAACGAGTTCTGGATGTCCTCGCCGAGCCTGATCACGCGCACCCTGCGCGTCCTCGGGTTGAGGATCCCGACCTTGCCGTTCTTCTTCGAGACGAACCAGATCCGGCCCCGGAAGTCCGGCAGCGCCGAGGTGATCCGCTCGTCCGACTCGAGCACCCCGCTCAGGTCGTAGTCGCGCAGCTTCGTGATCGTCCGGCCGTCCGGCGACACCCCGAGCACGAACAGGTGGCTCGTCTTCGTGGCGCTCCACACCCGGTCGCGGGCGTCCAGGAAGAAGTAGCCCCCGCCGGCGAAGTTCTGGTACGCCTTCTGCCCCGGCGGGTCGGGCGCGTTCGGCATGTCGTAGGTGGCGAGCAGCTCGAGCGTGTGCGGGTCGATCACGCGCATCTGCGGCGCGGCGACGAGCGACGGGCAGACGCTCACGATGTACCCGCGCGAATGGAACGTGAGCGAGCCGCACAGCGCGGGCCGCATCGAGCTCGACGACGCGACGGGCGAGCGCCCGAGCGGGCCGGCCCAGCGGTAGGCGTCCGTCATCCAGGTGTCGTTGTGGATGTTGCTGCGCGGGTTCGGCGCCATGAACCGGTTGCGCGGCGCCTTGGTGAACGCGAGCCGGTCGGGCGCGGCCGCCGCCCCCTGGAACTGCGGGAACGTGGGGGCGAGCGGGTCGAGGATCGGCGCTGCCGGCGCGGAGGGTGCGAGGACGGCCAGCGACAGGGCGGCGGCGACTGGGATCCAAGCGCGGCGCACGAGCCGACCATACCCGGGCTGGCGCTCCGCGACCCCCGTCACCGTGCGAACCTGACCCATGTGGATTAGGTTCTTCCGATGATCCGCAAGGTCGTTGCGCCAGCAGCCGTCATAGTCGCCGTCCTCGCCCTCCCCGCGGCGAGCCACGCCGCCGAGACCTTCGGCAGCAGGCTCACGAACATGCCGGCGAACGGCTCCGACCTGTGCGCCGACCCCGCGCCCGGGCGGTGCACGCTCGTCGCCCACATCAACCCGAACGCGGCGGGCGACCCGGTCGCCTCGCCGGCGCCCTCGAGCGGCGTGATCGTGCGCTTCCGGCTCCGGACGCTCGCGGCCGAGTCGGTGACGCTCCGGCTCGCCACGCTCATGGACCAGGGCGGCACGCTCCTGGCGCAGGCAGCGGGCACCGGGCCGACGGTGACGACGCAGGGCACGGGCGCGATAGAGGAGTTCGCCGCCCGGCTCGCGGTCCAGCGGGGCGAGCACCTCGCGCTGAACGCCGGTACCTCGCACATGGTCTACAACCAGGGCGGGGACGAGTTCACGCGGATCTACGCGCCGCCGCTCGTCGACGGGCAAGGTCCGCGCGCTCCCAACAGCGCCACCGGCGAGCTGCTCCTCCAGGCGGTCATGGAGCCGGACGCGGACGGCGACGGCTTCGGCGACGAGACCCAGGACGGCTGCCCGACCCAGGCAGCCAACCAGGGGGCCTGCGACAACGCCGGACCGCGGATCTCACGCGTGTCGGTGAGGAAGAGGCGAATCCGCTATCGCCTCAGCGAGGACGCGGACGTGACCTTCAGGGTCCAGCGCGCCCGCCCGGGCCGCCGGGTGCGCGGGAAGTGCAGGCGGCCGACAGCACGCAACGCCCGGCGCCCGCTGTGCACCCGCTTCGTGCGCATGCGCGGGAGGTTCACCGATGCCGGCGAGGCCGGCGCCAACAGGCGCGCCCTTCCGCGGCGGCTCAGAGGACGCAAGCTCCGGCCGGGCCGCTACCGCCTCGTGATCTCGGCGGTCGACGAGTTCGGCAACGAGACGCGTGTGAGGAAGCGGTTCCGGATCAGGCGCTGAGCGCTCGCCCTACAGCGAGTCCGGCGAGAAGGTGTCGCAGTCGGCGGGCTCGCCGCTCTCGCGGCCGCGGTTGAACCACTCGGTGCGCTGCGCGGAGCTTCCGTGCGTGAAGGAGTCCGGGTTCACCTCTCCGGTCGCCCGCTTCTGGAGGCGATCGTCGCCCACGGCGGCGGACGCGCGGATGGCCTCGGCCACGTCCCCCTTCTCGAGGTCGCCCGCCGCGAAGATGCTGTGCGCCCACACGCCGGAGTAGCAGTCGGCCTGTAGCTCGAGGCGCACCGACAGCTCGTTCGCGTCGTCGGGGCTGTCGCTCTGCATGCGCCTGACCTCGTCGCTCGTGCCGAGCTCCTGCTGCACGTGGTGGCCGACCTCGTGGGCGATCACGTACGCCCAGGCGAAGTCGCCGGGCGCGCCGAGCTCGCGCTCCATGTCCCCGTAGAAGCTGAGATCGAGGTACACGCGCTCGTCGCCCGGGCAGTAGAACGGGCCGACCGCCGAAGAGGCGTTGCCGCACCCCGTTGAGACCGCGTCGCGGTAGAGCACGAGCTTGGCCCGCTCGAACTGGGAGCCCTCCTCCGTGAACAGCTCCTCCCAGGTGTCGAGTGAATGGGTGAATACGTAGGAGCTGAACTCCTTCAGGTCACGCTCCGGGTCCTGGGCGGCCGGGATGCCGCGCGCGCTCGCGTCGGGGGCCTGGGGCGACTCGCCGAACTGGCTGTCCACTCCGAACGCGCCCGCGCCGCCGCCCGACAGGACCTGGATCGCGAGGTACAGGATCACTCCGACCACACCCAGGCCGCCCGGCACGGCCACGCGCGGGCCGAGCCCGGCGCGCGGGGTGAAACCGCCGCCGCGCGCGTCGATCACATCCCCGCTCCGGCCCTGTCCGCGGCGCCACTTCACGGGGCGCCTTTACCCGGCGCACGTGCGCCCCGTAACACTGGGACGCGCATCGTACGTCCGTCCAAATCAGTGCAAATCGGGCGATTCGAGGGGCAGGATGGCCCAGGGAAAGCTGCTTCGTTCCCGTGCGCGCCGAAGCGCCGTCCCCCTTTTGGGCATACCGGGCTTCCATGGATGAGCGGGCCAACCACGCGCTTCCGCGTGCGCTCCGGGTCACGGCGGTCGTCGCCGCGGCGATCGGCGCGATCTGCGCCGGGGCGCCCGCGACCGCGGCGGCCGTCGCGCCGGCCGGGCTCATGCAGGACACCGTGAGTGCAGCCGTCAGCACGGGTGAGCGGACCACGCCACGCATCGCGGAGACCGCCTCGCCGGCGGCGACCGCGGTTCGGTCCGCCGTCGAGACGGTCGTCCGGCCTGCGGCGAAGGCGGTTGTCGAGCCTTCGGCGGCCGTGGTTGAGACCACGGTCGACAGGGTCGCGGAGGCCGGCACGCCCGCCGGGGCCGCGACCGGCGCGGCCCACGTCGTGACCGCGAAGAACGACCGCTGCGGCCCGCACCAAGATCACCCGCGCCGCCGCCTCGCGTGCGAGCGCGGCGCTTCGCACGGATCGCTCTGCGCGTGAGCGTTCGGCCTCGCCGGCCGAGCGGGCCGGTGTCGCGCAGCCCTCGAGCCGCGCCGCCGTCGCTCACCAGGCCGCCGGACCGGCCACGGTCCGCGGCGGCACGGCACGCACCGACTCCGCTCCGCAGCCCGATCTCTCGTTCGGCCTCACAGGCGCGAGCGCCTCGGGCGCATCCACCAGCTTCCTCTTCGGAGGCGGCCTGGCGCTGCTGGTTGCAGCGCTTCTGCTCGCGGGCTCCGGCCTGCTGCGCCGCCTCACCCTGCCGCCGGCCGTCTGCCGGCCAGCGGCATTTGCCCTGGTGCTCGAGCGCCCCGGCTAGCCCCTGCGCGGTTAGCCAGAAGCCGGGATCCGTCCCGGCCTTCAGTCACTCGAAGCAGCAAGGAGAAGGACATGAGACGCAGTGCTCTTGCGCTGTGGGCCGCAATGACGGCCCTGGCGCTCTCAGCGGGCCCTGCCGCAGCTCAGTCGGTTGGTGAACAGACAGCCACCGACTCAAGCGGCACGGCCCAGGCAGGACCGACGCAGGTGAACGCCCCAGTCCGGGTGCTCAGCGACGGAAACAACGAGGCTCCCTCGGCCACCGTGGGCGCCCCGCAGACCAGCGACGACTCGGACGGGTCCGCACAGACCGGTTCGGTCGACGCGAACGCCCCGGTGCGGGTGCTGAGCGACGGCGAGGACGCCGGCGCGGATGGTTCAGCCGGCGGTGAGCAGACCGCGGGCGATTCGACCGGTTCGGCGCAGGCCGGGTCGGTCGATGTGAACGCGCCGGTCCGGGTCGCCAGCGATGGCGACAACGGATCCGGTTCGGAAGGAACCGCCGGCGGTGAGCAGACCGCCGGCAACACGACCGGTTCGGCCCAGGCCGGATCGGTCAACGCGGACGCACCCGTGCGGGTGCTGAGCGATGGCGAGAACGCCGGCTCGGATGGTTCGGCCGGCACCGCCGGCGGTGAGCAGACCGCCGGCGATTCGACCGGATCGGCGCAGGCCGGTTCGCCGAGCGCGACCGCGCCGGTGCGTGTGCTCAGCGATGGCGACAACGCCGGCTCGGATGGCTCGGGTGGGACGGCCGGCGGTGACCAGACCGCGGCCGATTCGACCGGGGCAGGCCAGGTCGGGCAGCCGAGCGTGACGGCTCCGATTCGCGTGGCCAGTGACGGTGACGATGCCGGCGCCGGCACGAGCGATTCCGGCACCGGCGGCCAGTCGGCCGACGGCTCGACAGGCGCCGCGCAGATCGCGTCGCCCTCGGTGAACGCCCCGACCCGGGTTGCCAGCGATGGCGATGACGGCACGACCGCCGCGCAGTCGCAGGACACCGGCGACGCCGGTGACGGGACCCCCGGCTCCGACGAGACCGGTGCGACCGGTGGAGCCGGCAACCCGCTCGGCCCCGACGGTGGTGCCGGCGGGCCGGGTGACGGTGACGGATCCGATGGCGACGGCAGCACGGTCGACGAGGTCGGCTCGGGCGGCGGCACGTCGCTCACGCCGATCGCCACGGTGCTCGGCGCGGGAGCCGGGAGCCTGCCGTACTCGGGCCTCGGCCTCGGCCTGCTGTTCGCGATCGGCGCCCTGCTGCTCGCGAGCGGGGCCGCCATCAGGCGCGGGAGGGGTGCCATCGGGTGACTTCCCCACGCGACCTCTTCCCCCGAGGTCGCACAGAAGGCCGGGACGGGCCGGGCACGCGCGGAGCAGGGGGCCTCGCGCGGCCCGGCCGACCGGCCGTCAGCTCTTGAGCACGGCCAGGATGTTCCCGGCCGGGTCCGTGAACCAGGCGATGTCGGGCTCGTCCCCGGTGGAGCGGGCGATGCCCTTGTCGTCCTGGTCGAAGCCCTCGTAGCGCTCGAACTCCACGCCCCGCGAGCTCAGCTCGTCGACCGCGGCGTCGATGTCGTCGACGTCGAAGTTGAGGATCGTGTAGGTCGCGGGCTTGAAGTCCGGCTTGGGATATACGAGCGTCGGCCGGCCTCCGGCGAGGTGGAGCGTGAGGACGCCCATCGGCTCGTCGGTCACCTCGAGGCCGAGCGTCTCTGCGTAGAACTTGCGCGCCGCGTCGATGTCGTCGACCGCGAAGCCGCTGATTGCTGGTGTCTCTTTGAACATGCCTACAGAGACCCTTTCACGTGCCGGAACTCATCGCGAGATTGACATTACGCCGGTCGGGTACGCCTTTCGTCGCAAACGACGAAGAGGTATCGATGCCACAGACAAAGGCCGACCGCCAGGCAGCCGCAAAGAAGGCGGCGGCGACACGGAAGCGCAACCAGCAGAGGACCCAGTCGTCCGCCGCCGGCAAGAAGGCCGCGGGGACGAGGCAGGGCAGAGAGGCAATCGCCGGGCTCGGGACGGCGAAGCGCGCGGCGGGCTCCGCCGCCGGCAACCTCGCCGGCGCCGCAAGTGCCGCGGGACGCGCCGCGAAGCAGGGCGCGAAGGCCGCCGCGAACCAGGCCGGCGGCGCTCGCAAGAAGCGCTAGCCGCTCACGGCTCGGGGTCGAGCCGGCCCGGCAGGCCGAAGTTCTCGAAGGCCGCGTACAGCCGGGCCGGGTCGATCGGCTCGTCCACCCAGCGGGCGTAGGACTCCCCGTCGGGGATCTCCGTCGCCCGCGCGACGAAGGCCGTGACGTCGGCGATGCGGTCGCCGCGGAACGTGAGCACGTTGAGCGCGAAGGGCAGGTACGCCTGCTCGTCGTCGTCCCACGCGTAGAACGCCAGCGCGGGCTGGCCGTTCGCCCGCGCCGGGATCGGCCGCCAGCGCCAGGTCCCCGACATCGGCCACCCGGACAGGAAGGTCCGGATCGACTCCTCGCCCTCGAACCACGAGGCGAGCGGGGGCATCGAGAAGGTGGCGTCCTCCGCGAGGATCTCCATCACCGTCTCGACGTCGTTCGACTCCCACGCGGCCATGTAGCGCTCCACGATCGCGCGGAGCTCCTCGTCGCCGAGCGCCCTCAGGGTCGCCTGCTGGCTCTCCTCGGGCACCCGCTCCTCGACCGTCTTCCGCGCGCGCTGGAGCGCGCTGTTCACGGACGCGACCGAGGTGTCGAGCGAGTCGGCGACCTCCTGGGCCGAGAAGCCGAGCACCTCGCGGAGGATCAGCGCAGCGCGCTGGTTCGCCGGCAGGAGCTGGAGCGCCGCGATGAACGCGAGCTCCATGCTCTCGCGCTGCTCGTAGCGCGCCTCCGGGCCGGCGAGCCCGTCCTCGACGCTGAGCGTCTCGTCCGGATACGGCTCGACCCAGACCGACTCGACGACCGGCTGGCCGGGGCCGCCGTGCGGGTCGGCGGCGGGCGCGTAGTCGAGCGGGAGCACCCGCTTCGGGCGCCGCTCGATCGCGTTCAGGCAGGTGTTCGTGGCAATGGTGTAGAGCCACGACTTCAGCGAGCTCCGGCCCTCGAACTTGGCGAGCGCGCGCCATGCGCGGAGGGAGACCTCCTGCATGGCGTCCTCGGCGTCGTGCACCGAGCCGAGCATCCGGTAGCAGTGGGCGTGGAGCTGGCCGCGGTAGGGCTCGAGGAGCCTGGCGAAGGCGGATTCGTCGCCGGTACGGGCCGTGTCGAGGAGGGCGGCTTCCATCCGAGGCACCTTAGGACAACCGATGAGTTCGGCGCGGTCCGCGGGTCTCAGGGGGCAGATGCCAAGCCCGGTGGTGCACCTCGAGCTGCATACAGGCGATCTCGCGGGAGCGCGCGAGTTCTACGCGGGCCTGTGCGGATGGCGGGCGGAGCGGATCGACGTGCCGGACGGCTCGTACCAGGCGCTCGACATCGGCGGAGGGCTCGACGGCGGGATCGTGGAGTGCGGCGCGCGGCGCCCGCTGTGGCTGCCGTACGTGGAGGTGGCCGACGTGGAGGCCGCCACCCGGCGCGCACGCGCGCTCGGGGCGGCCGTGGTGCTCGAGCCGCGCGAGGGCCCGGCCGGGTGGCGCAGCGTCGTGGCCGCCTCGCCGGCGGGCGAGATCGCGTTCTGGCAGCCGAAGCGCGATAGCTTGCCGCGATGAGCGCAAACGCGGAGAACGGCTCGAATGCGGTCAAGGACCAGCCCCACGTGACGCCCGGCTTCGACGTGCAGAGGGAGCTGATCGACGGCGTCCGCACGTTCGAGGTGAAGAACATCGTGACCGCCAACGGGTTCACGACCGAGATCTTCCGGCCGGACTGGGGCGTGGCGACGCTGCCGGTCCAGCACGTGATCCACGTGTCGCTCCACGCGGGCGTGATCAGCGCGTGGCACCAGCACCGGATCCAGACGGATCACATCTTCGTCGTCTCCGGAACCCTTCGCGTGGTGCTCTACGACCCGCGTGAGGACTCGCCCACGGGGGGCTCTGTGAACGTGCTCACCGTGAGCAACGTGCGCCCGACGCTGCTCGTGGTCCCGCCCGGGATATGGCACGGAGTCAAGAACCTGTCGAGCGGGATGACCAACTTCGTCAACTACTTCGACCGGCCGTACGACTACGAGGACCCGGACGAGTGGCGCCTTCCCCGCGACACGCCGGAGATCCCGTACAGCTTCGACGCCTGAGCCCCGATCCGGGGCACCTCGTCCTCACCTTGTGGACGAACGACCCGTCCCTCGCGGCGCGCGCGGACGCGGCGGGAATCGACCGCGTCGGAGTGGACCTGGAGCGCCTGGGCAAGGAGGCACGCCAGGCCGGGCTGGGCACCTGGATCAGCCCGCACCAGGACGAGGAGCTTCCCGCCCTCGCGGAGGCGCTTTGCACCGCGCGGCTGTTCGCGCGCACCGACCCTCTCCACGCCGGCACCGCCGCCCAGGTCGAGCGGCTGATCGAGGCCGGCGTCGAGGTGCTGATGCTCCCCATGTTCCGGGGCGCTGCCGAGGTGGCCCGGTTCGTGGACCTCGTCTCGGGGCGGGCCCATGTCGTGCTCCTGCTCGAGACGGCCGAGGCAGCGCGGGACGTCGACGCGATTCTCGCGGTCGATGGAGTTGGGGAGGTTCACCTGGGTCTGAACGACATGACGCTCGCGCTCGGGCTGGCGAACCGGTTCGAGGTGCTCGCGACCGAGATGGCGGCCCGCGTGGCCTCGGCGGTCAGGGCCGCGGGCCTCCGCTTCGGGGCAGGGGGCGTCGGCCGCGTCCGTGACACGGGCCTGCCGATTCCGACCGACCTGGTGTACGCACAGCTGGCGCGGTTGGGCGCGACCGCGGCGCTGGTCTCACGCGCCTTCACGCGCTCGGAGAGCGGCGAGGTGGACCTCGCCGCCGAGGTGGCGATCAGCCGCGCGCGTCTGGCGGAGTGGGCCGCGCGCTCGCCCGGCGAGCTCGAGGCCGCCCGGCGCGAGCTCATCGACCGGGCAGCCGCCTGCGCAAGCTGGTGAGAAGCGCTCGCGCCTCGCGCGGGAGGCGGGTGCGCACCTGCCGGCGCGGCCCCGGTGTCAGCGGGTGGCGCGCCATGAACGCGAGCCAGATCAACAGGTCGTAGCGCTCCACACGGCGTTGATCGAAGCTCTTCCCGCGCTCCGCCGTCGGCCACCGGTAGCGCGCGAGCCGCCGGTGGACGTACGCGAAGCGCCAGCCCGCGGCGATCAGCCGGGCGTAGAGGTAGTAGTCGCCCCCGCCCCACGCCCAGGTCGCGTAGCCGCCCACGTCGCGCACCGCCTGGGTGCGCATCGTGGCCGTCAGAGCCGGCACCGGGTTCTGCTCGGCGAACCTCGGAAACGTGTCCATCGGGTGGACGGACGGATCCCCGATGTAGTCGTCGTGGCCGGCCGGGTGGCCGACGATCGTGGCGTTCGAGTAGGTGAGCCCGATTCCGGGCTTCTCGAAGCACGGAAGGACGGATTCGAGGTACTCGGGCTCCCAGGCATCGTCGGGATCGAGCTGCGAGATGAATGGGGTGCGGGCCATGCGGAGCGCCGTGCCGCGCGCCGCCCCGCTGCCGCGGTTGCGCCTGTGGCGGACGATTCGGACGCGCGGGTCGTCAATCGCGGCGAGCGTCTCGCGGACCGGCACCGGAGACCCGTCGTCGACCACGACCAGCTCGAAGCGCGGCTCCGTCTGGGCGAGCACGCTCTCGACGGCCTCGAGGATCGTCGCCTCTGAGCGGTAGGCGGGCATGATCACGGTTGTCAGGGCAGGTCTGGCCAGGGGCGCAAGTTTCGCCGATCCGCTGCGTTGCAGCCTTCATGCCGCGTAAGCCGATCCTCGCCCTCCTGACCCTCGCGTTCGTGCTCGTCCCGGGCACCGCCTTCGCCGGTCACGGCCTCAAGGAGGCCTGGCTGAACGCGTACTACGACCATCCCGCTCCGGGCTTTGCGCCGACGACCGGGCCGACGCCCGTGTTCAGCTCGGGAGGCCCGGGCGCGCACTGGGACCACATCGCGTCGATTCCGACCGGCAACGGGCACACGGACATCGACTACTTCAAGCAGGGCGGGGAGACATTCGCCTCGGTCGGCACGCTGGCCATCGGCCCTAACGCCGGTGGCCAGACGATCGTGCAGCTCACCCGCAACGGCCAGATCACGCCGTCGTCACCCAAGTTCGTCGCCGGGCATCCGTCGGCCGAGTGCCCGAGCAACCCGCAGAACGCGCTCGGCCTCCAGCACGACGTCGAGGCCACGCCGAAGGGCGGCACGCTGCTGAACGCCACCAACCCGTCGGCCGTCCAGCAGGACGCCCAGCTGCTCGTGGACGCCACCGACTCGCGCGGCCGCTGCCACGACTCCTCCGCGCTCGGCACCGAGACGCAGCCGCGCGGCGGGCTCGAGCTGGTCGACATCACGAACGTGGCGAGCCCCAAGGAGATCGGGCTCACGAGCCACACCGGCGAGTCGCACACGGTCAACGTCGACCCGAAGCGCCCGCACATCGCCTACTCGGTCACCTCCGACAGCGTCGGCGTGGCGGCTGACGGCACGCGCACGAACGAGAACCCCACCAGCAGCCAGCGCTTCAACCTCGACGGGTTCGAGGTCGTGGACATGTCGTCGTGCATGTACTTCCCGAAGGGCCGCAGCATCATCGAGAAGCGGCTCGCCTGCCGTCCGCAGGTGTACCGCTACCGCTGGCCGAGCGCGGAGATCGCCTTGGGCCACACGAACAAGAGCTCGATCTACGGCTGCCACGAGCTCGAGGTGTACGCGAACGATCGCCTCACCTGCGGCAGCGGCGGCGCGCTGATCATGTTCGACATGAGCCGCGCGTTCGACACGCGCGGGACGAGGACGCCGCTGGACGACAGGCCGCGCGGCACCCCGCTTCCCTGCTCGGTGCGCGGCAGCCTGTCGACCCCGCCGTTCAAGACCGGCGCGATGGTCACGGACTGCCTCGACGGCACCGGTGAGGGCACCGAGGACCTGAACATCCCGAACTGGCTGGCGTCCGGCGCGCCGTCCCTCGCGGGCGTGCGCTACCTCGGCAGCGTGCACCACCAGGGGCGCAACGCCACCGGCCAGATCACCTACCCGTCCGACGAGGACATCGACTTCAACCACGAGGCCGAGCTCACCGCGTCGGGCCGCTACCTGCTCGCCACGGACGAGCGTGGCGGCGGCGTGCTGCCCCCGGGCTCGACGTGCACGCCAGGCGCCGACAACAAGGAGGGCAACGGCGGCGTCCACGCGTACCACGTGTCGAAGCTCCAGCGGACGATGCCGGGCTCGGTGCTCGAGGCATGGGAGCCGTACGCGCGCACGTCCGAGGGCAAGAAGGCGATCTACCGGGCCCAGGTCAGGACGAAGCCTCAGGTCACGGCCTGCACCGCTCACGTGATGCACCAGATCCCCGGCCAGAACCGGATATTCATGGCCTGGTACTCACAGGGCACGCAGGTGATCGACTTCACCGAGAACCGCGACGGCACCCTTGACTTCAAGGAGGCCGGCTGGTTCATCCCGGGCAACGCCAACCAGTGGGTGTCCGCGGTGTTCGACTACAAGCGGAACGCCAACGGCACGTACACGTACTACGGGGCGTCCGGCGACTTCAGCCTCGGCGAGGCGGGCCGGAACACGATCGACGTCTACCAGGTCACGCTGCCGGCGCCGCCGAGGCCTCGGTAGGAGAAGCAGACACGGCATGGGACGGCGCCGCGGCCAGTCGGTAGGCCGCGGCGTCGAACTTCCTCGTCCGGCGGCGGTACTCGAAGGTGAAGCCGGGCCACTGGATCGAGTTGCGGCCGTTGCGGTCGAAGTACCAGCTTCCGCAGCCGCCGGTGTTCCAGACGGTCGTGGCGAGCCGCTCCTGGAGCTCCTCGTTGTAGGCCGCCTGGGCCTCCGGGCGCACGTCGAACTCGGCGGCGCCGGTCGCGCGGAGCGTGCGCAACGCGCCCAGCGCGTAGGCGATCTGCGACTCGAGCAGGTAGACGACCGAGCTGTGCCCCGTGTTGGTGTTGGGGCCGTAGAGGAACAGGAGGTTGGGGAACCCCGCGATCGTGGTGCCGAGGTACGCCTGAGGGCTCCCGCCCCAGACCTCCGTGAGCGACCTCCCGTCGCGCCCGTGGATCCGCCCCGCGATCGGCAGCTCGGCGGGCTTGAACCCGGTGGCGAGGATCAGCGTGTCGATCTCGCGCTCCACGCCGTCCCCGCCGACGATCGAGCGCTCGCGCAGCTCCTCCACGCCTGAGCTCACGAGCTCCACGTTCTCCGCCTGGAGGGCGGGATACCAATCGTTCGACAGGATGATCCGCTTGCAGAAGATCTCGTAGTCCGGCGTGAGCCGCTTGCGCAGCTCCGGGTCCGGGACCTGCCGCCGGAGATGGAGGCGCGCGTTCAGCTCCTGCCCCTTCAGCCAGCGCCGGTCGCGCGTGATGCCGAGCGCCATCGTCTCGCGCAGCGCGTAGACGCCCGCGCGCGAGAGCGCCTGCAGCGGCGGCAGGCGCCGGTAGAGGTCGCGCATCCCCTCGAGCACGGCATGGTCCGTGTGCGGGATCACCCACGGCGGGGTGCGCTGGAAGAGGTGGAGCCTCCCCACCTCCGGCTGGATCTTCGGCACCACCTGCACGGCGCTCGCGCCCGCGCCGATCAGGGCCACCCGCTTGCCGGACAGGTCGTCGGAGTGGTCCCACATCGCGGTGTGGAAGGCGTTGCCCTCGAAGCGGTCCATGCCGGGCAGCGCCGGGATGGACGGCTCGCTGAGGAGCCCTGGCGCGGCCACGAGCACGCGCGCGGCCAGCGGGCCCGTGGAGGTCTCGAGCTCCCAGCGCTGCTCGCCGGCGACCCATGTGGCGGAGAGCAGCTCGCAGCCGAGGCGCGTGTGCGACCGGATCCCGAAGCGCTCGGCGCAGCCGCGCAGGTAGGCCAGGAGCTGGTCGCGCATCGGATAGGCGCGGTCCCAGTCCGGGTTGGGCGCGAAGGAGAACGAGTAGAGGTTCGAGGGGATGTCGCACTGGCAGCCGGGATAGCTGTTCGCCCACCACGTGCCGCCCACGTCCTCGGCGCGCTCGATGACGACGAAGTCGTCCAGCCCCTGCTGCTTCAGCCGGATCGCCATGCCGAGCCCGCCGAAGCCGGCGCCGACGATGGCTACCTCGTGCACGTGCGGTTCCCTCCACGCGCGTCAAGCTATCGAGCCGTATCGTCCGCCGCGTGGGCGAGTCGAACGTGGAGGTGGTGCGCGCGCTGTTCGAGCGCTTCGCCGCGGGCGGGGTCGACCCGACGCTCGAGCTCTTCCACGAGGACCTCCTGATCGAGATCCCGCCGGACATGTCCGCCGAGCCCGACACCTACCACGGCCGGGAGGGCGCGCGGCGGTACTTCCAGGGCTTCGAGGGGATGATCGAGGACGTGCGGTACGAGGCCCGCGAGATCATCCCGATCGGCGACCGCGTGCTCGCCTGCGCGCGCATGAGCGGCACCGGGGTCTCGAGTGGGCTCGACGTGGCGCTCGACGCCTTCGTGCTTCACGAGTTCGAGGACGGGCTGATCAAGCGGATGCGCCCGTACCCGGACGAGGAGTCCGCCCGGGCCGCGGCGGAAGGCTAGGGCTAGGCCTCGGCCTTCTTCTTGAGGCCTTCTGCCGCGTCGCCCAGCAGGAAGTCGCGCACCTTGCCCTCGGCCGGGCCGCGCAGCAGCATTCCGAGCATCCGCCCGGGGTCGGCGTCGAGCCCGTAGGTGGCCCGCGTGCGGCCGCCGCCCAGGTCCTCGAAGGTCCACGAGCCGGTCAGCGCCTTCGTGTCGCCCTCCTCCTGGACCCACCGGATCGCGGTCGGCTCCTCGTAAGAGAAGCGGAGCGTGGACCGCACGGTCTTCACCTTGGCGTCGGACTCCGTCTCCACGAGCAGCGCGCGCCGCTGGCCGTCGCGTTCGAGGACCTCCACGTCCTTCAGCGACCCCTGCCACTCCGGGGCGTTCCCGATGTCCGACGCGATCTCGTAGCAGCGCTCGATCGGCGCGTCGATCTCCACTGACCGCTCACCGCTGATGTTTCCCATGGCGGGCGAGCCTACCTGGGCGCGGCGAAGCTCGGTGTCAGCGTCTCGCGGCGCGCCAGGAGGAGCAGCGCGCCCGCCGCCGCGACGACCGCCGACACGGCGACGGCGGAGGTCCAGGAGTGCGCCTCCACGAGCGCGCCGCCGACGGCGGCGCCGAGCGACACCCCGGCCACGAGCGCGGTGAGCGGCCACGTGAACGCCTCGGTGGCGGTGCCGCGCGGCGCCACCCGCTCGACGAGCTGGTTGCGCGACGCGATCAGCGGCGCGACGGGCGCGCCGGTCACCACCACGAGCAGCGCCATGGTGAGCGGCGAGCCGGCGAGGAGCAGCACGGCGATCGACGCCGGCAGCAGGCACGCGAGCAGCAGGTGGGCGTCGTCCACGCGAGCGGTTGCCGGACGTGCGCCGTACGCGAGCCCCGCCGCTCCGCTCGAGGCGGACCAGATCGCGAGCAGCACGCCGGCGGTCTCGCGCGCGCCCTCCTCGGTGGCGAACGCGGGGATCACGACCTGCACGGTTCCGAGCGCGAAGCCCACCGGCAGGCTGGCGAGCACCAGCGTGCGCATGCCGGGCGTGGCGAGCGCACCGAGCCCGAAGCGGCGCGAGCCCTCCTCGGGCGCGTCCGGGCGGCCACGGCCACGGAGCCCCGCGAGCAGCGCGGTCGTGCCGATGAGCACCGCGGCGGCCGAGACCGCGAGCGCGTACTCGGGACCCACGACCGCGACGATCGCCGTCGTGATCAGCGGACCCGTGACGAAGATCACCTCGATCATCACCGAGTCGAGCGCGTAGGCGCTCGGCACGAGCTCCGGCGTGTCGGCCAGGAGGAGCGGCCAGCGCGACCGGAGCACCGAGGACACCGGCGGGAGCGTCGTGCCGGCCGCGAGGGCGGCGAGCGCGATGGCGGCGGTGGGAGCACCGGCCGCCCCGAGCACCCAGACGAGCGCGAGTCCCGCCGCGTGCGCGAAGGCGAGCGGCAGCAGGGCCCCCTCGCCGCGCCAGTCCACGAGCCGGCCCACGAGCGGGGCGCCGGCGGCGCTGCCGAGCGCCAGGGCGCCGGTGCAGATGCCGGCGGCGGCGAACGAGCCGCTCACCTCGTGGACGTAGAGGAGGATCGCGAGGCCGCTGATGCCGATCGGAAGCCGCCCGATCAGGGTGGCGAGCACGATCCCGGCGACGCCCGGCGACCTCAGGATGCGCGCGTAGACGCCCACCGTTTGAGCATGGCAGGGAGTGCTGTACCTTCGGCGCCCATGGAGCCGGATGCCGTCGAGATCCGCGTGCTCGGCTGCCTGATCGAGAAGCAGCGCACGACGCCGGACGTCTACCCGCTGACGCTGAACGCGCTGCGGCTTGCCTGCAACCAGTCGACGAACCGGGATCCGGTCGTCGACTACGACGAGAACACGATCCGGAGCGGGATCGAGCGCCTCGTCCAGAGGAAGTGGGCGACGCTGGCGAGCTGGTCGAACCGGCGCTCGATGAAGTACCGGCAGACGCTCGAGGGGGCGCTCGGGCTCGACGACGCCGAGGTCTCGGTGCTCGGCGTGCTGATGCTGCGCGGCGCCCAGACTCCCGGCGAGCTGAAGACGCGCACCGAGCGGCTGCACGCGTTCGGCGATCCGGGCGAGCCGGCGGCGACGCTGGAGCGCCTGATCGGACGCGACCTCGTGGAGCGCCTGGACCGGCAGCCGGGGCAGCGCGAGGAGCGCTACCGGCACCGGCTCGGCGAGGAAGCCGAAGACGCGGGACCTCCGGTCACGGCTCCAGAACCCGCGAGGGAGGACCGCGTCGAGCGGCTCGAGCGGGAGGTCGCCGCGCTTCGCGCCGAGCTCGAGGCGCTCCGGCGCGCGCTGGATTCCTAAGTTTCGGCGCCAGCCAGCCGAAAAGAAGGTTGATGGCCCCAGACCCCAGCATGCGCTTTGCCGTGCGGGTCGGCGCCGCGATCTTCCTCGGCCAGGCGCTGATCCTCCTCATCGTCTCGCTGCTGTACCGGTCCGACTTCGGCGATGGGCGGATGGCTCCCCCGGCGCTGTGCGCCGCGATCGGCCTGCTGCTCTTCCTACTGGGCGACCGCGCGCCGATGCGCCTGCTCGTGGCGAGCGTGGCCGCCGGCACGCTGCTCGTGTCCGCGCACGCGTGGATCGTGCACAGCGAGCCCGCCCTGTCCGGCGAGATGCTCTACATCTGGCTCGGGCTCTACGCGGCCTACTTCTTCTCCCAGCGGCAGGCCGCCGTCCAGCTCGGGCTCATCGCGGCCGCGTACCTCGTCGTGCTGCTCCTGACAGCCCGGCTCCACGCGGTCCCCGCGGCGTGGCTCACGCTCGTGGGGATCCTCTTCCCGGCCGCCGCGCTGCTCAGGGTCGTTCGCGACAGCGTCACCCAGCTCGTGGGCCGCCTGTCGGACGCCGCGCTCACAGACACGCTCACGGGGCTGAAGAACCGGCTCGCCCTCGACCAGGAGCTGCACGCGGAGGTCGAGCGGGCGCTGCGGGCGGATGACCGGCTGAGCGTCGTGATCGGCGACCTCGACAACTTCAAGTCCGTGAACGACCGGCTCGGCCACCGCGCGGGCGACGAGGCGCTGGTGCGGGCGGGTCACGTGCTGCTCCGGCACCGGCGGGCGGGCGACTCGATCGCTCGCACCGGAGGCGAGGAGTTCACGATCCTGCTCCCTGGCGCGACCGAGCACGAGGCCTACCTGGTGTCGGACCGGATGCGGTCCGCCGTGGAGCGCGAGTTCCGCGACGACCCCGCCCGCCTGACCTTCTCGTTCGGCGTCGCCACGTACCCGGACCACGGCCGCTCGTCCGACTCGGTGCTCGAGGCCGCCGACCAGGCCCTCTACGCCGCCAAGGCGCTCGGCCGCAACCGGTGCGTGATCTTCAACTCCGAGATCTCGGCGATCTTCGCGCCCGAGGCCGGCCGCGGAGCCGACGAGGTGCAGATCGCGACGCTGCTCTCGCTCGCCGAGGCGCTCGACCTGCGCGACACCGGCACGGCGGACCACTCGAGGACGGTGGGCCGATACTGCAGGCGGATCGCGGAGGAGCTCGGGATGGCGCCGGATCGCGTCAACCGGATCGAGGTGGCGGGCATCCTCCACGACATCGGGAAGATCGGGCTGCCGGACGCGATCCTCCAGAAGCCCGGGCCGCTCGGCAGGGCCGAGCTGGCGGAGATCAGGACGCATCCCGAGATCGGCGCGCAGATTCTCAGCGGGCGCGGCCTCGAGGATCTGCGCGAGTGGGTGCTCGCGCACCACGAGCGGCCGGACGGGAAGGGCTACCCGCGCGCGCTCGCCGACGAGGACATCCCGCTGGAGGCCAAGATCCTCGCCGTCGCGGACGCGTACGAGGCGATGACCTCGGATCGCGTCTACCGCGCGGGAATCGAGGAGCGCGCCGCGCGCGCCGAGCTGCTGCGCTGCGCCGGCCACCAGTTCGACTCGCGCGTCGTCGCCGCCTTCCTGGCGATCCTGCGTGGCGTGCGCATGGGCGAGGACCCGCGTGTGGTGGATACCGTGCGCGACGTTGAAGTCGCCTAAGCGATCGGTCTCGCTCGTCATCGAAAGTCCCGAGGGCCTGCTGCTCGTTCAGCGTCCGGACGATGACGCCGACCTGCCGGGTGTCTGGGGCCTGCCCGCGGCCACGTGCACGGAGGGAGAGAGCGAGGAGGACGCCGTGCGGCGCGCCGGGCGGGAGAAGCTCGGCGTGGAGGTGGAGCCGCTGCAACCGATCGGAACCGACGGGCCGATGACGGACTGGGCGGCCAGGATCGTGGCCGGCGAGCCGTCCGTGCCGCAGCCCGGGCCGAACACGCAGTACGCGGCGATGCGCTGGGACGAGCCACGCGCGCTCGTGCCCGCCGCGCGTCACGGGTCGCTGTGCTCGCGGGCGCTCCTGCGCGCACGCGGTCTAGATTGGGGCGCGTGACCACGCGGCCGGGACTGCTCGCGCGCGGGCCCTGGCGCCCCGACCAGATCGAGGCCGTCTGGCGCGACGAGGCGTTCGAGGTGCCGGCGGAGGTCGACCGGCTCGCCGACGTGGAGGTGGAGGGGCTCCGCGAGCGCGGCTCGCCCGCGCACGACGGCATGGCCACCCGCCTCGCGGCCTACGACGCCGGCGACGACCGGCTGCGGCTCGAGCTTCAGCCCGTGCGCTGGGCGCTTCGCCTGCTCGACGACGCGTCCGACAGCCTCACGGCGCTGTGCGTGGTGCGCTCGGAGGACGGCCGCTGGCTGGCCGGGCGCCGGGCGGCCTGGGTGTCGAGCTGGGCGAACCGATGGGCGCTCGGCGCGGGTGGCGCGGTCGACCTGGGCGAGAGCCCCGCCGAGACCCTGACGCGCGAGCTTCAGGAGGAGTGGCGGCTCGTGCCCGGCGAGCTGTCGGTGGAGGCGCTCGTCGCGCTCCCGAACGGGATGAACATGCTGGTCGGGCTCGCGACCGTCGCGGACAGGTGCGAGCCCGTGCCCGACGAGGAGCACGACGAGTGGGCCTGGTGGCCCGCCGACATCGACCGCTGGCCCGCCGAGGCGGACGAGCGGCTCAAGCTGATGGCAGCCCTACTGGGCAGGTGACGCCCGTGCCGCCGATCCCGCAGTAGCCGTTCGGGTTCTTCGCCAGGTACTGCTGGTGGTAGTCCTCGGCGTAGAAGAACTCGGGCGCGTCCACGATCTCGGTGGAGATGTCGCCGTAGCCCGCGGCGTGCAGGCGCTCGGCGAACTGGTCGCGTGAGGTCTCGGCGGCGGCGCGCTGAGCGTCCGAGGTCACGTAGATCCCGGAGCGGTACTGCGTGCCGACGTCGTTGCCCTGGCGCATCCCCTGGGTGGGGTCATGGCCCTCCCAGAACTCCCGCAGGAGCTCCTCGAAGGAGACCTCCTCGGGACGGAACGCCACGAGCACCACCTCGTTGTGGCCGGTGCGGCCGCTGCAGACCTCCTCGTAGGTGGGGTTAGGCGTGAAGCCGCCGGCGTAGCCGGCGGCCGTGGTGTAGACGCCCGGCGTCTGCCAGAAGCCGCGCTCAGCGCCCCAGAAGCAGCCCATCCCGAAGATGGCGGTCTCGACGCCCTCCGGGAACGGCGGCTCGAGCGGCGTGCCGAGCACGAAGTGGCTGTCCGGCACGTCGTACGGACGCGTGTCGCGGCCCGGCAGCGCGTCGGCCGGCTCGGGCATCGCGGTCTTGTCGCGGAACAGGAAGCTCATGCATCAAGAGTAGTCTCCGCCGGCCGATGGAGCTCGACTATTTCGCGCCGGACCTGAAGGGCGAGCGTTTCCACGAGACGCTCAACGAGTTGCGCCGGGAGACCTGGCTGGCCAAGTCCGACCTCGGCTACTTCGTGCTGGACCGCGAGGCGGGGTCGTTCTTCCTGCGCACGAAGAGCGCGACCTTCCCCGGCCTGCGCATCGCCGAGATGTTCGACGTGGAGGAGGGGCCGCTCCTGGAGCAGATGCGGCGCAACATCCTCCACATCAACGGCGACGCCCATCGTCGTCTGCGCAACCTGGTCAACCCCGCCTTCACACCGCGTGCGGCAGACCGGTGGCGCCCGGCGATGCGGGACTTTCTCGAGCGGTTGTGGCAGCCCGGCGGCGAGTGCGAGTTCGTGGCCGACTTCGCGAAGCCGTATCCGTCGCTCACGATCGCCACCGTGATGGGGGCTCCGCTCGAGGACGCGCCGAAGCTGCACGAGTGGTCGAACCTGATCCAGCGCCAGTTCGACCCGCCGAGCCTCATGAACGAGCGTGAGTCGATCGAGCGCGCCTGCGCGGAGTTCTACGAGTGGGCGGGCCGGCTGATCGAGCGCCGCCGCGACGACCCCGGCGACGACCTCATCTCGACGCTGATCGCCGCATCGCACGAGGGCGACTCCCTCGACGACGCCGAGTGCATGAACCTCGTGCTGAACGTGCTCGTGGGCGGCGTCGACACGACCCAGTCGCAGCTCGCGCACGGCATGCGCCTGTTCGCCACGCACCCGGACCAGTGGGAGCTGCTGGCCGAGCGTCCGGAGCTGGTGCCGGCGGCCGTGGAGGAGCTGCTCCGGTACGAGCCGATCACGCCGTTCACCGCTCGCCTGCTCCACGAGGAGGTCGAGTACCGCGGCGTGACGTTCCCGGCGGACTCGGTGGTGATGGTGTGCTCGTTCGCGGGTAACCGGGACGGCGTGGACGGCGACGCGGAGGCATTCGACATCACGGCCGACCGCGGCGCCGCGAAGCCGCTGACCTTCGGCGCGGGGATCCACTACTGCCTCGGGGCGAACCTCGCCCGGGCGGAGCTCCAGGAGGCGCTCGCCTTCCTGCCTGCGCGGATGCCCGGCCTGGAGCTCGCCGGCGAGCCGGAGCTCGGCTCGATCCACGGGATCTACGGGCTGGACCGCCTGCCACTGCGATGGAACTCGGCCTAGCGCACTTCTCCACCGACTACGGGCTCCAGCCCGCCGAGCTGGCGCGGGCGGCGGAGGAGCGCGGGTTCGAGTCGCTCTTCCTCCCCGAGCACACGCACATCCCGGTGAGCCGCGACACGCCCTACCCGGGCGGAGGCGACCTGCCGCCCGAGTACAGCCACACGCTCGACCCGTTCGTCGCACTCGCCGCCGCGGCGGCGGTCACCGAGCGCATCAGGCTCGGCACCGGCGTCTGCCTGATCATCGAGCGCGATCCGATCGTCACGGCGAAGGAGGTCGCGACGCTCGATCACATCTCGGGCGGCCGGTTCCTGTTCGGCGTGGGCGCCGGCTGGAACATCGAGGAGATGGCCAACCACGGCACGGATCCGAGCACGCGCTTCCGGCGCATGCGCGAGAGCGTGGAGGCGATGAAGACGATCTGGACCGAGGACGAGGCCGAGTACCACGGCAGGATCGTCGACTTCGACCCGATCTGGAGCTGGCCGAAGCCGGTGCAGAAGCCGCACCCGCCCGTGCTCGTGGGCGGGCTCGGCGACAGGGTGCTCGACCGCGTCGTGTCCTACGGCGACGAGTGGATCCCGAACCGGGTGCAGAGCCCGGAGGCGCTCGGCGAGCGGATCGAGGAGCTCGGGCGCCGTGCGGAGGCGGCCGGCCGCGAGCACATCCCCGTCACGGTGTTCGGCGCGAAGCCGGAGGTGCGGCTGCTCGAGCGCCTCCGCGCCGCCGGCGTGACGCGCTCGCTCTTCTACCTGCTCCCCGGGGCGCCCGATGAGGTGCGGCGCCAGCTCGACTCGCTTGCCGAGGTGGCGGCGGAATGGGACGGCTAGACCAGGTCGACCTGTCGCTCTCGCTCTCCAAGTCCGACTACAAGGAGCGGCTCGAGGCGGCCCAGGAGCGGCTGGCCGCGCTACGGCTCGCTCTGGGAGGAAAGCTGCCCGGCTATGAGGGGAGGCTGGGCCCGGCGCTGGCCGTCGTCTTCGAGGGCTGGGACGCGTCCGGGAAGGGCGGCGCGCTGAAGCGGATGGTGGCCGAGCTCGACCCGCGCCACGTGCGCCTCGCGCAGTACGGCGCGCCGACCGAGACCGAGAAGCGCCATCACTTCCTGTGGCGCTTCTTCCCGGCGCTGCCCGGCCTCGGCGGCATGACCGTCTTCGACCGCTCCTGGTACGGACGCGTGCTCGTCGAGCGCGTGGAGGAGCTCGCGACGCAGGAGGAGTGGGAGCGCGCCTACACCACGATCGTGGAGTTCGAGCGGTCGTTCTGCGCCGAGGGCGGCGTGCTCGTGAAGTTCTGGATGCACATCTCGGACGAGGAGCAGCTGCAGCGGTTCGAGGCGCGGGAGAACGACCCGCTGAAGAAGTGGAAGATCACCGAGGAGGACTGGCGGAACCGCGAGAAGCGGCCGCTGTATCTCGAGGCGCTCGAGGACATGTTCGAGCGGACGGAGCATCCCGACGCCCCCTGGCACGTGGTGGAGGGGGAGCAGAAGCGCTTCGCGCGGGTGAGGGTCGTCGAGACCCTGAACGCGGAGATCGAGCGGGGGATGAGGGAGCGCGGCTTCCCGGTGCCTACGCAAACAACGTGAGTGCCGGCTCCCGGGTTCCCCTCAACACCTCGATCTCGACTTCCACACACTCGATGCCCCGGGATTCCGCGAGCGTGCGCGCCTGAGGCTTGATGTTCTGCGCGGCCAGCACTCCACGACAGCGGTGAAGGCCAGGTTCTTCACAAATGCGTTCCAGGTAGCGCGTGAGCTGCTCGACCGCGTCGATGGTGGCGATCCGCTTGATCTCGACGGCCACGAACTCGTCGTTGTCGTCGCGGCACATGAGGTCCACCGGGCCGATGTCGGTCGGCCATTCGCGCCTGATCAGCCGGAGCCCCTCCGGCGGGCGTCCGCCAGCAGCTCCTGGAGCTCCCGCTCGACGCCCTCCTTCTCGAGCGCGGCGGCCTCGCCCATGTCGTGGGTCACGTCGGAGAGCACCTCGGCGATGCGGATCTCGATGCGGTCCTCGGCGCCCTTCTTCCGCACCACGAGCAGCCCGGGCTCCTCCTCGATGACGGTGGGCGGCGTCATCCAG
>CAVUIF010000010.1:0-254141 GCA_963741455.1 uncultured Thermoleophilaceae bacterium
CCCGTGCCGGGCTCCTTCAGCGCCTTCGCCATCCCGTGCCACTTCCCGTCGGAGAAGAACCCGGTCGCGCTGATCACGAGCGCCTGCACGGCGTCCGGGTGCTCGCACGCCCAGCGCAGGCCGATCAGGCCGCCCCAGTCGTGCATCACGGGGACGCAGCGCTCGATGCCGAGCTCCTGCCGGAAGCGCTCCACCGCCTCGATGTGGCGCTCCCAGGTGCCCGGCGGGTCGGGCGGCGAGTCGCCGAAGCCGGCGAAGTCCGGCGCAACCGCGCGCCACCCCGCGCTCGGCTACCGGCTGCATCACGCCGTCCCACATGTAGGAGGACTCCGGGAAGCCGTGCAGCAGCAGCGCGACGGGCCCGTCGGCAGGGCCGCTCTCGCGGTAGGAGAGTCCGGCGGCGAGCATCTAACCTCCGAGCATGACCGCGCCCGTTCCCGAAGACAAGCTGCGCCTCGGCGGCATGGCGCTCCGAAACGGGCTGCTCGTGCACGGGCCCACGCACTGGGCCGCCGCCGTGCGCACCGACGACGGGGAGCTGAAGGTGGCCTCGGGGCGCAAGCCCGACCTCGGCGGCCGCGCCTCCGAGCGCCTGCCGGGAGTGCGCGGCGTCGTGAAGCTGGCCGAGGCGATGGCGGTGATCCCGCTCGTGAAGCGCGCGCTCCCGGAGGCGCGCCTCCCGATGCAGGACATGAGGACGCTCGGCTCGATGGGCGCGGCGGCGCTCGCGGGCCAGGCGATCCGTACGAGGGGCGCGCGCCGGGACGGCTCGCGCACCGCGGGCCGCGAGGCGGCCGTCGCGCTCGTGAGCCTGGCGCCCGCGCTGCTCGCCCTCCGCAGCGGCGACCTCGCGGCCTACCACGGCGTCGAGCACAAGTCGATCGCCGCGTACGAGGACGGCTCGGACGCCGCCGGCGCGGACAAGGAGCACGACCGGTGCGGCTCGCATCTCGTTGCGCCCATGCTCGCGAGCGCCGCGCTCGGCAACGTCGCGGCCCGCCGCGCCGGCCTGCGCGGCCCCGCGGCGGAGGCCGTGGTGGGGCTCGGCAGCGCCGCCGTGGCCGTGGAGATGTTCGCCTGGGGCGAGCGCCACCCCGACTCGGCGGTCACGCGGCTGCTGCGCCGTCCCGGCTTCGAGATCCAGCGCGCGGTCGGCACGCGCGAGCCGACCGAGGAGCAGCTCGAGGTGGGCAGGGCCGCGCTCGAGGAGATCCTCCGCGTCGAGCAGCCGCCGGACGCCTGAGCGACGCGGATCTTGTCCCGATAGGCGCCGCTCGCCCTACCATTTGGGGATGACCACGGAAGCCGGTGCGCGTACCCGGCTGGACCCCGACGTCTTCCGGCTGCCGGTCGAGAAGATCCGCGAGGGCCTACTACACCGACGCGTACTTCAACTTCACGCGCCAGCTGCTCGTCGAGACGCGGCCACCGCCCGCGCGTGACGGTGCAGGTCTTCCAGAAGAAGCACTCGGTGCTCGGCGGGATCGACGAGGCGATCGCGGTGCTCAAGCTCTGCTCGCGACGACTGGGGCGCGCTCGAGGTGCAGGCGCTCCACGAGGGCGACGAGATCGAGCCGTGGGAGCCGGTGCTCCAGATCGACGGCGACTACGCCCTGTTCGCGCATCTCGAGACGGTCTACCTCGGCGTGCTCGCGCGCCGCACGCGGATCATGCGCAACGTGCGCGGGGTGGTGGAGGCCGCGAACGGCAAGCCGATCCTGTTCTTCCCGGCGCGCCACGACCACTGGCTCGTCCAGACCGGCGACGGCTGGGCGGCGCACGTGGCCGGCGCGATCGGCGTGTCGACCGACGCCCAGGCGTCGTGGTGGGGCGGGCGCGGCGTCGGCACCGTCCCGCACGGGCTGATCGCCGCGTTCGGCGGCGACACGGTCGCGGCGGCGCGCGCGTGGGCCGACCGCTTCGCCGACGAGATGAACGTGACCGTGCTCGTGGACTTCGAGAACGACTCGGTGCGCACCGCGCTCGAGGTGGCCGACGCGCTCGGGGACCGGCTCTGGGGCGTCCGGCTCGACACCTCCGAGCTGATGGTGGACCGCGCGCTGTGGGCCGACATGGGCGACTTCAAGCCGACCGGCGTGAACCCCGTGCTGGTCCAGCGCGTGCGCGACGCGCTCGACGACGCCGGGCACCGGCACGTGCACATCGTCGCGTCCGGCGGGTTCGACGCGCGAGAAGATCCGCGAGCTTCGAGCGGGCGGGCGCCCCGGTGGACGCGTACGGCGTGGGATCGTCGCTCGTGCAGGGCGCGAACGACTTCACGGCCGACGTCGTCCGGCGTCGAGGGCCGCGACTGCGCGAAGGCCGGGCGGCGCTTCAGGCCCAACCCGCGGCTAGAGAGGGTGTTGTAGGACTCATGTCGAGGCCACGGACGGCCGATTGGGGTACTGGATGAGGAGGACCCTCCGCACCGCCGCCCTGCTCCTCGCCCTCGGCGCTCCGGCCGCGCCCGCGGCCGCGCAGCCGGAGGGCGGCTCCGCCGCTTGCACGGTCCCGTTCCAGGTCGCGAGCACGCAGCCGCTCGGCGAGCATGATGCTCGAGCGCGGCCCGTACAAGCTCACCGTGCTCGACACGTCCGAGCTGAGCTGCGACGAGGCGGGCGACGAGCTGCGCTCCGTGCTCCGCGAGCCGGGCGCCGACCTGCCCGAGGGCTGGAAGCTCGACGAGGCGACCCGCACGATCTCGCGCGCGAACGGCGAGCGAGGCGTTCCGGGTCGAGCCGGACGACGTCCGCGGCGGCGCGGCACGGCGGACGACGGCTCGTTCTGGGGCGACATGGAGGGCTTCGCCCTCACCTGGCTGCCGATCATCTTCATGGGCCTGATCGCGCTGGCCGTCGTGTGGATGGTCCGGTACATGCCGCGCACGAAGCCGCAGGAGATCGCGCCCGGGTCCTCGCGAGCTCGGTGCGCTGGGACGACGTGGCCGGCGTCGAGGAGGCCAAGGACGAGCTGCGCGAGGTCGTGGAGTTCATGCGCGACCCGAAGCGCTTCAAGAAGCTCGGCGCCAAGGTGCCGAAGGGCATCCTGCTGCACGGCCCGCCCGGGCACCGGCAAGACGCTGCTGGCGAAGGCCGTCGCGAACGAGTCGAACGCGAAGTTCTTCGCGCAGTCGGCGTCCTCGTTCGTCGAGATGTTCGCCGGCCTCGGCGCCGCGCGCATCCGGCGCCTGTTCCGCCAGGCGCGCAAGGCGGCGCCCGGCGATCGTGTTCATCGACGAGCTCGACGCGGTCGGCGCCACGCGCGGCAACGACATCTCCGGCGAGAAGGACCAGACGCTCAACCAGCTGCTCGTGGAGCTCGACGGCTTCGGCGAGCGCCGACAACGTCGTCGTGATCGCCGCGTCCAACCTGCTCGAGAAGCTCGACCCGGCGCTGCTGCGGCCGGGCCGCTTCGACCGCCAGATCCTCGTGACGCCGCCCGACCTGAAGGGCCGCCGCAACATCCTCTCGGTGCACACGCGCGACAAGCCGCTCGCCGACGACGTGGACATGGAGGTGGTCGCGCGCCAGACGAGCGGCATGACGGGCGCCGACCTGGCCAACATCTGCAACGAGGCCGCGATCTTCGCGGGCCGCGAGCACCGCGACGACGCTCATGACGAAGGACTTCCAGTCGGCGCTCGAGCGGGTCGTGGCCGGCATGCAGTCGCGCCGCGTGATCACCGACCACGAGAAGCAGGTCGTGGCCTACCACGAGGCCGGCCACGCGCTCTGCTCGGAGCTGCTCGAGTCGGTGGAGAAGGTCCACCGCATCTCGATCATCCCGCGCGGCAAGGCGCTCGGGTACACGCTGAACCTCCCCGAGGAGGACCGCTACCTGAAGACGAAGGAGGAGCTGCTCGACTACATGGTCGTGCTGCTCGGCGGGCGCGTGACCGAGCACCTGATCTTCGGCGAGATCACGACCGGGCGCGGCGGACGACCTCCGCAAGGTGCACGAGATCAGCCGCTCGATGGTCACCCAGTACGGGATGGGCACAGAGCTGATGTCGAAGCAGGTGCCGACGGACGACTACTCGATGTCGGACCACACGCGCCGCCAGGTCGACGAGGAGCAGCAGTACCTCACGGACCTCGCCCACCGGCGCGCGCTCAAGATCGTCGCAGGACAACCGCCCGCTGCTCGACGCGCTGGCGCACACGCTGCTCGACCACGAGGTGCTCGAGCGCGAGGACATCGAGCGCATCGTGGCGGAGCACCGCGGCGGCGGCGGCGGGGGAACGAACGGCAAGCCGGCGCGGAAGGTCGTGCCGGTCGCGGAGCCCGGCACCGCCCGCGTGGCGGCGTCCGAGCGCTACAAGGACGAGCCAGGCGACGACTAGACTCGGCCGCCGTGTTCGGCCGGATCGACCACATCGGCGTCGCCGTCGAGGATCTCGACGAGGCCATCGCGCTCTACGAGCGAGCGGCTCGGCATGCCGCTCCAGCACCGCGAGACGGTCGAGGAGCAGGGCGTCGAGGCCGTGCTGCTCGGCGTCGGCGAGAGCCACGTGGAGCTGCTGCGGCCGCTCGGCCCGGACACGGCGGTCGGCAAGTTCCTCGCGCGGAGCGGCCCCGGCCTTCACCACGTGGCCTACGGCACGGACGACATCCAGTCCGCGATCGACTCCGCCCGCGAGCGCGGGCCTCCGCGCTGATCGACGAGGAGCCGCGCACCGGCATCCGCGGCAGCCGCGTGGCGTTCCTGCACCCGAAGTCGACCGGCGGGGTGCTCACCGAGCTGGTCGAGGCCCCGGAGGGCCACTGATGGCTGAGAAACCCCGACGCATCGACATCGGCTTCCAGGGCGGGCAGGTGCTGTCCGTGCGCGTGTCGCCGGCGACGCCCACACCGAGTTCCGGAAGGCCCTCTCCGACTCCGGAGCGGACCGCTGGTTCGAGCTGAAGACGCAGGACTCGGACGTGCACATCGACCTCTCGCAGGTGGTGTACGTGCGCCTCGACACCGACGAGCATCGCGTCGGCTTCTAGTTGAAGGCGCTCGAGGCGCTCGCCGCGCTGGACCTCAGGCTGCTGCGCCTGCTCCGGACGCGCGGGCACACGCCGTTCGTCGAGGCGGCCGCCATCCGGCTCGCCCGGGCGGGCGAGAACGGCATGCTCTGGAACGCGATCGCGGTCGCGGGCGGCACGCTGAGCGCGCGCCGGCGCGACGACTACGTCCGCGCGATCGAGATCGTGCTGCTCACGCTCCTGCTGAACACGGTCGTGAAGCAGACCGTGCGGCGGGCGCGGCCCGGTGCTGGAGGAGGAGCTGCCGGCGCTCACGCCGGTGCTGTCGGGCCGCTCGTATCCCTCGGCGCACGCGTCCACGTCGTTCGCGGGCGCGCGCGCGCTGGCCGCGGCCGGCCTGCCGGGCGCGCCGCTCCACGCGGTGGCCGTCGGCGATGGCGCTCTCGCGCCCCTATCTGGGCGTGCACTACCCGTCCGACGTGCTGGCCGGCGGCGCTGCTCGGCGACGCGCTCGCGCGCCTCATGACGCGGTGACGCGCGAGATCACGCGCTCGATCAGGGCCGTGAAGTCCATCCCGGCGGCCTGCGCCGCGTAGCGCATCGGCCCGGTCTCGGTGAGCCCCGGGATCGTGTTGATCTCGAGGATCTGCGGCACGCCGCCGGCGTCGAGGATGATGTCCACGCGCCCGAGGTCGCGGCAGCCCGCGGCCCGGTAGGCCTCGGCGGCCGCCTCCTTCACGCGGTCGCGCACGTCCGGCTCGAGCTCCGCCTCGCGCATGGTCGCGGCGCCGGGGTCGTAGTGGGCGCGGAAGGTGTAGAACGGCTCGTCGGTCTCGATCTCGATGATCGGCAGCACGTCGGGCGCGTCGGCCGGGCCGAGCACGGTCACGGCCAGCTCGCGCCCCTCCACGTAGCGCTCGATCAGCACGCGCTCGTCGTAGTTGAGCGCGCCCACGATCGCCGGGCTGAACTCCTCGGGCGTCTCGACGAACTTGATCCCGAGCGAGGAGCCCTGGCGCGCCGGCTTCAGGACGAACGGGAAGCCGAGCTGCTCGGCGAGCTGGTCGAGGCTGTCCGCCGCGCCGAACTCCGAGAACGCCTCGCGGTTGAACGAGTGCCACTCGGGCGTGGCGAGGCCCTGCGCCTGGATGAGCTGCTTGAAGGAGTGCTTGTCGAGGCAGCGGCCGGAGGCGTGCACGTCCGAGCCGGTGTACGGCACGCCGAGGATCTCGAGCAGGTCCTGGAGCGTGCCGTCCTCGCCGCCGCGCCCGTGCATCGCGACGAACACGAAGGCCGGGTCGAGCTCGCGGATCCGGCGCACGAAGTGGCGGTCGGGGTCGATCTCCGTGACCTCGTACCCGAGCTGGGCCAGCGCGTCCGCGGCGCGCTGCCCGGAGCGGAGGCTCACCTCGCGCTCGAGGCTCCGCCCTCCCGCTCGCCACCGCGACGCGGGCCGCCATCCCCTAGCGCCTCTGGTGCTCGGCGATCAGGACGGACTCGAACGTGCGCGTGGTGGCGTTGCGCTCGGCCGCCTCGGCGAAGGCGATGTCGAGCAGGGCGTCGGCCAGGTCCTGGAAGGGCAGCCCCGCGGGCTCGAAGAGGTAGAAGGCGAACGACCCCGGCACCGTGTTCGGCTCGTTGAGCACCACCCGCGGAGCGCCGCTCGGTGTCCTTCAGGAAGAAGTCGTAGCGCACGACCCCGAAGAAGCCGAGCGCGTGGTGGGCACGCTTCGCGGCATCCACGAGCGCGGCCGCCGCGGCGTCCGAGACCGGCGCGGGGATGATGCGGTCGGCGCTGGCCATGCCCTCCGAGGCGCCGCCGCCGGCCTTCGCGCCGCCCGGATCGCCGCCGGCCTTGCCCTCGCCGCCCTTGCCGCCGCTGCGCAGGTACTTGTCCTCGAACGAGAGCGCCGCCTCGGCGTCGCGCACCGGCTGCTCGATCGCGGAGGCGCGCAGCTCCGTGCCCCGGCTGCCGAGGATCGCCACGTTCACCTCCACGAAGTCGTCGAGCGCGGGCTCCACGAGCGCGGTCCTGTCGAGCTCGAAGCACAGCTCGAGCGCCTCCTCGAGCTCCTCGCGGCCGGTCACGCGCGCCACGCCGATCGAGGAGCCGAGCGTGGCGGGCTTCACGTAGCAGGGCATGCCCTGCTCGCCCGCACGCGCGATCGTCGCCTCGCGGTCGCGGGTGAACTCCTCGCGGTGGATCAGCGCGTGCGGGGCCACCTCGATCCCGGCCTCGGCGAAGACGAGCTTCGCGAGCCGCTTGTCCATCGCCACGGCCGCGGGCGCCACGCCGCCGCCCACGTAGGGCAGGCCGCTCAGCTCGAGCGCGCCGAGCACGCTGCCGTCCTCGCCGCCCGTGCCGTGGATGGCGCACACGACCACGTCCACCGGAAGCTCGCGGTCGCCCTTGAACCGCGATCCGCCCGGGGCCACGAACGGGGCGCCGTCGCGCCCGACCCGCAGCTCACAGGGCTCCGCGCCGGCCGGCTCGTCGCGGCCGAACGCGCCGATCTCGCGCAGCGCGTCGCCGGTCCACCAGCGCCCGTCGCGCGCGAGGTAGACCGGGATCGGCTCGTGGCGCGGCTCCATCACCGCCATCAGCTGCTGCGCGCTGATGATCGAGACGTCGTGCTCTACGGAGGGGCCGCCGAAC
Source organism: uncultured Thermoleophilaceae bacterium (assembly GCA_963741455.1). Lineage (GTDB taxonomy): Bacteria > Actinomycetota > Thermoleophilia > Solirubrobacterales > Thermoleophilaceae > JACVRW01. The sequence goes on from CAVUIF010000010.1 coordinate 7,628, forward strand.
AGGACGGCGACCCGGAGGCCTGGCTGCGTCATCCGCGCGGAAAGATACTTCCGGAGCCGTCCCGGTCCTCCGCATAGAGGTCCGGAAGGTCGTTCTCGAACAGGATCACGTCGCCGCGCTTCGTGGTCCTGGCGAGCAGCTCCTGCGCCTCGGACGAGTTCGCCACCACGTGGATCCGGGAGGCGGGGAACGCCGCGGCGTCGAGGCCGTCGCGGATCGGCCGCGAGCGCTCCTCGCCCACGAGCACGACCAGGTCGCAGACCCCCGCCGCCTGGGTGCCGAAGCGCTCGTTCTCCGCCTCCTCGCGGTCGCCCAGCTCGACCATTCCGGGGGTCACGAGGAGGCGCCGCTCGGCCTGATGCGAGGCGAGCACCTCGAGCGCCGCGGCGGCTCCCACCGGGTTCGAGTTGTAGGCGTCGTCGATCACGACGATCCCGGCCTGCCGGTTCAGGATCGGCGCGAGCCGGTGCGCGGGCGGGGTCACCCTGGCGAGCGCGCGGCCGATCGCGTCGAGCGGGAGCCCCATCGCCTCGCCCACGGCGGCGGCCGCGAGCAGGTTGGCGACGTTGTGGCGGCCGAGCAGCTTCGAGCGGACCACCGCGTGCTCGCCATCCGCGCGCCGGATCGTGAAGCGCGTGGTGCCCTTCCGCCATCGAGATGTCGGCGGCCCGGAGATCGGCCTCCCCGACGCCGGCGGCGCTGAAGAGGATCACGCGCGCATCGGTGCGCTCGGCGGTGCGGACGCAGCGCGGGTCGTCGGCGGTGGTGACGTAGGTGCCGTCCGCCGGCAGGCTCTCGGCGAGCTCGCCCTTGGCGCTCTCGATCGCGTCGATCGACCCGAAGCGCTCGAGGTGCGCCGGGCCGATCGCGGTGAGCACGCCGATGCTCGGGTTCACGAGCTCGCACAGCTCCGCGATGTCGCCGGGCCGGTAGGCGCCCATCTCGGCGATGAACGTCCGGTGCCGCGACGTGAGCCCCTCGTTGATCGCGCGGACCACGCCCAGGTAGCTGTTGAACGACGCGGGCGTCGCGTACGACCCGCCGCGCAGCTCGGCCACGGCGTTCACGCACGCCTTGGTGGTCGTCTTCCCGAACGAGCCGGTGATCCCGACCACGAGCGGGTTCACCTCGGCGAGCCTGTGCTTGGCGCGCTTCACGAAGCGCCGGTTGTCGAGGTCCTGGATCGGCTTGGTGAGCGCATTGGCGGCGAAGAGGAGCTCGGGGGCGCCGAAGATCGCCGCGAGCGCGACCGCGGTGCCGCCCGCGGGCGCGACCCAGTCCGGCGCGCCGGCCACGACGGCCACCGCGACGGCGCACGAGCGCGAGCACGGGCAGCGCAAGCGCGACGATGAACAGGCGCCGCGCCCGGGCCGTGAAGACGAGCGGCTTCGTCTGCGGGCGGGCGATCAGGCGGACGCCCGCGTAGGCGAGCAGCGTTCCCGCGCCGGCGCCGAGCAGGAGCACGAGCAGGCCGGGGACGCCGGCCGCCGTGGCGGCCGTCAACACGGCGCCCGCGAGCGCGCACGCTCCGGCGACCTGCCTGGTCGAACCGTGCGCCGCGCCGCGCGCACCCACACCCGCAGGCGAGCGGGCTCGTAGTGCTCGAGCTGGAACAGGTGCAGCATCAGGTGCAGGCGGCCGGCGAGCAGCACGAGCAACCCGAGGGCGGCGGAGATGAGGCCCGCGGCGGTCACGCCGGCGTCTCGCCGGCGGCCACCGCACGCGGCTGCTCCAGCAGGAACCGGCGCGCCACTGCGGCGAACTGGCCCGGGGCGTCCGCGTAGCTGTAGTGGCCGGCGCCGCTCGAGCACCACGAGGCCCGCGTCGGGGATCAGCTCCTCCATGCGGTGGGCCATCCACAGCGGCGTGTCCTCGTCGCGCTCTCCCCAGACGAGCAGGGTGGACGCGCGGATGCGCGGCAGCCGCTCCGTCATGTCCTCGGCGATCACCGCTCGGAAGGTGGCGCGCATCGCCTCGGAGGCCTCGAGGTAGTCCTTCGACGCCACCCGCGCGCGCATCCGCTCCTGGAGCCGCCGCCCGGGCGCCCCGCCCACCCTCGCCGCAACTCGGCCGGCCTTCGCCACGGCCACCCGGCGGTGGTAGCGGAGGCCGCGCTTCGGCCGGAGCCCGGCGGCGTCCACGAGCAGCAGGCGCTCAACCCGCTCCGGGCTGTCGGCGGCGAGCACGATCGACACGCGGCCGCCGTGCGAGTGGCCCACGAAGTGGGCGCGCGGCACGTCGAGCCGGTCGAGGAACTCGACCACGAAGCGGGCGTAGTCGCCGGCGTTCCACGCCTCCGGCGGCGGGTCGCTCTCGCCGAAGCCGGGCAGGTCGAGCGCGATCAGGTCGGAGGCCCCGTCGAGCGCGGCCAGGATGGGCGCGACGGCCTCCAGATGGGCTCCCCAGCCGTGGAGGACCACGATCGGCGTGTCGCCGGCCGCCTGCCCGGCGGCTCTGCGCCTGACGTAGCGGACCCGCTGCGCGCCGATCTGGAGGGTTTCCCCGTCCTCTAGTTTCGCGGGGGCGAGCATGAGGTTGCGAGTATGAAGATAGGCATCGTTGGCATGCCGAACGCGGGGAAGTCCTCGCTGTTCAACGCGCTCACGCGCGCCGGCGCCCAGGCCGCGAACTACCCGTTCACCACAGTGGAGCCCAACGTCGCGGTGGTCGGCGTGCCCGACGAGCGGCTGGACCGGGTGGCCGCCACGGTCGGCGCCAGGCCGGTCGTGCACGAGACGATCCAGTTCCACGACATCGCCGGCCTCGTCCGCGGGGCGCACCAGGGCGAGGGGCTCGGCAACCGGTTCCTCGCGAACATCCGCGAGACGGACGCGATCCTCCACGTGGTGCGCGCCCACGACGACGCTCAGGTCGTGCACCCCGAGGGCCGCGTGGACCCGCTCGCCGACGTGGAGACGATCGAGACCGAGCTGCTGTTCGCCGACCTGGAGCAGGCGGAGCGGCGGCTCGAGCGCGTGTCGAAGCAGGCGAAGTCGCTCGACAAGGTGGCGGTGGCGGAGGAGCGGTGGCTCGTTCAGGTCGTCGACGCGCTGCGCGCCGGGCGCGCCGTTCGCACCGTGGCCGAGCCCGACGACGCGCCCGGTGCATTGACGAGGCTCGCGGCGCTGACCTCGAAGCCCGTGCTGTACGTGGCGAACGTCGCCGAGGGCGAGCCGCTCGAGCCGCCCGCGGAGCTCGTGGGGTACGCCGAGGAGCGCGGCGCCCGCGCCACCGCCGTCAGCGCGCGGCTCGACGCCGAGCTGTCGGAGCTCGACGACGAGGAGGCGGAGGCGATGCGAACCGAGATGGGCGTGGCCGAGTCGGGGCTCGAGACCGTGATCCGCGAGGCGTTCGCGCTCCTCCACCTGATCCAGTTCTTCACCGCGGGCCAGGACAAGGAGGCGCGCGCATGGGCGATCCCGCACGGCACCCGCGCCCGCCGCGCGGCCGGGGCGATCCACACCGACATGGAGCGCGGCTTCGTGGCCGCGGAGATCACGCCCTGGGAGTCGCTGGTCGACGCCGGCGGCTACAACGCGGCCCGCGAGCGCGCCCTGACGCGCGTGGAGGGCCGCGACTACCCGATGCAGGACGGCGACGTGGCGACCTTCCGGTTCACGCCGTCCTGACGGACAATGGCACGATGAGGATCGCGATTCCGCTCTACGACCGCTTCACCGCGCTCGACGCCGTGGGGCCCTACGAGGTTCTCTCTCGGCTCCCGGGGGCCGCCGTGACCTGGCTGGGGCGCGAGCCGGGCGTGGTGCGCAACGACAACGGCATGCTCGGCATCGAGGCCACGGCCGCGTACGAGGAGCTGCCCGATCCCGAGATCGTGCTGGTGCCGGGCGGCACGGGGACGGGCGACGTGCTCGAGGACGAGCGGCTCGTCGGGTGGATCCGCCGGGCTCACGAGACCTCGGAGTGGACGACCTCGGTGTGCACCGGCTCGCTCCTGCTAGGCGCCGCAGGTGTGCTCGACGGCCTCGAGGCCACGAGCCACTGGCTCGACCTCGCGGACCTCGAGCGCTACGGCGCCCGGCCCACCGGCCGGCGTGTCGTCGAGCAGGGCAAGGTGATCACGGCGGCGGGCGTGTCCTCGGGCATCGACATGGGACTCGTGCTGGCGGCAAGGATCGCGGGACCCGAGGTCGCTCAGGCGATCCAGCTCGGCATCGAGTACGACCCTCAGCCCCCGTTCGACGCGGGGTCCGTGGACAAGGCGCCGAAGGAGATCGTGGAGCTGATCCGGGGCCTCGCCGCCGCGCGCGACGCCTGAGGACCGGCCTAGCGGACGAGGGCGGGCGCGCTCGTCACGGAGCCGTAACGGACGCGGTACACGCCGCGGCGCTCCAGTGCGACGCGGTAGCGGCCGGCGCGGGTGGTTCGGACGCGAACCACGAAGCGCCAGCGCTCGCCGGCCCGGCGCTCCACGCGGAGGAGGCGGTTCTTCGGCGCCGGCTGGAACTGCCCGGACAGCGCGCGCATCGGCGCCCGCGGGCCCCAGCTCGCCGGACGGGCCGAGCTGGCGCGGCTGGCGGACGAGCTCACGCGGTAGTGCGTGAACCAGGTGTCGCGGAGGTCGAGCGCCGAGCGCACCTGCGGGCCGGTAACGACCCGGGACCCGCGCGTACCGATCACCCTGGCGCGCACCACTCGCGGCGACACGCCCCGCCTGAGCACCTTCAGCCGCCTGAACGCCCCAGGCGCGCCGAGCGCGCGGTCGAGCGTCCGCGCGGACATCCGGGTGCGCCAGCGGTGGTACGGCGACTGGGAGTCGTAGGGATCCGGCACGCCCACGAGCCACGGCTTCGAGAGCGAGCCCACGAACGAGTACTCGACGTTCTCGGTGTGGCCCGCCGGAGGTGGAGAAGTAGTAGGTCACGGCCGGCTCGCCCGCGTAGGTCAGGACGCGGCCGGCGGTGGCGCGCACCGCCGCGTCGCTCCGCACGCTCTCGCCCGTCACGCCGCGGTAGACCTGCGAGCGGGTGTCCGGGTACTGGTCGAAGGCGCCGTCGGTCTTGCGCGTGGCCAGCGCGTACGTGCGCGCCGCCACGGCCTGGGCCTTCAGCGCCTCGAGCGGCCAGGAGCTCGGCATCTCGCCCGCCACGACGCCGCGGATGTAGCTGTCCATGTCGAGCTCGTTGATGGCGGTCACGCCGCCGCTGTCGAGGCGGACCTCGATCGAGCCGCGGTAGAGGCCGTCGCTGACGTAGTTGAGCGCCGGCCCGAGAAGGCGGAGCGGGTCCGATCCCCTGAACCTGACGACCGAGCCGAACCGGGCCACCCGCCTGCCGCGCGAGTTCGTGACGACGATGCCGCCGCCGCGCCGCTTGGCGATGTACGTGCGGCTCGGCCTGATCGACCGCCCGCCGACGGAGCTGGCGCCGCGGACGCGGATGTACGGGTCCACCGGCTGGAGCAGCACGCGCACCGGCCTGCTCGGTGCCGAGCCGAGCTGGGTGCCCTTGTAGTAGTGGCGCAGGATCCCGCCGTAGCGCGCGCCCTCGAGCGCGTAGCCGTACGCGCCGTACTGGCTCATGCCGATGCCGTGCCCGAACCCGGCGCCCCGGATCACGTGGCGCACGGCTGCGTCCGCCGTGGCGGGCACGGCGGCGAAGAGCACGGCTAGAGCTGTGACTGCGACTGGGAGAGAACGGCGCATTGAGACCCTGAACTCGAAGAACGGTTCAAGGTAGCGGTCGGAACTTCGGCCGACTTCTTTAATTCACGGCATAGAGGCGCCATTCGCCCGGCACCCCGCGGAGCTCGTGCTCGCCGCGCTCCTCGAACTCGATCCCCGAGCCCACCACGAGGTCCTTCACGGTCCCGGAGACCAGCACCTCGTTGGGCTCCGCCTGCGCCCATCACCCGCGACGCGATGTGCACGGCGAGCCCTCCGAGGTCGCCGTCCATCACCTCGAGCTCGCCGGTGTGGAGGCCCGCGCGCACCTGTAGTCCCAGCGATCCCATGGCCTCCGCCACGGATGCCGCGCACCGGATCGCCCGCGCGGGCCCGTCGAACGTGGCGAGGAAGCCGTCGCCCGTGCGCTTCACCTCGCGGCCGCGGTGGCGCTCGAGCGCCTGGCGGAACAGCGCGTCGTGGCGCTCGAGGAGGAACCGCCATCCGCGGTCGCCCATCTCGGCGGCCCGGCGGGTGGAGTCGCAGATGTCCGTGAACAGCACGGTCGCGAGCATCCGGTCCGGCTCGCGCTCGTGCCGGGTGCCGGTCAGGAACTCCTCCATCTCCCCGATCACGCGCCTCGGAGTCGCCGACGGAGAACATGTTGTCGCCGCCCTCGAGCTCCACGTAGCGGGCGCCCGGCACCTTCGACGCGATGTAGCGGGAGTGCTCGACCTTGATGAAGCTGTCCTGTGTGCGGTGCATCACGAGCGTCGGCACGCGGATCGAGGGCAGCACGTCGCGCACGTCGATCTCGCCGATCAGCTCGAAGATGCGCCGGATCGTCGATGGGCTGGCGGCCAGGCGCTCGAGCCGGCCGGCCCACTCCAGGAACGCGCGGGTCCGCCATCTGGCTCGGTGCCACGCTGCCGGCGACCACGCCCTCGCCCCAGCGATCGATCCACTGCTCCAGGTGCTGGTCGCGCGTCTCCGCCGGCCAGGCCCAGTCGTAGTCGGGCGCCCAGGTGGCGCGCGCGAAGGTCGCGTACAGCACGAGCGCGTCCGTCCGCTCCGGGAACGTGGCCGCGAACAGCGCCGCCATCGGGCCGCCCTCGAGCGTCCCGCAGATCGCGGCGCGCTCGGAGCCGGCCGCGTCCATCACGGCGAGCACGTCGTCCATCTGCTCCTCGAGCGTGGGCGCTCCGAAGAAGCGGATCGGACAGGCCCGAGCCGCGGCGGTCGAACGTGATCACCCGCGCGAACTGGGTGAGCCGCGCCATCACCCGCTCGAGCGAGGGCTCCGACCACAGGTACTCCACCTGCGAGATCCAGGGCGGCACCCAGACGAGGTCCAGCGGCCCGTCGCCCTCGACGGCGTAGGCGATGTGGAGGTCACCGCTCTTCGCGTAGCGCGCCACGGGAGCCACGAACCGGACGTTACAGTCAGGAGCCCGTGACCAAGCGCAAGGCCAGCGACGTCTTCGTGGAGTGCCTCGAGGCCGAGGGCGTCAAGCACGTGTTCGGCATCCCGGGCGAGGAGACGCTCGACCTGAACGACTCGCTGTCGCGCTCCTCGATCGAGTTCGTGCCCGTGCGCCACGAGCAGGGCGGGGCCTACATGGCGGACGTGTGGGGCCGGCTCACCGGCCGCGCCGGCGTCTGCCTCGGCACGCTCGGCCCGGGCGCGCTCAACCTCGTCACCGCCGTGGCGGACGCCTACCTCGACCGCGCGCCGCTCGTGGCGCTCACCGGCCAGGGCGACCTCGAGCGGATGCACAAGGAGTCGCACCAGTACATCGACCTCCCGCGCGTGATGCGGCCGATCACGAAGTGGAACGCGCGCGTGGCGGACGCCGCGATCATCCCGGAGGTCGTCCGCAAGGCGTTCAAGGTGGCCGAGGGCGAGAAGCCGGGCGCCACGCACATCGAGCTGCCCGAGGACGTGATGGCCACCGAGGTCGAGGGCGAGCCGCTGCCGCGCAAGCGCGTCGGTGCTGCCCGAGCCGCCGGCGCGCGAGCTGCTGCGCGCCGCCGACCTGATCCGCGGCGCGGTCCACCCGGTCGCGCTCGCGGGCAACGGCGTGATCCGCGCGAACGCGGCGCCGGCGCTGCGCGAGTTCGTGCGCGCCACCGGCATCCCGGTGGCGGAGACGTTCATGGGCAAGGGCCTGCTGCCGGCGGACAACGCAGAAGGCGCTCGGCTCGGTGGGCCTCCAGTCGGGCGACTACGAGATGGCCGGCTTCGGCGAGGCGGACGTGGTGCTGGCGATCGGCTACGACCTGGTCGAGCACTCGCCCGAGCACTGGAACCCGAACCGCGACAAGAAGATCATCTGCATCGACTCGGTCCCGGCCGAGACCGACGCCAACTTCATCCCCGAGGTCGAGCTGGTCGGCGACATCTACAACATCCTCACCCGGCTCGGCGAGGAGTGCCGGCACGTGCCCCACCACGGCGGGTCGGCGCAAGCTGCGCGACGTCGTGCTGGGCCGCTTCGAGCAGGCGAAGGACGACGACGCCTTCCCGGTGCAGCCCCCGCGCGCGCTCTGGGAGATCCGCCAGGCGCTCGGCCGCGAGGACATCCTGATCTCGGACGTCGGGCCTCCACAAGCTGTGGATCGGGCGGATGTTCCCCGCGTACGAGCCGAACACGGTGCTGATCGCGAACGGGCTCGCCGGGATGGGCTTCGCGGTGCCCGCGGCGGTGGCGGCGAAGCTCGTGCACCCCGACCGCAAGGTCGTGACCGTGAACGGCGACGGCGGCTTCCTCATGAACTGCCAGGAGCTCGAGACCGCGGTGCGGATCGGCACGCCGTTCGTGAACGTGATCTGGGAGAACAGCCAGTACGGCTCGATCGTCTGGAAGCAGGACAAGAAGTTCGGGCGCCACTTCGGCACCGACTTCACGAACCCCGACTTCGTGAAGCTCGCCGAGGGCTTCGGGATGCCGGCCTGGCGCTGCGAGTCGGCCGACGACTTCGGCGAGCGCCTGCGGCACGCGCTGACGCTCGATCTGCCGTCGCTGATCGTGCTGCCGATCGACTACTCGATCGACGTGGCTATATCGGAGGAACTGGGAACGGAGACTGTTGCGACATGAGCATCGCCACTGAGGAACAGCAGGTCGTCGAGACAGGTCCAGAACAAGCTCTACATCGGGGGCGAGTGGCGCGACGCCGTCGGGCGGCGGGACGCTCGAGGTGATCGACCCGGCCACCGAGGAGCCGCTCTGCGAGGTCGCCGACGGCACGCCCGAGGACGCGATGGCGGCGCTCGACGCGGCCGTGGAAACCCAGAAGGAATGGGGCGATTCGGCCCCGAACGATCGCGCCGGGATCCTCTGGAAGGCGTTCGAGCTGCTCACGGAGCGCGCCGACGAGCTCGCCACGCTGATGACGCTCGAGATGGGCAAGCCGGTGGCGGAGTCGAAGGCCGAGATCGTCTACGCGGCCGACTTCTTCCGCTGGTTCTCCGGCGAGGCGCTGCGGATCGACGGCAACTACAAGCAGTTCGCGAACGCCACGAGCCGCGTGCTCGTGATGAAGCAGCCGGTGGGGCCGACGCTGATGATCACGCCCTGGAACTTCCCGATGGCGATGGGCACGCGCAAGCTCGGCCCGGCGATCGCGGCCGGCTGCACGAGCGTCGTGAAGCCGGCGCAGCAGACGCCGCTCTCGATGCTCGCCCTCGCGCAGATCCTGGAGGAGGCCGGGCTGCCCGGCGGCGTGGTGAACATCCTCACGACGTCGTCGTCGGGCAAGACCACCGGCCCGCTGATCGAGGACGGCCGGCTGCGGAAGCTGTCCTTCACGGGCTCGACCGAGGTCGGCCGCTCGCTGATCGAGGCGTCGGCCAAGAACGTGCTGAACGTGTCGATGGAGCTGGGCGGGAACGCGCCGTTCCTGGTCTTCGACGACGCCGACCTCGACGCCGCCGTGGACGGCGCGCTGCTGGCGAAGATGCGGAACATCGGCGAGGCCTGCACCTCGGCGAACCGCTTCCACGTGGCCGAGTCCGTGCGCGACGAGTTCACGAAGCGGCTGGCGGAGAAGATGGGCGCGCTGAAGATCGGCCGCGGCACCGAGGAGGACGTGAAGGTCGGCCCGCTGATCGACGAGCCGTCGCGCGAGAAGGTCGACGGAGCTGGTCGAGGACGCGCTGTCGAAGGGCGCGACGAAGGTGGTCGGCGGCGAGATCCCGGACGGCCGCGGCTACTTCGTCGAGCCGACGGTGCTGGGCGACGTGCCCGAGGAGGCGCGCGTCTTCCACGAGGAGATCTTCGGCCCGGTGGCGCCCGTGGGCGGCTTCGAGTCCGAGGAGGAGGCGATCGCCCGCGCGAACGACACCGAGTACGGCCTGGTCGCCTACGTCTTCACCCGCGACATCAAGCGCGCGATCCGCGTCTGCGAGGGCCTCGAGACCGGAATGGTGGGCCTGAACCAGGGCATGGTCTCGAACGCCGGCGCCCCCTTCGGAGGCGTGAAGCAGAGCGGAATCGGCCGCGAGGGCGGCCACGAGGGCCTCGAGGAGTTCCTCGAGACGAAGTACGTCGCCGTGAACCTCTAGGTCGCAGGATCCCTTTCAGGGGTTGCGTCCGTCCGGGGCTCGTCCCGAAGGTGAAGGCGTGCCCTCCATCCGGGTCCTGTCCGGTGGAATCGCACTGGCGCTTGGATCGTGTGCTCTGTCTTTGCCCGCCCCAGCAACCGCCGGCCCCAAGGTCGCGGCGGTCCAGGTCGCACTGAAGCGAGTCGGGCTCTACAACGCCACCGTCGACGGGGTCCGCGGGCCGCTGACCAAGGCGGCGATCGTCAGCTTCCAGCGGCGGCGCGGGCTGTCCGTGGACGGCGTGGTGGGCCCGCAGACGCGGCGCGCGTTCGGCAAGCGCGGACGGCCCGCCTTCGGCAGCCGCACCATGAAGAAGGGCGACCGCGGCTGGGACGTGGCGGCCATGCAGTACATCCTCGCCCGGCGCGGGTATCCGCCCGGCGCCATCGACGCGGTCTTCGGGCCGATGACCGACACCGCGCTCCGGAACTTCCAGCGCGCCTACGGGCTCAGCGCGGACGGGCTGGCGGGGCCGCAGACGATCGCGGCGCTCCGCCGCGGGTCGCGCATCGAGGGGCACGACGCCGGTCGCGGTCACGGGCCGGTGCGCCTGCTCCGGCCGGTGCCCGGGCGGATCGGCGACCACTTCGGCGCGCGGCGCTCGGGCGGCCGCACGCACACCGGGATCGACTTCCCGGTCGACAGCGGCACCCGCGTCGGCGCCGCGGGCGTGGGCGTGACCGAGTTCGCCGGCTGGAACTCGGGCGGCTACGGCAACCTCGTGGTGGTCCGCCACCGGCTCGGCTACACCACCTGGTACGCCCACCTCTCGACGATCACCACCTGGGTGGGCGAGCGCGTAACGGGAGGCACGCGGCTCGGCTACGTGGGCTCGACCGGCAACTCCACCGGCCCCCACCTCCACTTCGAGCTGCGCCGGAACGCCGTGCCGATCGACCCGATCCCGTACCTGCTCGGCGCGGTCGCGACCCGCGCGAGCAACGGCGGCGGCGTGGCCGCCCGCGCGTGCCCGATCCGCAAGCCGGTCGTCCGCTACCGGACGGCGCCGTACAACGCCTGCAAGGCGAAGAACCTGACCCGAGCCCGCTAGGCGCTACCCGGTGTCCGACCCGCGGGCCATCGCCCTCAGGTCGAGTGCCTTGTCGAGCGTCTCCTCGTCCACGCCCTTCTCGATCGCCACCTCGCGGATCGTGCGGGCGGAGGCCACCGCCTCCTTCACGATCTCGGTCGCCAGGTCGTAGCCGATGTGCGGGTTCAGCGCGGTCGCGATCGCGGGGGTCGACTCGGCGTGGCGGCGCAGGTTGTCCTCGTTCGCCTCGAGGCCGTCGACGCACTTCTCCGACAGCATCCGGCTCGCTGAGGTGAGCAGGGTGATCGAGTCGAACACGTTGCGGGCCATCATCGGCACGCGCACGTTCAGCTCGAAGTTGCCCTGGGTGCCGGCGACGCTCACGGCGGTGTCGTTCCCGATCACCTGCGCGGCGACCTGGAGCACCACCTCCGGGATCACCGGGTTCGACCTTGCCGGGCATGATCGACGAGCCCTTCTGGAGCTCCGGGAGCTGAAGCTCGACGAAGCCGGTGCGCGGCCCGGAGCCCATCAGCACGAGGTCGTTCGCGATCTTGGTCAGCGACACGGCCACTCCCTTCAGAGCCCCGTGCAGCTCGACCAGGCCGTCGCGGTTGCCCTGCGCCTCGAAGGCGTCGAGCGGCGGCTCACCGAGCCCGAGCCGCTCGCGCACCTTCGACGCGAACTCCGGGTGCGTGTTCAGCCCGGTGCCCGTGGCCGTCCCGCCGAGCGGGATCTGGGACGCGCGCTCGAGGGAGTCGCGCACGCGGTCGTGTCCGAGCCGGATCTGGGCCGCGTAGCCGCCGAACTCCTGCCCGAGCGTCACGGGCACCGCGTCCATCATGTGCGTGCGGCCGGCCTTGACGACGTCGGCGAACTCGTCCGCCTTGCGGGCGAGCGAGTTCGAGAGCTCGCTGAGCGCGGGCAGCAGCTCGCGGCGGACGGTGTCCACGGCGGCGAGGTGAACGGCCGAGGGGAACACGTCGTTCGACGACTGCCCCATGTTCACGTGGTCGTTCGCGTGGACGCCCTCGCCGGCGAGGTTCGCGATCACCTCGTTGGCGTTCATGTTCGAGGACGTGCCGGAGCCGGTCTGGAAGACGTCGATCGGGAACTGGTCGTCGTGCTGGCCCGCCGCGACCTCGTCGCCGGCCCGCGCGACGCGCTCGGCGACCTCGCCGTCGAGCAGCCCGAGCTCGCCGTTCACCCGCGCCGCCTCGGCCTTGATGCGCCCCAGCCAGCGGACCACCGGGGTGGGCACGCGCTCGCCCGGACACCGGAAAGTTCTCGATCGCCTTCGAGGTCTCGGACCCCCAGAGCTCCTGCTGAACGGCCATTCATCTCCCTGTTCGCGGACAAATGAAGCGTACTCGTGGCGATTTCGCACAGAGTTCGCCCCCGAACCAGTGCATTCGCCGCGCATCCCCGGCGGCCCAGCGCCTTCCGTGTTGCAATCGCTCAGCGTGACGGCTCTCATTCGGATCGACCGGTCGTGGGCTCCGGCAGGGCAGGGGCGGCCCAGGCCGATCCGCTTCTGCTCCCGCTGCGGGCAGCCCGCGGAGGACCCTCCCGGCCGGCCCGACCTGCGCAAGCGGGTGTGCGGCCAGTGCGGGATGGGGATGATCCTGACCTGCCCGAAGGACGCGCTGCCGGGTGAGGCGGCGGCCTTCCTGATCCTCGACTTCGAGCTCAACGTGAGCGCCGTGAGCCAGGCGGCGGAGCGCTTCTTCGGCAAGGAGAAAACCCTGATCGGGGCTGGGCTGCTGGACCTCGTGACGAGCCCGCTCGGCGACGACCAGCTCATCCGGAAGGCGTCGGTCGCGGCGCAGCGCCCGTGCGACCCGACCGTCATGCCCGTGCGCCTCGTCACCCCGAGCGGCGCGGCGGGCTCGGTGGGGACGCTGGCTGCCCGGATCGCCACCTGCGGGCCGCCGCGGGCGGCGCTCCTCACGGTCGAGCCGAGCGAGTTCGGCCGCCGCTGAGCGCACGCTTTCCGCGCTCGCCCACGCCGCTTTCCCGTGCAAGAACGACTGCATGGGTTGCGCAACATCTCGCCGGAAGGCAGAAACTTGCCTCAAGTTGCTCGCCCCGATACCGAAAACCTATGCAAGGCCGCATGCCCGTCCCAAGAGGTGGCCCTGACGTGGGAAGAAACAGCGGGACAGTTCTGCGATTCACCCGAGACGGAGGCGACGTGAGCGGTATCAGGACCAACGCAGCGGCTGAGCTACTGGGGGTGAGCCCCAATACGCTGCGTAGCTGGGAGCGGCGTTTCGGCTATCCGAAGCCGCGCCGGACCCAGGGCGGTCACCGCCAGTACGACCTCACCGAGCTGGAGTCGCTGCGCCGCGCGCTGCTCGAGACGCACAACATCTCCTCGGCGATCGAGCTCGCCCGCCAGCGCGGCGAGGGGCCGAGCTCCCCGAGCCGCCTCCTCGACGCGTTCGACCACTTCGACGAGACGCTCGCCGACCGCATCATGGAGGAGAGCCTCGCCGTCCGCTCGGTGGAGCGCACGGTCGAGGAGGTGCTCCTCCCGGCGCTCGAGCAGGCGGACGAGCGCGACAGCCGCGAGGCCGAGCGCGAGCTGGCGCTTCGCTGGGCCACGGGCTGGCTGCACGCCTCCCGCCGGGTCGTGCCTCCCGCCAGCCGCCCGCAGGGCGTCCTGCTCTTCGACTCGAGCCCGCGGCTCGACGTCGAGTCGCTCCACGTGCAGGCCCTCGAGCTGGGCATGCGCCGCGCCGGCTTCCGGACCCTGCTGCTCGCCTTCGACCTTCCCCCCGAGCGGGTCGTGAGAGCGATCCGCGCGCTCGACCCGGTGGCCTTCGTGTTCTGCGGCGGCGACGCGACGCTCGAGGTCGTGGGACGGCTCGTCTACACCGTCCGGCAGGTGGGCTCGGCCGCGCCGGTGTTCGAGTACCGCGAGGCCATGCCGGTCACGGGCGACCACGGGATTCCGTCGCTTGGCGTCACGCCCGTCGAGGCCGCCGAGCGCCTCAAGGGCTACGTGGACAGCGGGCGCATCGAGCAGGTCGTGGTCGTGCCGGAGCCCGAGGCCGCGCAGAGCGCGCGCATCAGCCTCGCCGCGCGCACGTCCGCCTGAGCGCCGGGCGACAGGCCTAGGCCGCGATCTTCCGGCAGAGCTCCGAGAAGGTCCGCTTCTCGGACTCGTCCAGCTTCTCGAACGCTGCCGTGACCCGCTCGGAGTGGGCGGGGAACAGCCGCTCCACGAGCGAGCGCCCGATCGGCTCCAGGTCGATCACGACCACGCGCCGGTCCTCGGGCGCACGCCGCCGCGACACGAACCCGCGCGCCGCGAGCGTGCCGGTGACCTCGGTGGCGTTCGCCTTGCTCCAGCCGAGCCGGCGCCGGAGCGTCTTCAGCTCGAGCGAGCCGCCGGCGGTCGTCAGGACGACGAGCACCGAGAAGCCCGCGGCCGTCACGCCCTCCCGCTCCAGCTCGAGGGCCAGCCGCTTGCGGACGGTCGCCTCCGCGCGCAGGAGTGCCTGAAGAGCGCGATGAGCGAGCGGATCGCCTAGCTCGAGCAACGACATCGAACGGCGATCGTAGGACGCGTCCCGGACGGGTCCGCACGGCAGCGGACCCGTCCAGGCGTGCGTCTAACGGCGTCCTACGTGGACGACCCACATGGTCGCCCTGGTGCCGGCGTAGTTGCCCCGGGCCTTGCCGAGGCCGATCCGCCGGTAACGCGATGACAGGAGCACGGACCGGTGGCCGGGCGAATGCAGCCAGCGGATCAGCGTCCGCCGCGGCTTCGCCGCCCACCCTCGGTGCCAGGAGAGCGTCTCGCCGACCGCGTTCCAATTGGATGCGACCGGGATCCGCGCCTGGTGACCGAAGTAGTTCGCGCGCATCATCAGGCGTGCGTATCGCTTCGCCGAATAGAGCAGCGACCACGATCCGCGCAGCTTCGGAACGCCATAGGCCTTCCGAATCTGGTTGATCTGCTTGAACATCTTCACCTCCGCCGACTTCGCGGAGGCGGGTGCCGCAGGCAATGCGACGACGAGTCCTACTGAGACGGCCAGCAGGGCTGCGATCCTTCGCATGCGACCCTCTCTTTCCTCAGGCCTACGGGGTTAGCTGTCGGGCTAGCGCAGGAAAGATCGCGCTCCGGCCAAGGGCTAGCTGGGCCGGTTCGCCCCGTACTCATGGGTCCCCCGTCCGCTCCCGGCACAGGCCCGGAAGCGGTTCGGCGATTCGCCCGGGAGTCTTAGCAGGCGCGGGGGCGGAATGTCTTCCCGCGATGTGCCGATCCCGCACGTTCGTAGAATCGACGCCTCCGTGGCCCGCTTCCGAGAAGTGAACACAGCCCAGTCGTTTCCCGAGCTCGAGACCCGGGTGCTCGAGCGCTGGCGCGAGCGGGACGTCTTCCACGAGTCGATCCGCCGCCGGGAGGGCTCGCCGCCGTTCATCTTCTACGAGGGCCCGCCGACCGCCAACGGGCGCCCCGGCTCGCACCACGTCCTGGCGCGCGTCTTCAAGGACGTGTTCCCGCGCTACCAGACGATGCGCGGCCGCTTTGTCCCCCGGAAGGGGGGCTGGGACTGTCACGGCCTGCCCGTCGAGCTCGAGGTGGAGAAGGAGCTCGGGTTCAGCTCGAAGGACGACATCGAGCGCTACGGGGTGGCCGAGTTCAACGCCAAGTGCCGCGAGTCGGTGCTCCGCTACATCGACGAGTGGAACGACCTGACGGAGCGGATCGGCTTCTGGATCGACACCGACGAGGCGTACTACACGCTCGCGAACGAGTACGTGGAGTCGGTCTGGTGGTCCCTGAAGCAGGTATGGGAGAAGGGCCTGCTGTCAGAGGGCCACAAGGTGGTGCCGTACTGCACCCGCTGCGGCACCGCGCTCAGCTCGCACGAGCTGGCCCAGGGCTACAAGGACGTGACCGACCCGTCGGTGTTCGTGAAGTTCCCGCTTCTCGACGAGCCCGACGTCTCGCTCCTCGCCTGGACCACGATGCCGTGGACGCTCGTGCCCCACGCCGCGATCGCCGTGGACCCCGAGGTGACCTATGTCCGGGCGCGCCAGGACGGCGACACGCTCATCCTCGCCGAGGCGCTCGTCGAGCGGGTCCTCGGCGAGAACGTGGAGATCGAGCGGCGGATGCCCGGCAGCGAGCTGCTCGGCCTCCGCTACGAGCCGCCGTTCCCGTACATCGGCGACTACGGGGAGCGCGGGCACACGGTGCTGTCCGGCGACTTCGTCTCCGTGGACGACGGCACCGGGGTGGTCCACACGGGCGCGGCCTTCGGCGAGGACGACTTCCAGCTCGCCACCGACAACGGGCTCACCATCCACAATCCGGTCAGGCCGGACGGCACGTTCGACGAGCGCACCGGCCCGTTCTCCGGCATGCACGTCCGGACCGCGGACGCGCACATCGTCGAGGCCCTCCGCGAGTCCGGGCGCCTCTACAGGGCCGGCGAGATGGAGCACTCCTACCCGCACTGCTGGCGCTGCGGCACGCCGCTGATCTATTACGCCAAGACGAGCTGGTTCGTGCGCACGACCGAGTTGAAGGACGAGCTGCTCGCCGCCAACGACTCGATCGACTGGCACCCGGAGCACATCAAGACCGGCCGCTTCGGCAAGTGGCTCGAGAACAACGTCGACTGGGCGCTGTCGCGCGAGCGCTACTGGGGCACGCCGCTGCCCGTGTGGAAGTGCGGCAAGGGCCATCACGTGTGCGTCGGCTCGCTCGCCGAGATCGCCGAGCGCGGCGGCACGCCGCCCGAGGACGTGCACCGGCCGTTCATCGACGAGGTGGTCCTGAAGTGCGAGGACTGCGGCGGCGACATGCGCCGGGTGCCCGACCTGATCGACGTCTGGTGGGACTCCGGGTGCATGCCGTTCGCGCAGTGGCACGCGCCGTTCGAGAACGAGGACACCTTCCGCGAGCGCTTCCCCGCGGACTACATCTGCGAGGCGCTCGACCAGACGCGCGGGTGGTTCTACTCGGTGCTCGCGGTGAACGTGATGCTGTTCGGCCAGGCCTCGTACCAGACCTGCCTCTGCCTCGGGCTGATCCTCGACTCGGACGGGCAGAAGATGTCCAAGTCGAAGGGCAACGTGGTGGTTCCCTGGGACGTGCTCGACCAGCACGGGGCGGACGCGTTCCGCTGGTACTACTTCACGTCGAAGCAGCCCTGGGACGGCTACCGCTTCTCGCTCGACACGGTCGGCGAGTCGGTGCGCCAGTTCCTCAAGCCGCTCTGGAACACGTACGCGTTCTACGTGCAGTACGCGAACCTCCAGAGCGAGTCCTCGGCCGGCTCGGAGACGGACCTGGACCGGTGGATCAGGTCGCGCCTGTCCGCCACGACCGAGCGCGTGACCGAGCGGATGGAGGACTACGACACGACCTTCGCGGGCCGGGCCATCGCGGAGTTCGTGGACGACCTCTCGAACTGGTACGTCCGCCTCTCGAGGCGCCGCTTCTGGCGCGGCGACGACGCGGCCGCCTTCGCCACGCTGCGCGAGTGCCTCTTGGGCGTGTCGAAGCTGCTGGCGCCGCTCACCCCGTTCATCACCGACGAGATCTACGACAACCTGGACGGGTCGGAGCCGTCGATCCACCTGTGCGACTTCCCCGAGCCCGGCGAGCGCGACGAGGAGCTCGAGTGGCGCATGCAGGTCGTGCGCGACGCGGTGGAGCTCGGGCGGGCGGCCAGGGGCCACGCGAAGATGAAGGTGCGCCAGCCGCTGCGCGAGGCGGTTGTCGTGGCCGCGGACCGCGAGCGCGGCGCCATCGAGGGGCTGGAGACCCTGCTCAGGGACGAGCTGAACGTGAAGTCGGTGCGCTACGTCTCCGAGGCCGACGAGCTGGGCCGCTTCGAGCTGAAGCCGAACTACCGCACGCTCGGGCCGCGCTTCGGCAAGCAGATGCCGCAGGTGGCCGCCGCGGTCGCGGCGCTCGACCCGGGCAGGATCAGGGAGGGCGGCCGCGCCGGCGTGAACGTGGACGGCCGCGACCACGAGATCGGTCCGGACGACGTGACGCTCGTGCTCCAGCCGCTCGAGGGCTACCAGGTCGAGCGCTCGGGGACGCACGCGGTGGCGCTCAACCTCGAGCTCGACGACGAGCTCCGGCGCGAGGGCCTCGCCCGCGAGGTGGTGCACGCCGTGCAGGCCGCCCGCAAGAACGCCGGCCTCGACGTGGAGGACCGGATCGCGCTCACGCTCGGGGGCGACGACGAGCTGCTCGCGGCCGCGCGCGAGCACGAGGAGTACGTGGCCGGAGAGACGCTCGCCACCTCGCTCGAGTACGACGGCGCCGGGGGCGGCGAGCAGGCCGAGATCGAGGGAAGGACCCTGTCGATCTCGGTTAGGCTGGCCGCGTGAAGCACCTGCCGCCGCTGTTCTTCGACAGGCCGCTGTGGCTTCAGGTGGTGGGCGGCATCGTCGTGCCGGTGGTCTTCGGGCTCATCACCGGCTTCACGCTCAGCGTGAACGAGATCCTCTACTACGTGCTGGCGGGCCCGCTCGCGATCCTGGGCGGCTTCCTCGGCGGCATCGAGCACCGCGGCGCCGACGAGGGCTTCGTGCGCGGCGCGATCGGCGGCCTCGTCTTCGGGAGCTTCATCCTGCTCGGCAACGAGATCCTGAACCCGGCCGAGCCCAAGGCGCACCTGCCGGATCCGCAGGTGGGCCTGGTCTTCGCGACCACGCTGTTCGGCGCGATCCTCGGCGCCCTCGGAGGGCACTGGCGGATGCGCCAGGACCGGCGCGTCGAGCGCGCCGAGGCGATCTAGCGGAGCCCGCTCAGCCCGCGGGGGCGAGGGCCGGCTCGATCTCCTGCACGAGCCTGCTCTTCGGCATCGCGCCGATGATCTGGTGAACGGCCTGGCCGTCCTTGAAGAGCAGCAGCATCGGGATCGACATCACGTTGAACTGCGCCGCGGTCTGCGGGTTGTCGTCCACGTTCAGCTTCACGATCCGGAGGTCGTCGCGCTCGCTCTGAAGCTCCTCGAGGTGCGGCGCGATGATCCTGCAGGGACCGCACCACGGGGCCCAGAAGTCGACAAGCACCGGCTTGTCCGACTCGAGCACCTCCGCCTGGAAGTTGTTGTCTGTGACCTCGTCGAGATTGCCAGCCATGGATCAAAGATAGCGAGGGTGTCAGCGCGACCGGCGCAGTCGGAGCGCCGGAACCTTCCACACCGCCTCGAGGGCGATTTTCGCCGTCATCTTGGAGTGCCCCTCACGGCGCTCCCTAAACAGGATGGGCACCTCCGCGACGGTGAAGCCGCCCTGGACCGCGCGGTAGGTGAGCTCGATCTGGAAGCCGTAGCCGTCGGCGTGCACCGCGTCGAGGTCGATCGCCTCGAGCACGCGCCGGTTGAAGCACTTGAAGCCGCCCGTGAGGTCGCGCACCGACACGCCGAGGAGGATCTGGGCGTACCAGGAGCCGCCCCGCGAGAGGGCGCGCCGGACGGTGCCCCAGTTCTCCACGCCGCCGCCCGGCACGTAGCGCGACCCGAGCACCAGGTCGGCGGCGTCCGCGGCGGCGATCAGGCGCGGCAGGTCGGCGGGATCGTGCGAGAAGTCCGAGTCCATCTCGAGCACGAGGTCGGCCCCGCCGGCCAGCGCGACCTCGAAGCCCGCCAGGTAGGCCCGCCCCAGTCCCTTCTTCGCCGGCCGGTGGAGCACGCGCACCGGCTCGAGCTCCTCGGCGAGCCTGTCCGCGATCCGGCCCGTGCCGTCCGGGGAGCCGTCGTCCACGATCAGGACCGTGTGCTCGCGCTCCGTGCTCGCGAGCTGCGGCAGCACGGCACGCACGAGCCGCTCGATGTTCTCGGCCTCGTTGTAGGTCGGCAGGATGAGCCACGCGCCCGGCAAAGCGGCGCGTAGGCTAGTCACGGATGCGGAACGGCGAGATAGCGGAGGCCTTCGAGGAGCTGGCGAGCCTCTACGAGCTGGACGGCGCGGTGGTGTACCGCGTCGTCGCGTACCGCAACGCCGCCAAGGCGATCCGCGAGGCGGGCGTGTCGGTCGCGGAGCTCGCGAAGCAGGGCCGGGCGGTCGAGCTCGCCGGGGTCGGCAAGACGATCGCCGAGAAGATCGACGCGCTGCTCGAGACCGGCTCGATCCCGTCGGCGGACAAGCTGAAGCAGCGCATCCCCTCCGGCCTCGTGGAGATCACGCGCATCCCCGGCCTCGGCCCGAAGCGCGCCAAGCTGCTCCACGACGAGCTCGGCGTCGAGTCGCTCGACGAGCTGCGCGAGGCCGCCGAGGCGGGGCAGCTCAAGGACGTGAAGGGCTTCGGCAAGAAGGCCGAGGAGAACCTGCTCGCGGCGTTCGCCGCCGGCGCGGACGGCCGGCCCGAGGCGCGCATGACTGCTCTCGAAGGCGCTGCCCGGTGGCCGAGGAGCTCGTGGCGACGCTGCGCGACCACCCGGCCGCGATCCGCGTGGAGCTCGCGGGCAGCGCGCGCCGGCTTGCGGACACCGTGAAGGACATCGACATCGTCGCGGCGTCGAGCGACCCGGCGGCGCTCACCGAGGCGTTCGCGGCGCTCGCGTCGGTGGACTCCGTGTCCGTGGGAGGCGAGGCCGGCGCCAGGGCGGTCACGCACTCGGGCCTGCCCGTCGACCTGCGGATCGTGCCCGAGGAGGCGTTCGGGAACCTGCTCCAGCACTTCACCGGGTCGGGCAAGCACAACGAGGCGCTGCGCACGGAGGCCGTGCGGCGCGGGCTGCACGTGAGCGAGTACGGCATCTCGGACGACGAGAGCGGCGAGTCGGAGGCGTTCCTCGACCGAGGAGGAGGTCTACGAGCGGCTCGGCATGGCGTTCATCCCGCCGGAGCTGCGCGAGAACCGCGGCGAGCTCGAGGCGGCCCGCAAGGGCAAGCTGCCGGAGCTGATCGAGCAGTCCGACATCCGCGGCGACCTGCACATGCACACCACGCTCTCCGACGGCCACGCGAGCGTCGAGGAGATGGCCGAGGCCGCCCGCGAGCTCGGCTACGACTACGTGGCGATCACGGACCACTCGGCCACGCACGGCTTCGGGAACGACGTGCCGCCGGACGCGCTGCTCGCGCGCGTGGAGGAGATCCGCTCGCTGCCGGATCTCGGCATCACCGTGCTCGCGGGCACGGAGTCGAACGTCCTGACGGACGGCTCGCTCGACTACGCGGACGACGTGCTCGAGCAGCTCGACTGGGTGATCGCGAGCCTCCACACCTCGTTCCGGCAGTCGGAGAAGCAGCAGACCGAGCGGATGCTGCGCGCGATGGAGCATCCGCTCGTCGACGCGATCGGGCACCCCACCGGCCGGCTGATCGAGCGCCGCGAGCCGTACGCGCTCGACGTCGACCGCGTGATCGCCAAGGCGGTCGAGACCGGCACCTTCCTCGAGATCAACGCGAACCCGAACCGGCGCGACCTCAACGACGTGTACGCGCGCGCGGCCGCGGAGGCGGGCGTGACGCTCGTGGTCGAACAGCGACGCCCACTGGCCGAGCACGCTGATGAACATGCGCTACGGCGTGGCGACCGCCCGCCGCGCGTGGCTCACGAAGGAGCAGGTGGCGAACACGCGCCCCTGGGCCGAGGTGGCGAAGCTCCGCAAGCGCGGGCGCTAGCTCAGGCCGGCTCGATCCGGCGCATGCCCGGAAGGCGCAGGAGCTTCGGCGCCCCGAACGGGGACGTGCGGTCGAACCAGAACTCCACGCCGTCGCGGCCCTCGATCGCCGCCACGGCGCTCGACTGGCGCCGCCACACGAGCGCGACCAGCAGGAAGAAGCCCGTGGCGACCACCGGCACCTGCGGGAGGAAGAAGCCGATCGCGCCCGCGAGGATCGACAGCACCGCCAGCGGCCAGAGCCGGTTGAACATCACCGCGCCCGGCTCGAGCTGCGGCAGCGAGTTCGTGCTGCGCGCCTCGGCGAGCAGCCGCGCGATGCCCTCGGTCGTCCGCGCGCCGCGGCCGAGCCACAGCCCCGCCAGCGCCGCGAGGCACCACCAGACCGCGGCGACGTACACGAGCGTGTTCGTGTCGGCCGCCGTCGCGCCGACCACCGAGACGATCGCGAGCGCGGTCGCCGCGCCGCCGTAGAGCAGCACCGAGACGCGCAGGAAGTCGCGGAACCTCACGAGGCGTCGAGCTCCGCCAGCAGCTCGCGCATGCCGTCGATGCCGTCCACGACGAGGTCCGCCTCGCTCCACGATCTCGCGCGGGCCCTCGTCGGAGCGCACGCCCACCCGCACCGCGCTCTCGACCTCGGCCAAGCGCCTCGAAGGCGTCGAGGTCGGTCACGTCGTCGCCCGCGTAGAGCGCGGCCCGCACCGGCGTGCGGGCGAGCAGCTCGCGCACCGCGCGGCCCTTGCCGATCGGCACGGGCGGCCTGATCTCCAGCACCTTCCGGCCCCAGTGCGTCCACAGCCCCTCCGCCTCGGCCTCGTCGGCGATGCGCGCGCACGCGCTCGTGCGCCGCCTCCTCGTCGGGGGCGCCGCGCCAGTGGAAGGTCATGATCGGGCCCTTGTCCTCGATCCGCACCCGCAGCCGCGCAGCTCGGCCGTGTCGCGCTCGCGGACGAACTGCTGGACCTCCGGCATGTGGCGGGCGAACTCCGGGAGCACCACCGGGCGGTGCGTGTCGGGCTCGAGCAGCTCCGCCCCGTGGAGGCCCGAGTACTCGATCCCGCCGACCCCCACGAGCCTGCGCACGTCGGCGGCCGCGCGCCCGGAGATGCACGCCACGCTCGCGTAGCGGCGCGACAGGCGCGCGAGCAGCAGCGCGGTCTCCTTCGGGACCTTGGCGTCGGCGGCGCGCTCGACGATCGGGGCGAGCGTGCCGTCCACGTCGAAGAAGAGCGCCGCCTGCGCGGGGTCGGCGATGAGGGGTCGAAGGGCCTCCACGACCGGCCGTAGTATGCCCCGGTGCGCCTGGCCGCCATCGCCACCGTCGCCGGCGCCTTCTCCGGCCTCTTCGGAGTGGGAGGCGGAGCGATCATCGTCCCCCTGCTCGTCCTCTGGCTGGGCTACGAGCACCGCGAGGCCACCGGCACCTCGCTCGCCGCGATCGCGGTGATCGCCGCCCTGGCGGCCGGAGTGCACGCCGTGTACGGCAACGTCGACCTCTGGATGGGGCTGCTCGTGGCGGCACCCGCCGTCGCGCGGAGTGCTCGCCGGCACCGCGCTTCAGCAGCGGATCTCCGAGCGGGCGGTGGCGGCGGCGTTCGTGGTCCTGCTGATCGGCTCCGCGGCGGTGCTCGTCCTCTGATGGACGCGCTCGACGTCATCGGGCTGCTGGCGCTCGGCTTCGCGGCGGGCATCGCCGGCGGGCTGTTCGGCGTGGGCGGCGGCGTCCTCTTCGTGCCCGCGCTCGTCGTGTTCGCGGACCTGTCGCAGCTCGAGGCGATCGCGACCTCGCTGGTGGCCGTGGTGATCATGGCCGCGGTGGGCGCCGCGCGCCAGCGCGAGTACGGCAACATCCGCCTCCGCGACGGCCTCGCTGATCGGCATCCTCGCGCCCGCTGGGAGTGCTCGCGGGGGTCGTGCTCGCGAACGCCGTGCCCGAGCGAGCGCTCGAGCTCTCCTTCGCCGCGGTCCAGCTCTTCTTCGCTTGGCAACTCGCGGGAAAGGCGGGCTTGCGCTAGGTTCCTGCCCACGTGGAGATCCTCGACGTCGAGACCGAGGACCGCAACGGACTCGTGCACGTGGCCCTGAAGGGAGAGCTCGACCTCTCCACCGTGGCCAAGGTGCAGGACGAGCTGCGGCGAGTGGAGGAGGGCGAGCCGGCCGTGATGGTGCTCGACCTCTCCAGGCTGACGTTCCTCGACTCCACCGGGCTGCGCTGCCTCGTCACCGCGGACGAGCGCGCCCGCGAGGCCGGACGCCGCGTCGTGATCGTGCGCGGGCCCGAGCCGGTGCAGCGCGTCTTCGCCATCACCCGCTTGGAGGAGCGGCTCGAGATGGTGGATGACGCATCCGCCGTCGGCTGACACCCCACCAGGTTTCACATCTCCCCGAAAGGGTGATATGTGACACGTGACACCAGCCGTCCTGTTGGGGGAGCCGGCGGCTGAGTCTCCAGAGGCGAGGAGGCTCGAGGACGACCGACTCCTTGCGCGCTATCACCGCGACGGGGATCTCGACGCGCGCGACGAGCTCGTGGTGCGCTTCATGCCGCTCGCGCGCCAGCTCGCGTCCCGCTACCGCCACGCCGGCGAGTCGCTCGAGGACCTCGTCCAGGTTGCCTGCGTCGGCCTGATCAAGGCGGTCGACCGCTACGACCCGGACCGCGGCAACGGCTTCACCCGCTACGCGGTGCCCACGATGCTCGGCGAGATCAAGCGCCACTTCAGGGACAAGGGCTGGTCGGTCCACGTGCCGCGGGCGACCCAGGAGCTCGTACTGAAGGTGGGCGAGGCGCTCGGCGCGCTGCCGGCACGGCTCGGCCGCTCGCCCACGCCGCGGGACATCGCCGCGGCCGTGGGCGCGTCGGTGGAGGACGTGCTGGAGGCCATGGAGGCCGCGACCGCGTACGAGGCCGTCTCGCTCGACGCGCCACGACCCGGGAGCGGCGAGGAGGAGAGCTGGACGCTCGCCGAGTCGCTGTCGGACGACGAGCACGGGTATGAGCTCGTCGAGATAGGGGAGACGCTGCGCGGCACGCTGGAGGCACTGCCGGCGCGCGAGCGGCTGATACTCCGCCTGCGGTTCGAGGAGGACCTCACGCAGGCGGAGATCGCCGACGCAGGTCGGGCGTCTCCCAGATGCACGTCTCACGCCTGTTGCGCCGCTCGCTCGACCGCCTTTCCGCAGCGGGCGCCGCCGCGGCGTAGCATGCCCCCCGTGGGCGCAGGAGCTTGCCTCTCGGCCGGAGGTTGCCGCGCTGATCGCGCGCGGCGAGGAACGCGGCTGCGTGAACCTGTCCGAGCTCGACGAGCTGGCGCAGTCGCTCGAGCTGAGCGACGAGGACGTCGACGCGCTCGAGACGCACTTCGAGTCGCACGGAGTCGACGTCACCGACGACTGCGGCCGCGCCGGGGTCGAGGCCACGACCTTCCGGAACGGCGAGCTGGCCACGGCCACGACCGACGCGCTCCAGCTCTTCCTGAACGAGATCCGCCGCTACCCGCTGCTCACGGCCGTCGAGGAGGTCGAGCTCTCGAAGCGGATCGAGCAGGGCGACCTCGAGGCGAAGGAGCGCATGATCAACTCGAACCTGCGCCTCGTGGTCTCGATCGCGAAGAAGTACCAGGGCCAGGAGCTGTCGCTGCTCGACCTGATCCAGGAGGGGATCTTCGGCCTGATCCGCGCCGTCGGAGAAGTTCGACTGGCGCAAGGGCTACAAGTTCTCGACCTACGCGACCTTCTGGATCCGCCAGGCGATCCAGCGCGGGCTCGCGAACAAGGCGCGCACGATCCGGATCCCGGTGCACATCGGCCAGCGCGAGCGGAAGATCGTGCGCGCCGAGCGCGACCTGTCGGCGAAGCTGGGGCGCGAGCCCACCGACGAGGAGATCGCGGGCGAGGCCGAGCTGCCGCTCGACCAGGTGGAGGAGGTGCGTGACGCCGCCCGCACGGTCACGAGCCTCGACCGGCCGGTCGGCGAGGAGGGCGACACGGCGCTCGGCGACCTGCTGGAGGGCGGCGCGCCGCCGGTGGACCAGGAGGTCGAGGTGAGCCTCAGCGAGGAGCTCCTCCGGCGAACGATCGAGGAGCTGCCGGAGACCGAGCGCGACGTGATCCAGCTCCGCTTCGGCATGGCCGGCGACGAGCCCCAGCCGCTTCGCGAGACCGGGCGGCGCCTCGGGCTGTCCGCCGAGCGCGTGCGGCAGATCGAGGCCCGGGCGCTCAAGCGGCTCGCGATGCGGCGCGAGCTCGAGGCCCTGCGCGAGGTCGCCTGACCCTAAGAAGAAGGGCCAACCGTCTCCGCTCGCCGTCCCCACCGGTCCGGCGTGCGGCTCCGGATGGCCCTTTCGACGGAGCTACCCGGCGTGGGTCGGCCGAAACTCGGGCAGGGGCACATCCGGCGTTCGCACGATGCCGAGCGCTCCGATCATGAAATGGAGCCCGGGGGCGAAGTGCGACGGGCGGCCGTCGCCGTCCGGCGAGTAGCGCTCGCGTTCCTCGATCAGGCGGATCACCCACTCGCAGAGCGGCGCCTGCGGGGCGTCGTCGCCCACGTCGCACGCGAGCCGGACGAGCGCCAGGGTCTCGGTGGGCTCCACGCCGTGGAACATCTGGCCGAGCGCGCTCATCAGGAACGAGTGGACCCGGTCGAGGAGGGGGTCGCGCGACAGCCCGTCGGGGCCCGGCGCCGGGCCGAGGTCGACCGTCTCGTCGCCGTTCGCGAGCCTCAGCGCCTGCCCGCCCACGACCGCGCGCACCTGATCGGCGCTCAGGCCCGCCTGGAGCGCGTTGCGGGCCGCCATGACCGCGGCCCACGTGGGCGAGCCGTAGGGGGCGTCGCTCGCCATCAGGATCTGTCCCGGCGGCACGAGCGCGAACAGCGCCTGCACGTCCGCCGGCGACCACCAGGAGGTGTCGAAGAGCAGGTTCGGGTGGCTCGGCGCCTCGCGCCAGATCCAGGCGAGGTCGGAGATCCCGGCGTGGGCCAGGATGAGCCGCATCCCGCGGTGGCGCCCGGTGGCCTCCACGGCGTGGCGGCCGAGCGCGGGGATGCCGCGGCCGGCGTGCACCAGGACCGGCAGCCGCCGCTCGCTCGCGAGCGCGAAGACGGGCTCGAGCCCGGGATGGTCGAGCGTGAACCGCTCGGCGCGCGGGTGCAGCTTGATGCCGCGGGCGCCGCGGTCGAGCGCCCGCTCGGCCTCCTCGAGCGCGCCGTCCTCCGGGTCCAGCCGGCAGAACGGGAACAGCCGGCCGTCGCTCTGCTCGGCCTCGTCGATCACCATGTCGTTCGCGGCCGGATAGCCGTCCGGCTCGTGCATGGGGAAGACGAACGCGCGCGCGTCGATGAGCTCCAGCGAGTCCATCAGCTGCTTTCCGCTGCAGCGGTAGCCGTCGGGGTCGTTCGACCCGATGTGGGTGTGCGCGTCGAGCGGCTCGAGCCCGGGAACGTCGTCGCGGAGCCGGTCGAGCCAGGGGACCAAGCCGGCGTCTGGGATCACGGAAGCTGAGACTACGAAGTCTCGAGCAGGAAGTGCGCGGGCTCGCCGTTCTCGCGGACGAGCGACAGCTTCCCGCACACCGGCACGAGCAGGCCCTGGGCGTGCACGTAGCCGGTCTTGATGTCGGCCGACTCGATCTTCCCGGCGAGCATGTCCTTCATCTGCTCGCGGTGCTTGTCGAGGTTGGCGCGGTCCATGACCGGCGGCCACACGGCCTGCTGGAACTCGGCCTCGGTGTAGCCGAGGAGGTCCGAGAAGGCCTGGTTCAGCTCGCGGAAGCGCCCGTCGAGCGCGATGCGCGCCTTCGGCTGCTGCGCGTCGTCGAAGCCCGCGATCTGCTCGCGCGCCGGCCCGGTGTCCTTCTTCGCGAACAGCGGCTGCCTGGGCCGGTCCGCCAGCGACGGCTCCGGGGGAGCGGCACCGTTTCCGCCCTCCGGCGGCGCCTGCGCGTGACCGCCGGGCACGAGCGACGACTTCGCGGCGGATGCCTGATAGCTCTCGAAGCGGCTGATGGCGCGCAGCTCCTCGCGGTGGCCGTGCGCGGTCGCGCCCGCCTCGTCCGCGGCCTGGCGCGCGGCGCCCGCCGCCTTGTCTGCGGCCTCCGCGGCCTCGCGGGCGCGCTCCGCCTCGCGCTCGGCGGCGGCCGCCGCCTCGGCGAGCTTGCGTGCGGTCTCCTCGACGGCGCCGGCCTGCTCGCCGGCCCGGCCCGCGTGGCGGTCGGCGGCGCCTGCCGCCTCGTTGGCGCGGGTCGAGTGGCGCTCGGCGGCCGTCACGGCCGCCTCGGCGCGCTCCGCCTGGCGCTCGGCGCCGGCGATCCGCTCGTCGATGCGGGCCGCCTTCGCCTCCATCTCGCCGGCCACGTCGGCGCTCCGCTGCACGGCCGCCTGCACGTGCCCCGCGACCTCCTCCACGCGCCCGGCCTCGCGCTGGACGTCCGCGGCGGTGCGCTCGGCGCGCTCCACGTTCCGCTCCACCACCGCGGCGGCTTCGCCGGCGCGCACGATGTCGTTCTCGATCCTGCGGGCCACCTCGTTGCCGCGCTCGATCGCGGTCTCGGCGCGCTCGGCCGCCTGCTCGGCCCGGTCCACGCCCGCCTGCTGCTCGGCGGCGGCCTGAACGGCACGCTCCACGTCTTCCCGCACGCCGGCGGCGGCCTCCTCGGCCTTCGCGACGCCGTCGCCGACGGCGGTGGCCGCCTGCTCGGCCCGCGCGGCGCGCTCGTCCACCGCGGCCACTGCCTGCTCCGCCCTGGCGGCCTTCTCCGCGGCCGCTGACGCCGCCTGCTCGGCTCGTGCGGCATCGTCGCCGATCGCGGCGACGGCCCGCTCGGCCCGCGCGGCGTTCTCGCTCGTGGCGGCCACCGCGTGCTCCACCTTCGCGGCGCGCTCGCTCGCGGCGGCGATGGCCTGCTCGGCGCGCGCGACGGTCTCGCTCGCCGCCGTTGCGGCGTCATGCACGCCGGCCACGCGCTCCTCGGCGCCGGCGACGCTCTGCGCGGCCCGGTCGGCCTGCGCCTCGGCCGCCGCGGCGGCCTCCTCGGCGCGGCGCGCGCGGGCCTCGATCTCGCCGGAGGCGTCCGACGCGCGCGCGGCGTGACTGCGGGCGCTGTCCGCGGCATGCTCGGCCTGGGCGGCGAGCCGCTCGACGGCGGCCACCGCCTCGGGCGACAGCTCGGCCGCCCTGCCCGCCGTCCGCGGGGCTCGCGACGCCCGTCGCGCGAAGCTCGGTGAGCTCTTGGCGCAGGGAGGCCAGCAGCTCGCGCGCCTCGTCGGCACGCTCGTGCTCGTCCGCCGCGGCACGCTGGAGCGCCTCGAGCCGCGCATGCGTGTCCGCGAGCTCTCCCGACAGGGACCGGTGCTCCTCGATTCGCTCGCCGGCCAGCGCCTCCAGCTTGGTGCGAAGCGAGTCGAGCTCGCCACGGAGGGCCTCCTGCCGGTCGGCCTGGCCGCGGATCTCGGCCAGCTCCGCCGTGACCCGCTCGTCGATCTCGCCGGAGGCCGAGGGCACCGAGGCCTCGAGCGCCGCGAGGCGCTCGCCGAGCTGCTCCAGCCGCTCGCCGGCGCCGCTCTCGCGCACGCGCGCGAGCTCACGGGCGTGCGCCTCGAGCCGCTCGCGAAGGTCGGTGACCGCGGCGGCGGGGGCGGCGTCCTCGAGCGGACGCTCGCGCGTCTCCGCAAGCGCGGCCTCGAGCTGCTCCGCGGCGCGCTCGCGCACCTCGGCCAGCGCTGCCTCGAGCTGTTCGACACGTGCCCGGGTCTCGCCCAGGTCGGCCTCGACGAGGCCCCTGGCGGCCTCCCGGGTCTCCGCGAGGGCGGCCTCGAGCTGCTCCACCCGCGCCCGCGTCTCGCCAAGGCCCGCCTCGATCCGCTCGCCGGCCGGATCGGCCGTCCGCTCGCGCGTCTCGGCGAGGGCGGCCTCGAGCTGCTCCACGCGCTCGCGCGTGTTGCCCAGCTCCGACTCGAGCCTGCGGCGCTCCTCGCCCGCGCCGCGCTCCTTCGCGAGGTCGGCCTCGAGCGCCTCCACCCGCTCGCGCGTGGCGCGCAGCTCGGCCATGCCGGCGCGCGTCTCCTCGAGCTGGGCGCTCAGGTGCTGCTGGGTCTGCGGTGTGCCCGCCAGGTCGCGCTCGAGCCGCTCGGCCAGCTCGCGCGTGGCCTCGAGGGCAGCTCGGGCGCGCTCGCGCTCGGCGCGCTCCTCCTCGGCCTGCGCGCGCATCTCGTCGAGCACGCGGCGGGTGTCGGAGAGCGCGGTGCCGAGCTCGGAGATGCGCGAGGACGCCTTGGCGATCTCGCCGCGGGTGGCCTCCGCCTCGCCGCGCGCGTGCTCGAGCTCGGCGGACTTCCCCTCGAGCGCGCGCTCGAGGTCATCGGAGCGGCCGAGGGCGGCCTCGACCGCGTCGGCGATCTGGCCCGCCGCGGCGGCGGCCGGATCGACCTGCGCGTCACCGTTCTCGTCGGGCTGGATCGGCGCGGCCGGCAGCTCGATCAGCGGCCGGAAGGCGACGATCGTCCCGGCGGCAAGGTCCTCCTCGTCGAGGCGCGCCTCGCCGCGCATCGCGGCGTTCACCCAGTCGACGACCGTGCGATGGCTGCGCTGAAGCTGCTTGCAGGGCGTTGCCGCGCGGCGCCGCGATCTCGAGCGCCTCGAGGAAGCCGTTGAACTCGAGGCTCTGGCTCATCCCCACGGGGACGAACGTGAGCGTCAGCTCGAGCTCCGAGCCGTCCTTCCTGCGCGCGACGGTCTGAACCACGCCGCCGAGCCCGGGCAGGTCGCCGGCAACCGCGAGCGTCTCGATGAGCGGGCGGCCGAGCATCCTCGCCGCGGGCCATCCGAACAGCTCCTCGGCGGGCCGGCTCCAGCGCGTGACGGCGCCGTCGCGGTCCGTAAGAACGAAGCGGGAATCCACGAGCTGGCGCAGCAGCTCCTCAACGGCCTCCGCCTCGGCGGTCGCGGGACTCGACTCTTCTCCGGACACCTCCCAAATCGCGTCGGAAGATGGCCGCGTTAGCGCGACCCGAGGGCGCCCGCTATCGCCTATTCGTCCAAATCACTCAAGGCCGTGCTCGAGCGCGCCCTTCACCGCCGCATCCAGCGCATTCAGGCGGTACAGAGCCAGTGCCTCCGCGGAGCGGAAGCGCCGGCCGGGAAGCCCGTCCGGCCCGTGGTGGGCCAGGATGCAGTGAGAGATCGCGTGCAGCTTCGCGTCGGGGAACCCGCCCAGCCGCCGCGCGCGCTCGGCCACGAGCTGCTGTCCGAGCGCCACGTGGCCCATGAGCAAGCCCGCCTCGCTCAGGGCGATCTCCGCGCCGAGCTCGAACTCGAGCGTCTTGCCCACGTCGTGGAGGATCGCCGCCGCTAGGAGCAGGTCTGAGTTGAGCCGCGGATGAAGGATGCAGGCCTCGACCGCCAGCGTCGCGACAGCCACCGTGTGCTCGATCAGTCCGCCGAGGTAGGCGTGGTGCCCCGAGCGCGTGCAGGGGGCGCGCCTGAACTCGTGGCGGAACGAGTCGTCGCCGAGGAACGAGTCGAGCAGGGCGCGGAGGTCGGTGTCGTGGACCTCGCGCGCGAGATGCTCGAGGAAGCCCGTCGAGCTCCTCCATGTCCCGGTAGGCCACCGGCAGGAACTCGGCCGGGTCGGGCGCCTCCTCCTCGGCGCGCCTGATCGCCTTCACCTCCACCTGGAGCGCGTCGCGGAAGCGCTCGACTCGGCCCTTCACGGCAACGAGGTCGCCGCGCTCGAACTGCCCGGCGAGGAAGTCGGCGTCGCGGAACGCGCGGCCCGGGATCGCACCGGTGCGGTCGCGCAGCTCGACCGCCAGGTAGGGCGAGCCGTTCTTCGCGGTGAGCCGGTCCTTGCGCGTGCAGGCGAACACGCCGTCCACCTCGCCGCCCGGTCTCAGCTCCGCGATCGTCACGTCTCCAATCGTGATCCCGGCTTCGGACGGCGCCTGCCCTAGTACCGTGAGGGTCGATGACCGACGTGATCTGGCGGGAGCGCCCGGAGCTGCGGGAGCCGGTGCTCGTCTGCGCGTTCAAGGGCTGGAACGACGCGGGTGAGGCGGCCACCGCCGCGCTCTCCTACATCCGCGGCTCGTTCGACGCGCACGAGGTCGCGCGGATCGACCCGGAGGAGTTCTACGACTTCACCGCGGTGCGGCCCACGGTCAAGGTCGGCGACGAGGGCATGCGCGAGATCGAGTGGCCCGAGAACTCCTTCGCCGTCGCGCCCGTGCCCGGCGCCGAGGGCGACCTGGTGATGCTCGAGGGCGTGGAGCCGTCGCTTCGCTGGCGGCGCTTCACCGAGGACATCGTCTCGACGGCGCGCGAGCTCGGCGTGCGCATGGTCATCACGCTCGGCGCGCTGCTGGCCGACGTGCCGCACAGCCGCCCCGTCGCGATCACCGGGATCACGTCGGACGAGACGCTCGTCGAGCGGCTCGGCTTCGAGCCGCCGAGCTACGAGGGCCCCACGGGGATCGTGGGCGTGCTCCAGCGCGCCTGCGCCGACGAGGGCCTTCCGGCGGTGAGCCTGTGGGCGTCGGTGCCGCACTACGTGGCCGCGTCGCCGAACCCGAAGGTGGCGCTCGCGCTCGTACGCGCGTTCGAGGGCACCACGGGGCTCGCCGTCGACGGCGGCGAGCTGGAGGAGGCGGCGGACGACTACGAGCGGCAGGTCACGGCGGCGGTCGCGAGCGACCCCGAGGTGAAGGCGTTCGTGGAGCGGCTCGAGACCGCGATGGACGACCACACCGCCGAGAATCCGCCCGACGAGGGCGAGCTGCCGTCAGCGGACACGATCGCGCGCGATTTCCAGAAGTTCCTGCGCCAGCGCGGCCCGGAGGAGCCTGGACAAGGGTCGTAGTTTGCGGCCTCTCGGCGTGCGGGCACCATGTGTCCCATGACGATCGGAGCATCGATATTCCTGATTGCCGTTGGCGCGATCCTCAAGTACGCGGTGAACGCCTCGGTGTCCGGGATCGAGATCCAGACAATCGGCCTGATCCTGATGATCGCCGGCGTCGTGGGCCTCGTGATCGGCCTTTTCCTGCTCACGCAGGCGGATCGGCGCCGCCCCGTCGCCTACGACGACCCGGCGCCGCGCGACCCGGTAGTCCGCTAGCCGCTACTTCTCGGCCGCCGGGCAGATGATCCGGTAGTCGCAGAAGCGGCAGATGTCGGGCGAGGGGGTCGGCTCGAAGCGCTGCTTGAGGATGCCGCCGGCGATCTCGGTGACGGTTGCCTTGCACGCGCTCGAGCTCCTCGTCCGAGTGCTCGACCGGGACCTTCTCGCCGGTCAGCACGTAGAAGTAGCTCTGCGCGGAGGTCTCGAGCCCCCACGACTCGCGCGCGCCCATCTGGTACACGGACAGCTGCACGTCCTCGCGCAGCTCCTGCTCCGACTTCGCGCGGCCGGTCTTGTAGTCGATCAGCTCGAACGAGCCGTCGGGATGGCGGTCCACCCGGTCGACGCGCCCGCGCAGCAGGTGCGGGCCGATCCGGAACGCGAACGAGCGCTCGAACCAGACCGCCTCCGAGTCGGACTCGCGGTCGCGCTTCCAGTAGTCCTCGAGCGCGGCCACCGCCCGGTCGCGGAACTGGAGCTCGTCGTCCGAGTCGCCGAAGCCGGAGCGCCGCCAGGACTGGTGGAAGAGCTCCATCAGCGATTCCTGAGCGTGGCCGCTCGCCGTCCTGCTGGTGGAAGCGCTCCAGCACCTGGTGGAGCACGATGCCGAAGCGCTGGTGGATCGTCGGCTCCTGCGGGATCCGGAAGACGCGCGCGAACTTGTACTTCAGCGGGCAGATCCGGTACGTGTCGATGTCGGACGCCGACAGCATCAGCCCGCGGCCGCGCCGCGGTATGAACGGGTCGAGCGAGGGCTCGGCGCCGTTCTGGGCGGCGCTCGGGCGCTCGGCGGGGTCGCGCTCGGTGTCGCGCAGCCAGTTGTCGAGCGCGGACTGCTCGAGGATCTCGCGCTGCTCGGGCGTGGCGCACTGGAGCAGGATCTCGTTGACGGCGGGCAGCGCGGCGTCGAGCGACTGCCCCTCCTTCGCGCGCTCGATCAGCGCGGCCACCTTGATCAGCTCGAGGTAGCGCGACACCGCCTGGTCCACGTCCAGGTAGGTGTCGAGGCGCATCTCGCCGAGCCGCCCGCCCATGCGCGCGACCGTGTCGAGCAGCTCGTCGCGCATGATCCGGAAGGTGGAGTGGAGGCCCTCGGCCGGCCCGAAGAGCTCCTCCTCGAAGACCTCCTCCTCGACCCCCACGGCCGCCATCGCCTCCTCGTAGAAGGGCGACGGGCGCGGGCTCGTGCCCGGCTGGCCCGCCTCGGCCCAGGCGAGCACGACGCCCTTGCGCGCGCGGGTGATGGCGAGGTGGAGGAGCCGCCGCATCCTCGCCTCGTGCGTCTCGCGGCAGTCGGGCT
Organism: uncultured Thermoleophilaceae bacterium; assembly: GCA_963741455.1. GTDB lineage: Bacteria > Actinomycetota > Thermoleophilia > Solirubrobacterales > Thermoleophilaceae > JACVRW01. Next base: position 41,921 of record CAVUIF010000010.1, read on the forward strand.
CCGCGCTCGTGCGCTTCAGGAGCTCGGGCGGCACGCAGTCCGCGTCCGGGCGGTACGGGCCGGGCATCCGCGCCGCCGAGAGGCCGAGCACGAAGACGTGGTCGAACTCGAGGCCGCGCGCGCCCTCCATGCTCATCACCTGCACGGCCGGCGCGGTCGGGCACCCCGCCGGCCTCCTCCTCGCGCAGCCCGGACTCGGCCACGGCGGCCAGGTAGCGCGTGAAGTCGCGCGCGGTGGCCTGGGGCTCGCGCCGCATGTACGCGGTCGCGAGCTCGGACAGCTTCGCGATGTTGCGCAGCCGCTCGACGGTGTCGGCGTGGGTGGCGAACACCTGCTGGCGGCGCAGCCCGATCCGCTCGACCAGCCGCAGCACGAACGCGTCGGGGCGGCGGTCCTCGAAGGCGTTCGACGCCGACCGGTACAGGCGCAGGAACACGCGCGCGCGGTCGCGCCCCTCCTCGGATAGCTGCGGGCCCTCGAGCGCCGCGGCCACCGCCGACGGCATGTCGAGCTTCCGCCGCCGCGCGTGCTGGGTGAGCCGCGCCACGTCCACCGAGCGCAGCTCCACCGGCGGCCTGCTGAGCGCCCGCACCACGGCGCCGGAGTCGCTCGGGTCGGCCAGCGCCCGGAGCCAGGCGAGCACGTCGCGCACCTCGGCGCGCTGGAAGTAGGCGGCGGCGCCAGACATCCGCGCCGGCACCGCGCGCTCCTCGAGCGCCGAGGCCACCACCGGCGCCCTCGCTCTTCACGGAGCGCACGAGCACGGCGATCCGCTCGGGCGGCACGCCGCCGGCGATCAGCTGCTCGGCCTCGGCCGCCACCGCCTGCGCCTGAGCCCGCTCCGAGCGCGCGCGCCAGAAGCGCACGCGCCCGCCGCTCACGCCGGTGAGCCGCCCGGGCACCACCGCGGCCGCGGCGTCGAGGATCCGGCGCCCCGAGCGGCAGCTCCGCTCGAGCTTCACCACCGTCGCCTCCGGGAGGTCGTCGCGCGAAGCGCGGTCGCCCTCGCCGGCGACGGTCACCTGCCGGTGCGCCTCGATCAGGAGCTGGAGCAGCATCCCCTCCGCGAAGTTCGTCTCCTGGTACTCGTCCACCAGCACGTGCCGGAAGCGAGCCGGACACGCGCTCGCGCACGTGCGGGCGCTCGTGCAGGAGGGCGAACGCGCGCAGCACCAGGTCGCCGTGGTCGAGCGCCCCGCGCTCGGCGAGCAGGCGGTCGTGGTCCGCGTAGATGCTCGCGAACTCGAGCTCGCGCGCGGCACGGGCCCGCGCGGCGTCGCCCTCGGCCTCCTGCATGAGGCGCTCGGCGTAGCCGCGGTACTCGTCCGCGGAGACCATCTCGCGCTTCAGCTCGTCGATGCGGGAGACGAAGCTCGCGAGGAGCGGCGCCGGGTTGCCGCGGATCTCGTGCGCGCGCAGCGAGAGGTCGTCGATTCGGTCGAGCAGGAGCGCCAGCCGGTCCGCGGGGGTCACCGGCGTGAGGAACGGGTCCACGCCCGCCTCGAGCGCCTCGTCCTGGAGCAGGCGCAGGCAGAAGGAGCGGAACGTCTCCACGTGGAGCTCCTCGAAGGGCGCCACGAGGAGCTCCTCGATCCGCTCCCGGAGGTCCGCCGCGGCGGGCGGCGAGAACGTGAGCGCGAGCAGGCTCTCCGCGGGGATGCCCTGCTCCACCAGCCACGCGAAGCGGTGCGCGATCGTGTGCGTCCGGCCGGTCCCCGCCCCCGCGAGCACGGCGAGCGGGCCGTCCGCGTGCGTGACGGCCGCCTCCTGCGCGCGGTTCAGGCCGTCGAGGGCTACGGGCATCGGGGCCTAGGATACGCCGGACGTGCCCTTGCCCGAGAGCACCGATTGGCTTGGCTTCTGCCGCCGCGCCGCGGGCGCGGCGAGGGAGGCGGTCCATGCCTACGCCAACGACGGCCGAGCGAGGCGTGGAGACCGGCCGCGGCGAGGGCGGCGACACCGCCTACGTGATCGACCGGGCCGCGGAGGACGCGGTGTTCCGGGAGATCGAGGCGCTCGGCGAGCCGCTGGTCGCCATCTCCGAGGAGCGCGGTGAGGTCGAGATCGCCGGCGGGGGCGAGACGCGCATCGTCATCGACCCGGTCGACGGCTCCCTGAACGCGAAGCGGGGCCTCCCGTTCGCCTGCGTATCGATCGCGATCGCCTCCGGCCCGCGGATGTCCGACGTGGAGGTGGGCTGCGTCGCGCGAGCTCGAGCCGCGGCTCACGGCGGACGACGAGCCGCCGCCCGGGCGCGACTGGTGGGCGGTGAAGGGAGAGGGCGCCTTCCGCGACGGCGAGCGCCTGCCGGCGCTCCGGCCCGGGCCGCTCGAGGTGCTCGGGCTCGAGACCGCGCGCCCGGAGCTCGTGGCGGCCGCGGCCGACGCGATCGGGTCGGTGGACGCCCGCAGGCTGCGGGCGCTCGGGTCGGTGGCGATGACGCTCTGCCTCACCGCGGCCGGCCAGCTCGACGCGATGCTCTCGCTGCGCCCGATCCGCTCGGTGGACGCCGCGGCGGCGCAGCTCCTGGTGACCGAGGCGGGCGGAGCGGTGGCCTTCCCGGCCGACGACGCGCTGACGCTCGACATGCGCTCGCCGGTGCTGGCGGCGCGGGACGCGGAGCTGCTGGAGCGGCTGCGGTCGACCTTTCGTCCTGAACGACGAGCACCCAGGGGATGTGGCAAAGAAATCTCTCGCCATACGCGAGTTTTCGTTGCCACCGCTGCCGTGCGCCGGCGTACCCCGCCTGATTGGCCCATGACCCTGCCGGGCATGGATAGTCCTCCATGGCCAGACTGAAGCGAGTGGACTGCTCCGGCCCCGGCATTCGCCGGCGGCGGCGCGGCAAGGGGTTCGAGTACCTCGACGACGACGGGCGCCGGGTCACCGAGCCGAGCGTCATCGAGCGCATCCAGGAGCTGGCGATCCCGCCCGCGTGGGAGGAGGTCTGGATCTGCCCGTACCCGATGGGCCACATCCAGGCGACCGGCACCGACGCCGCCGGGCGCAAGCAGTACCGCTACCACGACAAGTGGCGCGAGCGCCGCGACGCGGAGAAGTTCGAGGAGATGATCGACTTCGCCCAGGCGCTGCCGCGGATGCGCGAGCGGGTGGCGAAGGACCTTCGGAAGCGGGGCCTGCCGCGCGACAAGGTGCTCGCGTGCGCGATGAGGCTGCTCGACCGCGGCTTCTTCCGGATCGGCTCCGAGAACTACGCCGAGGAGAACGACACCTACGGGATCGCGACGATGCGCAAGCGCCACGTGACCGTGTCCGGCGACATGGTGACGTTCGACTACGAGGCCAAGGGCGGCCAGCGCCGCGTGCAGGCGATCGGCGACCCGCAGGTCGCGGAGATCGTGCGGACGCTCAAGAAGCGCCGCGGCGGCGGCCAGGAGCTGCTCGCCTACAAGGTCGGGTCGCCGGTGGGCCGACGTGAAGTCGGCCGACGTCAACGCGTACCTGAAGGAGGCGACCGGCGGCGATTTCAGCGCCAAGGACTTCCGCACCTGGAGCGGCACGGTGCTCGCCGCCGTGGCGCTGGCGGTGGCCGGCATGGCGGCGAACTCGAAGAGCTCGCGCACGCGGGCGAAGTCGCGCGCGGTGAAGGAGGTCTCGCGCTACCTCGGCAACACGCCGGCCGTCTGCCGCGCGTCGTACATCGATCCGCGCGTGTTCGACCGCTTCGACGGCGGGATCACGATCGGCGGCGCGCTGCCCGAGCTCGCGGAGGACACCGGGCCGTGGCCGGACGTGCAGCGGGCGGTCGAGGAGGCCGTGCTCGAGCTGATCGCCGACAACCGCGATTCGGACCTCGTCGAGGAGGGCGTCGAGCTGGCCGAGGTGGCCTGAGCCGGCGTTAGGAGCGGCGGCCGAAGTCGGTCGTGTAGGTGCCGCCGCCACCGCCGCCGGGCGTGCCCCTGGCGATGCCGATCCCGATCCTGTTGAACGAGCGCGACAGGATGTTCGCCCGGTGGCCGGGGCTGTTCATCCAGGCCCGGCCGATCGACGCGCGGGGTGGAGCGCCCGCCGGTGCCGTAGGCGATGTTCTCGCCGACGCTCCAGCTCCGCGCGCCCCTCAGATAGCCGGTGCGGCGGATGCGGTCGACGAAGCTCGCCCCGCTGAGCGAGTCGTGCGAGAAGAAGTTCCGGCGGGCCATGGCGCGCGAGTGGCGGCGCGCCGCCCGGGAGAGCCTGCGGTTCAGGCGCAGCGGGCGCAGGCTGTTGCGGGCCCGGTGCGCGTTGAGCACGCACAGCGTGGCCCGGACGAGGGCGCGCTTGCTTGCCTTCCCCGCCGGGCTCGCGTGCGCGGCGCTGCAGGCGCCCGCGGCGGACGCCGAGGGGACGGCGACGAGCAGCAGCACGAGGGCGGCTGCAAGCGCGGCAAGCGGCTTGGAAAAAGGCATGCACACGTTCAGTCGGTACCTCGCGCGGGTCCCTTTAGGGGGGCTGCGAGGCGTCCCTGGACGTATGTACGACCCCGTTTTGGGGACGGGCACGCGGGTAGGGATGCGCGGATGCCTCCGGCAGCGATCCTCGACGTGGACGGCACCCTCGTCGACACGAACTTCCACCACGCGATCGCCTGGTTCCGCGCCTTCCGCCAGCACGAGATCGTGCTGCCGATCTGGCGCATCCACAGGCACATCGGCATGGGCGGCGACCAGCTCGTGAAGTCGCTGTGCGACGAGCGTGTGGAGGAGGAGAAGGGCGACGACATCCGCGCCGCCGAGAAGGTCCTCTACTCGGAGCTGATCGGCGAGGTCGCAGCCGCTGCGCGGGGCGCGCGAGCTGATCGAGGACCTCAAGGAGCGCGGCCACGCGGTGGTGCTCGCCAGCTCCGCCAAGGAGGACGAGGTCGACCACTACCTCGACCTGCTCGACGCGCGCGAGCTCGCCGACGACTGGACCACCTCGGCCGACGTGGAGGCCACGAAGCCCGAGCCGGACCTCGTGAAGGCCGCGGTGGAGAAGGCGGGCGGCGGCGACGCCGTGATGGTCGGCGACACCACCTGGGACTGCGAGGCCGCGGAGCGCGCGGGCGTCCCGACGATCGCGGTGCTCACCGGCGGCTTCTCCGAGGCGGAGCTGCGCGACGCGGGCGCCGTCGTGGTGTTCGAGTCGATCGAGGAGCTCCGCGAGGGCCTCGACGACACGCCGCTTGCGCCAAGCTAGGGCCCATGGCCGACAGCCTGGGGACCTACAAGGCGAAGCGCGACTTCGAGAAGACCCCTGAGCCGAAGGGCGCTCGGCGGGGGAAGAAGGCCGAGGCGCGCTTCGTCGTCCAGGAGCACCACGCCCGCCGGCTCCACTGGGACCTGCGGCTGGAGCACGAGGGGACGCTCGCCTCGTGGGCGCTGCCGCGCGGCGTGCCCGACCACCCGGACGAGAACCGGCTGGCCGTGCGCACCGAGGACCACCCGCTCGAGTACCTCGAGTTCCACGGCGAGATCCCCAAGGGCGAGTACGGCGCGGGCTCGATGACCATCTGGGACAGCGGCACGTTCGAGGCGGAGAAGTTCCGCGCCGACGAGGTGATCGCCACCTTCCACGGCGAGCGCATGCACGGCCGCTACGCGCTGTTCCGGACGCGCGAGCGCGACTGGATGATCCACCGGATGGACCCGCCCGAGGACCCGGGCTACGAGCCGCTGCCCGAGCGCCTGAAGCCGATGCTCGCGCGCAGCGGGAAGCTGCCGCCGAAGGAGAGCCAGTTCGGCTTCGAGGTCAAGTGGGACGGCATCCGGACGGTCGCCACCATCGACCACGGGCACATCGACCTGCGCGGGCGCAACGGGTCCGACTTCACCGCTCGCTACCCGGAGGTGCGCGAGCTGGCGCGCGCGCTCGGCTCTCGCCGGATCGTGCTGGACGGCGAGGTCGTGGCCTTCGACGACGAGGGCCGGCCGAGCTTCGAGCGGCTCCAGTCGCGGATGCATCTGGCGTCCGACTCCGCCGTGCGGCGGCGCATGCGCGACATCCCGGCGACCTACGTGATCTTCGACCTCCTGTATCTGGACGGCCACATGACGACCTCGCTCTCCTACGAGGAGCGCCGCGACCTGCTCGAGCGCCTCGAGCTGGAGGGGCCGGCGTGGCGCACCCCCTCGTACCACCGCGGCGAGGGGAAGGCCCTCCTCGCCGCCACGAAGGAGCTCGGGATCGAGGGCATCGTCGCGAAGAAGCTCGACTGTCCCTACCAGCCCGGCGCCCGCGCGTCCCACTGGATCAAGGTGAAGAACGTCCACACCCAGGACGTCGTGATCGGCGGGTGGACGCCCGGAGAGGGCGGGCGGCTGGCGAGCCTCGGCTCGCTCGCGGCCGGCGTCATGGAGGGGGACGACCTCGTCTACGCCGGCAAGGTCGGCACCGGGTTCACCGAGCAGACGCTGGCACTCCTCAAGCGCGAGCTCGAGCCGCTGGCGCGGGACACGAGCCCGTTCGCCGGCCGGCAGCCGCCGAAGGGCACGCGGTTCGTGGAGCCGCGGCTCGTGGCCCACGTGGAGTTCCGCGAATGGACGGCGAGCGGGACCATGCGCGCCCCCTCCTTCAAGGGCCTGCGGCCCGACATATCGCCGCAGGAATGCGTGCGCGAGGAAGGTTAAGAAGCCCCTGACGGGTACCTTTGGTGCATGCCACGCGCGATTTGGAGCGGTGCGATCAGCTTCGGACTGGTCAACATCCCCGTGAAGCTCTACAGCGCCGTCTCCCGCAAGACCGTCAGGTTCCACCAGATCGACGCCGAGTCGGGTCAGCGCATCCGCCAGCAGCGGGTGAACCCCGCCTCGGGTGACGAGATCCCGTACGAGCAGATCGTCAAGGGCTACGAGATCAGCCCGGACAAGTACGTGACGATCACGCCGGAGGAGCTGGAGGCGCTCGAGCCCCAGAAGACCCGCACGATCGACATCGAGGAGTTCGTGGACCTGGAGCAGATCGACCCGATCTACTACGACCACCCGTACTACCTCGCTCCGGACAAGGGCGCCGCGAAGGCCTACAAGCTCCTGCTGGACGCGATGCGCGAGGCGGACAAGGTCGCGATCGCGCGCGTGGTGATCCGCTCGAAGGAGAACCTCGTGGCGCTCCGCGCCTACGACGGCGCGATCACGATGGAGACCATGCTGTTCCCCGACGAGGTCGTGCAGCCCGACACCGTCGAGGAGCTCGGGGCGGTGGACGGCGACGTGAAGACCTCGAAGCGCGAGCTCGACATGGCGAAGCAGCTGATCGAGTCGCTGTCGGGCGACTTCGACCCCAGCGGCTACCGCGACGAGTACCGCGAGCGCGTGCTCGACATGATCGAGCGCAAGGCCGCGGGCGAGACGATCACCGTCGAGGCGCCGGAGCCGGAGCGCAAGGAGGTCCCGGACCTCATGGCCGCGCTCGAGGCCTCGATCGCCTCGTCGAAGGACCCGCCGAAGAAGCGCTCGCGCGCTTCGAACGGGTCCGGGTCGAAGAAGAGCTCCGGCTCGAAGAAGAAGACGGCAGCGAAGAAGTAGTTGGCGTCACGCGTCTCCGTTGACGTAGCCGGAAGAGAGCTCTCACTCTCGAACCTGGACAAGGTCATGTACCCCGAGACGGGGTTCACGAAGGGCCAGGTGATCGAGTACTACACGCGCGTCGCGCCCGTCCTGCTGCCGCACCTGCGCGACCGGCCCCTGACGCTGAAGCGCTATCCCAACGGCGTGGAGGGCGGCCACTTCTACGAGAAGCAGTGCCCCTCGCACCGGCCCGACTGGGTCCGCTCCGAGCCCGTCGAGCTGGAGAGCAAGACGATCGACTTCTGCGTCTGCGACGACCTGCCGACGCTCGTCTGGCTGGCCAACCTCGCCGACCTGGAGCTGCACCCGTCGCTGTCCAAGGTGCCCGATGTCGAGCGCCCGTCGATCATGGCCTTCGACCTCGATCCCGGCCAGCCGGCGGGACTCGCCGAGTGCTGCGAGGTGGCGGTGATCCTCCGGGACGCGCTGGCGAGCCTCGGCCTCGAGTCGTGGGCGAAGACCTCCGGCTCGAAGGGCATCCAGGTGTACGTGCCGCTGAACACGGATGACGTGGACTACGACCACGGCACGAAGCGGCTCTCGAACGCGCTCGCGCGGCACCTCCAGTCGCAGCACCCGAAGCTGATCGTCTCGAGCCAGAAGAAGGAGCTCCGCAAGGGCAAGGTGCTGATCGACTGGAGCCAGAACGACGAGCACAAGACCACCGTGGGCGTCTACTCGCTGCGCGCCCGCGAGCGGCCCACCGTGTCGACGCCGCTCATGTGGGAGGAGCTCGAGGCGGGCGACCCCGAGGCGCTCGTCTTCGAGGCCGCCGACGTGCTCGAGCGCGTCGAGGAGCACGGCGACCTGTTCGCTCCCGTCGCCGAGCTCGAGCAGCGGTTGCCGGACCTCTAGCTGGGGTACCGTCTGGCGGATGGTCGACTGGGGCCTAGCCCGCCAGATCGCCGCGCTCGCCGCGGGCTCCGGCTCCGAGGAGGAGCCTCCCTTCGACGCGGCCGCCCTGTCCGTGGAGATGGAGGGCGCGGTGGCCGGCTACACGCGGCTCGCGCTCGCCACGCCCACCCCTCCCGCCCAGGTGGTGACCCGCGCCGAGTGGGCGTCCGTGAACCTCGATGCGCTGTCGCACATCCTCGACCCGGTCTCCGAGCGGCTCGACGCGCGCCTCTCGTCCGCCGGGCCGTTCGCCGGCGCGCTCCGCGTGGGGGCGTCCGCGACGCTCGCCGCCGAGGCCGGCCTCGTGATGGGCTACATGTCCTCGCGGGTGCTCGGCCAGTACGACGTGTCGCTCCTGGGCGGCGACACGGAGCCGCGCCTGCTGTTCGTGGGCCGCAACCTCGCCGGCGCGGTGCGCGACCTCGAGGTGGACCCGGACTCGTTCGGGCGCTGGATCTGCGCGCACGAGCTCACGCACGTGTTCCAGTTCCAGGGCGTGCCGTGGCTGCGCGAGCACATGAGCGGGCTGCTGCGGCGCTACGTGTCCACGCTCGAGGTGCGGATCGAGAGCGGCGCGGCCGGCGGGCTGCCGTCACTGCCGGATCCGTCCCGCCTCGTCGACTCGTTCCGGGAGGGCGGTCTCGCGGCGTTGGTCCAGAGCCCGGAACAGCGGGCGCTGATGGAGGAGATTCAGGCGGCCATGTCCGTGGTGGAGGGCTACTCCGAGCACGTGATGGACGCGATCGCCGCCGAGACGATCCCCGGGCACGAGAAGCTGCGCGAGGCGATGACGCTCCGCCGCCGGAGCCGCTCGTGGCCGCAGCGCATCCTGGAGCGCCTGCTCGGATTCGACGTGAAGCTGCGCCAGTACGAGCAGGGCAAGCAGTTCGCCGACGCCGTGGTCGAGCGCGCCGGCATCGAGGGCCTGAACCGCGTCTGGCTGACCCCGGACGCGCTCCCGTCGCCCGCTGAGCTGGACGATCCGGACGCCTGGCTGAGCCGCACCGCAGCTGCTCGCCCGCCCCGCGCTCAGCTCGTAACACTCGTCACATGTAACGAACCGCCAGGCGGGGTTTACGTACATGTGTTCGCAGGTATACTTCTACTGAAGTTAAATCTAATAAGGTCCTGAGACAGGGCCCCCAAGGAGAGAGAAAGCCCCCCATGGCTACCCAGACGCAGACGCAGACCCGCACCCAGAACCAGCGCAAGGCCAGCGCGCAGAAGGCCGCCGCTACTCGTCGCCGCAAGTCGGCTGCTCGCAGCCGCTCTGCGAAGAAGGCGGCGGAGACCCGCGCCCAGGCCCAGCTGAACACCCTCCAGGTCGTTCAGCTCCAGGCCGAGCGCGCCGCGCTCATTCCGGTTGGTGCCGCGCTCACCGCGCGTGACGCCATCGTCGAGGTCGTGACCCCGTACGTCCAGGGCCGCGACAGCGCCGAGAAGGAGCTCGAGAAGGTCGGCAAGCGCGTGCAGGTCAACCTCAAGCGCTTCGAGCGCCGCGGCTCGACCGCCCGCAACCGCGCCGTGCGCGAGGTCAAGCGCACCCGCACCAAGGTCGAGCGCGAGCTGCGCCAGCGCCGCAACTCGGCCGTGCGCACGGTGAAGCAGAACCGTCGCGAGGCCGAGCGCCAGGTGAAGTCGGCCCGCCGCCAGGTCGAGCGTCAGGTGAAGTCGCTCGCGTAAGCGGCGTAAGCGCTTACCCCCGCGCGCTTGGAGAGAGCGCCGCGGGGCAAGACTGCCGGCCTCATACCGCCGGCAGTGTGCAGTATCTCTCCTCCCTCCCGGCGCCGTCCCCTTGTGGGGCGGCGTCGGTCTTTCCGGGGACCCCTTCTACACTGGATTCGATGGCAACTCGCGAACAGATCGAGGACGCGCTCCGCGCCGTCATCGATCCCGAGCTCCGCAAGGACATCGTCTCGCTCGGCATGGTCCGCTCGATCGAGCAGCCGGACGACCAGACCGCGAACGTCGTGGTCTCGCTCACCACCGCGGGGTGCCCGATCCGCAACCACTTCCAGACCGCGGTCGTCGAGAAGGTCCAGGCGCTCGGCATCCCCACGGTGAACGTCGGCTTCGACGTGCTCTCCGACCAGGAGAAGCAGACGCTGTCGCAGCGCCTCGGCCGCAATGGGGGCCTCCCCCAGGGCGCGCTCGCGGCGGTGAAGAACGTGATCTGCATCGGCTCCGGCAAGGGTGGGGTGGGCAAGTCCACGGTCACCACGAACCTCGCCGCCGCGCTCCAGGTCGAGGGCAAGCAGTCCGCCGCCCTCGACGCCGACGTGTGGGGCTACTCCATCCCGCGCATGCTCGGCGTGCACGGCCGGCCGAAGGTCTCCGCCGAGCGCAAGATCCTGCCGCTCGAGGGGCCCGCCGGCATCAAGGCGATCTCGATCGAGTTCTTCCTGAACGAGCAGGACCAGGCGATCACCTGGCGCGGGCCGATGCTCCACAAGGCGATCCGCCAGTTCCTCGAGGACGTGGACTGGGGCGAGCTCGACTATCTCCTCATCGACCTTCCGCCCGGCACCGGCGACGTGGCGATGACGCTCGCGCAGCTGCTGCCGCAGGCGAAGTTCGTGATCGTCACGACCCCGCAGCCGGCCGCGCAGAAGGTGGCCGCGCGCGCTGCGGACACCGCGCTCCGCTTCGACCTCGAGCTCGCGGGCGTGATCGAGAACATGTCCGGCTTCACGACTCCCACGGGCGAGCGCTTCACGATCTTCGGCGAGGGCGGCGGCCAGCTCCTCGCGGACGAGCTGGACGTGCCGCTGCTCGGCAAGATCCCGCTCCAGGAGGAGCTGCGGCTGTGCGCCGACGAGGGCCGCCCGCTGGTGCTCGAGAATCCGGACGCCCCCGCGGCTCAGGCGATCTACCACGCGGCGCGCGGCCTCATCGCGGCCACGCCGCAGGAGCTCGGGGTGCTGCAGCAGCCGTCGGGCCCGCCGATCCCGGACATCACCGGGACCGCGCTGCCGATGGCGTAGCGAGGGCTTCTAGCCCGCCTGCTTGAAGTAGTCCGCGTTGATCTGGATGTACGGCTGCCACTCGTCGGGCAGCTGATCCTCCGCGAAGCAGGCGTCGACCGGGCATGCCTCGACGCAGGCGTCGCAGTCGATGCACTCCTCGGGGTCGATGTAGAGCTGCTTTACCTGATCGTAATCGGGCTCGTCGGGGGTGGGATGGATGCAGTCGACAGGGCAGACCTCGACGCACGAGTTGTCCTTGGTGTCGATGCAGGGTTCAGCGATCACGTAAGCCATAGGAGCAGCGCATTCTACGTGTACGTAGGCTCCGGGCCGTGCCCGAGCGCCGCGAGCCCGACCCCTTCCTGGACAGCTTCACCGGCCTGGTCGCCGCGCGGGCGCTGTCCACGGCCGCGATCCTGGGCGTCTTCGACGCGCTCCAGGAGGCGCCAGCGTCCGCGCCGGAGCTCGCGGAGCGGCTCGGGCTCGACCCGCTGGGCGCCGACACGCTCCTCACGGCGCTCGGCACGCTGGGATACGTGGAGGAGTCGGACGGGGTGTTCCGCAACGGCCCGGTGGCGGAGCGCCAGCTCGTGAGCGCCTCGCCGGAGTCGATCGCGACCTTCGTGGGGGCGCAGGCCGACCTCCACTGGCAGGTGCTCGACCTGCTGCCGGACGCGCTCCGCACCGGACGCCCGTATGCCATGCACGAGGAGCGCCGCGACGACACCGAGCGCTGGGAGGCCTACATCAGGGGCCTGTTCGAGATCTCCCGGCCCGAGCACGAGGCGAACGCGGCGCTCGTGCCGGTGGACGACCCGCGCCTGCTCGTGGACGTGGCGGGCGGCCACGGCGGCTTCTCGATGGCCATGTGCGACCGCCACCCGGGCCTCCGCGCGACCGTGCTCGACCTGCCGCCAAGCGCGGCCGTGGGCAGGGAGATCGTCGCGGAGAACGGCTACGGCGACCGGATCTCGTTTCGCGAGGGGGACGTGTTCGAGCTCGGCCTCGGCGACGACCTGGACGTGGTCGCCGTCTTCAACCTCGCCCATCACCTGCCCGAGGAGCGCAACCGCGAGCTGTGCTGGATGGCCCGAGCGGCGCTCCGGCCGGGCGGCTGCCTCGTGTTCGGCGACTCGGCGCGGCCCGAGCCGGGCGAGGAGGTCTCGGAGCACGGCGCGATCTCGAGCCTCCTGTTCTACGCGTGGAGCCACAGCCGCAACTTCACGCCGTCCGAGATCCGGGGCTGGATGGAGGCGGCCGGCTTCGAGCACGTGGAGGCGCACCGGAACGAGCGCTCGCCCTGGCGCGTGGTGGTGACCGGGCGTTGATCCTGATGACGGGGGCGACGGGGACGGTGGGGTCGGCCCTGCTGCGGCGCCTCACGGCGAACGGGCAGCCGGTGCGGGCGCTCGTGCGCGACGGGCAACGGCTGGGCGACCAGCGCGTGCGCGTGCAGATAGCGCTCGGCGACCTCACCAACCCGCCGTCGTTCCGCAACGCCCTGCGCGGCGTGGACACGGTGGTGCACCTCGCGGCGTCGATTCGCGACCAGCCGGCGGCGTCGATCGAGGAGCTGAACGCGGTGGCGACGCTCCGGCTCGTGCGCGCGGCCGAGCGCGCCGGCGTGCGGCGGTTCGTGTTCTTCTCCGCGATGAACGCGTCGCATCACTCGCGGACGCGCTTCTTCAGGGCGAAGGCGCTCGCCGAGGAGGCGGTGGAGGAGTCGCCGCTCGAGAGCATCGTCTTCCGGCCTTCGATCGTCTACACGCCCGGCGACCCGTGGCTGACGCTGCTCGACCGGCTCTCGCGGCTGCCCGCCGTGCCGGTGTCCGGCTCCGGCCGGGCGCTCTTCCAGCCCGTCTGGGCGGAGGACGTGGCGGACGCCGTCGTCAGTGCCCTCTCGTCGAACGGCTCCACGTACGACCTCGCGGGACCCGAGGTCCTGTCCTACAACGACATCGTCCAAGCGGTGCTGCGGGCGTCGAACAGACGGCGCAGGCTCCTCCATGTCCCGCTGCCGCTCGTGCGCGCGTCGCTGCGCGTGCTGCGCTTCGCGACGTGGGAGGAGGCCGAGCTCATGGAGGAGCCCATGACCTCGGAAAGAGGAACGGCGGACATCGAGAGTCTGGGCGTGAGCCCGCACCCGATGCCCGCCGTTCTCGGACGACGGTAGTCCCAGAGGGACCTACATCATTCCGTCCATACCGCCCATGCCGCCCGGCATGCCGCCGCCGCCGTTCTGCTCCGGCATCTCGGCCACGATTGCCTCGGTCGTCAGGATGTTCTTCCCGATCGACGCGGCGTTCTGGAGCGCCGAGCGCGTGACCATCGCGGGATCGATCACGCCGCCCTTGACGAGGTCGACGATCTCGCCCGTGTCCGCGTTGAGGCCGTCGTTCTGCCCCTTGGCGTTGCGGACGTCGTTGACCACGACCGAGCCCTCGAGCCCGGCGTTGTTGGCGATCTGACGGAGCGGCTCCTCGAGCGAGCGGTACACGATGCGCGCCCCGGTCTGCTCGTCGCCCTCGAGCGCGTCCACCTGGATCGCGTCCTGGGCCCGCAGAAGCGCCACGCCGCCACCCGGAACGATGCCCTCCTCGAGGGCGGCCCGGGTCGCCTGGAGAGCGTCCTCCACGCGGTGCTTCTTCTCCTTCATCTCGGTCTCGGTGGCAGCGCCGACCTTGACCACCGCGACGCCGCCGGCGAGCTTCGCCAGCCGCTCCTGGAGCTTCTCGCGGTCGAAGTCCGAGTCGGTGTTCTCGATCTCGGCCTTGATCTGGTTGATGCGGCCCTTGATGGCCTCCGTGTCACCGGAGCCGTCCACGATCGTCGTGGTGTCCTTCGCCACGACCACGCGGCGGGCGCGGCCCAGCTGCGAGAGCTGCGTGTTCTCGAGCTTGAGGCCCATCTCCTCGGTGATCACCTCGGCACCCGAGAGGATCGCGATGTCCTCCAGCATGCGCTTGCGGCGGTCGCCGAAGCCGGGAGCCTTGACCGCGAGCCCGGTGAAGGTGCCGCGGAGCTTGTTCACCACGAGCGTGGCGAGCGCCTCGCCCTCCACGTCCTCGGCGATGATCAGGATCGGCTTGCCGGCCTGGATGACCTGCTCCAGCACCGGGAGCACGTCCCGGACCGAGCCGATCTTCTGGTTGGCGATCAGGATGTAGGGGTCCTCGAGGACCGCCTCCATGCGCTCCTGGTCGGTGACCATGTACGGCGAGATGTAGCCCTTGTCGAACTGCATGCCCTCGGTGAACTCGAGGTCCATGCCGAACGTCTGGCCCTCCTCGACGTTCACGACGCCGTCCTTGCCGACCTTGTCGATCGCGTCGGCGATCACGTCGCCGATCTCGTCGTCCGCGGCCGAGATGGCCGCGACACGAGCGATCTGGTCCTTGCCGGAGATCTCGGTGGAGACCTCCTTGATGCGCTCGACGACCTGGTCCACGGCCTTCTCGATGCCGCGCTTCAGGCCGAGCGGGTTCGCGCCGGCGGCCACGTTCTTGAGGCCCTCCCGCACGATCGTCTGCGCGAGCACGGTCGCGGTTGTGGTGCCGTCGCCCGCGACGTCGTTGGTGGCGGTGGCCACCTCACGGACGAGCTGGGCGCCCTGGTTCGAGAACGGATCCTCGATCTCGATCTCACGAGCGATCGAGACGCCGTCGTTGGTGATCGTGGGAGCGCCGAACTTCTTGTCGATCACGACGTAGCGGCCCTTGGGGCCGAGCGTGACCTTCACGGCGTTCGCCACCGCGTTGACGCCGTCCTCCAGCGCCTTGCGTGCGTCTACGTCGTACTTCAGTTCCTTGTGAGCCATATCTGTGTGTCCTCCTAGCTCGCGACCTTGGCGAGCACGTCCGACTCACGAAGCACGAGTAGATCTTCGCCCTCTACCTCGACCTCGGTGCCGCCGTACTTCGAATACAGGACCGTGTCGCCCTCGGCGACGTCGAGCGGGATGCGCTTCTCGCCATCCTCGTCCCACTTCCCGTCACCAACTGCGAGGACCTTGCCCTTCTGGGGCTTCTCCTTCGCGGTGTCGGGAAGGACGATGCCGCTCGCGGTGGTCTCGTCCTCTTCGATCGCCTGAACAATCAGGCGATCGCCCAGAGGCTTGAGATTCATGCGCTTACCTCCACTTGATGTGTCTTCCTGATCAGGCTTGGCACTCTAGCAGCGAGAGTGCCAAGTGTGGAGGCTTTTTCCGCTCTAGTTCTGGGCGGGAGCGGAGGGACGCATGCGCTCCTGGATCTCGGACGGGCCGATCCGAGATCTGCGAGAAGCGGACGACGGTGACGGTGTCGTCCATCTCCACCTTGCGGCCGTAGATCTGCTCGAGGAAGTGCACCATCTCGTCGAGCCGGCGGAACTCCGGGTTGTCGTGCTCGATGTCCCGCGGGGACAGCTCCTGGACGCGCTTCACCTCGACGCTGTCGATCACGGCGTCGAAGATCTTCTGCCGCGGCGAGTGCTGGAACCCCACCGTGATCATCACGACCTCGCCCTTCCGGTACTTCTTCCCCTTGTCGCCAAGGCGGATCGTCGCGGTCTTGCGGCCGCGCTTGAGCTGGTCGACGAAGACCGGTGAGTAGAAGTTCAGGACGAACACGGTGGGCGGCAGACTACTTGCCCCGACCCAGCCGCGACAACGCGGTTTCGGCCATCTCCTTCTCGCCCCGGTAGGCCAGCCGCCCGGGAGCCTCCTCGAGCGGTATCCAGAGCGCCTCCTCGACCTCGTGGTCGTGGTCGGCGAGGCGGCCCGAGCGGTACCGGAAGAGGAAGAAGCTCACCACCTTGAGCACCCTGTCGCCGTCGCGCGCGTACCAGTAGCGGATGTCGCCGAGCTTCTCGACGAGGGTCGCGGTCGAGGCCGGTCTCCTCCCGCACCTCGCGCGCCGCCGCGTCCTTCATCGACTCGCCCTGCTCCGGATGGCCCTTCGGCAGCGCGAGGATCTCGTCGCGCACGCGGACCACCGCGAGGTGCGGGCGGCCGCGCAGGTTGCGGATCACGAGGCCGCCGGCGGAGAACTCGCGGATCATTCGCCCGTCACGAGCGGCACGAAGCGCACGCCGGCGACCGCCTCCGCCTCGCCGTCCCGGAACCGCATCAGGAGCTCGCGGCCACGGCGCTCGACGGGGCACACCAGCGTCGCTCCGGGCTCGAGCTGGTCGAACAGCTCGGGTGGCGGCTCGTCGCGCGCCGTCGCGGTCACCGATATCCCGCCGAAGGGCGCGTGCTCGGGCGCGCCGCGGCTGCCGTCGCCCACGACGACGACCACGTTGTCGTAGCGGAGCTCGCCGAGCGCGGCCCTCGCCGTGGCGGCGAGGCTCTCGTAGCGCTCGACGGTCACGACCTCGCGGCAGAGCCGCGACAGGACCGCGGCCCCGTAGCCCGAGCCGGTGCCCACCTCGAGCACCTTCTCGCCGCCCCCGAGCTCCAGGAGCTGCGCCATGCAGGCCACGATCCACGGCTGCGACATCGTCTGGCCCTCGCCGATCCGCACCGCGCCGTCGCGGTAGGCGCGCCGGCGCTGGCCCTCCGGCAGGAACAGCTCGCGCGGCACCTCCGCCATCGCCGCCAGCACGCGCTCGTCCTCGATCCCGCGCCGCCGCAGCTGGCGCTCGACCATCCGCTGCCTGTCAGTGGATGTAGTTCCGGAGTCGCGCCGGGTCATGCACCGTCACCTTGCCACGTCCGAGCGTGACGATGCCGGCCCGCTCGAGCGTGGCCAGGAAGCGGCTGCAGCTCTCGCGCGAGGTGCCCGCGAGCTGCGCGATCTCGGCCTGCGTGGAGCGGATCAGGACGTCGGAGTCCGGCGCGCCGTCCGGCCTGCCGCGAGACCGTCTGCGCGAGCAGGGCGCTCGCCACGCGGCCGGCGACGGTCTGGAAGGACTGCTGGAGCAGCCGCTCGTTCGTGCTTGCTCACCCGTTCGGCGAGGCTCGCGAGCAGCTTCAGCGCGAGGTCCGGGTTCCGCTTGATCAGCCGCTGCATGTCCGCCGCGAGCAGCGCGACGGCGCCGGCGGGCTCGACGACCTCGGCGGTGGCCGAGCGCGTCTCGCCGCGGAACATCGCGAGCTCGCCGAAGAGCATCCCGGCGCGCAGCTCCGCGAGCGCCACCATGCGGCCGTCCTGGTGCTCGCGCGTGAGCACGATCGACGCCCGACCGGAGCAGGTAGCAGGTGTCGCCCACGTCGCCCTCGCGGAAGATCACCTCGCCGCGGTCCCAGTGGCGCGGCACGGACACCTGGGCCACCTCCTCGGAGCTCGTCCGGGTCGAGGTCGCCGAACACCTCCGTGGCCGCGAGGAGCCGCACGGTCTCGTCCACGGTCGCCATGAGGCGCATAATCCCATCTGAGGTGGCCGTCGCCCCAGAATCAGCCGTGACCTTCGCCGACGTGGAGGAAGCCGCCCGCGCGCTCGCGGGCCGCGTACGCGAGACCCCGCTGCTCTCGGCGGGCGAGCTGTCGCGCCGGATGGGCACGCGCGTGCTGCTGAAGGCGGAGAACCTCCAGCTCACCGGATCGTTCAAGGCACGCGGCGCCACGCAACATGATCCGGGCGCTCTCGCCGGAGGCGCTCGAGTGCGGCGTGGTCGCGGCGAGCGCCGGCAACCACGCGCAGGCCGTGGCGTTCGCCGCGCGCGAGGCGGGCGCGCGCGCCGTGCTCGTGATGCCCGCGCAGGCGCCGCTCGCGAAGGTGGCGGCGGTGCAGCAGTACGGCGGCGAGGTGCGCTTCGTGGAGGGCGGCTACGACGAGGCTCAGGCGGAGGCGCGCCGCGCTCGCGGAGGCCGAGGGAATGACCGAGGTGCACGCGTTCGACCAGCCGCGGGTGGTGGCGGGGCAGGGCACGATCGGGCTCGAGCTGGCCCGCCAGGCGCCGGATCTCGGGCTCGTGGTGATCCCGCTCGGCGGCGGCGGGCTCGCCAGCGGCATCGGGCTGGCACTGGACGGCGCGCTCGAGGGCGTGCGGGTGGTGGGCGTGCAGGCGGAGGCGTGCGCGCCGTACATCGACTCGCTCGCCGCGGACCGGCCGATCGGCGCGCGCTCGGCGAACACGATCTGCGACGGCATCGCGGTGAAGCGGCCCGGCGACTTCACGCTGCCGCTGGTGCAGCGCTACGTGGACGAGGTCGTGACGGTGTCGGACGACGAGGTCGCGCAGGCGATGGTGCTCCTGCTCGAGCGCTCGAAGCTGGTGGTGGAGGGTGCGGGCGCGGTGGCCGTCGCCGCGCTGATGCACGGGCGGGTGGAGCCGCCGGCAGAGGGCACGATCTGCGCCGTGCTGTCGGGCGGGAACGTGGACGTGTCGCTGCTGTCCGAGGCGATCCGCCTGGGCGAGACCGCGGCCGGGCGCCGGATGGTGCTCTCGACCGTCGTGCCCGACCGCCCGGGCGCCCTGGCCGGGCTCCTGCGGGTGGTGGCCGACCGCGGCGGGAACGTCGTCGACGTGGAGCACCTGCGCGACGGGCTCGAGATCCACGTGCGCGAGACGGCGATCAAGCTCGTGCTCCAGACGCGCGGGCCGGAGAACAGCCAGGAGATCCTCGACGCGGCTCGCGCCGAGGGCTTCTCCGTCCGGGTCGAGACGGACGCGTAGCCGTGCGGATCGCCCCAGCCGTGGCCGGCGCGCTCGCGGCCGGCAGCCCGGTGGTGGCGCTGGAGACGCGCGATCGTCACCCACGGGCTGCCGCGGCCGCGCAACCTGGAGGTGGCGCGGCAGGTGGAGGCGGCGGTGAGCGAGGCCGGCGCTCTGCCGGCGACGATCGCGATGGTGGAGGGGCACGCGCACGTGGGGCTCGACGACGAGGCGCTGTCCGCGCTCGCCTCCCGGGAGGACGCGGCCAAGTGCGGGATTCGCGACCTCGCCCCGGTGGCGGCGCGCGGCGGCTAGGGCGGCACGACGGTCGCGGCCACGGCCCATCTCGCCGCGCGGGCCGGCGTGCGGGTGTTCGCGACCGGCGGGCTCGGCGGCGTGCACCGCGGAGCGCGCGACACCTGGGACGAGTCCGCCGACCTCGAGACGCTGGCGAGCACCGGCATCGTGGTCGTGTGCGCGGGGGTGAAGTCGATCCTCGACGTGGGCGCGACGCTCGAGCGGCTCGAGACGCTGAACGTGACCGTGGTCGGGTACGGCACGGACCGCTTCCCGGGGTTCTACCTCTCGGACTCGGGCCACCCGGTGCCGTGGCGGGTGGAGTCGGCGCGGGAGGTGGCGGCGCTCGTGCGGCGCGCGCGAGGAGGTGGGCACCGAGGGCAGCGCGGTGGTCGTGGCGAACCCGCTGCCGCCCGACGAGCAGCTCGACCCGGAGCTGCACGACAGGGTGCTCGCCGAGGGGCTGGTGGCCGCGGAGCGCGAGGGCGTGCGCGGGCAAGGACGCGACCCCGTTCCTCCTCGACCACCTGGCGCGCGCAGACCGAGGGCGCGAGCCTCGAGGCGAACGTGCGGCTGGTGCTGCGAAACGCGCGCCTGGCCGCCGAGATCGCGACCGAGCTCGCGGCGTGAGCCGGATCGTCGTACTCGGCGACCTGATGGTCGACGTGCTGGTGCGACTGTCGGGCCCGCTCGCGCCGGGGAGCGACGCGGCGGCGTCGATCCGCTTCCACGGCGGCGGCTCGGCGGCGAACACCGCCGCCTGGCTGGCCGCGGCCGGCGCGTAGCCGGTGCTGGTCGGGCGAGTGGGCGAACGACGACCGCGGGCGGAGCGCGGTGGAGGAGCTCGCGGCCGCGCGGGGTGGACGCGCGGCTCGTGGTGGACGGCGAGCTGCCCACCGGGACGTGCGTGGTGCTCGTCGGCCCGGACGGCGAGCGGACGATGGCGCCCGGACGCGGGGGCGAACGAGGCGCTCGGCGAGGGCGACCTCGGCGCCGACCTGCTCGAGGAGGGCGGCCACCTGCACGTGTCGGGCTACGCGCTGCTGCGGGCCGGGTCGAGGCCGGGCGCGCGGGCCGCAATACGGCGGGCATTGGAGGCTGGGATGGGCGTCTCCGTCGATCCGTCGTCCTCGGCGCTGCTCTCCGCCGCGTTCCTGGACGACGCCGAGGGCGCGGGCCTGCTGCTCCCGAACGCGTCCGAGGCGCACGCGCTCACGGGCGAGAGCGCGCCGGAGCGAGCGGCGCGGATGCTGGCCGAGCGGTTCGGCGAGGTGGTGGTGACGCTGGGCGCCGACGGCGCCCTCTGGACGAACGGCGACGAGGTGCTGCGGGCGGCCGCGCTGCCGGTCGACGCGCCCGTGGACACGCACAGGCGCCGGCGACGCCTTCGCGGCCGGCCTGCTGGCGGCCCGAGCCGCCGGAACGTCGACCGCCGAGTCGCTGGCGGCGGGCTGCAAGCTGGCCGCCCGCGCGGTGGCTACCCCGGGCGCGCGGCCGATCTAGCTAGCGCCGTCGCCCACTGCCGCAGGAAACTGCATGCGACTATCGAGCGCTTCCTGCGGCACCCGCCAGATCGCGTCGTTCCCGCGCGGGTCGCGCAGCACCTCGCCGGCCGCCTCCAGCTCCGCCAGCGCGATCGGCCGTCGCGTCGAGGTCGGCGTCCACGAGGTCGCGACGGGCGCATCACGCTCGCCAGCTCGGCGGTGGTCAGGCCCTCGGGGAAGGCCGCCAGCGCCTCGGTGGCGCTCGCGGGCGCTCCGCGCCGGTCCAGTCCCGGGTCGAGGTTCGCGATGACCGTGTCGTACGCCTCGAAGGGCTGGAAGCCGCCCACCTCGAGGCCGCGGCCGCTCTCGTGCTCGAAGATCACGGACGGGGCGGTGTAGCGCACCGGCCCGTCGCTGGTCGAGAAGCGTCCCTGCGCATGCGTGGGCGATCCCTGCGCCGAGCGCGCGTGAGCGCGGCCGGCCTCGTAGGCGGCCACGATCTCGGGATCGTCGATCCGCGCGACGATGGCCTCGGCGTCCAGGCCCGGCACCTCTGACAGGACCGCGCGGAGGTCGGCGTCGTCGTCCAGCAGCCGCGGCGTCGTGAACTGGAGGAGCTGGAGCGCGCGGAAGGCGGCCTCGCCCAGGGCGGGGTCCAGCTCGCGCGCCGCGACGATCGCCCGGCAGGCGCGCGCGGTGCCCGCCATCCGCGGCTTGCGCTCGAAGCCGAACGGCATCCCGAAGCGCTCCGCGAACATGCGCTGGCTCGCGAGCATCCGGTCGGGCGTGTAGCCGCGCCGCTCGTAGGCCTCGGCGGACTCGCTCAGCCCGATCAGCACCAGCCGCCATTCGATCTGGTCGCCGAACCGCCACCGCAGGCGGGCGTGCGCCGGGACGTGCCGACTACGCCCACGGGCAGGCGGGGTCGGTGAAGTGCGTCGCGGTGATTGCGGGCACAACGACGAGGATACGCACGGCCCGTCAGGCGAGCGCCGACTCGCGCCGCCGGCGCCGCAGCGCCCGCGCCGCGGGCCATGCCGCCAGGGCCACCAGCCCGATCGGCAGCAGCACCGCCAGCACCCTCACGATCACGCCGGCGGCGCCCACGAGGAGGTCGCCGGCGTCGCCGAGAGCGTCGTCGAACGACGCGCCGGCGCCACCCGAGCCGTCGTCCTCGCCGTCCTCCGGCAGGAGGCTCACGGTGACCACCGCGTAGTCCGTGCGCAGGCGGATGTCCCGGAGCTGGGCCCGCAGCCCGTTGATCTCCCCGGCCACGAGGTCGAGCTGGCGGCGGAGCGCCTCGGCCTCCTCGTCCGTGGTGGCGAGCTCGAGCCGGCGCAGCAGGCTGCGGCGCTCCGCGCGCGCCGCCCGGAGGCGGTCCTGCGCGGTCACGTGCTCACGCGTCACGTCGCGGCCGGTCTGGCTCTGGGTGCGCACGTCGGCGAGCGCCGACAGGTCGCGGATCGCGGGCCGCAGCCGCGTCGCCGGGATGCGCAGGTCGAAGTCGCCGCCCGCCGAGTCGTCGCCCGTCGAGAGCGACGAGCTGAGCACGAAGCCGCCGTGGCGGTTCGTGACCGCGGTGACCCGCTCCGCGACGCGCGCCATCTCGTCCACCGGCATCTCGAGCTCGAGCCCCACGGAGCGCTCGATCCTGCGCTCGCTCCGGCCCGGGCGCGAAGTTGCGCCCGGGATGCGGCAGCGCGAACGCGCGCGCCTCGTCCGCGGCGGGCACGCCGCGCCGGCTCAGCATCCGCTCCTGGGCCTTGGCCTGGGCACCGGGCGGCCCGACCTCGGGCGCCACCTGGCCGCCGCCGGCGTCGGGCACGACGCTGGCCCCGCCGCCGCCGTCACTGCCTCCGCCGTCGCCGCCGGATCGTCGCTCTGTCCCGATCCACCGGCCGCGATCGCGATCGCGATCACCGAGGCGAGCACGAGCCGCGTCGCCGGCAGCGGGCTGCAGCAGCTTCCGCCACAGCGGGCGGCTTCGAGCGGCGCGCGCTTCGGGAAGCCGGCCTCGACCTGCTCGTCGAGCCACTCGCTGTAGACTCGGCGTGGGCTCCGGCGCGTCGGCGCGCAGCGTGAGCGCCAGCTCCTGGAGCTCGCGCGTCAGCGGATCGTCGTCCGCCGCGACGCCGGTGTCGAGCGCGTCGTCGATCGCGGTGAGCACGTCAGTCATGGCAGGCCTCTCTCAGCTTCGTGATGGTTCGGTGCAGGCGGGTGCCCACGTTCGACTCGGACATGCCGAGCACGCGCGCGATCTCGCCGTTCGAGAGCCCGCCCGCGAACTTGAGCGCGATCAGGTCGCGCTCCTGGCCGTCGAGCGAGCGCGAGCGCCGCGCGGACGGTCTCCCGCCGCAGCGCGAGCTCGGCCTGGTCCTCGGGGCTCGGCGACGTGTCGTCCTCGGGGTCGACCTCGAGCACGGCGCGCCGCTTGCGCTTGCGCAGCTCGTCGAGCGCCGCGTTGCGGGCGATGCCGAACAGCCAGGCGTCCATGGAGCCGCGCGCCGGCGCGGTAGCTCCGCCGCTTCCGGTAGGCGCGCTCGAATGCCTGCGCGGTCACGTCCTCGGCCGCCGACCGGTCGCGCAGGAGCGACGCCACGTACGCGTACACGCGCGGAAAGGTCCGCTCGTACAGCTCCGCGAAGCCCTCCGACTGCGTGCCGTGCCGCCCAGCGGCACGGATTCGACGACCGCCTCGTTCACGCCCTAACGTACGACCGGGGCTCGTATCCATCACGAATTCCAGTGTCCCACGCTCAAGTGGGGCCGCCAATCGCCCGATGTAGCAGGGCGTAGTGCCACGACTTGCCGCCCCCACGGTTCTGCTTGCGTGCGCCGCGTCCCTCATCGCGGCGCCGTCCGCTGCTGCCAAGCTGCAGCTTCCGCCGGGCGCCGACAGGGCTCCCGACCTCCCCGCCGGGGTGGTCGTGGCGGAGAACCCGTCGGTCAAGGCGAAGAACGGCCAGCGCGCCGGATCGGGCGCCGTCGCCGGCGTGGCCCGCGCCCGCGCGCAGCGGGGAGCCGACAGGCGGCCGTTCTGGGCCACCGTGAACATCTGCGACACCGAGCAGTCGCCGAACGCGCTCGGGCGTCCGCGCGAGCGTGCCCGGCAACGGCTCGAACGAGCGCATCTACGCCCGCTACACCGCGCAGTGGTGGAGCGCGGCGGCCCAGGAGTGGAAGACCGTCGGCGGCTGCGGGCGTGACCGACTGGGTCTACCTCGGCGACGCCGACATGACCTCGCGCCAGGCCGGCTGGACGTTCCGCTTCGTGCAGCCGCCGGAGGGCACCACCTACGTGATGCGCGGCGTGGTCGAGCTTCAGTGGCGCGACCAGGCCAAGGCGGCGCGGAAGTCGCGCAAGGCGCGGAAGTCCCGCAGGAACCGCAGGGCGGGCAAGCACCGCAGGGCCCGCAGGGCACAGGGCGCACCCGTCGTGCGGGAGCGGACGCTCCTCACGAAGACGGGCATGAAGGGCGTCCAGGGCGGGGATCCCGCCGGCCTCTCCAAGGCCATGTGCCTCATCTGGTAGTCGGAGTCCGCGCTCGCTCCGGTCGGAGCTGCACGCTAGGCTGTTTGCAGTGGCCCGTAGGTCGACCGTTCTTGCTCTCGGCGCCGTTCTCGCCGGCGCCGCGGCCGCCTCCGCGCATGCCGCCGGAGCCGACCAGCTCACGCCCACCTGGGCGAACGTGAACATCTGCAACCCGGGTGAGCTCGGCGCGCGCGCCCAGCTCGCCGGCGACGGCTCGGGCGACAGGATGCGGGTGCGCTTCACGGCGCAGTGGCTGAGCCCGGACGGCTGGGTGCCGCTCGGCGGCCAGGCCACGTCACCGTGGCAGGACGCCGGCTCGGCCAGGTTCACCTGGGGCCAGGCGGGCTGGACCTTCGCGCTCAGCGTGCCGGCGACCGGCGAGAGCTACCAGCTGCGCGCGCTCGCGGAGCTGGACATGGGCTCCGGCCGCACCGCCTCGCATACCACCGCCACCTGCACGGTCGGCGGCTAGCCCGAGTCGAACAGGCGCGGGTCGTTCGTGATCACGCGCGTCGACGCCGAGCGCCTCGAGCGCGCGGATCGTCTGCGCGTCGTCCACGGTCCACACGTAGAGCTGGCCACCCGCGCCGTGCACGGCGCGCACGAGCCGGCGGCTCACGAGGATCCGGTGCGCCATGATCGCCTCGCAGCCGCCCGCGCGGATGCGCGCGGCGGCCCGTGCCGGGAAGCGGGCGCGCATCCAGGCCGCCAGCCCGTACGCCGGGATGCGCACGTGGAGGGGCGCCTCGAGGTAGTTCCGGCGCACCCTCGGGACAGACCAGCCGCGCCGGAGGCCGGGCTCGAGCTCGCCCAGCCTGTCGAGGCTCTCCTCGTACATCGTGGAGACGAGCGAGCGCCCGGTGAGGCCGTGCCGCGCGAGCCCCTCGACCACCTCGCGCTCGTAGCCGGGCAGCTTCAGGTCCACGTCCAGCTCGACCCCGCTGTAGGTCTCGCCGGCGAAGTGGGCGAGACCCTCCTCGAGCGTGAGGCAGTCACGCGACGCGGCGTCCGCGTAGTCGTGCGCGAGCAGGAGCCTTCCGTCGCGGGTCCGCAGCACGTCGAACTCGATCATGTCCACGCCGTGCTCGAGCGCCGCCTCGAAGCTGGCGGCGGTGTTCCCGGGCGCGACGTGGTCGGCGCCCTTGTGCCCGACCCGGATCAGGCCTGGCACTTCGGGCACCAGTAGGTCGTGCGGTTGTCGTCGCCCTGCCCGCGCGCGCGGATGATCGTGCCGCAGCGCCCGCACGGGCGCCCGGCGCGGTCGAACACCCGGGTGTCGCGCACGTGCCCGCCGCCCTGCCCCGAGCGGAGCATCAGCGGGCGCACGGCGTGCACCGCGGCCAGGGCCTCCGCGTCGCTCGTCGCCGAGAGCGGCCGCCACGGGTCCACGCCCGCGAGGAAGCAGGCCTCGGCCTTCCAGAGGTTCCCGATGCCGCACAGGTTGCGCTGGTCGAGCAGCGCGTCGCCGATCCCGCGCGACTGGTCGTCCTCGCGCAGGCGGCGAAGGAAAGCAGCGTCGTCGAACTCGTCGTCGAGGATGTCCGGCCCGAGCCGCGCGATCCGGTGGTCGAAGCGGGAGCGCGAGTCGGTCATCAGCTCGAGCACCGGGCCGCCGAACTGGACCACCTCGTGGTCGGCGGTGCGGATCACGAGCCACGCCCGGCCGGGCGACTTGCCCCACCGCCGCCCGCGCTCGTACACGCCCCACCAGCCGTTCATGCGCAGGTGCGAGTGGAGCGTCAGGTCGCCCTCGAAGCGGATGAACAGGTGCTTGCCCTTCGTGTCCACCGCACGCACGCCGCGCCCGCCCAGCCGCTCCGGCCAGCGGTCGCGCGCGAAGCGCTTGTGCGTCTCGATGGAGGCGATCTCCTTGCCGATCAGCGCGGAGCGGATTCGCCGCGCCGCGCCGTAGATCGTGTCGCCCTCAGGCATGCTCCGAGGGTAGGGATGAGGCGCGCCGCGCGAGCTCGGTGCGCGAGCGCACGCCGAGCTTGGCGTAGATGTTCGTGAGGTGGCCTTCGACCGTCTTCGGCGAGACGAAGAGGGCAGCCGCAACCTGCTTCGTCTGCAGCCCCGCGGCCACCAGCTCGGCAACGCGCTGCTCGGCTGCGGTGAGCTCGCCGCCGGACGAGGGCGCACGTCCGCCGACGCGGCGCAGCTCGTCGCTCGCGCGGCCGGCCCACACCGATGCGCCCATCGCCTCGAAACAGGCGCGCGCCTCCTCGAGGGCGTCGCGGGCCGCCCGCTTCCGGCGGGAGCGCCGCTGAGCGGCGCCCAGCGCGAGCAGCGAGCGCCCGTGCTCGAGCGGGATCGGAACCCCCACCCCTCTATCCACCGCCTCGGCGAGGTGGCCGATCGCAGCATCGAGATCGCCGCGCGTGGCGGCCAGCAGACCGCGACAGCGCGCGGCTGCCGCCAGCGCCGACGGGCGCTCGAGCGCGGACGCGTTCGCCGCGTACCAGCCGAGCAGCTCCTCCGCTTCCTCGAGCCGGCCGAGCGCCACCAGTGCCTCGATCTGATCGGGGACGACGCGAGCCGTGCCGGGCTCGCGAATATCCTCGCGCCGGAGGAATCCCACGAGCGGGCTCAGCACCGCCGCGGCCTCCGCGGCGCGAGCCAGCGACAACTCGAGCCGTCCGAGGGCGGCGGTCGCGAAGTGCTCCGCCGGGCGGCCGCTCGTGAGGGCCGCCAGCTCCAAGGCGCGAGCGGCGGCGACGCGACAGGGATCAGGCTCGCCGGCATCCGCGTGCACGACGGCGCGAAGCGCCAGCAGGTATGCCTCGAGCGTCTGCTGTCCCATTTGCACCGCCAGCTCGCAACCAGCCTCGGCGTGTGCGGCGGCGAGAGTGAGGTCACCGCGCACGGCCTCCACCTGCGCGGCAAGGACGAGGACATACGGCAACGAACCCTCGTCGCCCATTTCGCGGGCACGGGCAAGCAGACCTTCGAATGCGTGTTTCGCTCGCTCGAGCTCGTCCCACCAGAGCCACACGACGCCCACTTGAAAGAGCGGCTGAGCGAGCGCTCGCATCGTCGCGCACTGATCCTGCAGGACGAGCGCTCTTTCGATTGTCCGAGCTGCGCTGTCTTGCCGGCCGAGGGCACCCTCGGCGATCACCTTCGCACCGAGCGACTCCGACAGCCACCCGGCGTGCCCGGCCGCCTCGGCCGCCGTGCAGGCGGTTGCCGCGTGCTCGACGGCCTCCTCGAGCCGCTCGCGGAGGCGGAACAGGATCGCGGCGAGGTTCTCTCCGGCCGCGGCACGGAGCTCGTGGTCGTCGCCGGCCTCGTCGAGTGCTTGGCGGAAGAGTCGCTCGGCGGCCCGCAGGTCGTCGTCGTACGAGCGGACTCGCCCGAGGTTGATCAGCGCCGCCGCGCGCTGTGCGCCCGGGCCCAGCTCGGCCACGACCGCATCGAGGAGTTCGCGTGCCCGCCGGCCGTCTCCGCTCTGGAACATGGAGAAAGCGGCCAGCCGGGTGCGGCGGAGGCGATCGTCGTTCCCGAGCGGGGGCGTCAGGGCGGCCGCCCGCTCATACAGCTCCGCGGCTGCCGCCGGCGCCCCTCGCGACTCCGCGCGGGCGCCGGCTGCCTCGAGTGCGCCGGCCACGGCCTCGTCCGGACCGCGCGCGGCGAGCGCCAGGTGCCGGGCGCGCTCCTCGGGGTCGCCCACGTGCTCGGCGGCCGAGGCGTGCAACGCGCGGCGAACCGCCGGACCGACCGCGGCATAGGCCCCGGACGCAAGCAGCGGGTGCGCGAAGTGGATGCGCCCGTCGCGGATCCCGATCACCTCCGCCTGCTCGGCCTCTTCGAGCGCGCCGCGCGCGTCTCCGCTCACGACCTCGACGAGCGACAGTGTCGGATGTGTCAGCGCGGCCGCTGTGGCGAGCGACCGTCGGGTGGCCGGCGAGAGGGCCCGAAGCCGGGTTCCCACGAGCTCGTCGAGTGCGACCGGCAGGCGCTCGCCTGGCTCGAGGCGCAGGGTCCCGGACCGCAGCGCCCGCCCGAGCTCCAGGGCGAAGAAGGGATTGCCGCCGGACAGCTCGTAAAGTCGTCGCAGCGCCGGCCGCGGCGGGAGATGGCCGAGCCGCTGCTGGAGCAGATGCTGTACGGCGCCGAGGCTGAGCGGGCCCACCGGCATGCGTTCGAGCGCGGCACCCATCCCGCCTCGATCGAGCTCCAGCGGGATTGGCTCCGCGCCCGTCGTCCGCCACGAGACCAGCAGCGCCAGGGGCAGCGAGCCGATCCGACGCGCCGCGAACCTCAGCACGGACTCGGAGGGCCGGTCGAGCCACTGCACGTCGTCCACGGCGAGCGCCAGCGGGCCGTCCGCGGCGAGCCGCTCCACCACGCTGAGCAAGCCGAGCCCCACGCTCTGCGCGTCGGGAGCGACAGCATCCTCCTCGCCCAGGAAGAGCGCGACCTCGAGTGCCCGGCGCTGACGCGGAGGAAGCCCGGACACCACGGCGGCGTGGGTGCGCAGCAGGTCGCCGAGTGCCGCGTAGGCAAAGCTCGCCTCCGCCTGGACGGGCCGGGCCACGAGACAGCGCACCCCGGCCGCCGTGGCCATGTCGATGCCGGCATCCCACAGCGAGGTCTTGCCGGCGCCGGCCTCGCCCTCGATCAGCAGCGCGCGCGGCTCACGCCGGGCGGCGGCCAGGAAGAGCTCCAGCGCCTGGAGCTCCTCCTCTCTTCCCACGAGCCGTGTGCTCATCAGGGGTCGCGGGCGAGGCTACCCCCGGGCGGTCCGGCTGGCAACGGGCGCGGCCTCAGAACTCGGCGCGCCAGCGACCGCTCTTCACTCCGGCGATCGCTTCCTGCGCCGGCTCGTACGACCCCGGCTTCGACTTGCAGACCTCGGTGAGCGCGTAATAGATGCTCTGCGAGACGACGAGCTCACCCATGCCGGGAATGTGCACGTCGGCGGCGAGGGCATGCTGGACCATGCGCGTGTTCCGGGTGGAGCGCTCGTCGCGGATGTCCGAGCACCGCACGCTGTGCGGGTCCTTCTCGAGCGCCGCGCGACGCTCCTCGAGGTCGACCGGCCGCGGCTTCGCGGAGGTGGGCTCGGACTCGTCGCCGCAGCCGGCCACGAACAGGCCACTCGCCATCAAGGCAATCAGGATTCGATGGGTGTTCATGCTGCCTCCTCGGTCATCGCACGGGCACCGTCTCGACGATGCGCTCCGGGGCGATTCCCGCGCGCTTGGTGAGCTCGCCGGCCGCCTCAGCGGACTGGGCCTCCACCAGGTGCATGAACAGCTCGTCGGTGGGGAGGAAGCTGGATCGCACGTGACGAACCGGCACCCCCTCAGCCGTGAGCCGCTCGGCAGTCCTCCGAACCCGCGCCACCGCATCGGTCAGCTCGGCGGCGCGGGAACGGGGCAGGTAGCCCTCTATGAGGTAGCTCGGCATCGTGCGGCCGACACTACGCCTGCGCGGCTCCCGGAAAAACGGGGGGTATCCCCCGACTTTGCCCTGGGCTACGCGCTCAGCGTCAGACGCCGCGGGCTCTGCCGGAAGCCGAGCTCGATCAGCAGCGCGCCGGCCTCGGAGCCCACGACCTGCTCGCCGTCGAAGCGCTCGATGCCGAGCCGCGGCACGCGGCCGCGGCGCACCTCGTTCGCGAGCGCCTCGAGCGCGGGCCGGAGCCACTCCTCGTCCGGCTCCCTCAGCGCCAGGAGGCCCTTCCCGCCGCGCTCCACGTACAGCACCGGCTCGGCGTCGAGCGTCACCACGAAGGCACCCGGGACGCGCGCGGGCCTTCGGTTGGAGTCGTCGTCCTCGCGCTTCGGCCATGGCAGCGTCGCGCCGTAGGGATTGGCCGGGTCGGTGGCAGCGAGCACCCGCGCGCCCGCCGGCTCGTCGGTTCGCAGCCCGCGCAGCCGCTCGATCGCCGCGGGCAGCGCGAACTGGGCTCCGCCGAGTCCCTCCACGAAGTAGCCGCGGCGGGCGGTGCCGAGCGTCTCCAGGTTGGCGAACTCGGAGTACAGGCCCGCGAACCCGCCCGGGATGCCCTCCGCCAGCACCGCCTCGCGGGTCACGATCCCGTGGCGCTCGAGCAGGAGCTCGCAGATCGCCCGCATCCGCGGCCCGTGGGAGGGCGCGTTCGCGAACAGCGGCGCGGTGAGCGACCAGCGGCCCTGCACCTGTGGCGCACCCGGGCGCCGCCGGCGGGCGAAGCGCCGGCCGGCCTGGCGGTCGCCCTTCGCCACGCTCAGCTTCGGCGCGCGCAGGGGCGCGAAGGCGTCGTTCGTGACCTCGCCCGCCCAGGCGAGGTCCCAGAGCGCCTCCTGCAGCTCCACGGGCTCGACGCCGGCCACGTCGGCGAGCAGGTCGGTCCAGAACGCGGCGCCCTGCTCGAGCCGCTCCCGGATCGCGTCGTGCGGGGCTCCCTCGGGACGGTCGCCCTTGAACGGCGGCGGGCCTACGAAGCGCGCGTCGTCGCGGAACAGCAGCGCCACGCGCCCTGAGTTCCGCCCCAGCGCGCCCGCGCCCACCCATACGAGCTCGCCGCTCGCGCACAGCTGGTCCAGCCAACCGGGCGAGTAGGCGCCCACCCGCCGGGGGAGCACGTCGCGCTCCCACACCTCCGGCGCGAGCGCCAGGCCCTGGAGCGGCACGAGCATCTCGCGCAGGCGGTCCACGCCGGCGCCGCCGGGCGGCGCGCCGTCCACTCCCTGCCACTCGGGCAGGAAGCGCGCGAGGGCGCGCTGCTCGGCCGGCTCGACCTCCTTGCGGAGCGTCGCCAGCGACGCGCGGCGGAGCCTCCGCAGCACCTCCGGGTCGCACCACTCGCGCTCACTGCCGCCGGGACGGAGCTCGCCGCGCACGAGGCCGCCCGAGCGCTCCAGCTCGCGCAGCACGGGGCCGAAGTCGATCCCGTAGCGCTCCGACACCTCGCGGGTGGTGAAGGGGCCGTGGGTGCGCGCGTACCGGCGCGCGAGTCGCGGCAGCGGCTCCTCGACGTCCTCGAGGAAGGCGGCCGGGAGCCCTCCCGGCGGGACCGCGCCGAGCGCGTCCCTGTACAGGCCGGCGTCCTCGCTCGCGATCCAGCGCTCCTCGCCGCCGATGCGCATCCGCACGGCCCGGCGCTCCTTCTCGAGCTCGCCGAGGATCCTCGGGGCGGCCACCACCGGCAGGCAGCGGGCCTGGGCCTCGTCGGTCGTGAGGTCGCCCACCGCGCGCAGCACGTCGTGGAGGCCGTCGGCGTTCGCGGCGCGGGTGCGCTCGCTCGTGCGCTGGAGGTCGGCCTCGACCTCCTCGAGCGCGCCGGGGTCGATCAGGTCGCGGAGCTCCTCCTGGCCGAGCAGCTCGCGCAGCAGGTCGCGGTCGAGCGACAGCGCCGCGGCCCGCCGCTCGGCGTTGGGCGTGTCGCCCTCGTACATGTAGGTCGCGACGTAGTCGAAGAGGAGCGACGAGGCGAACGGAGACGCTCGCTGCGTCTCCACCTCCACGAGCGAGAGCTCGCGGGTCTGAAGCGCGCGCAGTAGCTCCTCGAGCCCGGGCAGGTCGAGCACGTCCTTGAGGCACTCGCGGTAGGTCTCGAGCACGATCGGGAACTGGCCGTATCGCTTCGCCACCTCGAGCAGCGACTGGGCCTTCAGCCGCTGCTGCCACAGTGGCGTGCGCTTGCCCGGGTAGGCCCGCGGGAGCAGCAGCGCGCGGGCGGCGTTCTCGCGGAAGCGGGCGCCGAACAGCGCGGAGCTCGCCAGCTCGCGCACGACCATGTCCTCCACCGCGTCGGGCTCCACCATGAGCAGGTCCGCCGACGGCGGCTCGTCGGAGTCCGGGAGGTGGACGATGATGCCGTCGTCCGACCAGATCGCGTCCGACTCGAGCCCGAACTCGTCGCGGATGCGGGCGGAGAGCGCGAGCGCCCACGCGGAGTGCACGCGGCCGCCGTAGGGCGACAGCACGCACAGGCGCCAGTCGCCGATCTCGTCGCGGAAGCGCTCCACCACGATCGTGCGGTCGCTCGGCACGACGCGCGTGGCGTCGCGCTGCTCGCGCAGGAACGCGGACAGGTTCAGGGCGGCGCGCTCGTCGAGGTCGTACTCGGCCGCCAGCTCGGCTGGGTCGCGGTCCACGGCCTCGCGCGCGAACTCCCCGATCGCGATGCCGAGCTCCTTCGGCCTGCCGATGCCCTCGCCCTTCCAGAACGGCACCGCGCCCGGCGCTCCGGGCGCGGGCGTCACGATCACGCGGTCGCGGGTGATCTCCTCGATCCGCCAGGTGGAGGCGCCGAGCAGGAAGGTCTGGCCCGGCCGGGCCTCGTAGACCATCTCCTCGTCCAGCTCGCCCACTCGCCGCCCGTCCGGCAGGTGCACCCCGTAGAGGCCGCGGTCGGGGATGGTGCCGGCGTTCGTGACCGCGAGCTGGAGCGCTCCCTTGCGGGCGCGGATCGTGTCCTCGACGCGGTCCCAGACGATGCGCGGCCGCAGCTCGGCGAACTCCTCGGAGGGGTAGCGCCCGTCCAGCATGTCGAGCACGCTGTCGAGCAGCTCGCGCGAGAGCTCGGCGAACGGGTAGGCGTGCCGGACCGTCTCGTGGAGGGCCGGCACCTTCAGCTCGTCGCCCTGGGCGACCATCGCAACGATCTGCTGGGCGAGCACGTCGAGCGGGTTGCGCGGCACGACGGTCGGCTCGATGTCGCCGTCGCGCATGCGGCGCGCCACGACCGCGCACTCGAGCAGGTCGGCGCGGAACTTCGGGAAGATCCGGCCGCGCGAGACCTCGCCCACGCCGTGGCCGGCGCGCCCGATGCGCTGGAGGCCGGCCGTGACGGACTTGGGCGACTCCACCTGGATCACGAGGTCCACCGCGCCCATGTCGATGCCGAGCTCGAGCGACGAGGTGGCCACGAGGCAGGGCAGCTCGCCCGACTTGAGGAGGTCCTCGACGACGAGCCGCTCCTCGCGCGCGAGCGACCCGTGGTGGGCTCTTGCGATGAACACCGGCTCCTCGCCGGGCGATTCCTCGGAGGCCAGGTCGTTCAGCCTCACGGCGAGCCGCTCCGCGCCGCGGCGGTTGTTCACGAAGATGATCGTGGAGCGGTGCTCGCGGACCAGCCGGAGCAGCTCGGGGTAGATCGCGGGCCAGATCGACCGGGCGGTCGCGCCGGCCGGGGCGGTTCCGCCGAGGCCATCGCCCACGAGGTCGCCGCCGCCGGCGGCCGTGCCCATCCCGCCGTACGCCGGGTCGGTCACGTCGTGCGCGTCCGGCTCGCGCATGTTCTCCACGGGCACGTGGATCTTCAGGTCGAGCGGCTTCCGCACGCCCGCGTCCACGATCCGGCACTCGCGCCCGGCGCCCACCAGGAAGCGGCCGACCTCCTCGAGCGGGCGCTGCGTGGCCGACAGCCCGATCCGCTGGAGCGGCCTGTCCGCCAGCTCCTCCAGGCGCTCCAGCGTCAGCGCGAGGTGGGCGCCGCGCTTCGTGCGCGCCACCGCGTGGATCTCGTCCACGATCACCGCCTCGGCGTCGACGAGGAACTCGCGCGCACGCGAGGTGAGCATCAGGTAGAGCGACTCCGGCGTCGTGATCAGCACGTCCGGCGGGGTGCGCAGCATCGCCTGGCGCTCGCGCTGGGGGGTGTCGCCGGTGCGGATCGCGACGCTCACGTCGCCGCCGATCCCCTTGAGCGGCGCGCGCAGGTTCTTCTCGACGTCGTAGGAGAGCGCCTTCAGCGGCGAGACGTACACGAGCCGCGTGCGCCGCTCGCCGTCGGGAAGCGGGTTCGCCGCCAGCCGGTCGAGCCCCCACAGGAACGCGGCGAGCGTCTTGCCCGACCCGGTGGGGGCGGAGACGAGCACGTTCTCGCCGCCCGCAATCGCGGGCCAGGCCTGGGATTGCGCCTCGGTGGGCCGCTCGAACGAGCGCGTGAACCAGTTACGTACCTGCGGGGTGAACGATGCGAGCGGGTCCGAGGGCATGCGACCCACGAGCGTACCGCGTGGATAGGCTGCGGCTATGCCCGCCCGGCGGAACTTGGCGTCGATCCTCGCGGTGGTGGCCCTGGCGGCGCCGCTGGCCGCCTGCGGCGAGGACGACGTGAGCCGCGAGGCCGACCAGGCCCGCGAGGACATCCAGCGCGAGGCGAGCGAGCTCGAGGGCAACCTCGACGACCTCTCGAAGCAGGACCTGCGCGAGGCGCTCCGCGACGCGGAGAAGTCCGCCAAGGAGGGCGGCGCTGACGCGAAGCGCAAGGCCCGCGAGCTCGAGCGCAAGATCGAGCGCGAGCTGAACGAGCGCAAGTAACCGGCGCATCCCCCGTTACCTCAAGGTAGCTTCCGCAAGCGGGAGCTAGTGGCAGTTGCATCGTTGGTGCGCAGGCGCTGACACATGGGATCTAGGGGCAATCGGGTCACGCGCGGGGCGGCGCTTGCAGCCGTCCTGATCGCGTGCGTCTTCGTCGGCTTCCTGCTGTTCGACGCGCGGCACCGGCGGCTACACGGTGAAGGCCCGCTTCATCAGCGGCAGCCAGCTCGTCAAGGGCAACCACGTCGACATCGGCGGCACGCAGGCCGGCCTCGTGAAGGACTTCGAGATCACCGCCGGACGGCCAGGCCGAGGTCGACGCTCGAGATCGACGAGCAGTACGCGCCGCTGCGCGCACGGCACGCGCGCGGTGATCCGCGCGAGCGGCCTCACGAGCGTCGTCCGGCCGCTACGTCGCAGCTCATGCTGCCGTCCGAGGACGAGGCCGGCGGCGACATCGCCGACGGCGGCGTGATCGAGGTCGACCACACGACGACCCAGGTCGACCTCGACCAGTTCTTCAACATCTTCGACCGCCCCACCCGCAAGGCGCTGCGCCGCTTCTACAAGGGCGGCTCGCGCCAGTACGCCGGCCGCGGCGACGAGGCCAACGCGGGCCTCCCGTACCTGAACCCGCAGCTCGCCGCCAGCACGCGGCTGTTCGAGGAGCTGCGCCACGACCCGCCGGTGCTCGAGCGCTTCCTCGTCGACTCGTCGCGCTTCGTGACCGCGCTCGTCCGAGCGGCGCGACGACCTCGCGGCGCTGATCGGCAACCTGAACTCGACCACGCGCGCGCTCGGCGACGAGAACGAGGCGCTCGCCGAGGCGATCGGGCGCCTGCCCGACTTCATGCGCCAGGCGAACACGACCTACGTGAACCTGCGCTTCGACGCTCGACGAGCTCGACCCGTTCGTGGAGGCGTCGAAGCCGGTCGCCAAGCGGCTCGCGCCCGTACCTCGCCGAGCTGCGGCCGTTCGCCCGCGAGGCGGTGCCGACCGTGCGCGACATGAGCACGATGGTCCGCACGCCGCGGCGCGGCGAACGACCTCACGGAGCTGAACCGCACCTACCCGCGGCTCGAGGACATCGCGCTGGTCGGAGCGCCCGCGGTCGATCGACTTCGGCACGCGGCGCCGGTCGACGTGGGCAACCGCCGCGGCGCCTTCCCGGAGCTGTCCCAGGCGCTCACCGACAGCGCGCCGATCGTCGCCCACGGGCGGCCCTACACGACCGACCTGTTCGGCTGGTTCGACGACTTCTCGCACACCGGCGCCTACGACGCGCTCGGCTCGCTTCGCCGCGTGCAGACCTACTTCAACGCGTTCACCGTCTCCGAGGGCCTCCCCGACCGCCTGCTCCCGCTGCCCGAGCGGGCGGACGCCTTCCGCGAGATCGCGAAGCTGCGCCAGGTCAAGCGCTGCCCGGGCGCCGCCGAGGAGCCGGCGCCGGACGGCTCGAACGTCTGGAGCGAGGAGGAGCAGAAGGAGCTCGACTGCGTCGAGGCCACCGCGCCACGGGGGCGATCGAGTGAGGCGCGCTGCTCGACCGTGCTGGCGGTGCGTCGCCGCCGTGGCGGCGGCGCTGGTGCTCACCGGCGCGCGCGACACCGACGGCGCGCTCGAAGACCTACGAGATCGAGTTCGACAACGCCTTCGGGCTGGTCGAGGGCGGCGACCTGAAGATCGGCGGCGTCAAGGCCGGCAGACGACCGGCTTCGAGCTCGACCGAGACGCGAGCCCTACCGGGTGATCGTGACCGCCGAGGTCACCGAGCCGGGCTTCGACGCGCTGCGCCGCGACGCCGAGTGCGACGTGCGCCAGCAGTCGCTGATCGGCGAGTACTTCGTGGACTGCGAGCTCGGCTCGCGCGACGCGCCGGAGCTGCCGGACGGCGGCCGCATCCCGGTCGAGCCAGACCTCGTCGACGATCCCGCCGGACCTGATCAACACCGTCATGCGGCGGCCCTACCGCGAGCGCTTCCGGCTGATCATCTCGCGAGCTCGGCACCGGCCTCGCCGGCCGGCCCGAGGACCTGAACGAGGTCATCCGGCGCGCCCACCCGGCGCTGCGCGAGACGACCGAGACGCTCGCGATCCTGCGCCGCGCAGAACACGCTGATCCGCGACTTCATCGCGCGACGCCGACCGCGTGTAGCGCCGCGGTCGAGCCGGTCAAGGAGGACGTGGCGCGCTGGGCCGAGGAGGCGGCCGACACGGCCGGCGATCCAGGCCTCGCGCTCGCGAGCGGCTCGGCGCGCTACTGGAACCGGCTGCCGCGAGTTCCTCGGCGAGCTCGAGCCCACGATGGCCGAGCTCGAGCCGGACGGCCGACGCGCCAGATCCCGACGCTGCGCAAGCTCGGCGCCGCGGCGCCCGGAGCTCGAGCGCTTCCTGCGCTCGGCCGAGCCGTTCGCGCGCGAGTCGCGCGAGTCGATCGA
The DNA here is from genome assembly GCA_963741455.1 of uncultured Thermoleophilaceae bacterium. Classification (GTDB taxonomy): domain Bacteria; phylum Actinomycetota; class Thermoleophilia; order Solirubrobacterales; family Thermoleophilaceae; genus JACVRW01. The sequence goes on from CAVUIF010000010.1 coordinate 78,914, forward strand.
CGACCTCGGCGAGCGCCGCCGACGCCGGGCAGCGCGGCGGTGCGCGAGTCCACGCGAGGAGGTCGCGGAGCTGCGCCGAGCTGTCGGCCGAGGCGCCGCGCCTCGCCAAGCCGCTGCGCCAGTTCCTCCAGACGATCGACGACCGCCGCCGCTCGACCGAGGACGACCCGCTGGCCGGCCGAGCTCGCGCCGCCGGCGCCCGACAAGACCGCCTACAAGGACGGGCCAGGGCTTCACCGGGATGGAGGCGCTTCTGGAACTACATCTACTACCAGACGCTCGGCATCAACGCGTTCGACGAGTTCGGCCACCTGCTGCGGATCGTGGCCTTCACCGGCGGGCCCGTGCTCGCCCTACGCGGCGAACCCGACGCAGGAGCAGGTCGACGCAGTGCGCGTCCTGGCTCGGCCCGACGCAGCCGGGCGTGCTCGGCCAGCCCGACCCGACCGAGCGCGCGGAGGCCGCCGGCGCGAGCGCGCCGCGGCGCGCGAGCGCGAGCCGAGCGCCGAGCGCGCACCGCGGCGCCGGCGAGCCCGACGCGCCGCCCGCTGCCCGGGCCAGCGCGACCTCTCGCAAGCCGCAGGTCGTGCTGCCCGAGGACGTCCAGCGAGCTGCTCGACCGCCTCGCGCAAGCCGGCCCGGCGCGGAGCGCCGCGCTGCCGGGCGGCGGCGCAGCCCGGCGCCGAGGTCCCGACCGAGCTCCTCGACTACCTGCTCGGCGCCATGAGGCGCCGCCGCGGACAGCCGCGATCATCGCCAGCCCCGTGCTCGTGGGGGCGGTGACGCGTGCTCGTGGCGCTGCGTCGCGGTGATGATCGCGGTGCAGGCCAACTCCGGGCCTGCCGTTCGTGCCCACCTACGACGTGAAGGCCGAGATCCCGGGCGGCTCCAACCTCGTGGTCGGGCAACGAGGTGCGGATCGGCGGCTTCCGGGTCGGCGTGGTCGACCGGATCGAGCCGAGCGTGAGCGAGGCGGCGCGACGGCCGCGCCGTCGCGGTGATCCACATGAAGCTCGAGAAGGAGTACGGCGAGCTGCCGCGCGACACCGAGCTCGCCGATCCGGCCGCGCTCGGCGCTCGGCCTCAAGTACATCGAGCTGCAGCCCGGCAACTCGAGCCAGACGCTGCGCGCCGGGCGAGACGCTCGCCGCTCGACCAGTCGACGCAAGCCGGTCGAGCTCGACGAGTTCTTCTCGACCTGCGACGACGGACATGCGCCGCGAACCAGCGCACGGTGCTCGAGGGCTACGGCAACGCGCTCGCCGGCCGCGGCGCGTCGATCAACACGGCGATCGAGGACCTCGTGCCGTTCATGACCACGCTCGAGCCGGTGATGCGCACGCTGTCCGACCGACGACACCGAGCTGCGCAACTTCTTCCGCCGAGCTGCGCCGCACCGCCGGCCAGATCGCGCCGGTGGCGCGACACCTACGCCGAGCTGTTCGTGAACATGGCCACCACCTTCGAGGCGCTCAGCCGCCACGAGGAGAGCCTGCGCGACACGATCGAGCGCGCGCCCGACACGCTCGAGGCAGGGCATCCGAGAGCTTCCCGGTGCAGCGCCCGTTCCTGCGCGACTCGGGCGAGCTCGCGCGTGAAGCTCGAGCCGGTGGCCGAGGAGATCGAGCGCTCGCTGCCCGTCGGTGGCCGACGCGCTTCGACACCGGCGCGCCGGTGCTCGACGAAGGCGCCGCCGTTCTACCGAGCGCACCGAGCGACGTCTTCCGCGTCGCTCGACGAGCTGACGGAGAACCCGAACACGCTGCTCGCGCTGCGCGACCTCGACCGCACGCTCGAGGTGGCGGCGCCGCTCGTGGAGTACGTGGCCCCGTACCAGACGGTCTGCAACTACTGGAACTACTACTGGACCGGCATCAGCGAGCACGTGTCCGAGCACGGTGCGCGGCGGCACGGTGCAGCGCACCAACCTCAAGTCCGACAACCGCACCCAGGACAACCGGCTCTCGAGCTCCGAGGCCGAGCGGCCCGTCGACGTGCCGCAGAACCAGGACCCGCACGAGGCGAAGGCGCCGAACGGCGACGCGCTCCAGGCGCTGCACGGCGGCGCGTACGGCGCCGGCGATCGACGCGCAGGGCAACGCCGACTGCGTCGTCGGCCAGCGCGGCTACCTCGAGGGCCCGATGCCGCCCGGCGGCCGCTACGGCCCGAACGAGGACGGCGGCCAGCACGTGGTCTGGGGCCCGTTCGACCTGCCCGGCCTGACGGGCGGCACCTACAAGTCGCGCGAGCTCGGCATCGACAACCTGGAGGACGTGCCGTGAGGCGCGGGCGCGCGCACGACGGGCATCGACCCGTTCCGGGCCGGCGTGCTCGCGCTCGTCGTGATCGGGCTGTTCACCTACTTCGGCTTCACGAAGCAGAACCCGTTCGCGAACCCGTACGAGCTGCACGCGGTGTTCGACTCGGCCAACCGGCTCGCAGGAGCGCTCGCCGGTGCGGATCGCGGGCGTGAACGTGGGCAAGGTCACGAAGGTCGAGCCGCTCGAGGACGGCTCGGGCAAGGCGCGCGTGACGATGGAGATCGACGACGTCGGGCCTGCCGATCCAGCGAGGACGCGGAGCTGAAGGTCCGCTCGCGGCTGTTCCTCGAGGGCAACTACTTCGTGGACCTCCACCCGGGCCGCCCGCACTCGGCCGGAGCTCGACTCCGGCGCGCACGATCGGCCGCCGAACCAGACCGTCGGCGCCGGTCCAGTACGTCCAGGTGCTGACCGCGCTCCAGTCGCGAGACCCGCGCGGACCTCCAGACGCTGCTCAAGGAGTACTCGAGCGCGCTGCGCGGGCCGCGGGCGCGCGCGGCTTCAACGAGGCGATCAAGCACTGGGAGGAGGCCTGGCGCACCACCTCGCAGGTGAACGACGCCTACCTCGGCCACGAGCCGCACGACCTCACGCGGGTGCTCGACGGCCAGGCGCAAGGTGTACGGCGCGCTGTCCTCGAACGAGGCCGGCGCTCGAGGACCTCGTCACCGGCCTGAACGACACGATGTCGGGCTTCGCGCGCCAGGAGGACAACCTGCGCGCCGCGATCCCCGAGCTGCGCGACGTGCTGCGCGAGGGCCGGCCGGCGCTCGCCTCGCTCAACACGCGCGCTGCCCGAGATCCGCGCGTTCGCGCGCGACGCGCTGCCGGGCGCGCGCTCGTCGAAGGCGACGCTCGACGCGCAGATCCCGTTCATCGCGCAGGCGCGCGGGCTGATGTCCGAGCGCGAGCTGCGCGGCCTCGCGCGGCAGCTGCGCGCCGCGGTGCCGCTACCTGGCGCGGCTGAACAAGGGCACGCGCCGCACGCTCGAGCAGAACCGCGCGCTCGCCTCCTGCCAGAACAACGTGCTGCTGCCGTTCGCGAAGACGCCGATCCCGGACCCCGACTTCGACGTGGCACACGGGCGAGCCGTGGTTCGAGGAGTCGCCGCGCGCGTTCGTCGGGCCTCGTCGGGCGAGAGCCGCATCGCCGACGCCAACTCGCCCGATGTTCCGCGTGCTGGCCGGCGGCGGGCCGACCACGATCGTCTCGACGCCCGAGACGATGGACGGCCCGGTGTACGGCCAGACGCTCGTGCCGCTCGACGGCGTCCGGCCCGGTCGCGCCCGACCAAGCGGCCCGCGTTCCGGCCCGACGTGCCGTGCGAGACGCAGGAGTCGCCCGACCTGAACGCCGCCCGGCGGCCCGGCCGACCAGTCGGTGCGAGGCGAGCGCCGACCGGCCGATGACCGCGCGCGAGCGCGCGCGGCCGCGACAGCGCCTACGCGCAGCTGCGCGAGTTCGTCGAGCGCTCGCGCAAGGGCCGGCCCGCAATGGACCCGTTCGCCTGGTTCGGCGAGGGCCGCAAGCTCCAGGCGAAGCGACTGGGGATCGCGCCATGAAGCGCGCGATCGGCGCACACCTCCGTGACTTCGTCGCAGTGCTGGGCCTGCTCGTCCTCGGCGTTGGCGTAGGCGCCTACATCCTCTCGCAGCAGCGGCTGCGCTTCCCGCTCGTCGAGGACGAGCCCAGCCACGTCTGGGTCGAGCTGCCAGAACGCCCAGGGCGTGACGCCCGGCCAGGGCCAGACCGTGCGCGTGGCCGGGCATGCGCGTCGGCGACGTCGGCAAGGTCGAGCTGCACGAGGGCCGGGCGCGCGTGCGGCTCGACCTCGACCGCGAGCACGAGGACCTCGTGCGCCGCGACGCGACCGTGCTGCTGCGGCCGCGCACCGGGCTGAAGGACATGTTCCTCGCGCTCGACCCGGGCTCGCGCAGCGAGCCGGCGGTGCCCGAGGGCGGCACGATCCGCGTGAGCAACACGCTGCCGGACGTGAACTCCGACGAGATCCTGGCGGTGCTCGACGCCGACACGCGCGCCTACCTCAAGCTCCTGATCGGCGGCGCGGGCAAGGGCCTGCGCGGACCGCGGCGGCGACCTGCGCGAGGTGTTCCGCCGGCTCGGGCCGCTCCACCGCGACCTCGCCGCGCATCAACCGCGAGGTCGTGAAGCGGCGCGCGCAACCTGTCGCGGCTGATCCACAACTACGGCTCCACGGTCTCGCGGCTCGGCAAGGAGGACGAGGACCTGACCGCGCTGGTGGCGAACGCCTCGCGCGTGTTCGGCCGGCTCGCCGCAGGAGGACGCGCAGATCTCCGCGGCCGTCGAGCGGCTGCCCGGCGCGCTCTCGCCAGACCGAGGAGACGCTCGTGAACGTGCGCGAGCTGGGCCAGGTCGCCGGCCCGGCCTTCCGCGCGCTGCGGCCGGCCGTCCGCGCAGGTGGACGAGGCGAACGCGGAGCTGCGGCCGCTCGCCGAGACGGGCGAGCCGATCCTGCGCAAGAAGATCCGCCCGTTCGTGCGCGCGGCGCGGCCGGTACGTGGACGACCTGCTGCCCGGCCGCGCGCAACCTGTCGAAGGCCTCGCCGGACCTGCGCGAGTCCTTCTACGAGCATCAACCGCTTCTTCAACATGGCCGCCCACAACCCGGGCGGGCGCGAGGAGCTCACCGGCGACGCGAACGCGGACCGCGCGCGCGACGAGGGCCTCCTGTTCTGGCTCGGCTGGGTCTCGCACAACTCGAACTCGCTCTTCTCGACCGCCGACGCCTCCGGCCCGTTCCGCCGCATCGTCCTGCTCGCCACCTGCACGACCTACCAGCAGATGCTCGCTCGAGCACGGCTCGTCCGCGCCGCTCGTCGAGGACACCCTCGGCATCCGCGAGCTGCTCGCCGACTCCGACCTCTGCCCGGCCGCATGATCAAGAAGGCCCCGACACTCGCGCAGCTCGCCGCCATGACGGGCTTCGTGCTGTCGGTGCTTCGGCCTGCTGATGCTGCTGTGGCTCCAGTTCGGCGGCTCGATCCCGCTGCGGGCCGAGCAGTACCGCTTCAAGGCCTCCTTCGACGAGGCGGCGCTGCTCGTGGAGCAGGCCGACGTGCGGATGGCCGGGCATCGACGTCGGCAAGGTCGTCGACAAGGAGCTCGAGGACGGCGCGCACGCTCGCCACGATCGAGCTCGAGCGAGCCGTACGCGCCGATCCCGCGCAACACGCGCGTGCTGCTGCGCACCGAAGGCGCTGCTCGGCGAGACCTACGTGGAGCTGACGCCCGGCGAGCCGGGCGCGCGGCGACGCTCGAGCGACGGCGACACGCTGCCGCGCGCGGCCGACGCAGGAGGCGGTGCAGATCGACGAGATCGTGCGCGACCTTCGACGAGCCGACGCGCGAGCGCGTTCCAGGGCTGGATGCACGAGCTGGCCCGCGCGATCCGGCTCGGGCCGCGGCGAGGACCTGAACGACGCGCTCGGCAACCTGCCCGGCTTCGTGGCGAGCGGCGAGGACGTGCTGCGCGTGCTCGACGAGGAGGAGCCGGCGCTGCGCGCGCTGGTCCGGAACAGCGGGCCGCTCGCTCGCCGCGGTGAACGAGCGGCGCGGGCAGCTGCGCGAGCTGATCGTGAACGCGAACAACTTCATCGGCGCGCTCGCGTCGCGGAACGACTCGCTCGCCGAGGCGGTGCTGATCCTGCCGACCTTCCTGGACGAGTCGCGCGTGACGCTCCACCGGCTGCGCGACTTCGCGGTCGACACGCGCCCGCTCGTGCGCGACCTGCAGCCGGTGGCGGACGACCTGCACCCGACGCTGCGCGACGTGGGCCGCCTCGCGCCCGACCTGCGGCGCCTGTTCCGCAACCTCGACCCGCTGATCGACGAGTCGGAGCGCAACCTGCCGCGCGGCGGCGGACTTCATCGCGCGGCGCCGAGCCGGTCTTCGAGGCGCTGCACGTCTACCTGCCGGAGCTGAACCCGATCCTCTCGTTCGCGAACTTCGAGCAGGCGCAGGTGGCCGACTTCATCACGAACGGCGGCGGCTCGCTGTCGGCGACGCTGCCGCCGTTCCCCGGCGAGGGGCCGCGCCACTACCTGCGCCAGTACGGCGTGATCAACTCGCGCGGGCTCGGGCATCGACGCGCACGCGGCCCGGCCTACGAGCGCGCCAACGCGTATCCCGGCCCGAACTACCTGACGCGCGCCCGGGCGCTCGGCATCTCCGAGGCGTTCGACTGCAAGCCGTCAGGCGGCGAGGTGCCGCGAGCCGAAGAACGGCGAGCCGCCCTGCTACGTGGCGCCGCGCTCGCTCTTCGACGGCCGCCTCTTCCCGCGGCTCGAGCGCGGCGGCGCGCCGCTGCGGCCGCCGCCTCCGGGCACGCTCGGCTCGCGAGCCGGCGAACCCCTAGCTCGCGCGCGGCGGCGGCGTGTGCTCCGCCACCACGCGGTGGAGGTGCACTCCGGCGGCGAGCCCGGCCGCGGCGAGCAGCGCGAGGCCCACGGCCTCGGCGCCGCCCACGATCGCGCAGGGGATCACGGCCGCGACGGCGGGCACGACGGCCCGGCGCCGGCCGGCCGCGAGGCCGGCGAAGGCGGAGAGCAGGATCAGGAGCAGTACGGCTACGGCCATGGTCAGAGTCCCTCGGGGTGTCGTCCGGGAAGCCGCGGGCGGAGCGCATCTGCTCGCTCCACCGGTTGCCGGTGCGCTTGCGGGCGCTCGTGTCGAAGCGGAGTCCGGCGACGATCAGGTACGCGTGGCCGGCGTTGGCGCGGACGGTGACCCACGAGCCGCGGCCACGCTCGCCCCAGCTCTCGAAGTCGCCCGAGTGCGAGCGGCGCGGCCGGAGCAGCCCGGCGGCGTGGAGCACGTAGCTGACCGAGCCGGAGCAGTCGTAGCCGGAGTCCTTCCAGCGCCCGTGGCCGCCGCCGTACTTGTACGGCTTCGTGGCGATCTCGTTCCCGGCCTCGATGATCGCCTTCACCTCGTCGGGCGCGCTCTCCGGCGCCACGGCCATCCCGTCGGAGTCGAGGTAGGCCTCCTCGCCGGCGGGCTCGCTCTCGGGCTCGGCCTGCGCCGCGCCGGCGCGGGCGCGCACCAGCCGCTGCTCGCTGCGCGAGGCGCGCCCGTTGGCGCGCCGCTCCTCGGCGCGCTCGAACGCGATCACGCTGCGCCGGGTCGCGGGGCCGAACTGCGCCGTCGGCGATGGTGTCGTAGCCCACGCGGTCGAGGTACCGCTGGAGCTGCTCGCACGTCCGATCCCGTGGATCCGACCTTCAGCGTTCGCGATGCATACCCCGCGGCGAGCGCGTCGCCGGTGGCAGTCAGGCTGAGCACGGCGACGGCAACCGCCGGCAGCTTCCGGGACATCGACTTCCTCTCTTCTCAGCGCCTACGGGGTTAGCTGACGGGCTCGCGCCAGAAGAGCGGCGCTACGCAGAGATGCCTCGCGATTCGCCCCGTACTGCCTGTGGGTCCCCCGTTCCCCGGCCGCCGGGCGGCCGGGGATTCGGCTATGGGTTCTTGCGGTTCGGGGACCATAACATCCGCGCGCCGCTCAGAAAGACCGCATCGAGCATCGGCTCTGTCAGCTTGCCGGTGAAGGTGTTCTGCTGGCTCGGGTGGTAGGAGCCGAGCAGGACGGGGCCGCTCGCGGGCTCGAACTCGGCCAGGTGCCCGAAGGGCGGCCGCGGCCGGATGCCGAGCAGCACGCAGGCGGCGTCCCAGGCGAACTTGCCCAGGCAGACGATCACGGCGGGCCGGATCAGGCCGAGCTCCTCGCGCGGCGTAGGGCAGGCAGTTGTCGCGCTCGGCCGGCAGCGGCTTGTTGGCGGGCGGCGCGCAGCGAACCGCCGCGCCCACGAACGCGCCGCGCAGCTCGAGCCCGTCGCCCGCGTGCACCGACTCCGGCTGGTTCGCGAACCCGGTGCGGTACATGGAGCCGAACAGCCAGTCGCCCGAGCGGTCGCCCGTGAACACGCGCCCGGTGCGGTTGCCGCCGTGGGCGGCGGGGGCGAGCCCGAGCACGTAGACGCTCGCCTCGGGGTCGCCGAAGCCCGGCACCGGCCGGCCCCAGTAGTCCTCGTCCGCGAACGAGGCGCGCTTCTCGCGCGCCACCTGCTCGCGCCACTCCACGAGCCGCGGGCAGCGCCGGCAGTGCGTGACCCGGCGCTCTAGCTCTTCAAGCGCTTGCCGGTGGTGAAGAGGTGCTGAGCCCACGCGTAGGCCGGGATCGCGAGCGCGGCGGTCACGCCGAGCGAGAGCCAGACGGAGACGTCGCTCTCGCCCAGGAAGCCGAAGCGCACGGCGTTGACGAGGTAGAAGACGGGGTTGAAGTGGGACAGCTCCTCCCACGGCGAGGGGAGCACGGTCACGGAGTAGAAGACGCCGCCGACGAACGTCAGCGGCAGGATCACGATGTTCTGGATGAAGCTCGTGTGGTCCCAGGTCTCGGCGTAGATCCCCACGACCAGCCCGAGCGAGGCGAACAGCACGAGGCCGAGCGCGATCGCGAGCGCCAGCTCGAAGGGCCGCTCGACCGGCACGTCCACGATCAGCACGGCGAGCACGAGCAGCGAGACGCCGATCGCGAGCGCCCGCACGATGCCGCCGATCGTGAAGCCGAAGGTCATCTGCCACGGCCGCATCGGAGCGGACAGCACGTCGTTGACGTAGCGGTCGAAGCGCGCCTGGAAGATCGTGGAGGCGTTGTTCGCGAAGGCCGCCTGCACCATGCCCATCGTGATCAGGCCGGGCACGATGAAGACCTCGTAGTCCACGTCGCCGACCCGCTGGATCCGGTCGCCGAGCGACAGGCCGAACACGAGGATGAACAGCATCGACGACACGACCGGCGCGAGCACGGTCTGCGTCCACAGCTTCGACACCCGGAGGGTCTCGCGCTTGCAGAGCCATACGAGCCCGGTCACGACGCCATCGCCTTGACGTAGACGTCGGTCAGCCGGTCGACGCCGAAGTGGTCGCGAAGGCCCTGCGCGGAGTCGCGCGCGATCAGGTGGCCGCCGCGGATGAGGGCGATCTCCTCGCACAGCTCCTCGGCCTCCTCGAGGTAGTGAGTGGTGAGCAGGATCGTCGTGCCCTCCGAGTGCAGCTGCCGGATGTAGCGCCAGAGGTCCATCCGGAGCTCGAAGTCCACGCCCGCCGTGGGCTCGTCGAGGATCACCAGTCGCGGGTTGTGCATGAGCGCACGGGCGAGCAGCAGCCGGCGGCGCTGACCGCCGGACAGCTTCGGCGCCCGGACGTCGCGCTTTGCCTGCAAGCCGAAGGCTTCGATGAGCTCGTCGGCGCGCGAGCCGGGGTCGGTCATGCCGAAGTACCCGCCGTGGTACTCGAGCGTCTCCTTGACCGTCAGGAACCGGTCGAGGTTGATGTCCTGCTCCGCGAGCCCGACCCAGCTGCGCGCCTTCATCGAGTCGTCCGGCTCGCCGAAGACCAGGACCTCGCCCTCGGTGACCCGCAGCAGGTTGCAGACCGCGCTGATCAGGGTGGTCTTCCCGGCGCCGTTCGGGCCCAGCAGGCCGAAGAACGCGCCCGCGGGGATCTTCAGGTCGAAGTCCTCGACCGCGAGGGTGCCGTCGTCGTAGCGCTTGGTCAGGCCGCGCAGCTCGAGCGCCGGGATGTCGTCACGGAACACCCGTTCGAGACTAACGACGGAGTGCCTTGCCGTAGTGCCGCTCGTAGTACTCGCGGTACTCGCCGGAGCGGATCGGCGCCCACCAGTCCTCGTTGTCGCGGTACCAGTCGACCGTGCGCGCGAGGCCGTCCTCGAAGCGGACCTCGGCCTCCCAGCCGAGCTCGTCGCGGAGCTTGCCGAGCTGAGCGAGTAGCGCGGTCGTGGCCGGGCCGGTCCGTCACGTGCTCGATCAGCGACTCGTCGCGGCCGGTCAGCTCGAGGATCCGGCGCACGACGTCGATGTTCTCGCACTCGTCCGGCCCGCCCACGTTGTACGCCTCGCCCGCGCGCCCGCGCTCGAGCACCGCGTGGATCCCGCGGCAGAAGTCCTCCACGTAGAGCCAGTTGCGCACCTGGCGGCCGTCGCCGTACACGGGCAGCGGGTCGTCGTGGAGGGCGTTCAGGATCGAGAGCGGGATCAGCTTCTCCGGGTACTGGCGCGGGCCGTAGTTGTTCGAGCCGCGGCAGATCACCGCCTCGGTCCCGTAGGTGTGGTGGTGCGCGGACACGAGCAGGTCGCCCGCCGCCTTGGTCGCGGAGTAGGGCGACGACGGGTCGAGCGGCGAGCTCTCCGTGAACGAGCCCTCGGCGATCGAGCCGTAGACCTCGTCGGTCGAGACCTGGAGGTAGCGCGGCACGCCCAGCTCGCGTACCGCGTCGAGCAGGACGCCGGTGCCGATCACGTGCGTGCGGGCGAACACGTCCTGGTCCGCGATCGAGCGGTCCACGTGCGACTCGGCGGCGAAGTTCACGACGGCGTCGGCGCCCTCGATCGACCTGCGCGACGAGCTCGCGGTCCTCGATTCCGCCCACCACGAGCTCCACGCCCGTCCGGCAGGTTCTCGCGCCGGCCCGCGTAGGTGAGCTTGTCGAGCACCACGAGGTCGTGCTCTCCGCCGAACAGCCGCACGTACGTCGAGCCGATGAACCCGGCGCCGCCGGTCACCAGCGAGCCTCATGCGCGCACCCCCAGGTAGGCGTCGAGGCCGTCCCGCCAGTGCGGCAGCTTCGGCGCGCCGCGCTCGCTCGCCAGCACCGAGTTGGCGGGGCGGCGCGCGGGCCGCGGGAACTCCTCCGTGCTGCAGGGCCGCACGTCGGCGTCGCCCCGTCGCTCGAGGATCGCCCGGGCGAACTCGAACCAGGAGCAGGAGCCCGCGCCGGCCACGTGCAGCACGCCGGTGCGCTCGCCGGCGGCGAGCGCGCACAGGACGCCTCGCGAGGTGCCCGGTGAACGTCGGGCAGCCCGTCTGGTCGTCCACGACGCGGAGCTCGTGGCGCTCCTCGGCCAGCCGCAGCATCGTTTCGACGAAGTTCCGCCCGCCGGCGCCGAAGAGCCACGACGCTGCGCACGACGAGGCGCGCGGATTGTCCTCGAGCGTCGCGCGCTCGCCCGCGAGCTTCGAGCGGCCGTATTCCTGGAGCGGGCCCGGTTGCGTCGGACTCCACGTACGCGCCCGGCTTGGCGCCGTCGAACACGTAGTCGGTCGAGACGTACAGGACACGCGCTCGCGGCCTCGCGCCACGTTGCGCGCCCCGTGCTCGTTGACGGCGTGGGCGGCCTCGGGATCGGCCTCGGCGCCGTCCACGTCCGTGTACGCGGCGCAGTTGATCACGGCGTCCGCGCCGCCGCAGCGCCTCGCTCACGGCGGCCGCGTCGGTCACGTCGAGCTCGGCGTGCGTGAAGCCGACGGCGCCCGCGCCGGCGGCGCGCATCACGTCCTGGCCCAGCATGCCTCCGGCTCCGACGACGTAGATCGTCATGGCGCGGGACTCTAAGGAAGCGTGACGGCCGTGCCGTTCCGGTTCCCGAACCGGTCGCGCGCGGCGCCGGCCGGCACCCGGACCGTCGCGCCGTACGGGCGCGCCACCGCGAAGGTGCCGCCGCGGCTCCGCACGCGCACCACGTCGCCGCGGACGCGGAAGCGCACGACGCCGCCGCGCGCGCTCGGCGGCCGGTGGCGCAGGTCCACGTCGCGCACGGCGCCGGGGTAGTCCAGCGCCACGACGACCCGGCTCGGCGTCGAGCTGACCGTGCGGACCCGTGAGCGCCCGCGACGGCCTCACGCGGAAGCGCAGCGAGGTCAGCCGGTAGCGCTTCGCGCGCACCCGGAGCCGGTAGCGGCCCGGCGCGGCGCTCCGCGGGACCTCCCAGAGCGCGCGGTGGGCGCCCTCGTCGTCGACCTTCCAGAGCATGCCCGAGGCCGAGGTCGCTGTCGACCGTCCGCCAGCGCCGCCCGGCTCGCCGCTGGACGACCACGAACGCGCGGCCGAGCGGCCGGTCGAGGCCGTGGGGGCCGCCGCGCCAGGCGAGCTGCGCCCTCTCGAAGCGGCGCACCGTCCGCACGGGCTGCTCCTCCAGCGTGCCGCGCGCCGCCCCGCGAGCCGTACGGCGGCCCGTTCGGCGAGACGCCGTTCGTGGGGTCGAGCGCGTAGGCGGCCTGGGCCGGCTCGCCGCTCACCAGCCGCCGGGCCAGCTCGGCGAGCTCCTGGCGGAGCAGGTTGGACGACAGCGGCCCGTAGAGCGTCGAGCCGCCCTCGTAGTGCTGGCGGTCGTACTCCTCCGGCGTCGTGAGGTACTGGATGAACTCGCCGGCGAGCCCGGAGACGACGATCCGGTCGAGGCCGCGTGGACCGGCTGCACCGCCGCGCGCACGCGCGCGCCCACCTCGGCGGTCGGCTCGCCGGGCAGCGTGACGATCACGCCGTCGCCGACCCGCACCGCCGTGAGCGGCACCGCCTTCGGCACGGTCGACTGGTCGAGCGGGATGCCCGACTTGTGGCCCTGGCCGGGCACCGGCAGCGGGTTGCGCCTGCCCTCGAGCGGCACGTGGGTCACGTCGAAGAGCGGGCCGCGCTCCTCCTCCGAGCCGGTGAGGAACGGGAAGCCGATCATCGGGTAGTCCGCGACGTTGCCGCCCTCGGTGGCCTGGCCGCAGAAGCAGGTGCGCGTCCAGCGCACGTCGAGCTCGGGGGTGGGCGTGAGCGACGGCCCCGCCGCGCCGCCACGCCCGCAGCATCGCGGCCGCCTCGACGCGCCCGACGTAGTCCGACGCCGCGGGCCCGTCGCGCACGAGGCCCGGCCGACTGGTCGCCCTCGTTCGAGTTGCCGTAGACGTTCAGCACCGAGCTGGCGCCGCGGCACGCGTCCGGCGCGCGCGCACGCGCCGCTCGAACACCTGGAGCGCCGAGGCGTGGTGGTCCTGGTTGTAGAACTGGAAGCTCGACTTCGTGACCGTGCCGTGGTCGGCGAACGTGGACCAGCCGCCGATCGGGCACGCGCCGCCCGCGCACGACCTTGTCGACGCGCAGCACGTTCACCTGCGGGTCGATCGTGTGGTGCCACGCCCGCCGGGTCCTGCGCCGCGGAGCCGCTGCCGCGCTCCGCGCTCGATGCCGTGGTCGGCGAGGTGCGCCTCGACGCTGCGGTTCTTCGTCAGCCCGTGGATCTCCGCTCGCCCCCAGCCGGCCGCGCGCCGGGCCGCGGTTCGCGTCCGCGCTGCGCATCGCCGCCGTCACCTGGCGCACGAGGAACGTGTACAGCTGCGGGTCGGCCGGCGGCGCGTCGAGGAACCGGTAGAAGCTGACCGGGTCGGTGGCGGTGCCGAGAGCCGGCGCGGCGGTGTTGAAGGTCCTGAAGTTCGCGTAGCCGCCCGGCCCCGAGTGCGTGTGCGAGGCGGAGATCGAGGAGGTTCGACTCGGAGAAGCCGCGCGGCGAGCGCGTCGCCCACGTGCTTCACGAGCCCGCCGGGGACCATGAACAGGTCCACGGACACGAGCGCGACCTTGCGGTCGCCGCGCTGGAGCACGAGCGCCCGCGACCACAGGCGCGTGTGCTGGCCCTGGGCGACGCGGTCCTGGCGCGTCCAGCCGCCGAGGTAGTAGCCGGTGCGCGGCGTGATGTCCGCCTTGCCCACGCCCGCGCGGAGGGGCGCGGCATGCGCGTGCTGCGCCGCCGCAAGCGGCGCCAGCAGCACCAGTGCCGCCAGGAGGCGCCTCACGCCAGCGAGCGTACCCGCCTGCGGCGCGGCTCACGCCGGTTCGATGGATACGGTGCGCCGGGTGCTCGAGGTGCGGGAGCTCACCAAGCGCTACGACGCGAACCTGGCCGTGGACGGGCTCAGCTTCGCGGCCCAGCCGGGCCGCGTGCTCGGCTTCCTCGGCCCGAACGGCGCCGGCAAGACGACCACGCTGCGGATGCTGCTCGGGCTGACGCTGCCCACCTCCGGCACCGCCGACCGTGGACGGCCGCCCCTACCGCGAGCTGGAAGCGCCGGTGAGCCAGGTGGGCGCGGTGCTCGAGGGCCCGCAGTTCCATCCCGGCCGCACCGGGCGCAATCACCTGCGGGTCGTCGCGACGGCCGCGGCGGCTCCCGCGCGAGCCGGGTGGAGGAGGTGCTCCGGCTCGTGGAGCTGGACGGGGCGGGCAACAAGCGCGTGAAGGCGTACTCGCTCGGCATGCGCCAGCGGCTCAGCCTCGCCGGCGCGCTGCTCGGCGACCCCCAGGCGCTCGTGCTGGACGAGCCCGCCAACGGCCTCGACCCGCAGGGCATCCGCTGGCTGCGCGACTTCCTGCGCTCCCAGGCGTCCGACGGGCCGCACGGTGCTGGTGTCGAGCCACGTGCTGGCGGAGATGGCCCAGACGGTGGACGAGGTCGTGGTGATCAGCCACGGGAAGCTCGTTGCCCAGGGCTCGCTCGACGAGCTGACCCAGGGCGCCGCGGCGCCCGTGTGGGTGCGGAGCCCGGAGGCGGAGCGGCTGCGCGCGGCGCTCGCGCGCGAAGGGCCACGAGCCCGCGCCCGGCGAGGCCGGCCCCGACTGGCTGGCCGTGCGGGGGGCGTCGCTCGAGGAGGTCGGCACCACGGCCGCCGAGAACGGCATCGCCGTCTACGAGCTGTACCGGCCGCGCCAGACGCTCGAGAGCGTGTTCCTCGAGCTCACCGGCGGCGGCACCGAGGCGGGCCGGTGACGCACCTGGTCTCAGCCGAGCTCCTGAAGCTCCGCACGACGCGGACCTTCTGGGCGCTCGCGGGCTCCACGTTCGCGCTGATCCTGCTGATCGTGATCCTGTCGCTGATCCTGGACGACGACGAGCTCGTCTCGAACGAGAGCACCGTGCGCTCGCTGCTCACCACCGGGGGGCTCGCCGGGCTCCTGATGCTCGTGCTCGGTGCGGTGGTCGGTGCGGGCGAGTACAGGCACGGCACGATCGCCTCGACGCTGCTCGTGACTCCGCAACCGCCTGCGCGCGACGGGGGCGCAGACGATCGCCTGCGCGCTGGGTGGGCTCGTCGTGGGCCTCGCGGCATCGGCCCTCATCGCCGTGATCGTCCTGCCGATCCTGTCCGCGCGGGACGCCGTGCTGCCGGGCAGCGACGTCGTGATCCGCATCATCCTCGGCAACGGCCTCTACGCGGCTCTGGCAGCCGCGCTCGGGGCCTCGCTCGGAGCCGCGCTCCGCAACCAGGTGGCCGCGATCGTGACGCTCCTGCTCATCTTCTTCGTCGTGGACCCCGCCGTCTCGGCGCTGGTGGAGGGCGTACGCGCCCTTCTCGCTCTCCGGGCTGAGCGGCTCGATCACCGGCACCACCGAGGACGAGGCGGACATCGACCTGCTGCCCCAGGGGCTGGCGGCGCTCGTCTGGACGGGCTACACGGCGGTGCTGGTCGGCCTCGCGGCGTTCCTCACCTCGCGTCGCGACGTCTAGATGATCTGAACGTCGGCGCTGTCGCCGACCACGAACCGGTACGCCTTCGGCAGCGCCGGGCCGCGCGCGATCGTCACGTCCTTGCCGATCAGGCTCGCCTCGATCCGGTGGTCCACGTCCGAGATCCGCGAGCCCGACATCACGATCGAGTGCTCCAGCTCGGCGTTCTCGATCGTGACGTTGTCGCCGATCGCCGTGTACGGGCCGATGTAGGCGTTCGCGATCTGCGAGCCGGCGCCGATCACCGCGGGTCCGCGCACGTCGTGCTCTCGAGCCGCGCGCCCGTCTCGATCACGACTCGTCCCTCCACGCGCGAGTCCACCAGCTCGCCGTCGATCCGCTCATCGAGGTCGTCGAGGATCAGGCGGTTCGCCTCGAGCATGTCCTGCACCTGGCCGGTGTCCTTCCACCAGCCGTGCACGATGTGCGGGTCCACGCGCAGGCCGCGGTCCACGAGCGTCTGGATCGCGTCGGTGATCTCGAGCTCGCCCCTGCCCGACGGCTCGATCGCGCGCGCGGCGTCGAAGATCGCCGGCGTGAACATGTAGACGCCCACGAGCGCGAGGTCCGTCTTCGGCTCCTTCGGCTTCTCGACGAGCCGCGCCACGCGGTTGTCGCCGTCCAGCTCGGCCACGCCGTAGTGCTCGGGGTCGGGCACGGGCGTGAGCAGGATCAGCGCGTCCGGCTGCTCGCTCGCGGAAGGTGTCCACGAGCGCGACGATCCCGTGGCGCAGCAGGTTGTCGCCGAGGTACATCACGAACGGCGAGTCGCCGAGGAACTCCTCGGCCGTGAGCACGGCGTGGGCCAGGCCGAGCGGCGCGTCCTGCTCGATGTACTCGATCCGGAGGCCGAAGCGCGACCCGTCGCCGGCCGCCTCGCGGATCTCGGCGCCGGTCTCGGGGGCGATGATGATCCCCACGTCCTCGATGCCGGCCTCCGCCATGGCCTCGATCCCGTAGAAGAGGACCGGCTTGTTGGCCACCGGGACGAGCTGCTTCGCGCTCGTGTGCGTGAGCGGGCGCAGGCGCGTGCCCTTGCCGCCGGAGAGGATGAGGCCCTTCATCAGTAGGTGCCGTGCAGCTTACGGTGGTCCCAGCTCACCGTACGCGTGGGGCGAAAGGTGAGGCCCACCCGCTTCTGCGCCTGCGCCGCGACCATGGACCGGATGTCGTCGGTCATCTCGCCGGCGTAGCGCTCGAACAGCTCGAGGCCGAACCGCTCCACCAGCGCGGGGTCGCGCTCCAGCTCGACGTCGCATTCGAACATGACTCCGCGCAGCTCGTGGTACTCCACGCCGTCCTCGATCCCGAGCGTCGCGCGCGGGTCGCGCTCGAGGTTCCTCGCCTTCTGCGACTTGGCGTACGTCCATCCGCGCAGCTCGTCGCCGTCGGCCACGAACCAGAGCGCCACGAGGTGCGGAAAGCCGCGCGGCCCGTTCGTGGCGCACTGCATGACCATCTGCTCGCCGAGGAAGGCCGAGACCTCCTCGGCCGACATCTCGATCTGGCTACGCCGTGACGGCAAGGCGTTCGGCGGCTTCGAGCACTGCCTGGCGGGCCTCCTCCGGCTCGAGCACCACCGCGTCGCCCGCCTCCTTGAGCATCTCGCGGGCGAGCCACTCGTACGAGGCGTAGGTGCGCTCGAAGATCACCGCGCCGTCCGCGAGCTCGGTCGCGCCGGGATGGTCCTCGCGCACCCAGCGCGCGCGCTCGGGCGACACCCAGATCCGCGCGGTGCTGCCGGACTCGACCTCGCCGGTGGAGAGCCAGCCGTGCACGTCGGGCTCCACGCCCGGGCGCGGCTCGAAGGACTCGTCGAGCACGTTCACCTCGCGCACGCGGTCGAGCCGGTACGAGCGCGGGGCGTCCTTCTCGAGGTCCCAGCAGTGGATGTACCAGCCCTCCTGGCCGTTCACGAGCTTGTAGGGCTCGAGCGTCCGCTCCGTGAACTCGTCCTCGTTCTCCTTGTAGTAGTCGATCTTCACGAGCCGCCGGCCGATGATCGCGCCGGACACCACGCGCGCGACCTCGGAGTCGTCGCCCTTCGCCGTCGTGATCTGAAGGCCGTCCTCGGCCGGGTCCTGGCCGAGCGCGTCCACGATCTTCTTGCGCGCGGAGGCGAGCGAGCCCTCGGGCAGGTGCTCGCCGATCAGGTCGATGGCCGCCACCAGCGCCTTCGCCTCCAGCGGGAGCAGCCGGGCGGGCTGCGCGAAGTTGTCGCCGTACGGCTCCGGGTCCACCTCGATCTGATCGCCCTGCACCTCGGCGTACAGCACGTACGAGCCGCCGCCGAAGTTCACGACGTTCAGCACGTCGATGTCCTGGCGCAGCTCCTGGTCGTTCACCTGGAGCGTCTCGCACAGCTCCTTCAGCTCGAGCTTGCGGCTCTCGCGCGCCGCCTCGATCAGGATCCCGGCGAGCGTCACGAGCCGCGCGAAGCGCTCCGGGCGGATCGGCGCCTCGCGGCCCTCGTCGTCCTCCTCGGGCTCGGCCTGCCTGCGCTTGCGGCTCGGCCGCGCGAGCTCAGGCGGACGCGAGTGGCGCTCCATCACGAGCTCGAGCCGCTCGCGCGCCTCGGCGGCCAGCTCCTCCGGGCCCTCGAACCGCGCCTGCTCGCCGAGTCCGAGCACCCACGAGACCATCTGGCGCGAGTCGGCGTAGTCGGTCTCGAAGATCACGCCGCCGTCGGCGTCGCGCACCTCGCCGGCGTGGCCGAAGTGGCGCAGCGCCAGCCAGTCGATGCGGTCGGACAGCCAGATGCTCGCGCGGCCGACGGGGTCGCCGAGCTGCCAGTCGGTGCGCGTGGCGTAGACGCGCGGGTCGAAGTCCTCGGGCCGGTTGAAGTCGTGCTCGGCCTTCGACGAGTAGCCCACCTTGCCGCGGATCCGGGAGACGCGGAACACGCGCACGTCCTGGCGCTCGTGCGAGTAGCCGATCAGGTAGAACTGCCCGCCGCGGTAGAGCAGGTGGTACGGGTCCACCTTGCGCTTCTCCTCGGCGTCGCGGCCGATCGTGTAGTAGTCGAAGACGATCGTCTTGCGGCGGAAGATCGCGGTCTCGACCTTCGACAGCCGCTGCGACAGCTCGCGCCCGCCCGCGCCGGCCGTGACCGCCAGCGCCACGCTCCGCTGCTCGGGGGCGTCGAGCGGCGACGGCTTCCCCCAGGAGAGCTGCTGGAGCGCGAGCCGGAGCGGCTCGGCGTACGCGAACTCGCCGTCGAGCAGCGAGAGCGACGTGCGCAGCGCGCCGAGCTCCTTGTCCGTGAACTCGATCGCGGGGAGGTAGAAGTTCTCCGGCGGCAGCGAGTAGTTCTCGGCCTCGTAGTAGCCCTCGGCGGGCTTGTCGACCTTCAGGTGGATCCCGAGCGACTCGAGCTCGGCGCGGTCGGCGTAGAAGCGGCGCGCGAAGGCCTCGTCGTTCATCTGCGAGTAGCCCTCGACGTCCTGCTTGATCTCGAGCGCCGTGACCGGCCGTCGCTCCGCCATCAGGAACGAGATCAGTGACAGCTGCCGGATTAGCTTCTCGGTGTCCTTCGCCATGCGGTTCCGCACGAGGATAAGCAGGAAACCCGGGTTTCCGCTCCCCGCTGCCGAAACGCCCCCGCTATTTGCGGGTCCGGGGCTACGCCGCTTCCTCGCGCCGCGACTGCTCGCGGGTCGCGAAGAACGCCGAGGTGGAGATGCCGCGGTCGAAGTCCGACCAGCTCGCGCCCTCGGCGAGCGTGCGCTCGATGCGGTCGAAGCTGCCGAGGTTGCCGCCGAGGTTGTCCACGAAGTGCACGAGCGTCGCCTCGCGCGTGCACGGCACCACGGGGCTGCCGTGCTCGAGCTTGCCGTGGTGGCTCAGGACGATGTGCAGGAGCCCCTCGGCCTCGGCGGGCGGGAAGCCCTCGATTCGCTCGATCTCGCGCCGCACCATGTAGTAGCCGAGCGGGATCTCGCCGAGCAGCTTCCCGCTGTCGGTGAGCTCGATGGCGCCGTTGGTGGTCGCGTACACCTGGGTCTTGCCGATGTCGTGGAGCAGCGCGCCGGTGACGGCGAGGTCGCGGTCGATCCCGCCCCGGAACGGCCCGGCGGCGAGGGCGCTGACGCCCTGCGCGACCGACAGGCAGTGCTCGAGCAGCCCGTGCCTGTAGGCCTGGTGGTAGTACTTCGCGGCCGGCGCCGAGTGGTAGGCCGCGCCGGTGTCCGTGGACTCGTCGACCAGCCGCCCGAGCAGCGTGCGCAGGTGCGGCCGCTGGATCGTCTCGACCAGCGAGTCGAGGTCCGCCGCCATCTGCTCGTACGGCACGGGCGGCGCCTCGGTGAGGTCGCCGAGGTCGTACTCGTGCTCGGCGGCGGCGCGCATCCGCTTCACGGTGAGGCCCGGCCCGTAGCGCTCGTCGACCGCGAATCGGCCGAGGATGCGGATCACGGAGCCGGTGGGGCAGATCGGCGCGAGCGCCTCGATCTCGTCCCAGATCACGGCCTCGATGGCGCCGCTCCTGTCGCCGAGCTGGAGCTTCAGGAAGGGCTCGCCGTTGCGCCGCTGGCGCCTCGAATGGGCGCGCACGACGAAGACCTCGTTCACCTCCTGGCCGTCGGCCAGGTCGCGGACGAAGCACCTGGTGGGCGTGAGCGACGTCTGCTCCATCGGACTTGCCAAGGTAAGGGCGGAGCCGGATGGCATAGGCCCCGGCCGGACGGCCCCGCGCGAGCCTTACGGCCGCGGGTCCGCCGGAGCAGCGCGGGGGGTTCCGTCTTCTGTGCCGGTATAGCCGGCATAAAACGACGGACCCCCCGGGCGCGCGGGCCGTAAGGCTCGCCGCGCGCCCGACGGGCTAGCCTGCGAGGACCATGGGCGTTCTCGTGGCCGGCGGAACCGGCGCTCTGGGCAGTGCGGTAGTGCGTGAGCTGGTCGACTCGGGCTACGACTGCACCGTCACCTGGATCGTCGACAGGGAGCGCGAGCGCGCCGAGGCCGACCTCGGCGACCGGGTCGCGCTGGTGCGCGCGGACCTCGTTGACCCGCACGGGGGAGCCGAGGAGGCGGTGGCGGCGGTGGACGACCTCGAGGCGGTCGTGGACCTCGTGGGCGGCTACGCGTCCACCGGCAAGGTCCACGAGACCGACCCGGAGGAGTTCGAGCGGCTCCTGCGCCTCAACCTGTTTCCCGCCTTCAACCTCGCGCGCGCGGCGATGCCCCGGATGGTCGAGCGGGGCGGCGGCTCGTTCGTGGCGGTGTCGGCGCGGGCCGCGGTGCGGCCGTTCGGCGGCGCTCCGGCCTACGTGACCGCGAAGGCCGCGGTGCTCGCCTTCGTGCAGGCCCTCGACGCCGACTACCGCTCGGAGGGGATCCGCGCGAACGCGATCCTCCCCAGCGTGATCGACACGCCGGCGAACCGCGCGGACCAGCCGGACGCCGACCACTCGAAGTGGGTCGCGCCGGCGGAGATCGCGAAGGTCGTGCGCGTGCTCGTCTCGGGCGACACGGCGGTCACGAGCGGCGCCGCCGTGCCGGTCTACGGGCGCGCGTAGTAGCTCAGCGCGCGCTTCCCGAGGTCCCTCGTCACGTTCCCGTTCTGGATCGCTCCGATGGGCGCGCCGATGAACGGGATCAGCCGGCCGGCGTAGCGCCGGGCGAGCCGCCTCGCGATGTACTTCGCAAGCCGCAGGTGGAGCGCGTCCGTCTTTCGGCCGCTCAGCACCGCCTTCTCGACCATCGCCTGCGCCATCCGCTTGCCGACGCCGTCGAGCGCCTCGCGGGCCTGCGCGGGCGTCTCGTAGAGGCCCTGGAGCGCGAGGTACTCGGCCGGCCGCATCGGGTGGAGGGGGTCGTAGCCGTAGGCGGCCGCGATGTAGAACACCATGCGGCTCTGGATCCACAGCAGGGCGACCATGTCGGGCGCTGCCGTGATCACGCCGCCGATGCCGAGCGCCCCGCCCTCGAGCCTCGCCAGCCGGACGTGCTTCTTGTAGGCCACCCGCGCGAGCTCGTCGGGCGAGTGCCCGGCGCCCGCGATCCGCACCCATTCCTCGGCCTGCGGGCCGAAGCGCTCGGCCGCCGCGAGCGCGATGTACTCGGGCGCGCGGTCCGGCTCCGCGAGCATGCGGTCCCACAGCCGCTTGGGCGGACGGTCCAGCTGCTCGATCTCGACGGTTTCCGGCACCGCCGGGAGGGTAGCCTCGTCGTATGGCTACCGAGACAGGAACAACGCCCAGACAGGGCATTCTCAGCGAAGAGATGAAGGACGACCGCGAGCAGCTCATCGAGCTCCTCACGCGCGCGTACTGGATGGAGATGGAGACCGTGATGAGCTACATCTCGAACTCCATCAACCCGGACGGCGTCCGTGCGCAGGAGATCATCGAGTCGCTCCAGGAGGACGTCGAGGAGGAGCTGGGCCACGCGCGCCAGTTCGGAGCCCGGATCAAGGAGCTGTACGGCGTCGTGCCGGGCTCGCTCGACTTCAGCGCCGAGCAGTCCTACCTCCAGCCGCCGGACCAGCAGACCGACATCGTCCACGTCATCAAGGGCGTGATCGAGGCCGAGACCGGCGCCATCGACCACTACAACCAGATCATCGAGTTCTGCGAGGGCCGCGACCCGGTGACGCAGGACATGGTCATCTCGATCCTCCGGGACGAGGAGGGCCACCGCCGCCTCTTCGAGGGCTTCCTCCGCGAGTACAAGGCGGAGGGGCTGGCCTAGCCCAGCAGCTCGGCGATCAGGACGATCGACCCGAAGGTCGCGGCCACCGCCGCGATCGTTCCCACGACGCGTGGCGAAGGGCCGCCGTGGATGCCCGTTGCGTGCACCGCGGCGTGGCCCTTGCCGCGCCTCAGGAGCCAGCGGTTGAGCGGGTAGGCCGCGAAGCCCGCGACCGCCAGCGCGACCGAGAGCGATCCCCAGAACAGGACGTTGCCGAGGCCGGCCTCCATCGCGCCCGGGATCGCGAGCATGATCGCGTTGTCCACGATCTCCATCAGGGCGATCGAGAGCGTGTCCGAGGCGAGCGCGATCGGGATCACCGCGCCGAGCGCTAGCCCGCCCCGCAGCAGCGGGATGCTCGTGAGCGTGTAGCCGAACAGGAACGCCAGCGCCACGGCCAGGGCCACCGTCGCCCACTCCGACCAGCCGAGCGCGGTGCCCACGACCATGCCGGTGATCTCACCGATCGCGCAGCCGGTGAGGCAGTGGAGCGTGGCGCTGAGCGCGAGGGCGTCCAGCGCGCGTCCGGAGGTGGGGATGTCGTGATGCGTGGCTAAATGGCGAGGGCCAGAATCGAACTGGCGACACCACGATTTTCAGTCGTGTGCTCTACCAACTGAGCTACCTCGCCCGACGGGCTCGATGGTATCGAGCTACCTCCGAGGAGCCCCTAGAGTCCCCTACATGGCCCACGAGCCGATCCCGATGGCCTGCACCCTCGGTCCCGCCGACATGAAGGCGCGGCAGGCGGAGCTGCGGGCACTGGGCGAGGACGGGCTCGTGTCGAAGGTCATGAACGGTGAGAGCGCGGTGCTCCGCTTCCGCCCAGACGCCGCAATTCGCCGCCGCGTGGAGGCGGCCGTGGCCGCCGAGTCCGAGTGCTGCGCCTTCCTGGACTTCGCCCTGGAGCACGGTGAGGACGCCACCGTGCTCACCATCACGGCGCCCGATGGCGCCGCGGAAGCACTGGCGAGCGTCTTCTCAGGGCGCTGAGTGGTCGGTAGGTCGGTCGCCCTCTTCGTCGCCGCCGCGATCGCCGAGATCGGCGGCGCGTACCTCGTCTGGATCGCGATCAAGGACGATCGCGGGCTCCTCGTCGGGCTTCTGGGCGCGCTTGCGCTCGGGATCTACGGCGTGGTGGCCGCGTTTCAGCCCGAGCACGAGTTCGGCCGCGTGCTCGCCGCCTACGGGGGCGTCTTCATCGTCGGCTCGCTCGCGTGGGGCATGGCGTTCGACGGCTTTCGGCCCGATCGGTACGACCTCGCCGGCGCAGGGATCTGTCTCGTCGGTGTGGCCGTAATCATGTATGCGCCCCGCTAGGGTGCGCCGCCCAATGCGACGCCTTCTCACCATCCTCCTCGCCGGCTCCGCGCTCTTCGCCGCGGGCTGCGGGGGTGACGACTCCGGGAGCGCGCTCGACGTCGCGCTGTCCCACCTTCCGAAGGACGCGCTGTTCGCCGCCGCGGTCGAGACGGACCTCGAGGGCGACCAGTACCAGGCGATCGACTCGCTGCTCGACGAGTTCGCCTTCGGAGGCCAGGCTCGCGACCAGCTTCGCCGCCAGCTCGAGGAGGCCACGGGCGGGCGCTTCGCCGAGGACGTGCGGCCGCTGCTCGGCAATCCCGTCGTCATCGGCGCCACAAGCGGCTCCGACGGCTCCCCGCACCCCGTCGCGGCGGTCCAGGTCGCTGACGAGGACAAGCTCGGCGGCCTCATCGAGCGGTCGAACGCGCGCGAGGTGGGCGAGGCGTCCGGTGCCACGCTCTACGAGGACAGCAACTCCGTCCTCGCTGTCGAGGACGACGTCGTCGTCTTCGCGGAGGATCGAGCGCAGCTCACCGCGGCCCTCGAGCGCGCCGACGGCGACGACCACCTGGACGAGGAGACCTTCGACGCCGCCCTCGAGGGCCTCCCGGAGAACGCGCTCGTCCGCGTGTACGTGGACGTGCAAGCGGCGCTCGAGGCCGACCCGAGTACCGCGGACGCCCGCAAGGTCAAGTGGATCGCCGCGCTCCGCGAGCTCGGCCTCACCGTCAACGCGCGCGAGGGCGGGATCGACGTGGACTTCCGCGCCGCGACGGAGGGCGACCTGGCCGAGGAGGACCTCCCGATCGCGTCCGGCGACGAGTCGCCCGGCGTGATCCGGCGCGAGGGCGAGATCGGCCTCGGGATCCGGGACCTCGCGCACATCGTGGGCTTCGCGGAGAACGCGGGCCAGGCCATCGATCCGGCCGGGTTCGGCGACTACGCGCAGGCCAAGGAGACGATCGACCGCCAGCTCGGGGTGAACCTCGACGAGGACCTCGTGGGCCAGCTCACCGGGAACACCTCGGCGAGCGTGGCGCTCGACGGCGGCTTCGGCGTTCGCGCCGAGCTCAGGGACGCACAGGAATTCGACCGGACGCTCGAGCAGGTCTCGGACGTGCTGCCGAGCTTCGCCGAGGGCGCCGGGTTCGGCGAGGTGACGCTCACGAAGCCGAGCGGCGCGAGCGACTTCTACACGCTCACCGGCACCGGTGACGGGACCGTCGTGTTCGGGGTCGTGGACGAGGTGCTCGTGGTCGCGAGCGACCGCGCCCGCGCGGAGGAGCTCGCCACGCTCGAGCCGAGTGGGGTCGAGGGCGCCCGCGGCTCGGCGGTGATGGGCGCCGACGCGGAGGAGCTGGCCAACGCGGTCATCGCCGAGATCGGCCCGGCGTTCGGGATCCCCGACCTCGGGGGCCTCGGGAGCGGGCTCATCACCGGGCCGCTCGACGAGCTGAACGGGTCGGTCTCAGCCAGCCCGGACGCGATCAGCGGCAAGCTGACGCTGTCGGTCGACTAGCTCGCCCAGGCCGTGAGCAGCGGCAGCGGGTCGATCGCCGCGCCGCCCTTCTCGTACCAGCCGCCCACCCAGGCCTCGAAGTGGAGATGGGCGCCGAACGAGCGGCCGCTGTTGCCGACCTGGCCGATCTGCTCGCCCGCGGCGACGGGCTGGCCCTCGGTGACCGGGATCGAGCCGCGCTTGAGGTGCATGAAGACGTAGTCGTAGCCGTCGTCCGCGTCCAGCACGACGTAGTGCCCGGCGCCCGCCCGCTGGAAGCGGACCCAGTCCACGACCCCGGCGTACGGCGCAACGACCGGAACGCCGCGGGCGGCGGCGATGTCGTGGCCCATGTGGCGGTGCCCTCTGCGCGGGGCGCCGAAGCCGGAGCCCTGGCCGTCCATCGTGTAGGGCCCGGCGACGGGGAAGAAGTGGTCGCCCGAGGGCAGCACGGGCGCGGGTGCGGCCCGCCGGCGCCTCGCCTGCCGACGCCGTTTGGCGGCGCGCCTGCCGCGCTTCTTCTTCGCCGCGGCGCGCTTCTTCGTGGCCGGCACCGGGGTGCCGAACGAGGCTCCGCCGTCGGCGGACGCGCCGCCGTCCGCGGGCGCGGCCGCGCCACCGCCCGAGCCGGCGGCGCCGGCGGGAAGGAGCAGCGCGAGGACGATCGCGGCGCAGGCGAGAAGGGCTGGGCGAAGACGCACGGCAGTCTCCGCATCGGCGGCCCGTCGGACCTCTTTAGTCCTGGTTCTTCGTTTCCACGGGCGGACGATGGGTACGGCATCCCTCGTGGGGTTGCTCACCGGAGTGCTGTCGATCGCCCGCGAGCCCGTGCGGCTCACGCTGCGCGCCTGGGAGTTCGGGCTCTCGACCGCCGCCGAGGCCGCGCGCCTCGGCGCGGGGCTGCTCGAGCCGGACCGTCCGGCGCCGCCTCCCGCCTACGAGGGCAACGGAGCCGCGCCTGACTTCCCCCGCGACCGCGGACGCCCCCCCGGCCGTGCCCGACGAGCTCGTGCCCGACCACGTGGACGAGGGGCTCGTGCTCGTCGCCGAGGCGGCGGAGGAGGGCGCCGAGGACGGAGCCGGGCCGGAGCTGCACGTGGACCCGCCCTGGGACGGCTACGACGACATGACGGCCGCGGACATTCGCGACCGCCTGGCCGCGGCCTCGGCCGCCGAGGCCGGCGCGGTCGAGCTGTACGAGGCCACCCACAAGAGCCGCCGCTCCGTGCTGGAAGCGGCGGAACGCGCCCTCAGGGCCTAGCTCGAGGCCATCCGGCTCAGCAGCTCGGTCGCGCCGCGCTTGTTCAGCGGCTCGTTCAGGTTGCCGCACTTCGGCGACTGCACGCAGGAGGGGCAGCCGCTCTCGCAGGGGCACTCGGAGATCAGCCGCAGCGCGTCGCCCACGAGCGCCTCGAAGCGGTCGAAGCCCGCGCGGGTGATTCCCACGCCGCCGGGGTGGCCGTCGTAGATGAAGATCGTCGGCACGCCCGTCTGGTGGTGGTACGCCGTGGAGAGGCCGCCGATGTCCCAGCGGTCGCACATCGCGAGCAGCGGCAGCACCGCGATCTGCCCGTGCTCGGCCGCGTGGAGCGAGCCCTGGAGCACCTCGAGCGGGAACTCCTCGCGCACGAGCGAGTCCGGCAGCTCGTACCAGAGCGCCTGCGT
Organism: uncultured Thermoleophilaceae bacterium; assembly: GCA_963741455.1. Lineage (GTDB taxonomy): Bacteria > Actinomycetota > Thermoleophilia > Solirubrobacterales > Thermoleophilaceae > JACVRW01. The sequence continues at coordinate 105,780 of CAVUIF010000010.1, forward strand.
GACGAAGTCCTGCTCCGGCAGGTCCACGGCCAGGAGGTCCACCACCGAGTGGTCCGACACGCGCTTCTTCTGGTACGCCACCACCTGCTCGGTCACGGAGACGACGCCGAACGAGAGCGTCACGCCGCACGTGTGGCGCTGGTCGCGCACCTGCTCGATCCAGGTCTCCGACTCCTTCTTCGGCTGCGTGTACCAGTCGCCGTTGAACGGCCGCACCACCGCCCGGTGCTGGGCCAGGTCGAGCTCCTCGACCTCGTACGCCGCTCCCATGTGGAGGTAGACGGCTCCCGGGTGGACCGCGGAGTGCGCACGCGCGCTCTCGACCGTGCCGATCACCTCGCCGCCGCTCGGACTCGACGATCGCCACCGAGTCGGGTGAGGCGGAGCGCAGCGCGATCCGCGCGGCCGGGTAGCCGGGCCCGCGCGGCAGGTAGCTTCCCGCCGCGCTCTCGCAGCGCGCCCTGCTGCACGAGCCGGCGCGCGTGCTCCTCCCAGCGCGGGCCGAACACCTCGCCGTCCTCAGGCGTGAGCGGCAGCTCGTAGGCGGCGGCCGCCAGGTGCGCCTCGTGGATCTGCTCGGACTCGTGGTCCAGGATGGCCTGCTCCACGGGCCGCTCGAGGAACTCGGTGGGGTGGCGGCAGAAGAACTGGTCGAGCGCGTCCTCGCCCGCCACGTACATCGCCAGCCCGGTGCTGCGGCGGCCGGCGCGGCCCCACATCTGCCGGAGCGAGGCCACCGTGCCCGGGAAGGTCACGCACAGCGCCGCGTCGAGGTCGCCGATGTCGATGCCGAGCTCGAGCGCGTCGGTCGCCACCACCGCCAGCAGGTCGCCGTCGGACAGCCGCTGCTCGATCTCGCGCCGCTGCATCGGCGTGTAGCCCGCGCGGTATGGCGCGATCCGCTCGGCGAGGTCCGGGCGCCCCGCGTCCTCGAGCCGCTGGCGCGCGAAGCGCTGGATCAGCTCCACGCCGCGGCGCGACTTCAGGAAGCAGATCGTCCTGATCTCGCGCTCGACGAGCGCGGCGAGCAGGTTCGCCGCCTCGCCGAGCGCGGACGCGCGGCGCCCGAGCTTCTCGTCCACGAGCGGCGGGTTCCACATCGCGATCTGGCGCTCGGCCCGCGGCGCCCCGTCGCGGTCGACCAGCTCGACCTCGACGCCGGTGAGGCGCTCGGCGAGCTCGGTCGGGTTCGCGATCGTCGCGCTCGTGAGCAGGAAGCGCGGGTCGCTGCCGTAGGCGCGCGCGAGCCGGCGCAGCCGGCGCAGCACGTTGGCCACGTGCGAGCCGAACACGCCGCGGTACACGTGCGCCTCGTCCACGACGACCCAGGCGAGGTTCGCCAGCAGGTCGCCCCACGACCGGTGGTTGGGGAGCACGCCCACGTGGAGCATGTCCGGGTTGGTGAGGATCAGGTTCGAGCGCTGGCGGATCGCGCGCCGCTCCTCGCGCGGCGTGTCGCCGTCGTAGATGGCGTGGCGGAGGTGCTTCCCGCCTATTCGCGCGAGCGCCCGCGCCTGGTCCTGGGCGAGCGCCTTCGTCGGATAGAGGTAGAACGCGCGGGCCGCGACGTCGCTCGCGAGCGTGTCCAGCACGGGCAGGTTGAAGGCGAGCGACTTGCCGCTCGCGGTGCCGGTGGTGACGATCGCGTGGCCGCGGCGGGCGGCCTCCCAGGCGTCCGCCTGGTGCGCCCACAGCGCCTCGATCCCGGCGGCCGCCAGCCCCTCGCGAACGGCGGGATGGAGGTCGTCCGGAATCGGCTCCGCGAGCCCCGCCTGCTCGCGTTCCCGGGAGGTCGCGACGAGCTCCTCCTCGCGGCCCGGCTCGAGCACCGTCTGCCCACGGGTACGAGGTCGGGGTTCGGCGTCACCGCTGCGATAGTACGGGGTCGGTTGATTAGGCGCTTTCACCACTCCGAGTTCGACCTCTCCGCGCCTGCTCGAACTCAAGCGCGAGCCGGTCACAGTCGTGCTTCCGGCGCGGGAGGTCGCGGACACGGTCGGGCAGATCGTGGAGAGCCTCCGGAGCCTCGATCCGCTGATCGACCAGATACTCGTCGTCGACGCCGACTCGCGCGACCGCACCGCCGAGGTGGCCGCCGCCGCGGGCGCCGAGGTGCGCCAGGAATCGGAGCTCGTGCCCGAGTTCGGCCAGGTGCTCGGCAAGGGCGACGCCATGTGGCGCGCCCTCGCGGCCGCGCGCGGGGAGATCGTGGCCTACCTCGACTCGGACACGCGCGACTTCTCGCCGCACTTCGCCACCGGGATGCTCGGGCCGCTCCTCTGCGACCCGGAGATCCGGTTCGTGAAGGCCTTCTACCGGCGGCCGTTCATGGGCGCCGGACGGCACCGAGGACGCGAGGGGCGGCGGCAGGGTGACCGAGCTCACCGCGCGCCCGCTCCTCTCAGCCCTCTATCCCGAGCTGGCCGGGTTCGTGCAGCCGCTCGCCGGGCGAGGTGGCCGCGCGCCGCTCGCTGCTCGACCGGATCCCGTTCGCCACGGGCTACGCGGTCGAGACCGCGATGCTCCTGCACGCGCGCGACGAGCTCGGCGGAACGGCGGGCATGGCGCAGGTGGATCTCGACGTCCGGCTGAACCGCCACCAGCCGCTCCTCGACCTCGGCCCGATGGCGTACTCGGTGCTGCGCGTGGTGCTCGAGCGGCTCCGCGCCGAGGGCCGCCTGCTCGACGATCACGCGCCGCCGCTCCAGACGGCCGCCGGCGGGCTGGTCCAGGTCGGAGATCGTCGAGCGGCCCCCGTATGCCAGGCTGCGCGCTCACGCGTAGTGGGCATCAGGTGCGTCTACACCGATCTCGACGGCACGCTCCTCGGTAAGGGGGCGTCGCTCTTCCGCACGGCGGAGGGGGACTTCACGCTGCTCGCGGCGCGCGCGCTCGAGGCGTGCCACCGCGCGGGCGTCGAGGTGGTGATCAAGTCGGGCCGCCGCCGCGCGCAGGTGATGGAGGACGCGCGCCTGCTCGGCCAGAGCTCGTACATCTTCGAGGTCGGCGCGGCGATGGTGATCGACGGGGAGACCACCTTCCTGACCGGGGACTTCGCCCCGCGCGACGGCGAGAGCGTCCACGACCAGATCGCGGCGACCGGGGCGCCGGACCTGCTCCTCCAGCGCTACGAGGGCCGGCTCGAGTACCACGCGCCGTTCCACCTCGGGCCGCGAGGTGTCGCACGTGTTCCGGGGGCTCGTCGACGCGCGCGAGGCCAACGAGCTGCTCGCCGCGCGAGGGCCACTCGAACGTGCGGCTCGTGGACAACGGCGAGATCGGGCCGGACACGCACACGTTCCACCTCGTGCCGGCGGGCGTGTCGAAGGCGCGCGCCGTGGCCGCGCACATGCGCGCGCGCGGCTACCGCCGCGAGGAGTGCATCGCGGTCGGCGACTCGCGCGAGGACCTGGACGTGGCGGAGGCGGTGGGCCGGATGTTCCTCGTGGCCAACGCGGTGGCCGGCGACGTGAGCGGCCATCCCGAACGTGGAGCGCACCGAGGCCGCCATGAGCGAGGGCTTCTACGAGGCAATTATTCGCTCTTTGGCGGAAACCTCGTAACCAAAGTCACAAGGTCGTGTATCCGGAAGCAGTCGGGATCGCTCGATCCCACCGGACTCAGGAGGCGTATAGATGCACCTCTCGGATGCACATCATTCCCGCAAGATGCGTTGCGGGTGCGTGCATGGTCGTGGCGCCGCTCGTCCTGCTCGCAGCCACGGTGATCCACCCGGCCAGCGACATGAACGAGGCGACCCAGGTGGCCACCATCGCGGACAACCTGGACGCGTGGTACGCGGCTCACCTGCTGGCGCTCGTGGCGATCGTGCTCACGGTTCCCGTCGTGCTCGGCCTGATGCACATGCTGCGCGAGCGGCAGGTGGCGGTCGGGCACGTGGGCGGCGGCCTGGCGATGCTGGGCCTGTTCGCGTACACGGGCATCGTGGGGATGGAGCTCGTCGATGTGGCAGATGGCCGCCGGCGGCAGCACCGCCGAGGCCGTGGCGCTGCTCGAGCGCCTCAACGAGACGACCGGCATCCTGGTGCCGTTCGTGGTCGTGTCGTTCGGGTTCGCGCTCGGCATGGCGTGCCTGGCGGTCGGCCTGTACCGGGCGCGCGCGGTGCAGTCCTGGATGGCGATCTCGGTCGCGGCCGGAGCGATCCTGTTCGGGCTCGGCGTGGCGACGGCGATGAACTGGGTGGCCATCGTGGCCGCCGCCTTCCTCGTCGTGGGCCTCGGTGCGATCGGGCGGATGGTCCTGCGCGAGACCGACGAGGCCTGGGAGCACACGCCGGAGTACGAGGGCTTCCGCCCCGTGCCGGGCATGCGCTAGATCCACACCCGCTTGGCGGGCTCGCCTAGGGTCTTCCCATGGACGAGCTCGCCGAGCAGGTCGTGGACGCGATCAACGACATCTCCGGGAGGCATGAGGGTCACCGCGCGGCCCACGCCAAGGGGACGCTCCTCGCGGGGACCTTCACTGCCCTCGGATGCCGGACTCACGACGGCGGCCCACATGCAGTCGGAGCCGGTGCGCGTGACCGCTCGCGTCTCGAACGGCGGCGGCGACCCGGGCATCCCGGACTACGCCAAGGAGGGCCGCGGCCTCGCCGTGAAGTTCTACCTCCCGGACGGCTCGAAGACGGACATCGTCGGCCTGAGCCTGCCCTGCTTCTTCGCGCGCACCCCGGAGGACTTCCTCGACTTCACGCGCGCGCGCAAGCCGGACCCGGAGACCGGCCAGCCGGACTTCGAGAAGGTCGGCGCCTGGCTTCAGGACCACCCCGAGGCGGGGCCGGCGATCCAGGCGGCGGTCACCACGGACCCGCCGGAGAGCTACGCGACCGTCGCCTACAACTCGATCCACTCGTTCAGGTGGACCGCGCCGGACGGCACGGAGCGCTGGGTGCGCTACCGCTTCGAGCCCGAGGAGGGCGAGCGGATGCTCTCCGACGAGGAGGCGAAGAGCCGCGGCCGCGACTACCTCCAGGAGGAGGTCGATGGCGCGCGACGACGACCGCCTTCCGCTGCTCGTGACGATCGCCGGGGACGGCGACGACGTGCACGACCCGACGGTGCCGTGGCCGGACGAGCGCGAGCGCGTGGAGGTCGGGCGGCTCGAGCTGACCGGGCCGGAGACCGAGCGCGAGCGCGGCGGCGACATCCTCGTCTTCGACCCGACGCGCGTGACGGACGGGATCGAGCTGTCGGACGACCAGATCCTGCGCTTCCGGCCGCGGGCGTACTCCGCGTCGGTCACGCGCCGGTCCGGCGCGCCGGCGCCTGCCTAGACGAGCGCCCGGCCCGCGGCCTCCAGCTCGTCGAGCGTGGTCGCCTCCGTCACGGACGCGAGGTCGATGACGCGCTCGCCGAACGGGTCGAGCCGGTTCCGGCCGACGATCGCGTGGCACGTGACGCCGCCCTGGCGGCAGCGGGTGGCCAGCTCTCCGACGATCTTGCCCTGAAGCGTCTGCTCGTCGAGCGAGCCCTCGCCCGTCACGACGAACGCGGACTCGCGCATGAGCGCGTCGAACCCGATCGCGTCGAGCACGTACGCCGCGCCCGGGCACGAGGCGCGCGCCCAGCGCGGCCCAGAGCCCGCCCGACAGCCCGCCGGCCGCCCCGGTCATGGGCTCGCCGCGCGGGTCGCGCGGAAGCGAGGCGGCCAGCTCGTCGAGCCGCCGCTCGAGCCGCTCGACCGTCGCGGCATCCGCGCCCTTCTGTGGCGCGAATATGCGCGGAGCGTCCTCGAAGGGCACGCGGACGTCACACACGACGTCCATCGTGAGCCCGCTGCCGATGAGCCCGGCCTCGTCCAGCGCCTCGATCGCGCCCGCTCCACCGTCCGTGGTCGCGGAGCCGCCCACCGTCACGATCACGCGCTCGGCGCCCGCCTCGACGGCGGCGGCGATCAGCTCGCCGGTCCCGCGGGTGGAGGCCGCCCAGGCGTCGCGCTCCGACTCGTCCACGAGCGAGAGGCCGCTCGCCTGGGCCATCTCCACCACCGCCGACCCGTCGGGCAGAAGCCCGAAGCCGGCCTCCACCGGCCGGCCGAGCGGGTCGGACACGGTGACCGTCCGCACCTCGCCGTCGAGTGCCCCGACGATCACGTCCATCGTGCCCTCGCCGCCGTCCGCCACGGGCAGCTCGCGCGCCTCCCGGCCGGCGGCGCGCAGCCCGGTCGCGATCGCGTGCGCGGCCTGCTGGGCGGAGAAGGTCCCCTTGAACGAATCCGGGGCTACGAGGACGGGCAGGGTCAAAGCGCGTCGCGGAACGCGCGCTCCGCGTCTTCGCCGTGCACCGCGAACACGATCCGCTCGAGCGAGCCGGTGTGCTCGCGGGCGGCCGACACCATGATCCGGGCCGCGTCCTCCAGGGGGAAGCCGCCCACCCCGGTGCCGAACGCCACGAGCGCCAGCGAGCGCGCGCCCAGCTCCTCGGCCTTCGCGAGCGTCGAGCGCGTCGCCTGCTCGATGATCTCCGCCGAGGTCGGCCCGCCGAGCTCCATCGTGGCCGCGTGGATCACCCAGCGGGCCGGCATGTCGCCGGCGGTCGTCTCGACGGCCTCGCCGAGGCCGATCGGCGCCCTCTCGTCCGACTCGCGCTGCCACCTCCGGCCCGCCCGCCCGCGAGATCGCCGCGGCGACGCCGCCGCCGTGGGCGAGTTGAGTGTTCGCGGCGTTCGCGATCGCGTCGACCTCGAGCTTCGTCACGTCGGCGGCGATGACCTCGAGCGCAGCCACCGGCTCGCGGCTACCTCCGGACCCGGACGCTTCGCCGCACGAGCGCCGAGCGGTTCCCGGCGGAGTCGACCGCCCGGATCCGAAGCGCCACCCGCGGCCGGCGCCCGTTTGCGAGCGCGCGCCGGAGCACGCGCCGGCCCCGCGGCCTCACGCGCACCTTCATTCGCCGCCGCTTGTTCGCGGCGACCGTCGCGGCCGCGCGCCGCAGCAGGAGCTTCCGCCGCCCGATCCGAAGCGTGCCGCCGGCGGACACCCGGCAGCGCTCGTTGCAGCGCACGTATACGACCGCGCCGCGGAGTCTCAGCACCCGCTGGCGGCGCTTCGCGCGCGCCCGCAGCGCCGGACGCGTGGTGTCGCCCGGATTCGCCGGCGGGGCGGGACCCGCACCCACGTCGAAGCGCAGGATCTTCCCGAGCGGCGAGCTCGGGTTCTGCGCGTCTCCCTCAGGGTCGCCCTGCGTCCCGCCGTCGCCGGTCGAGAGGTAGAGCGCGTTGTCGGGGCCGAACAGGAGCTGCCCGCCGTTGTGGTTGTCGGCCTGGTCGTGCTGGATCGTCGTCACCGGAGCACGGTTGCCGTTCTGGAGCACGTCGACCTGGAGATCGCCGCCGTTGTTCGTGTAGAAGACGTACAGCTTCCTCGTGGTCGCGTAGTCGGGCGACACCGCAACGGAGAGGAGCCCCTGCTCCCCGCCGTCCAGCACGACGTCCGTCAGGTCGGCCACCTCGCTCGTCCCGGTGGGCGTCCAGCGCACGAGGCGGCCCGGCTGCTCCGCGATGAAGAGCTCGTTCGTGACCCCGGGTGCCGCCGCCACCGAGAGGGGCTGGTCGAAGTCCCCGATGCTCGTGGCCGTCAGGTCGCCGGAGCTGTTCTCGCCGAGCCGGTAGACGCCTCCGGCCCGGGACGCGGCGTAGAGCCGGCCCGTGCCGTCCTCGCCGAACCCCGACACGTTCGGGATGTCCAGCATCGTGTCCTGGGGAGGTCGCGCCGCGCCCGGGCCGAGGCTCACGATCGCCCCGGTGGAGAAGCGCCCGAACAGGTAGCGCCCAGCGAACGACGGCAGCGCGGGGTCGCGGACCACGTAACCGCCGATCACGACGTCGGGGCCGCTCCCGTATTCGTACTGCGGCGGGAAGTAGTTCGGCGGCGTGCAGCCCGTCTGGGGGGTGGTGCCGGAGAGGCAGTTCCACCCGAGGTTCGCGCCGCGGCTCTGCGCCCACGGCACGAACGTGACCTCCTCGTTGATCCCGCCGACGTCGCCCACGTAGATGTCCCCGGTCTGGCGGTCGAACGACCAGCGGTACGGGTTGCGCATGCCCGACATGTAGACCTCGCCCGGCGTCTGCGCGGCCGCGGGAGGCGCCGGGACGAACAGCAGCAGGATCAGGATCGCAACTGCGAGATGTGGCACTCGCCCGGCTCCTTGTCCTCGCGAAAGCGGAGCAGCTTCGCTCCGTGGCGGATGCGGTCTCCGGTGATGTGGTCGAACGCGATCTCCACCACCAGCTCGGGCCTGAGGCCCTCCCACACCAGCTCTTCGTCGGACTTCCAGCGGCTCGGCTCGCCGGAGCCGCGCTCGTGGGTGCGGTACGGCTCGAGCAGCTCGAGGAACTCGCGCTTCTGCTTCGCGCGGAAGCTGGAGGTGTGGCCGACGATCCGGAGGTCGCCGTCGTCGTCGTACATGCCGAGGATGAACGAGCCCACCGTGCCCTCCTCCTTCCCGAACCGGAAGGCGGCTATCACGGCGTCGGCGGTGCGGACGCGCTTGATCTTGCACATCCCGGTGCGCTCGCCCGGGCGGTACGGCTCGGAGGCCTGCTTTGCGACCACTCCCTCGGACGTCCCCGTGAGCCACTCGCCGGCCGCCTCCCGGTCGGGCGTCATCGGGCTCAGCTCCACGGGATCCGCCACGACGGCCTTCAGCCGCTCGCGGCGCTCCTCGTAGGGGAGCGGGCACAGCACCTCGTCGCCCTCCGCCAGGAGGTCGAACGCCACGAGCGACGCGGGCGTCTCGTTGCGCAGCCGCTCGACGCGCGACGCGGCCGGGTGGATCCGCTGCGAGAGCAGGTCGAACTCCTGGACCCCGTCGACCACGACGATCATCTCGCCGTCCAGCACCAGCCGGTCGGCGGGCAGCTCGAGCGCCAGCTCCACGACGTCGGGGAAGTAGCGGTTCATCGGCCGGCCGTTCCGGCTCTGGAGGTGCACGTCGTCGCCGTCCTTGAAGACGATCGTCCGGAAGCCGTCGAACTTGGGCTCGTAGCGCCAGTCGTCGCCCTCGGGGAGCTCCTTCGACGACTTCGCGAGCTGCGGCTGGACCGGCGGCTTCAGCGGCAGGGTCATCGCGGCGCGACGCTCCGCCCCAGGATCCGCCGCAGCACCAGGTCCCCGAGCCGCGGCGAGAGGCCGTTCACCACCCGCAGCAGCCGCACCGCGGGCGGGTAGAACAGCTCGCGCTGGTCGTTCTCCACCGCCTGCGCCACCTGCTCGCCGAGCGGGCCCGCCGGGGCGCGGCGGTCCATCCGGTACCAGTCGGGCATGTGCTCGAGCTCGTGGTCGTGCAGCGTCGTCTCGATCTCCCCCGGGAAGACGGTGGTGACCGACACGCCGGTGCCGTGGAGCTCGTGCCGGAGCGCCTCCGCGAACGCGCGCTGCGCCGCCTTCGTCCCGTTGTAGACGGCGGCGGACGGGAAGCCGCGCACGCCCCCGCCGGACGAGACCACCACGATGTGGCCGCGGCCGCGCTCGATCATGCCCGGCAGCGCGGTCCACACCGTGTGGATCGTGCCGAGCCAGTTCACGTCGTTCATCCGCCTGGCCTCGTCCAGCGGGAGCTGGGCGAACGGCCTGTAGTGGGTGATGCCGGCGTTGGCGACGAGCACGTCCACATGGCCGAACTGCTCGATCGCGCGGGCGATCGAGTCCGCGTCCGCCACGTCGCCCGCGAGCGCCATGTGGCCCTCGCCGGGCAGTGACTCCGCGAGCTCCTCGAGCGGCCCGCGGGTCCGCGCCAGCAGCCCGAGCGTCGCCCCGCGAGCGGCGAACGCCCGCGCGGTTGCCTGTCCGATCCCCCGTGACGCGCCCGTCACGAGGACACGGGTCCCCTGACCGATCTCCATGCCCGAAGCATGGTATTGGCCCAGGTAGCATTGGCCGCATGTCCCATGAGCAGGCCACCGTCGCCGAGGAGGAGTACCTCCAGATCATCTACTGGCTCCAGGAGGCCGGGCTGCCCATCACGGGCGCCAACATCGCCAGGGCGATGCAGGTCTCGGCGCCCACCGTGCACGAGATGATCGGGCGGCTCGAGGCGGACGGCTACGTCACGCGCGCCGCCGACAAGTCGCTGGAGTTCACCCAGACGGGGCAGGAGCACGCGGCCGACATCGTGCGCCGCCACCGCCTGATCGAGCGCTTCCTCACCGACGTGTTCGAAATCCCGTGGGATCAGGTGCACGAGGAGGCGGAGCGCCTCGAGCACTGGATGTCGCCCGTCGTCGAGGAGCGAATGTTGCAGGCAATCGGCGACTCGAAGACGTGCCCGCACGGCCACCCGATCTTCGAGGGCGAGCGCGAGGAGGGCGTGCCGCTCGCCGACGTGGAGGAGGGCGCCAAGGTGCGCATCCTCCGCTTCGAGAACGAGGCCGAGGACCTCCTTCACTACCTCAAGGACACCGGCCTGACGCCCGGCCTCGAGGGAACGCTGGCGCGAGCGGGCGACGACGAGGTGATCGTCGACACCAACGGGTCGAGCCACTCCATCACCCGGAGCGTCGCCGAGACGGTGTCGGTCGTGGCCGACCCGTCGCCGCCGCCGCGCACCGCGCTGCCGGACCAGCTCGTGCTGGGCCGCGAGCGCTACGGCCGCTAGGCCGCGGCGCCCTGACGCGCCGAGCGCATGAGCGGCGCGGCCACCGCTGCCGTGGTCAGCAGAAGGAACACGCCCGCCACGACCCACGCGGCGCCGAGCCCCTGAGTCGCCGCCAGCACGCCCACGCCGAGGTTCGCGGTGAGCGCGCCGCCCTGGGTGGCTAGCGACTCGGCGGAGAGGAGCGTGGCCCGGGCGGTGGGGCCGACCGCGTCGTTCAGCAGCTCGAAGTGCATCGGCTCGACCACCCCCGAGACCAGGTACGCGAGCAGGTAGACGACGGCGAACAGGCCCGCGGAGCCCGGCGCTCCGAGCACGGTCACGAAGACGGCCGAGACTCCCAGCGCGAGCAGGTAGCCGCGCCGGAGCCCGATCAGCCGGCCGACCCGGGGGCTGGCGCTCGCCCCCGCCGCCACCGCGACCATCGAGGCCGCGGCCATCGCGCCGAAGGCGAGCCCTCCGGTGTCGGAGCCGCTCAGGAGGTCGGCGAGCCGCGGCTGCCAGAGCAGCTCCACCGCGGTGAAGGCCATGCCGATCGCGACGCCCGTGAGGAACACGACGCGGACCGTGGTGGAGGCGGCGGCCTCGGCTCGCGCGGTGGCGAAGATCTCGCGGACGCGGCGTCCAGGTGGCGTGCTCGGCCCCGATGTGAACCGATCGCGCGGCTCGTCCACGAGCACGGCGACAGCCACGAGGTAGACCACGGCCGCGACCGCGCCCGCGAGGGCCGCGACCCCATATCCCGAGAACGCGCCGTGGCCGTCGCCGGACCCGGCGATCGTGACGAGCCCGCCCGCCCCGAGCGCTCCGAATGCCATGGCGATCGCCTCCGCGGCGGTACCGCGCGACATTCCGACGCTGAGCGGCGCCGCGGGGTCGAGCGCCCGCAGCGAGTCCACGTACCAGGCCTCGAGCGCCCCCGAGATGAGCGCCCGCCCGGCGGCGAGCAGCCCGGTGGACGCCATGAACGCGGGCACGGACTCGGCCACCGCGAAGATCACGAGGCTCACCGTCGTGACCGTGGCGCCGGCGAGCAGCACGCGCCGGCGTCCGATCGTGTCGGCCAGGGCTCCGCTCGGGACCTCGAACGTGATCGCGACCGCGGAGTGCACCGCGAACACCACGCCGATCTCGCCGATCGACAGGCCGCGTGCCTCCGGCAGGATCACGAAGAACGGCAGCACGATCCCCACCGGAAGCCACCGCAGCGCCCGCAGGACGATGAACCGGCGCGTCAGCCCGTCGGTCGTCACGGGCTAGATCGCCTTGCGAGCGCGCAGGTCGTAGTAGAGGAGGGTGGAGAAGAGCGCCACGAACGGCGTCGTGACAGAGGTGGCGACCACCGAGCCGGCGAGCGACCAGGCGGCGGCGTCGGTCTCGCCGGCGACTGCGTTGAACGGAGCGAGCAGGAGGATCCCCGGAATCGCCACGACGATGTTCACGAGCAGCACCAGCCCGAGCGTTCGCCACCAGTAGCCGTCCACCAGCTCGCCGGAGCGCGTGAGCGCCGCCGGCCCGCGGGCGCCGTCCACCACCACCGCCTGGGGCACGAAGAACCACCTCACGAGCAGGAACACGCCGGGCACGATCAGCGCCACCAGCCCCAGCGCGACCCCGGCGCCGGCCAGGAGCACCGCGCCGAACAGCGGCGTGAACGCCTCGAAGCCCGCCACGAGCACCTCGCCGCGGGACGGCTGCTCGCCGCTCGAGATCGCATGGAGCGCGTGGATGCAGATCGCGGTGACGATCGGGATGACCACCAGGAACTCGACGAAGAACTGGATGACCCCGCGCACGAGCGTCTCGTCCGTGTCCGGCGAGCTGTCGTACTCACCCGTGAGCGACCCCATCCCGATGCCCTCCACGACCAGGCCGACCGGGACGATCACCACCGCGGACAGCAGGATGAAGAGCCAGGGGTGGCTCCTGTAGATCGCGAACGAGTCGCGGAAGAGCGAGCTGACGTCGCGTACCTGCCGCGGCTGGACAGGGCTCACGCAGCGGCGCCGGCCAGCTCGCGGTAGGCCTCGGCCACGCGGCCGATGCCCTCCTCGATCTGGTCCGGCGGAACGGCGGAGTAGGCGATCCGGAGCGAGCTGTCGCCACCCTCGATCAGGAAGTCGGTGCCCTTCACGAACACCACGCCGCGCTCCAGGGCGGCGGCCTCGAGCGCGGCCACGTCCGTGCCCTCCGGCAGGTCGACCCAGAGGAAGTAGCCGCCCTGGGGGGCCACGAAGCGGGCGTCGGGCAGGTGGCGCTCGAGCGCCTCGGCCGTGGCGTCGCGGCGCTCGCGGAGAGCGGCCTTGACCGTCTCGATCGAGCGGTCGATCGCGCCCGAGTGGCAGAACTCGGCGACGATCGACTGCGCGACCATGTTCGGCGAGATGTAGGTGTTCGTGGCGAGCTTGCGGATCGCGGCGATCGTGTCCGTAGGCCCGACGAGATAGCCCACCCGGATGCCGGGGCAGACCGTCTTCGAGAAGGACGACGCGTACACGACGGTCTCGGCGCCGCCCATCGACAGCATCGTGGGCAGCGACTCGCCCTCGAAGCGGAGCGCCACGTAGGGGTCGTCCTCGAAGATGGTGAAGCCGTACTCGCCGGCCAGCGCCAGCAGCCGCTCGCGCTTCTCGAGCGACAGCGTGCAGCCGGCCGGGTTCTGGAAGTTGGGGATGATGTGGGCGAGCTTCGGGTTCGCGCCCTCCCTGAGCGCGAGCTCGAGCGCGTCCACGTCGATGCCGTCCGGCTCGAGCGGGATCGCGAGGATCTCGGCGCCGAGCTGGCGCAGCGAGAGCAGCGTGCGGTCGTAGGTGGGGGCCTCGACCACCACCACGTCGCCCGGGCCCACGAGCTGCTGGAACAGGAACGCGTCGCGCCTGCATCGAGCCGTTCGTGGCGATCACGCGCTCGGGCGGGACGTCGTGCTTCGCGGCGATCCACTCGAGCAGGTGCGGATAGCCGGCCGAGGTGCCGTACGCGAACGTGCCCGCCGGATCGCGCTCGAAGGCGGTCTGAGCGGCGGCCTTGAGGCCCTCGACGTCAACGATGTCGAGCGAGGGAGCGCCGCGCGCGAGGGAGATGTTGGTGAGCTCGGCCACCCGCTCGCGGACGATACAGGCGACGCGCGCGGTGATGGATCCCCGGCCGCGGCGTACTCCGGGTACGCATGCGACGCCGCGCATCCTTTCGATGGCTGCTCGTCATGCCCGCGCTCCTGCCGGCGGGATGCACGGACGACGATCCCCGCCCGGTCCGCGCGGCCGGCCCGCGGCCGGCGCTCGAGGACGCCGCCGCCCGGACGGTCGCGGCGGGGCCGGCGGCGATCGCCGCCACCGTGCGAGCCGGTGACGTGCGCTACCGCCTCAGAGGGCGGTGGGACCCGACGCGGGGCTACCGGCTCTGCGCGCGGGTCGAGGCGGGTCCCACCGGCTACATCGAGCGACGGGTGCTCTGGCTCGAGGGGCGCAACTACGACTACGGGACGCTCACCGCGACCGGACGGCGCTGCCGCCGGGAGAAGGGCGACTGGTTCGACGACCATCCGCCCACGCTGCGGGCTGTTCGACTTCGGGAGGTGGCGCCTCAGGGCCGTCCGGGTGCGGAGGACTACCTGCACGCGGCGCTGCTGGCGCTCGGCGGCGTGACGGGTCCCACCGTCGACTTCCGCTCGTTCGACAGGGAGCCGCCCCGGCGCGACGAGGAGGGATGGACGCTGCGGCCATTGCTGCGCCGGCTCGGCACCCGGCCCGTGCAGGTCACGCTCGGCCCGCGCGGCCTGATCGAGCGGTTGCGATTCGTGGGCCCGAGGCGGGTCGAGGTGAGCCTCTCCCTGTCGCGCCACGGAGAGGAGCGGCGCGTGCCGCACGTGATCGCGTACGCGATGGAGTAGCGCTAGACGCGCGCGCCGAGGATCTCGACGGCGATCTCGGACACCTGCGTGGGGTTGCGCCCCACGCGCACGCCCTTCGCCTCGAGCGCCTCCGCCTTCGCGGCGGCGGTGCCCTTCGAGCCGGACACGATCGCGCCGGCGTGGCCCATCGTCTTGCCGGGCGGGGCGGTGAAGCCGGCGATGTAGGCGAGCACCGGCTTCGAGACGCTCTCGGCGATGTAGTCGGCGGCCTCCTCCTCGGCGCTGCCGCCGATCTCGCCGCACATCACGATCAGCTCGGTCTCCGGATCGGCCTCGAACAGCTCGATCATGTCGATGAAGCTCGAGCCCGGCACGGGGTCGCCGCCGATCCCGACGATCGAGGAGTTGCCGAACCCGCGCTGGGCCAGCTCGTTGCCGATCTGGTAGGTCAGCGTGCCGGAGCGCGACACGAGCCCGACGTTGCCCTCCTTGAAGAACTGCGCCGGGATGATCCCCACGTTCGCCTTGCCCGGCGAGAGGATGCCGGGGCAGTTCGGCCCGACCAACCTCGAGCCACCCCGCAGCAGATGGTTGTAGACACGCAGTTCGTCGTGAGCCGGGATTCCCTCGGTGATCGTGATGATCAACGGGATGCCGGAATCCTCGGCCTCCAGTATCGAATCGGCCGCGAACCGCGGAGGCACGAACACCATCGCCGCGTTGGCGCCTGTCTTCTCGACGGCGTCGTGGAAGGTGTTGAAGACGGGAATTCCGTCCACGTCCTGGCCGCCCTTGCCGGGCGTGACGCCGGCCACGACGTTCGTGCCGTAGTCGCGGTTCCGCAGGCTGTGGAAGGTGCCCTCGCGGCCCGTTATTCCGGACACGACCAGACGGGTGCTCTTGTCAACGAGGATGGCCACTAGCCCGCCAGCTCCACGACCTTCTCGGCCGCGCCCAGCATCGTCGCCTCGGTGTGCACGTTCGGCAGGTCGGCCTCGGCAAGCAGCGCGCGGCCCTCCTTGTCGTTCGTGCCGTCGAGCCGCACGACGAACGGCACGTCGGGCTTGATCTGCTCGAACGCCTCGATCAGGCCCTTCGCCACCTCGTCGCAGCGCGTGATGCCGCCGAAGATGTTGAACAGCACGGCGCTCACCTTGTCGTCGGAGAGGATCACCTCGACCGCGCTCGTGATCGCGTCGGCCTTCGAGCCGCCGCCCGCGTCGAGGAAGTTCGCCGGCTTGCCGCCCGCCTGCGCCACCACGTCGAGCGTGGACATCACGAGCCCGGCGCCGTTCCCGAGGATGCCGACGTTCCCGTCGAGCTTCACGTAGGTCAGGCCGCGCTCCTTCGCCATCCGCTCCTGCGGGTCCTCGGCGGACACGTCGCGCATCTCGGCCACGTCCGGGTGCCGGAACAGCGCGTTGTCGTCGACCGTGACCTTGGCGTCGAGCGCCACCACCTCGCGGCTCTTCGTCACGAGCAGCGGGTTCACCTCGACGAGCGTCGCGTCCTCGCGGACGAAGACGTCGTAGAGCTTCGCCAGCATCGCGCCGACGGGCCGGATCACGTCCTCGGCGATTCCCGACTCGAACGCGAGCCGGCGCCCGTGGAAGTCCTGGAGGCCCAGGAGCGGGTCCACGTGGAGCATCCGCATGGCCTCGGGGTCCGTCTCGGCGACCTCCTCGACGTCCATGCCGCCCATCTTCGAGAGCATCGCCATCGGCTTCTTGGCGGAGCGGTCGAAGACGATCGCCGCGTAGTACTCCTCGTCGATCTCGGAGGCCTTCTCGATGTAGAGCTCGTGCACGGTGAAGCCGCGGATGTCCATTCCGAGGATCGCGGTGGCGTGCTCCTCGGCCTCGGCGCGGTCGTTCGCCAGCTTGATTCCGCCGGCCTTGCCGCGGCCGCCGATCTGCACCTGGGCCTTGACCACGACCGGATATCCGAGCTCCTCGGCGGCCTCCACGGCCTCGCTCACGGTGGTCGCAGGACGGCCGTCGGGCACGGGAACGCCGTGCTTCGAGAAGAGCTGCTTGCCCTGGTATTCGAGGAGGTCCATCGAGGGTAGGTACTATCCACCGCCGCTTCGGTGCGGCACTAGCGGGGCGCAGCACCCTACCGAAACTCCCTCATGGCTCTTCCGAAAGACGTCAAATTCGTCACGTTCGATTGTTACGGCACCCTGATCGACTGGGAGACAGGGGTGTACGAGGCATTCCAGAAGGAGGCCGACCGTGACGGGTTCACGATCGACCGCGACGCCCTGATCCCGCGCTTCATCGAGGTCCAGCGCGAGATCCAGCGCGGCTCGTACGAGCTCTACGCCGAGGTTCTGCGCCGCACGGCGGTGCGCGTGGCGTCCGAGCTGGGCTGGGAGCTCGAGCCCTCGCGCTCGAACTTCCTGCCGAACAGCGTGCCCTCCTGGGCGCCGTTCCGGGAGACGAACGCGCAGCTCGAGCGGTTCGCGAAGAAGTACGAGCTCGGCATCCTCGTCGAACATCGACGACAAGCTGCTCGGGGCCACCCGGCGCCACTTCCGGGTGGACTTCGACCTCGTCGTGACCGCCCAGCAGGTGCGGAGCTACAAGCCCGATCCGGCTCACTTCAAGGAGTGCGCGCGCCGGATCGACAAGCTGAAGCGGAACTGGGTGCACATCGCCTCGGGCTATCCGACCGACGTGGAGCCCTGCCTCAAGTCGAAGATCCCGGTGATCTGGGTGAACCGCCACGGCGAGGACCTCGAGGGGCGCAAGAAGCCGGACGCCGAGGTCAAGACCTTCCGCGACGCCGGCAAGCTGCTGCAAGGCCGCTTGAGAGCCGTCTCGGCTCACCCAGACGTCCTCGTCATCACCAGCCGGATGTGGCAGACCAACGCCGTCGCGCTGCGCGCGGGCGACGAGGCGATGCTCGTCGACTCGCCCTACTTCCCGGACGAGCTCGAGGCGCTGCCCGGCGCTGCTCGCGGGCGCCGGCTTCGAGCCGGACGCGCTGCTCGCCACGCACGCCGACTTCGACCACCTGCTCGGCCGGCTCGCGTTCCCGGGGCTGGCGCTCGGGCTGGGGGAGCCGAGCGTGCAGCGGCTGCACCAGGAGCCCGGCGCGGCGCAGCGCGCCCTGCGCGACCACGACGCGGAGTTCTACGTCGAGCGGCCCGCGCCGCTGGCGCTCGGCCAGGTGCAGGCGACTGCCGGTGCCGGGCAGCGTCGAGCTCGGCGCCGGAGGAGCTCGAGCTGCATCCCGGCCGACGGCCACACCGCCGACGGCCTGGCGGTGATGGCGCGCTGGTGCGGCGTCCTCTGCGCGGGCGACTACCTGTCGAACGTGGAGATCCCGATGATCTCGCCGGGCGGCTCGATCGAGCGACTACCGCGCCACGCTGGCCCGGCTGGCGCCGCTGGTGGAGGCGGCCGAGACGATCGTGCCCGGCCACGGCGCGCCGCACGGAGCGCGACGCCGCGCTCCGGATCGCTCGACGAGGACGTGGACTACCTCGACGCGCTGGAGCGCGGCGAGGAGAAGCCGGCGCTGCCCGAGGGTCGCGACACCGTCGAGCAGCGCGACGATCCACGCGCGGAACCTCGCCGCGCGTTTAGGCGCTCCTGGGCCCGGGCAGCCCGCATAGCGGTGCTGCGCAAGACCCTGATCTCCGTCCTCGTGCTCCTCGCGGTCGCGCCGGCGGCCGCGGTGGCCGCGCCGGAGCTCGCGCATCTCCGACCGCCTCCAGGACCGGCGCTACCTCGTCTCGTCGGAGCGGGCGTACTCCGTCGGCTTCGAGGACGGGCGCTTCTACGCCAACGGCTGGCACATCACCGGCGAGATGGGCGGCGTGTGGACGCCGCCGCTGAAGCTCGTCGACGGCGTCTGGTTCGGCGTGGACGACCAGTGGATCGGCCCGGCGACCCGGTTCCGGAGCGGCTGGGGCTACAGCGAGATGAGCCTGCCGCGCGACCGCCGGGCTGCGCGCTGAGCCGCACCGACTTCGCGCCCGACGGCAGGCGCGCGGCGCTGTTCGGGCTGCACGTGCGGAATCCCGGCGCCGCGGCGCGGACGGTCACGGTGAAGGTCGACGCCCACTCGGAGCTGCTCGGCGCGTATCCGTGGGGCTTCGACGGCGTCGCGCCGAACGCGAGCGACAACCTCGCCGACACGCGCGGCCTTCGACGGCCGGGCGCTCGTGTTCCGCGAGCAGGGCAAGCTGCCGCACCCGAACGCGGAGACGCACGACTGGGCGGCGCTCGTGGCCGCGGACCGCACGCCGGCGTCGGGCGTGACCGGCGCGACCCACCGCGGCGACCAGGGCGACAACGTCTGCACCGCGGAGGAGCCGCCGAGCCAGTGCGACGACGGGCCGTTCGGGCGCGGGAAGGGCGGCCAGCTTCGCTACGAGCTGACGGTGCCGGCCGGGCGCGACGAGGACGCTGTGGGTGGCGGTCGCGGGATCCGACCAGGGCCTGCCGGCGGCCCGCCGCGAGCTGGCCGCGGCGCTCGCCGATCCCGGACGGCGCGCTCAGGCGCAAGGTCGCGCGGCGCGAGCGGCTCGCCCGGTGGAGCCACGTGTCGCTGCCCGGCGACCGGCAGCTCGCGCGCGGGAATCGACTGGGCCAAGCAGAACCTCGCCGACTCGACCCAGTACGCGGAGGACCTCGAGATCCGCTGGGTGGACCAGGGCAGGCGCTACCCGCCGCCGGCGGGCGAGCTCGGCGCGCGCGCTGGGTGGGCGCGGGCTGGCCGGACTACCCGTGGCTGTTCGGCACCGACGGCGAGTACACCGCGTTCCCGATGGTGGCGCTGGGGCAGTTCGAGGCGATCGAGGACCACATGACGGCGCTCCGCGAGGCGTCCGACATCGTCAACGGCCGCTCCGGCAAGGTCGGCCACGAGTTCGTCTCCGACGGCTCGATGTGGTTCGGCCAGAACGCCGATCCCGGCAACACGGACGAGACGACCAAGTTCCCGAGCGCGGTGGCGCTGATCTGGCGCTGGACCGGCGACAACCGCTTCCGCGACGAGATGTACGACTTCACGAAGCGCAACATGCGCTACGTGGTGCGCGAGCTCGACGAGGACGGCGACGGCTGGCCCGAGGGGCTCGGCAACGTCGAGCGCTCGGGGATGGGCCCGGAGAAGCTCGACAACACCGTCTACTTCATCCGCGGCCTGTACGACCTCGCCGACCTGGCGCGCTCGAAGCACGACGGCCGCACGTACGCGTGGGCGCGGAATCTCGCGCGCCGCGTGCACCGGCGCTTCGAGGCCGACGTGGTGGATGGAGGACGCAGAGCCTGCACGCCGACTCGCTCGGCGAGTCGAACGAGAAGATCCAGCAGAAGCACTGGATCACGGTCGACGCCGATGGAGGCGGAGCTGACCGTCAGGGGCCGGCCGGTGCCCGGCCTCACGACGTTCGACCACGGCACGCGCTCGCTCGCGCTTCACGAGACGCCGTGCTTCAGCGGCGAGCGGCCCTTCAACCGCGGCCTCTTCCACACCGGCTGCGGCGGCGGGCCCGACCGGCGCGGGCGAGCTCACGATCTTCGGGCTGAACACGGCGATCCAGTCGGTCGGCGAGGGCAACTACGGGCGGCTCGCGCGAGCAGCGCCGCTACACGGAGGCCGAGGTCGAGCCGCTGTTCGCCGAGCCGGCCACCGGCGGCCTGCCCGACGAGCAGCCCGGTGCGCTGCCCGAGATCCTGCCCGTCGCCCGAGTTCGGCAAGAACATCGACCGCTGCTGGACCTGCCGCGCGATGTTCATCCAGGCCTGGGGCCACTACGGGAGCGCCTGGCCGGTCGTGCACCAGCACCTCGGCGTGCGCCCGGACGTCGGCCGCGGCAGGCTCGAGGTGATCCCGCAGCTTCCGTCGAGGGCCGCCGATCGCCGGGCGACCGGATCCGGCTCGGCGACGGCGACCTCCGGCTGGTGCGGGCCTCGCGCGCCGGCCGCCGCTACCGCACGACCGTCGCCGTGGGCAGCGCGCCGGTGGACCGCCTCGTGCTCGGCCACACGCTGCGGCGCGGCTCGCGGGTGACGAGCGTCCGCCTCGACGGGCGGAGGGTGAGGCACCGGAAGCGGCTCACGAACCGCGGCCTCGAGGTGTGGGTGCGCGCGCCGTCGTCGGGACGGCACGAGCTCGTGGTCAAGACGCGCTAGAAGTCCGGTCCGAGATGCCCCGCTACCTGGATCGCGCGGTCGCCGCGCTGCGGAAGTTCGACGGCCACGACGGCGTGGTGAAGGCCGCGCGGGCGCTCCGGCAGCGGCTGCCGGGCGACCGCTCGTACGGCGACCCGCTGTCGGTGGCGGGCGACGAGCCGCCGCAGCTGATCGGGCAGCGGCTGGCCACGGCGATGAACGCCCGGCCGAGCGCGGCGCGCGAGGTGGGCTTCGGGGCGCTCCAGCTGTGGCAGGCGGTGTCGGAGGCGCAGGGCCGCGGCCGCGGCGACCGAGCCGCTCGCGATCGTGTTCCTCGACCTGGTGCGCTTCTCCGACTGGGCGCTCGAGGCGGGCGACGACGCGGCGCTCGACCTGCTCCGCGCGGTGGGCCGGACCGTCGACCCGGTGCTGCTGGGTCGCGACGGCCGGATCGTGAAGCGGCTCGGCGACGGGCTGATGGCCGTGTTCGACGAGGCCGGCGATGCCCTCGACGCCGCGCTCGAGGTGAGCGAGGCCGTGCGCGCGATCCGAGTGGACGGCTACGAGCCCGAGCTGCGCGCCGGCATCCACTACGGAAAGCCGCGCAAGCTCGGCAGCGACTACTTCGGCGTAGACGTGAACGTGGCCGCGCGGGTGGCCGACGCCGCCGGGCCGAGCCAGGTGCTGGTCTCCGAGACCGTCTGCGAGCACCTGGGCGACACCGACGTGAGCCTGCGCCGCCAATGGCGCTTCAAGGCCGAGGGCGCCCCGAAGGGCCTGAAGGTCTTCGCCGCGGAGCGAGCCGGCTAGGTCGCCTAGCGGCGGCCGCCGCCCGGGATTCGGTCCGCCAGGCGGCCGAGGGGCTCGAGCGAGTCGTGGAGGCGCCCCATCAGTGTCTGGAGCTCGTCGATGTTCGCGTTCAGGCTCTCGATCGTCTCCGGCAGCTGAGCGAGATGCTGCTGCACCTCCACGAGCACCGGCATCGCTCCCTCGATCTTCGCCATGCGCTCGTCCATCCGCGGGAGGACGCTTCGCCATCCGGTCGACCTCCGCGAGGTGCTCGTCGACGTCGGCCAGGGTGTCGGTGTTGTCCGCCATCCGGCGGGTGTCCTCGCGCACCTCGCGCAGCGAATCGAGCACTTCCGGCAGGACACGCAGGGCCGCGACGAGCTCCGCTGGCACCGCCAGGAGGCCGAGCGGGTTCACTTGATGACGGCGATCGTGTCGCCGGTGGCGACCGAGCCGCCCTCGGACACGCCCAGCTCCTCGACGGTGCCGGCGCTGGGCGCCGTGATCTCGTTCTCCATCTTCATCGCCTCGATCACGCAGATGAGGGCGCCCTCGTCCACCTCCGCGCCCTTCTCCACGGCCACCTTCAGCACGGTTCCCTGGATCGGCGAGACGAGCTCGCCGGGCGCGCCGCCGCCACCGCCGCTCTTGCGCTCGCGGCGCGGCGCCTTCTTCGACGCCGGCCGGCGCGGCGCCGTTCGCGCCGCGCCGGCCTCGCCGATCACCGTCACGTCGAAGCGCCGGCCGGAGACCTCCACGGCGTACTCGCGCGCGACCTTCTCGGCCTCGTCCTCGTCGCCGCCGGCCTTGTCCGGCGCCGGGAACGCGAGCTGCTTCAGCCAGTCCTTGTCCTCGACCAGGTCGCGGCAGGTCTCGCCGTTCGCCCACTGCTCGGTCGCGAGCAGCGCCTTGTGGAACGGGATCAGCGTCTTCAGGCCCTCGATCTCGTACTCGCCGAGCGCGCGCAGCATGCGCTTCGTGGAGGCCTCGCGGTCCACGTCCCAGACGATCAGCTTCGCGATCATCGGGTCGTACAGCGGCAGCACCTCGTAGCCCTCCTCGGCGCCCGAGTCCACGCGCACGAACGGGCCGGCCGGCTCGCGGTAGGAGCCGACCCTCCCCGGGGCGGGAGCGAAGTTCTTCGAGGCGTCCTCGGCGTTGATCCGGCACTCGATCGCGTGGCCGCGCACGACCACGTCCTCCTGCGCGTAGCCGAGCTCCTCGCCCGCGGCGATCTTGATCTGCTCGCGCACGATGTCGATGCCGGTGACCATCTCGGTCACGCAGTGCTCCACCTGCACGCGCGTGTTCATCTCGAGGAAGAAGTACTCGCCGTCCTGGAGCAGGCCCTCGATCGTGCCCGCCGAGCGGTAGCCCACCGCGCGCGCGGCGTCGGTGCCGATCTTCCCGATCTTCTCGCGCAGCTCCGGGTCCACGGCCGGGGCCGGCGACTCCTCGATCAGCTTCTGGTGGCGGCGCTGCACCGAGCAGTCGCGCTCGAACAGGTGGATCACGTTGCCGTGGTCGTCGGCGAGCACCTGCACCTCCACGTGGCGCGGGTCCGGCAGGTAGCGCTCCACGTAGACGGTCGCGTCGGAGAAGAACTTCTCGCCCTCGCGCGAGGCGCCCTCGAAGGCCTTCTCGAGCTCGTCCTCGGACTCCGCGACGCGGAAGCCCTTGCCGCCTCCGCCGCCCGCGGCCTTGATCGCCACCGGATAGCCGACCGAGTCGGCGATCACCTTGCGCGCGTCCTCGACCGTGTCGACCGGGTCGGTGGTGCCCGGCACGATCGGCACGCCGGCCTCCGACATGATCTCGCGCGCGCGGGTCTTCGAGCCCATCGCGTCGATCGCGTCGGCGGGCGGGCCGATGAAGACGATGCCGGCCTCGTCGCAGGCGCGCGCGAAGGCGGCGTTCTCGGCGAGGAAGCCGTAGCCGGGATGGATCGCCTCCGCACCCGACTGCTTGGCGACCTCGATGATCTTCTCGACCACCAGGTAGCTCTCGGTCGCCGGGCCCGGGGCCGAGCAGGTACGCCTCGCCGGCGCGCCGGACGTGCGGCGCGTCGCGGTCGGGCTCGGAGTAGACGGCCACGCTGCCGATGCCCAGCTCCTCGAGCGTGCGCATGACGCGAATGGCGATCTCGCCGCGGTTGGCCACCAGGACCTTCTCGAACATTGCGGGCGGGGAGGTTATTAGGCGGCGACCCTGTCGGACGAGCGCCGCCGCGCGCGGCGCTCGACCACGATCTCGCCGCCTCGCTCCGGGGCGAACACGATCGCGCGGCGCACGCGCCGCTCGGGTTGCGGGCGCGCGGCGCGCATGTCGAGCCGGGCCACCAGCTCGCGCAGCACGACCTTCATCTCGAACTGGGCGAAGCTCGCGCCGATGCAGCGCCGCACGCCGCCGCCGAACGGGAACCAGGTGTAGGTGCCGGGCGGCTTCTCGAGGAACCGCTCGGGCCGGAACGCGCGCGGGTTCTCGTAGAGGTCGGGGCGGCGGTGGGTCAGGTAGATCGAGGGAGCGATGTTCACCCCCGCGGGGAGGAGGCGGCCGCCGATCTCCATCGGCTCCACGAGCCGGCGCAGCACGAGCGCGATCACCGGACGCAGGCGGAGGACCTCCTTGACGATGGCGTCGAGGTAGGCGTCCTCCCCGGCGTCGACCTCGTCGCGCAGCCGGTCGAGCGCCGCCGGGTGGTGCGTCAGCGCCTCGAGCGCCCAGGCGAGCGCGGTCGCGCTCGTCTCGTGGCCGGCCACGAGCAGCGTCATCAGCTCGTCGCGCAGCTCCTCGTCGCGACATCGGGCTGCCGTCGTCGTGGCGCGCCTGGAGGAGGAGCGAGAGCACGTCGTCGCGCTCCTCGAGGTCGGGCGCCTCGCGGCGAGCGCGGATCTCCTCGTAGATCAGCTCGTCGGTGGGGTCGAGCACCGCGCGCAGGGTCCCGCGCTCCGCGATCCGGCGCGGGCCGAGCACCGCGAGCTGCGCCATGCGGGCCGGCTCGGTGGTCCAGGCAAGCGCCTCCTGCAGCGAGCGCCCGAGCCGCTCGACGCGCGCGGTCTCGGTCACGCCGAAGACGGTCCGCATGATCACCTCGAGCGTGATCGCCTGCATCGTCGGCCACGCCGCCAGCGGCTCGCCCGCGGGCCAGCGCTCGATCTCGCGCGCGGCCACCTCGGTCATCGTCTCCTCGTAGCCGCGCATCCGCTCGCCGTGGAAGGACGGCAGCATCAGCTTGCGCTGCGCCATGTGGGCGGCGTCGTCGAGCAGCAGCACCGAGTGGCTGCCGAGCACCGGCAGCAGCACGATGTTCGCCTCGCCGGCGTGCAGGAGCCGCGGGTCGCCGGTGAACACCTGCTTCACGGCGTCCGGGTCGCTCGTGAACACCCAGGTGCCCTCGTTCGCGATCTTCAGCGTGAACATGTCGCCGAAGCGCCGCTGAGAGTCCTCCATCATCGCGGCGGGCCGCGCGATCCAGCGCGCGGTCTGGAGCGCCCGGGGCGCCTTCGGGCCGGGAGGCAGGCTAGGCGAGCTCACGTCCCGACAGCTTCGCATGCGCCGCCACGTCGGCGGCAAAGTCGGCGAAGTCGTCGGCGTACAGCTGCTGCGGGCCGTCGCAGAGGGCCACCTCGGGGTCCTCGGCCACCTCGACGATGATCCCGTCCGCGCCGACCGCCGCCGCGGCGCGCGACAGCGGCCCCACGAGGCGCCGGTCTCCCGAGGCGTGCGACGGGTCCACGATCACCGGCAGGTGCGTGTGCAGCTTCAGCCACGGCACGGCGCCGAGGTCGAGCGTGAAGCGCATCGCGCTGTCGAAGGTGCGGATGCCGCGCTCGCACAGGATCACGCGCTCGTTGCCCTCCTTGAGCACGTAGTCGGCCGCCTGGAGGAGCTCGTCGAGCGTCGAGGAGAGGCCGCGCTTCAGCAGCACGGGCTTGTCCATCTTCCCGACCACCTCGAGGAGGCCGTAGTTCTGCATGTTGCGCGCGCCCACCTGGATCACGTCGACCGACTCGGCGAACTCGTCCGCCAGCTGGGCCGAGGTCATCTCGCTCACGACCGGAAGGCCGGTCTCCTCGCGCGCGGCCCGCAGGATCGCGAGTCCCTCGATGCCCAGCCCCTGAAAGGCGAAGGGGGAGGTGCGCGGCTTGAAGGCGCCGCCTCGGAGCATCGACGCACCGGCCGCGGCCACCGCGCGCGCGACGCCGAGCGTCTGCTCGCGCGACTCGACCGTGCACGGCCCCGCGATCAGGCAGAAGGTGTCCGGCGCGCCGACATGGCGGTCGAGGATGTGGAAGGTGGTGGGCGCGTGGTGAGACAGCTCGCTCGAGGCGAGCTTGTACGGCCGGGAGATCGGGATGACGCGGTCGACGCCCGGCGAGGCCCTCGAGGCCCATCTCGAGCACGCCCTCGGGGTCGCCGATCGCGCCGATCGCGGTCGTGAGCTCGCCCGGCATCACCTTGGCGTGCACGCCGCCCGCCTGGAGGCGCTCCACCACCGCGTCGATCTGCGCCGGCGTGGCCTCCGGCGTCATGACCACCATCATTGGGACACCTTCTCGCGCGAGCGGTACATCGTCACGAGCAGCAGCGCGATCACCGCCAGCGGGAACGGGGCGATCACGATCAGCGGCAGGTCGAGACCGGCCTTGATGAGCAGCGCGAGCCCCGCCCCGATCAGGACGACGGCCAGCGTCGTGCGCAGCACGGCCGGCTCGACGCGCACCGACCAGTGGCTGCCGAGCCACACGCCCGGCACCGAGCCCAGCAGGATCGTGCCGGCCAGACCGAAGTCCACGTTGCCGGCCACGATGTGGGCGAGGCCGGCGGCCCAGAGCAGGATCGCCGCGTGGAACACGTCGGTGCCGACCACGCGCTGCGGGGACAGCCGGAAGAGGAGGATGAGGCCGACCGCGATCAGCGCGCCGCTGCCCGCCGACGTCACGCCGAGCACGAAGCCCACGCACACGCCGAGCACGACGGCGGCGACCTTGTGCCGCCGCTCCATCTCGATCGTGTCGCGCTCGCGCTCGTGCATCCTCTTCAGGAACGCGCGCACGAGCGTGGCGGCGCCCGTGAGCAGCAGCGCGCCGGCGAGGATCGCGATCACGGCGTCCTCGAAGTCCTGGCCGAGCCAGTCCTCGAGCAGCGTGAGCACGTAGACGCCGCCGATGGCGGCCGGCACCGACCCGAACGCCATCCACGTGGACAGCGTCAGGTCGACGGTCTTCTGCGTCAGGTGCTTGTAGCCGCCGACCGTCTTCGTGACCGCCGCGTACGCGAGGTCGGTGCCGATCGCGGTGACCGGCGTGACGCCGAACACGAGGATCAGCATCGGCGTCATGAGCGAGCCCCCGCCGATCCCGGTCATCCCGACGAGGATCCCGACGCCCAGGCCGAACGCTACGAGGGCGAAATCCACACCGGCAGCCTAGAGAAGGCCGGTCTACAGGACCATGCCTGCACCGACGGTGTCGTTCGTCGACTCGTCGATGAGGACGAAGCTGCCGGTGGTGCGGTTGCGGCGGTACTGGTCCACCAGGAGCGGCGTGGACAGCCGAGGCGGAGCTTCCCGATCTCGTTCAGCTCGAGCCCGTTCGCGGACTCGTCGCGGTGCAGCGAGTTCACGTCGATCCGGTAGATCACCTGATCGACCTTCGCGAGGGCGGCCCGGCTCGTGTGCTTGATCCGGTAGCGCCCGCCCGGCGAGAGCGGGCGCTCGGCCATCCAGCAGACCATCGCGTCGAGCTCCTTCGCCTCGACGGGGCGGTTCTGCGGCCGGCAGATCATGTCGCCGCGCGAGACGTCGATGTCGTCCTCGAGCCGCAGCGTCACGGACAGCGGCGGGTAGGCCTCGTCGAGCTCGCCGTCGAAGGTGTCGATGGCCGCGATCCGCGAGGTCCGGCCCGACGGCAGCACCACGACCTCGTCGCCGGTGCGGAAGACGCCCGAGGCCACCTCGCCCGCGTAGCCGCGGTAGTCGTGCAGCTCGTCGGACATCGGCCGCGTGACCCACTGAACCGGGAAGCGCGCGTCCTGGAGGTTGCGGTCGGAGGCCACGTGCACGTGCTCGAGGTGGTAGAGCAGCGACGACCCCTGGTACCAGTCCATGGACTTCGAGCGCTCGACCACGTTGTCGCCGTGGAGCGCCGAGATCGGGATGAAGGTCACGTCCTGGACGTCGAGCTTCGCCGCCCAGCCCGGTGAAGTCGGAGCAGATCCGGTCGAACACCTCCTGGTCCCAGTCGACCAGGTCCATCTTGTTCACGCACACCACGAGGTGCGGGATCCGCAGCAGCGACGCGATGAACGCGTGCCGGCGCGACTGCTCGAGCACGCCCTTGCGCGCGTCCACGAGGACCAGCGCCAGGTCCGCCGTGGAGGCGCCGGTGACCATGTTGCGCGTGTACTGCTCGTGGCCGGGGGTGTCGGCGATGATGAACTTGCGCCGCGGCGTGTGGAAGTAGCGGTAGGCCACGTCGATCGTGATGCCCTGCTCGCGCTCGGCGCGCAGGCCGTCGGTGAGCAGCGCGAGGTTCACGTAGCCGTCGCCGCGCCGCTTGGAGGTCTCCTCGACGTGCTCGAGCTGGTCCTCGAAGATCGACTTGGTGTCGTACAGGAGGCGGCCGATCAGGGTCGACTTGCCGTCGTCGACCGAGCCGGCCGTCGCGAAGCGCACGAGCTCGGAGGTGGGGGTGGCCGTGGGCCGCCCGTTGGTTGCCGCGCCGACGGTCGCCACGGCTAGAAGTAGCCCTCCTTCTTGCGGTCCTCCATCGCGGCCTCCGAGACGCGGTCGTCCGCGCGCGTCTCGCCGCGCTCGGTGATCCGCGTGGCGGCGATCTCGGCCACGACGTCCTCGAGCTTCGAGGCGTTGGAGGCCACCGCGCCGGTGCAGCTCATGTCGCCGACCGTGCGGAAGCGGACGGACTCGGTGAACGGCTCCTCGCCGGGCAGCAGCTCGACGTAGTCCGAGACCGCGTAGAGCATCCCGTCGCGCTTGAACACCTCGCGCTCGTGCGCGAAGTAGATCGAGGGCAGCTCGAGCTTCTCCTCGGCGATGTACTGCCACACGTCGAGCTCGGTCCAGTTCGAGAGCGGGAACACGCGCACGTGCTCGCCGGGCTTCACGAAGCCGTTGTAGATGTTCCAGAGCTCGGGGCGCTGGCGCTTCGGGTCCCACTGGCCGAAGTCGTCGCGGAAGGAGAAGATCCGCTCCTTCGCGCGGGCGCGCTCCTCGTCGCGGCGGGCGCCGCCGAAGGCCGCCTTGAAGCCGTGCTCCTCGATCGCGTCGAGCAGCGTCACGGACTGGAGCCGGTTGCGCGACGCGCGCGGGCCCTTCTCCTCGACGACGCGGCCGTTGTCGATCGACTCCTGCACGGACGCGACGATCAGGCGGGCGCCCATCTCCTCGACGAGCCGGTCGCGGTACTCGATCACCTCGGGGAAGTTGTGCCCCGTGTCCACGTGCATCACCGGGAACGGCAGCGAGCCGGGGTGGAACGCCTTGCGCGCCAGGTGGAGCAGGACGGCGCTGTCCTTGCCGCCCGAGAACAGCAGCACCGCACGCTCCAGCTCAGCCGCTACCTCGCGGATGACGTGGATGGCCTCGG
Source organism: uncultured Thermoleophilaceae bacterium (assembly GCA_963741455.1). Taxonomy (GTDB): domain Bacteria; phylum Actinomycetota; class Thermoleophilia; order Solirubrobacterales; family Thermoleophilaceae; genus JACVRW01. The sequence goes on from CAVUIF010000010.1 coordinate 134,765, forward strand.
ATTCGAGGGCGCGCAGGTGTGAGATCTCGTAGGTCAAGCGTGCAGGCCGCACTCTGTCTTGTCCTGCCCGGCCCAACGGCCCTCACGGCCGTTTCCGGGAAGAGTGCAGGGGGCGCAGCCTATGGATTCATAGCCCCTGTCGTGGAGCGGATGGTAGGGAAGATCGAGTTCGTGCACGTAGGCCCACACGTCCTCGCCGCTCCACTCGGCGAGCGGATTGAACTTCCAGACCCCGCGCGCGTCGTCCCACTCGATCTGCTCGGCGTCCGCTCGCGTGGGCGACTGCTCGCGCCGGATGCCCGTGATCCAGGCCTCGTTGCCGGCCAGCGCCTGCTGCGAGCGCGTCGACCTTGCGGCTGCCGCAGCAGTTCGCCGCGCTCCAGGGCGTGCCGTTCGGCGGCGTGGCGTCCACGACCTCGACGCTCAGCCCGTAGCGGTCCTCGACCTTGCGCCAGACCTCGTAGGTCTCGGGGAACAGCACGCCGGTGTCGATCGTGAACACGCGCGCGGAGGGCTCGATCCGCATGAGCATGTCGATCAGGACCGACTCCTCCTTCTGGAAGGAGCACGCCATGACGAGCGAGGGGTGGTGGCGCTCCACCGCGGTGCGCAGGGTGTCCTCGGCTACACCGCGCATTCGCCCTCACCCCGGATGACCTGGAAGGGCTCCTTGCGCTGCCAGTCGATGAAGTGCTGCATGTTGTCGAGGCTGAACTCGACGGGCATCGCCAGGTCGCGGACCTCGTCCTCGAAGCGGAGCTGGCCCACGCGCTCGGCGAAGTCGTTGAAGACCTCGCCGCCCTCGCGCTCCGCCTCGTACATGCGGATCCAGCGCTCGACCGCGTCCGGCACGCGCTTGGCGGGCAGCCTCACCTTCAGGCGCGTGCCGTAGAGCACCTCGCCGCCCTCGTAGTTGCCGCCGATGTGCGCGACGTACGCCGGGATCGTGTGCTCGCCGACCTTGATCGACGCGCCGTAGAACCCGATGTTCGCGATGTGGTGCTGGCTGCAGCCGTTCGGGCAGCCGGACATCTTGATGTGGATCCGCCGCGTGAGCGGGTCCTCGATCCCCATCGACTCGACCCGCTCGCGGACCGCGTGGTTCAGGCCCATCGAGCTGGTGATGCCGAGCTTGCACGAGTCGGTGCCGGGGCAGGAGATCACGTCGTTGATCTCGTCCACGCCGGCGTCGCCGAGCCCGAGCTCGGAGAGCGCCTGCCAGACCTCGTAGGTCGTCTCGTCGCGCACCCAGCGGAGCACGAGGTTCTGGTGGACCGTCGTGCGCGCGTAGCCGCCCGAGTACTTCCGCATGATCTCGGCGAGGCCGCGGAACTGCTCCGGCGTGAGGTCGCCGCGGACCACCTTGATCTGCACGGTCGAGAACCCGGCCTGGCGCTGCGGCACGACGCTCGCGGCGGCCCAGCGCTCGTACTCGGAGCCGTCGCCGTTCGGGCTGGCGTAGGTGGCCGGGGCCGGAGGCGCGCCGGCCTCCTCGTCGTCGATGAAGAGGAGCGGCGCGGGGTCGAAGTCGCGCTCGGCGACCCAGTCGCCCTTGAGCTCCTCGTCGACCTGCTTCGCGAGCTCCTCGATGCCGTACTTGTCGACGAACACCTTGATGCGGGCGCGTGCGCGGTTCTTCCGGAGCCACTCCTGGCGGTCGAAGATGCGGAACACCGCCTCGGCCACCTTCAGGTACTCGCCGTCGTCGGCGGTCACGAACTCGCGGAGCGTCGGCGCGACGCGCGGCATGATCGACGTGCCGCCGCCCACGCGCAGCTCGAAGCCCTTCACCCCGTCGCGGATGCGCGGGATGTAGGCGATGTCGTGGATGCCCGTGATCGCGCGGTCCTCGTCCGTCGAGGTGAAGGCCGTCTTCACCTTGCGCGGCATGAGCTGCGTGGTGGGGTGGCGCACGAAGTAGCGCACGTAGGCGCCCACGTACGGCGTCGGGTCGAAGAGCTCGCCCTCGCAGACGCCCGCCCAGGGGTCGCCGGTCACGTTGCGGACGGTGTTGCCGCAGCCCTCGCGGCTCGAGAGGCCGGAGTCGGACAGCTCGCGGATCGCCTTCGCGGCGTCGCGCAGCGGGATGTGGTGGAGCTGGATGTTCTGGCGCGTGGTGATGTGGCCCTTGTTGAGCGGCGCGTAGTTCTCCACCACGTCCGCGAACGCCTCCATCTGCTCCGGCGTGATGCCGCCGAAGGGGAGCTTCACGCGGATCATCTGGACGTCGGCCTGGCGCTGCCCGTAGACGCCCTGCTTCAGGCGGAAGCCGATGAACTCCGTCTCGGGCGTCTCTCCTTCGAGGAACTTCTCGGCCTCGTTGTCGAAGTCGTCGAACTCCCGCTCGAGGATCGGAATGATGTGGCCGGGGACGTTCTCGGCCACCTCCGGGTTCTCGAGGGACCCCTGCTTGCCCTTGCGCTTAGCGCCGGCCGGCGGCGCGGAAACCGGTTCCATCGTGTGAAAGTACCAAAATCCAGTCGGGTTTCCTCCCTTTTATCGGCGCCGGTAGCTTTCCCTTTCATGGATGCCACGGGAATGGCCGAATTGGTGCGCTCCGGCGAGGCTTCGCCGGCTGAGCTGACGGAGCAGGCGATACGGCGCATCGAGGCGCTGAACGGCGAGCTGAACGCCGTTATCCATCCTCTGTACGAGAAGGCGCTGGCCACGAACCCCGCCGATGGGCCCTTCCGGGGCGTGCCGTTCCTCGTGAAGGACCTCGCGTGCCACACCGAGGGCGACCCGTTCCACGAGGGGATGGGCTTCCTGAAGCGGATCGGCTGGACCGAGCCCGAGGACACCTGGCTGGCGCGCCGCTTCCGCGAGGCGGGCTTCGTGTACGTCGGGAAGACGAACACGCCGGAGCTCGGGATCCTGCCCACCACCGAATCGGCGGCCTACGGGCCGGCGCGGAACCCGTGGAACACGGGCCACTCCACGGGCGGCTCGAGCGGCGGCTCGGCGGCCGCGGTGGCGTCGGGCATGGTGCCGGTGGCGCACGCGAACGACGGCGGCGGCTCGATCCGCATCCCGGCGTCGTGCTGCGGCCTCGTGGGACTGAAGGCCTCGCGCGGGCGGGTGTCGCTGGCACCGGAGTTCGGCGACTTCATGTCCGGCCTCACCACGGAGCTCGTGGTGTCGCGCTCGGTGCGCGACGCGGCCGCGGTGCTCGAGTGGGTGGCGGACCCGCCGCCCGGCGAGCCCTACTACGCGCCCGACAGGGCGCGCCCGTACACCGAGGAGGTGGGCGCCGACCCGGGTCGCCTGCGCATCGGCCTGATGACCCGCCCGCCGGGCGGCCAGTTCGAGGCGCACCCGGAGTGCGTGGCGGGCGCCCAGGCCGCCGCGCGGCTCCTGGCGGGGCTCGGCCACGACGTGGAGCCCTCGTATCCGGAGGCGCTCGATGACGAGGGGTACATCGAGAAGTTCCTCGTGCGCTGGACGAGCGGGGTCGACTTCGGCCTCCGCTACTGGGAGCGCAAGACCGGCGAGCAGATCGGCCCCGACGACGTGGAGCCGCTCACCTGGGCGCTCGCGGAGCAGGGCAAGGCTCATTCGGCGGCGTCGTACCTGGAGGCGATGGAGTACTCCCAGAGCGTCGCCCGCGAGGGCGCCGCAGTGGTGGTCCTCACACGACCTCCTGCTCACGCCGACGATGGCGCTGCCGCCGGCCGCGATCGGCGAGATCGGCATCGGGGACGAGGAGAACCCGCTCATGCCGATCGTGCGCGCGACGCCGTACGCGATCTTCACCGCGGGCTTCAACTCGTCCGGCCAGCCGGCGATCTCGCTGCCGCTGCACTGGTCGGAGGACGGCCTGCCGATCGGCGTCCAGCTCGTGGCGGCCTACGGCCGCGAGGACCTGCTGATCCGCGTGGCCGCGCAGCTCGAGCAGGCCCAGCCGTGGGCGGACCGCCACCCGCACGGTGACCGCCGCCGCTACGAGCTGACCGCGCGCCGGTACTTGTAGACGGACAGCGTCGCGAACACCGCGATCAGCCCGAAGCACCAGGCGAACGCGGCCCACACGTCGTTGCCGTGCGGCGCGTCCACGAACAGTGCGCGGGTCGCGTCCACGATCGTGCTGAACGGGTTGACCTCGGCGAACCACTCGATCGCGGCCGGCATCGACTCCGGGGGCACGAACGCGGACGACGCGAACGTCAGCGGGAAGATCAGCATGAACCCGAGCGCGTTGGCGCCCTCCGCCGACCCCGATATCAGCGCGACGTAGGCGAACACCCACGAGAACGCGTAGCCGAACAGGAGCAGCAGGACGACGCCGGCCGCGACCTCGAGCGGGCTCGACGTGAAGTTGAAGCCCACGAGCAGCCCGACGCCGACCATCACCACGAGGCTGACCGTGTTGGTCGCCACGTCCGCGAGCGTGCGTCCCGCCAGCACCGCCGACCGTGCCATCGGTAGCGACCGGAAGCGGTCGACGAGCCCCTTGCTCAGGTCGTCCGACAGGCCGATCGCGGTCACGAAGCCGCCGAACGCCATCGTCTGGACGATGATCCCGGGCATCAGGAAGTCCACGTACTCGTAGCCCGGCGTCTGGATCGCGCCGCCGAACACGTACACGAACAGCAGCACGAACATGAGCGGCTGGACCGTGAACGAGACCCATAGGTCCGGCTGGCGGGGGATCCGCAGCAGGTTCCGCTTGGCGATCACGGCCGTGTCCCCGAGTGTGTAGGCGAGCGAGCTCACGCGGCGGCCTCCTCGCGCTCCGCCTCCTCGCCCTCCTCCTGTGACTCGGCCGCGTGGCCGGTGAGCACGATGAAGACGTCGTCGAGCGTCGGCCGCCTGACGGCGATGTCGGCGATGCCCACGTTCGCCGCGTCGAGGCGGCGCACGGCCTCCGCGATCCCGCCGCGCTCGCGGCGGAGCGGCATGACGAGGATCCCGTGCTCGCACTTCGGCCGCTCGTCCGCGAGCGGGGCGAGCGCCTCGATCGCGGCGGGCTCCTGGTCGTAGCTCTCGAGCGTCACCTCGAGCCGCTCGCCGCCCACGCGGCTCTTCAGCTCGTCGGGCGTGCCCTCCTCGATCACGCGGCCGTGGTCGATCACCGCGATCCGGTCCGCCAGCCTGTCGGCCTCGTCGAGGTACTGGGTCGTGAGCAGGACCGTCGTGCCCGCCGCCACGCGCGCCTCGATGGTCTCCCAGAGCTGGAGCCGGCTGCGCGGGTCGAGCCCCGTCGTGGGCTCGTCCAGAAAGAGCACGGGCGGTCGCGCCACCAGGGCGGCGGCGAGGTCGAGCCGCCGCCGCATGCCGCCGGAGTAGGTCTTGGCGAGGCGGTCGGCGGCGTCCGTGAGCTCGAACCGCTCGAGGAGCTCCCGCGCGCGCTCGTGCGACGAGCTACGGCCCAGGTGATAGAGCCGCCCGACCATGTCGAGGTTCTCGAACCCGGTGAGGTTCTCGTCGACGGCCGCGTACTGGCCGGCGAGCCCGATCTGGGAGCGCAGGGCCGCGGCGTCCTTGACGACGTCGCAGCCCGCGACGCGCGCGGTCCCGCCGTCCGGCGGGAGCAGCGTCGTGAGGATGCGCACCGCGGTGGTCTTGCCGGCGCCGTTCGGCCCGAGGAGGCCGAGGATCGTGCCGGGCGGCGCGCTCAGGTCGATGCCGCACAGCGCCTGTACGTCACCGAAGCTCTTGCGAATCCCCTCTGCCTGTATGACCGCTTCGGACATAGCGGGCCACGATACGCATCCTCGATGATGGGGTCATGGCTCGTCTCAACATCGCTAACCCGAACTTCACATACGACGACGACGACCCGGAGGGCTTCCGCGCGGGGATGTTCCGGCTCGGCACGCAGCTCGGCGCCGAGCGCACGGGAACGACCGTCTACGAGCTCCCGCCCGGCGAGAAGCTCTGCCCCTACCACTACGAGTGGGGCGAGGAGGAATGGCTGATGGTGCTCTCGGGGCGGCCGTGGCTCCGGACGCCCGAGGGCACCGAGACGCTCGAGGCGTTCGACGTCGCCTTCTTCCCGCGCGGCCCCGCCGGCGCCCACCAGGTGGGCAACGACGGCGACGAGGCCGCGCGCGTGCTGATGTGGTCGGACCTCGTCTATCCGAGCGCCACCTCGTATCCGGACAGCGACAAGATGGGCGTCTGGGTAGGCCACCACGTGCCGGAGAACCTCATGGTGGAGCGGTCCTCGAACGTCGACTACTACCGCGGCGAGTCGCCCGGGCGCTGAGGGCGGGCGAGCGCGCTCACCGGGGCGAGAAGCCGTAGGCCCAGGGCGACTCGCCCGGACCGCGCTTCGTGCCCTCGAGCAGCCCGGCGCGGAGCCACCCGTCGACCCTCGGCTCCGCCTGGGCGGGCGGCGGCGCTGTGTCGCGCATGAACTGCTCGATGGCGGCGGCGATCGCGGCCGCCTCCTCCGGCGACGCGGGCTGGCGCACCTCGATGCGCGGCCTGGCCGGGCTCTGCTTTCCGTTGCGCCCCACGGGCTGGATAGCGTAAACGGCGATGGCCGAGCTGCTCGTGTTCCCCCAGGAGGCCGTGCTTCAGGCGATCGAGCCCGCCGAGGCGATCGAGCGGGTGCGCGACGGATTCGTGGAGTACGCCGGCAACGAGTGGCAGATGCCGCCGAAGGTGTACCTCGACGCCGCGCCCAACGGCGACTTCCGGGCGATGCCGGCCAAGGGGGCGGGCATCGCGATCCTCAAGTGGGTCACGTCGTTCCCGAACAACCCCGAGGCCGGGCTGCCGGTGGTCATGGGGATGATCTGCGTGTCCTCGGCCGCCGACGGCGAGCCACTGGCGCTCGTCGACGTGCGCGCGGTAACGGCGCTTCGCACGGGGGCGGTCGCGGCCGTGGCCGCGCAGGAGCTGGCGCGCGAGGACGCGGCGACCGCGGGCATGGTCGGCTGCGGCCTCCACGGCACCTGGGCCGCGCGCTGCCTCGCGGCGGCTGAGTACGGGCCGGGCGTCTGCTTCGACCCGGATCCCGAGGCGGCCGGCCAGCTCGCGGGCGAGCTCGGCTGGGAGGTGGGCACGCGCGAGGAGGCGCTCGCGTGCGACGTCGTGACCTGCGTGACGCCGGGCAACGAGCCGGTGATTCGCGCCGGCGACGTGCGTCCGGGCATCCACCTCAACATGCTGGGCGCCGACGGCCCGGGCAAGGCCGAGGCCGAGCCCGAGGCGGTTGCCGCGTGCGAGCTGTTCTGCGACGAGTGGGAGCAGGCGAGCCACGGCGGCGAGCTCACCGGGGCGGTCGAGGCCGGCCTCGTGACCCGCGACCGGGTCGCCGAGCTCGGCGACGTCCTCACCGGGACCCACCCGGGTCGTTCCGCTCCGGATGGGGCTACGCTGTTCGACTCGACAGGCTTGGCGATCCAGGACCTCGCGCTCTGCCTCGCGCTACTCGAGGCGCACCGGGCAGGGCGCGTCCGTGCCGACACCGTCCGGCTCTAGCCCCGACTTCCCCCACAGAGGCTCACGCGCATGCGCAAACTGCTCCTGACCGTCGCCGTGCTGTTGCTCGCGTCCATGGCGGTCGCCGCCTGCGGCAGCGAGGACGAGGCCGCCTCGGGCGCCTCGGAGCTCGCGCCCGCCGGCGCGCTCATCTACGGCGAGGTCACGCTCGACCCGGAGGGCGACCAGGAGCAGGCGATCGATTCGATCGTCTCGAAGTTCCCGGGTGGCGGGGACGCGGGGGACAAGCTCAAGAAGCTCTTCGACGACGCCCTCCAGAAGGAGGGATCGGACATCACGTTCGAGGAGGACATCGAGCCGTGGCTCGGCGACGAGGCCGGCGTCTTCGTCAGCCGCGTCAGCGCTACCGGCCAGCCCAGCTCCGCCGTGCTCATGATCGCCACCGACGATGAGGATGCGTCCCGCGACGTGCTCAGGGAGTCCGCGGAGGGTGAGGTCACGACGAAGACGTACAAGGACGTCGAGTACTTCATGGACGAGGCGGAGGACGTGAACACGGCGGCGGTGTTCAACGGCTTCCTCGTGGCGGGAGACGAGCAGGGCGTGAAGGCGTCGATCGACGCCGGCAAGGGCGGTGAGACGCTCGCCGACGACGAGCAGTACACCCAGGCGATCGAGGACGCCTCGGAGGACAGGCTCGGGCTCTTCTACCTCAACTCGCCGCGGTTGCTCGAGTCGATCCCGCAGGGCGGATCGCTGCCGGAGTCGTTCGAGAAGTACTTCGAGGAGCCGGTCGTCGCCACCGTGGACGCGGACGACGACGGCGTGGTGTTCGAGGCGGAGGTGGCTCGGGAGCTCGCCCAGACCTTCGGGCTGGGCGGCCAGGCGCAGTGACCTGCTCACCGAGCTCCCGGCGGACTCCTGGGTGGCGATGGCGCAGACGGACTTCGGCAAGCTCCTCGACTTCTACATCGACTCGGTGGCCGACATCGTGGGCGGCCGCGACACGATCGAGCGGCAGCTCCAGGCGGCGACCGGGCTCGACCTCGAGCGCGACGTGCTCGCCTGGATGGGCGACTTCGCCGTCTTCGTGCGCGGCACGACCGTCGCGGAGCTCGACGGCGCGCTGATGATCGAGACGACGGACGAGCAGGCGTCCGGCCGCCTGCTCGACGCGCTCCGGGGGCTCGTCACCACTCAGGCGCAGGGTGCGGTGCGCGTCGGGCCGCTGTCCGCTCCCGGCGGCGGCGAGGGCTTCACGGTGTCGAGCGGCGCGATCCCGAAGCCGGTCCACGTGTTCCAGCGAGACGGGCGGGTCGTGTTCGCCTACGGCGATACGGCCGCGAGCGATGCCGTCGATGCCGGGAGCAAGCTCGGCGATGACCCGGACTTCACGGCCACGCGGGACGCGCTCGGCGAGTACGACGTGTCGTTCTACATCCTGCTTCAGCCGATCTTCGACCTCGTCGGCTCGACGGAAGCGGCCAACAGCGCGGACTGGCAGAACGCCCAGCCGTACCTCGAGCCGCTCCGCGCGTTCGTGGCGGGCACCTCCGGCGGCGAGGACAGCCTGAAGTCCGCGTTCAAGCTCGTCGTGAAGTAACGCACCGGCTCTCACCGGCGCGTTAGGGTCGGCGCGTGACCTTGGAGGAACGGGCATTCCGCAAGGCCACGCGCCGGCTGATCCCGTTCCTCTTCCTCATCTACGTGGTCGCGTACCTCGACCGCGTGAACGTGAGCTTCGCGCAGCTCCAGCTCGAGGACGACCTCGGCTTCAGCGACACGATCTTCGGCATCGGCGCCGGGATCTTCTCGCTCGGCTACGTGATCTTCGGCGTGCCGAGCAACCTGGCGCTCGAGCGCTTCGGCGCGCGCCGCTGGCTCGGCGCGATCATGATCGTGTGGGGCGTGATCTCGGCCTCGATGATGTTCATCGAGAGCGCGACGAGCTTCTACGTGCTCCGCTTCATGCTCGGGGCCGCGGAGGCCGGGTTCTTCCCCGGGATCATCCTGTTCCTGACCTGGTGGTTCCCGGAGCGCGAGCGCACGCGCGCGATCGCCCTGTTCCTCACCGCCGTGTCGGCGGCGTACGTCGCCGGCGGCCCGCTCTCCGGCGGGCTGCTCGAGCTGGACGGCTTCCTCGACCTCGACGGCTGGCAGTGGCTGTTCCTCGTCGAGGGCCTCCCGGCGATCGCGCTCGGCTTCGTCACGTGGCACTACCTCGACGAGCGCCCGGCGGACGCCGACTGGCTCGAGCCGGACGAGCGCGAGTTCCTCACCGCGGAGGTGGCGCGCGAGGTCCCGCCGACGCCCGGGACGGGTGCGCGACGGGCTGACGAACGGCCGCGTGTGGGTGCTCGGCCTCGTGTACTTCGTGCTGCTCGCGGCAGGGTTCGGGCTCACGTTCTTCGTGCCGGACCTGGTTCAGGACCGCACCGGCTTCAGCGACTTCGAGGTGGGCGTGCTGTCAGCGATCCCGTACGGCTTCGCCACCGTGGCGATGATCCTCGCGGCCAGGCGCGGCACTGGCCTCACGGTGCCGATCCTGGTCGGCGCGGCGGGATGCGCGCTCACCGCCTACGCGCAGTCGACGCTGCTCCTGACCGTGGCCATCACGGTCGCGGCGGTCGGGCTCCTTTCGGCGCTGCCGCGCTTCTGGGCGTATCCCACCGCGATCCTGAGCGGGAGCGCCGCGGCCGCGGGCATCGCGCTCGTGGCGGCGGTCGGCAACCTGGGCGGGTTCGTGGGCCCGGCGTTCACGGGCGTCGCGGAGGACTCGACCGGCGGCTTCGAGATGCCGCTGACCGTGCTGGCCGCCGCGCTCGTGGCATCGCTCGCGCTCGTGCCCCTGATCCGGCGCCCGCCCGCGGCTACAGGCCCTCCTGAAGTGCCACCACCAGCAGAAGCAGCGCAACCACTCCCGCGATGACCACCACCACGATGTTCGTGACGAGCGCGGCGGGAAGCCAGCGCGGCGGTCCCGGCGCGCGCTCTGGAGCGGCGGCACCGTTCTCGCGGTGCCATCCGACCGCGGCCGCGAGCGCGTTGGTGATGTACTGGTTGAGGCTCACGTCCTCGCGCTCCGCGGCGTCCGCCAGCTCTGCGTGGAGCGACTGCGGCATGCGGAGCAGCAGCCGCCCGCTGTGGCTCGACTCGCGCTTGCGCTGAGGCGGTTCGGTGCGGCCTTCCAGCTCGTTGCGGAGGCGCGCGAGCGCCGCGTCCGTGCGCCGGCTCAGGGCGGCCTCCGAGATGCCGAGCTCCTTCGCGGCCTGACGGCGGCTCAGGTCCTTCACGAAGCGGAGGTAGACGATCCGGCGGTCCGTCTCGTCGAGCGTCTGGAACGCGCCCGCGAGGAGGATCCGCTCCGGAGCGGTGTCGGCGGGCTCTCCGGCCTCCCCGGCCGGCGCGCCGTCCCCGGGCGCCGGCGCGGCGGACTCGAGGCCCGCGAGGTCGTCCGCGGAGATGTCGAGCGCCTTCGCGAGCTCCGCTCGGGATGGCTCGCGCCCGAGCCGCGCAGTTACCTCCTCGCGCACGGCCGGCAGCCGCGCGCGGGCCTCCTGGAGCGCCCGCGGCAGGCGCACGGTCTCCGTGCGGTCCCGCAGATGGCGCTTCATCTCCCCGGCGATGGTCGGAACGGCGAACGCCGCGAATTCGCCGCCGCGGGCGGCGTCGTAGCGCTCGATCGCGTTCAGGAGCCCGATGGAGCCAGCCTGCACGAGGTCGTCGTGCTCGGCGCCGCGTCGCTCGTGCCGGTGCGCGAGCGCCTCGACGAGCGGCAGGTACAGCTGGACGAGCCGGTCGCGTGCTCGCGCGTCGCCGTCGGCCTTGTAGACGGCCAGGAGCCGCGCTGTGGCGGAGTCACGGTCGGTGCGCGTGTGCTGTGCCGTGCCTTCACCCCCACTTGGGTGATGCAACGCCGTAGTACCAGCCCAGACTAGCCCGATATCAGCGCTGCGATGCGGTCCGGGCGCGATCCAACGGGTACTCGAAAGGTAGACACGGCTCGCATCCCTACCCCGCCGTCTCATGAACCGCCCCCACCGGAGCATTGCTCGCGGTCGCGCCCTTCGACCGCCCGTGCGCGCGACTTGGCTCGCGAGAGCCGCGCTTCTGGCGATCGGGGTGACGCTGGCGGTCCCGGCGGCCGGTGCAGCGCAGGAACTCGATCCCGCCGAGCTTCAGGCGGAGCTGGAGGCCGCGCTGCACGCGGAGATGGAGGCCGAGATGGAGGGCGGCGGAGTTGTCGCTCCTCCACCACCCGCGCCGGTCGAGGCGCCGGCCCCGGCTCCCGACGAGCTCTCCGAGACGGCGGAACCGCCGCCAGCGCCGGAGAGCATTCCGGAGCCTCCGCCGGCGGCCCCCGCGCCGGTGAACCTCAACATCGATGTCCGGGTCCTCAGTCCGGGCGACAACGGGGACGTGACCCAGGAGATCGAGATGCCCGCCGAGGTGCGGGCGCCGGTCGAGCGCGGCTCGCCGGCACCGGGCGACGACGCGGGCGGCGGCCTCACCCTGAACTGGGTCTGGAACTGGGAGTGGACCGAGGCGCCCGAGATGCCGGACCTTTCCGGCGACATGCCCGAGTTCCCTTTCGACTCCCTCGAAGCGCCCATGTCGGTTGAGCCGCCGGCGATGTCAGCGCCCGCCCCGCGCCTCCCGCCGAGGTCACGCCCGTGGGCGACCTCGACCCGGCGCGGGCGGAGCACGCCGGGCCGCCGAAGGCGGATCCCGCTCCGCGGGCGACTGCCCTGGCGCCCCTGGCGTTCTACGCGCCTCCTCCGACCGTCGAGACGGATCCCGCGCACCACCACGCCGCCGCGCACGCCACGAGCCCTCCGGCCGAGCCGGACCCCGACCCGGAACCGGCACCGTCCACAGCGCCCGCGCCCCTCCCGCTGGCGGCCGCCTCCGCGGGCGGCGGCGGCAGCGCGCCGCTTCCGCTGGCGGTCGCGCTGCTCGGACTGGTGTGCCTGCTCGCACCGCGCGTGCTCGAGCCGGCCCTCGACCGGTCGCGAAAGCTTTCCTCCTTGCTCAGCTCAGGAAGGCTCGAACGGCCGGGCTAACGCCAGGCGGCTGACCTACACGTTCGTGCCGGGACCACGTCCCGGCAGATCGACGGAATGAGGAGTACCCCATGAGGAAGAAGCTCCTCGCGTCGGCCGTCAGCGCCCTGTTCCTAGGCATAGGTGCAGGGCCGGCGATGGCGGATGGATCGGTAGCCGGCCAGCTCGCAGAGCAGGTGGCCGGGAACTATCAGTCCGCCGTGTCGAACGCGACATCCACACAGATCAACCCGACCAACCAGAACATCTCGGTGCGGGTGCTCAGCCCCGGCAACGACGGCGACGTGACTCAGTCGAACGAGTCCGCGGCCGGTTCGTTCGCGGGCAACTCCAACGACACCGCCCAGACGGTCGACCAGACCCAGGGCGGCGGTGCCGGCGGAACGGGCATCCAGGAGTCGGGGCAGAAGGCCGGTAGCGGCCAGCACGCCGACTCGAACGCCGAGTCGACCCAGGTGCACCCCACCAACCGGAACATCTCGGTGCGGGTGCTGAGCCCGGGCAACAACGGCTCGGTGGACCAGTCCAACGAGTCGAAGGCGAAGTCCTTCGCGGGCAACAAGAACACGCTCACGCAGGACACGACGCAGCACCAGGACGGCTCGGGCTGCTGCCCGGCGCCGGCCAACGGCAAGGACAAGCACGAGGATCCGTGCGGCTGCCAGAGCGGCGTGGGGATCCAGGCGGGCGGCCAGGAGGCCTACAACAAGCAGAAGGCCGAGTCGAACGCCGAGTCCAAGCAGATCAAGCCGACGAACCAGAACATCTCCGTTCGGGTCCTGAGCCCGGGCCATGATGGGGACGTCAGCCAGACCAACTCGTCGACGGCGCTGTCCGGTGCGTTCAACAAGAACGACACCACGCAGAGCCTCGACCAGACGCAACGCGGCTCCGGGTGCCACCCGTGCTCCAGTGGGGTGGGGATCCAGGCAGCCGGTCAGAAGGCGTTCAACTGGCAGGACGCGTACTCGAACGCCGAGTCGAAGCAGATCCACCCGACCAACAAGGCCCTCTCCGTCCGCTTCAAGAGCTGGGGCGGCGGCGGCGCGCTCTCGCAGGCCAACTCCTCGTTCGCGGGGTCGCTGGCGGCGAACAAGAACGTGCTGGGCCAGACCCTGCGGCAGACGCAGGGCGGCTGAGGACCCGATGTCCGCGTCAACCGATGAGCTGAGCAAGTCAGCGTGTCGCCGGCCCGCACGGACGCGGGCCGGCGGCGCCGTTGACCCGGGCCCCCGATAGGCGTACCTTCACCAATGCGGAGATCGCAACACCAAGGAGGGTGAGCTGGCTCCCCGAACCGTCCAGGTCGGCGCGCTCACAGCGCTTCTCGCGGCCGCGATGACAGCGGCACCGGGAGCCCTCGCCCAACCCGCGCCGGACCCCGCCCCAGCCGCGCCCACCGTGGCGCCAGACCCCGCCCCAGCGGCCGCCCCCGCGACCGAATCCTCTCCCACGCCGGCCACGCCCGCGGCGCCGGCGCCGTCCGCTCCGGCTCCCGCCGCGAGCAGCCAGAACCCATCCGCGCCCGCCGAGGTACCCGCCCGCACCGAGGCGCAGGCGCGCCCGGCGGCCACGCTCCGAGCCAGGTGAGGACCCGGCCGCCGAGCCTTCAGTGCCGCGCGCGGCCTTCCTGCGCGTCGAATCCCTCATCCCCGGAGTCGGACAGGTCGGACGACGCCTCGAACACCCACCTCATCCTGGCCGCCGGAGCACTCCTGATGCTGGTGGTGGCGAGCGGATCCCTCATGTCCGTCCTCGCCCGCCTGGTGCCCCCGACGGCGGTGCTCCTCCTGGTGCTCGCGGCACCCGCCACAGCGCAGGCCGAGACGGTTCACGTCAACTGCGATACGCCGACATCCGACGACTCCTGCGGCCGGTGGTACCGCTCTCAGTCGGTCTCGCTGGACCTGGGCGCCCGACCCGTTGATCGGATCCACCGTTCAGCAGGGCTGCGTGAACGCGGACCTTCACCCAGGAGACCCCTCGCTTCACTCGCTCCTGCCGTGTCCGGTGGGAAAGCAGCGACACCACCGTGATCAGAGAGCGTCTGGATCGGGATCGATCGCACTGCGCCCCGGATCACCGGGGTTCGAACAGCCCGGCCGCCGGACCACGCCGGCTGGTTCAACCATCCGGTCTCGCTCACGTTCAGGGCGGCGGACGCGGTCTCCGGCGTCGGCGGTTGCACCTCGATGACCTACTCCGGACCGAGCGGGGCGGTCGCGGGCAGTTGCACGGACGTCGCCGGCAACAGAGCATCGGGGTCGCTGCCGCTCAAGTACGACGCCGACCTCGCCCGCGGAGCCTTCGGTCACCGCGCGGCCGGGCAATCGCCGGGTCCGGGTCGAGTGGACCGCGGCGCCGAACGCCCAGGCGGAGGTCACGCGGCGGCGCCGCGGCAGGTCCCGCGTGGTCTACAGCGGCCCGGGCGACTCGTTCCTCGACAGGCGGCTTCGCAACGGCCGTCGGTACCGGTACGTCGTCTCCCTGATCGACCAGGCCGGCAATCGCTCGACGGACAGCGCCAGCGCGGTGCCGACCTCGTCGCCGCTGCTCACGCCGGCGGCAGGCGCCAGGCTCTCGGCGCCGCCGCTTCTCAGCTGGCGCAGGGTGCGGCGCGCGGACTACTACAACGTGCAGCTCCTGAGGGGACGGCGGAAGGTCCTCAGCCGCTGGCCCACGGCGAGGGAGTTCCAGCTCAAGCGGCGCTGGCGGTTCGCGGGGAAGGCTCGCCGTCTCGTCCCGGGCCGCTATTGCTACTTCGTGTGGCCCGGGTTCGGGCCGCGGGCGCACCGTGACTACGGGCGGCTGCTCGGAGTGCGCTGCTTCAGGATCACGGCCTAGATCGCCGCCTACAGCGGGATGTTGCCGTGCTTTCGCTTCGGCGTCTCGACCCGCTTCGTCTGCAGCCGCTCCAGCGCCCGGATCAGCTTCGGGCGCGTCTCGTGCGGGATGATCACGTCGTCGATGTAGCCGCGCTCGGCGGCCGAGTACGGGTTCGCGAAGCGGGCCTTGTAGTCGCCGATCAGCTTCTCGCGGCGCTCGTCCGGCGTCGGTGAGCTCTGGATGTCGCGGCGGTGGATGATGTTCACCGCGCCCTCCGGGCCCATCACGGCCACCTCGGCGGTGGGCCAGGCGAACACGAAGTCGGCGAGCATGTGCTTCGAGTTCATGACGTCGTACGCGCCGCCGTAGGCCTTGCGCGTGATCACGGTCAGCTTCGGCACGGTCGCCTCGGTGAAGGCGTAGAGCAGCTTCGCCCCGTGGCGGATGATCCCGCCCCACTCCTGCGAGGTGCCGGGGAGGAAGCCGGGCACGTCCATGAACGTGAGCAGCGGGATGTTGAAGGCGTCGCAGAAGCGCACGAAGCGCGCGGCCTTCTCCGAGGCCGAGATGTCGAGCACGCCGGCGAGCTGGCTCGGCTGGTTTCCGACCACGCCGATCGGCCGGCCGTTCAGCCGCGCGAAGCCCACCACGATGTTGCGCGCGAAGTGCTCCTGCACCTCGAAGAACTCGCCGTTGTCGACGATCAGGTGCACCACGTCGCGCATGTCGTACGGCTTGTTCGGGTTGTCCGGGACGATGTGGTCGAGCTCCTCGTCGGCCCGCTCCGGCGTCGTCGCCGGTCTCCATCCTCGGCGGCAGCTCGAGGTTGTTCTGCGGCAGGAAGGACATGAGGTAGCGCACGTCCTCGAGGCAGCTGTCCTCGTCGTCGGCGGCGAAGTGCGCCACGCCCGACTTCGAGTTGTGGGTCATCGCGCCGCCGAGCTCCTCGAACTCCACCTCCTCGCCGGTGACCGTCTTGATCACGTCGGGGCCCGTGATGAACATGTGCGAGGTCTCCTTGACCATGAAGATGAAGTCGGTCATGGCCGGGGAGTAGACGGCGCCGCCCGCGCACGGGCCCATGATCACCGAGATCTGCGGGATCACGCCCGAGCACTGCACGTTGCGCACGAACACGTCGCCATAGGCGCCGAGCGAGACGACGCCCTCCTGGATCCGCGCGCCGCCCGAGTCGTTGATGCCGATGATGGGGCAGCCGATCCGCGCCGCCAGGTCCATCACCTTCACCATCTTCTCGCCCATCACCTCGCCGAGTGAGCCGCCGAAGACCGTGAAGTCCTGCGAGAAGACGGCCACCGCTCGGCCGTCGATCGTGCCGTGGCCGGTCACGACCGCGTCGCCCCAGGGGCGGTTGTCGAGCATCCCGAAGTCGCTCGTGCGGTGGCGGACGAACGTGTCGAGCTCCTCGAACGAGCCCGGGTCGAGCAGCTTCTCGATCCGCTCGCGGGCGGTCAGCTTGCCGCGCGCGTGCTGCTTCTCCTCCGCCTGCGGGTTCGTGTGGATGGCCTGCTCGCGGAGCTCCTCGAGCTGGGCGAGCTTCTCCTCGTAGGTCTCGGGCGACTTCCGGCGCATGGGGAGCGCAGGTTAAGGGGTCAGACCCCTTGAGGTTGGTTGAGGGTTACTGGCCTCCGTACCAGGGGAGCCGCCCGCCGGCGCGGTCGATCACCTTGCCGAGCAGGTGGTCGACGAGGCCGGGATGGCGGCCGGCCAGGTTGCGGTGCATCCCGGGGTCGCGGCGAAGGTCGAACAGCTTGAAGTTCCCGGGGCGGTTGTAGCCCCAGAGCATCCAGTGGCGCGACCGGATGAAGAACGAGTCCGAGTAGCCGCCCCAGGCGTAGTCGCGGGTCGGGAGCTTCCGTCCGCGGAAGGGGCGCGAGAGGTCGACGCCGGTCATCCGCTCGGGGCGGCGCACGCCGGCCATCCGGAGCAGCGTGGGGCCGATGTCGTGGGTCGAGGCGAAGAAGTCGTTCGCCTGGCCGGCGCGGCGGCGCCGCGGGTCCACGACGATCAGCGGAACGCGGGTGAGGGCGGGGTAGAGCGCCGTCTGGATCTTGCCGGTCCAGCCGTGCTCGCCGAGGAGGATGCCGTGGTCGCCTACGAGCGCGATGACCGTCTCGCGCTCGAGGTCGAGCTCGTGCACGCGGTCGATCAGATTGCCGAGCCAGTGGTCCGTGAGCGTGACCTCGGCGGCGTAGAGGTCGCGTATCCGGCCGATCACGCGGCCGCGCTCGCGCCCGCTCAGCCAGCTGCTCGCGCGTCCGTAGCTCGGGTGAGCGGGCTCGCGGCCGTCCCACTCGCCGTATGGATCGAGGAACCGCGCCGGCGGGGTCCACGGCTCGTGCGGCTCGTAGGTGTCGACCACCAGCGCGAACGGGCGCCTGCGCTGGGCGGCGGTGTTCAGCTCGCGGATCGCGTTGCGGAAGACGCGCCCGGCGAAGGTGTTGTCGATGCCCTCCCACGGGCGGCTGTTCGCCAGGTAGAGGCCCACCCGGGCGCGGCTCTTGGCGGTGTCGTGGGCGGGGTGGACCCAGTGGTTGAGGATGTGGTCCGGGACGCTCGACGGCTTGCGCCGCCCGCCGATCTGGCCACCGGTGCGGACGAAGCGGTTCACGCTGTTGCGGAACCGCCCGAAGCCCGGGGCGTAGCCGACGAACGGGTTGTCGGTCACGTAGGCGGTCCACCAGCCGGCGCGCCGGAGCGCGGCGAGGAACGACGCGTCGGGCCGGTCGAGCGGCTCCCAGCCGGGTGCGGCGATCAGGCCGGGGCGGTCGTACCAGCCGCGGAACGGGAACTGGCGGCGCCCGCTGAGGATCGCGTTGCGGGCCGGCACGGTCGGCATGCCCTCGGGGAACACGCTGGTGAACCGGACCCCCTGGCGGGCGAGCGCGGAGATGTTCGGCGTGCGCACCCAGTCGTCGTAGACGGCGTCCGCACGCAGCGAGTCGACGATCACGAGCAGGATGTTCGGGCCCGTCGGGCCGCTGCGCGAAGTGGCCGGGCTCAGCGGCGAGAGCGACGGGCTCCAGGGCAGCCGTCGCTGCCGCGGCTGCGGAGGCCTGGACGAAGCGACGACGTGTTACGGCACCGGCCATCGAAGTGACAACAGTGTCGCGACCGCCGCGTTGCGGAGCGACTAGCCGCGCGAGAACGGCCGGTGATGAGCAGCGCCGAGAGCGTCGAGCGCCTGATCGAGGATCTCGCGGGCGCGATCGGGACCGACCGGAGCGTCCGGATCCTCGTCCGCGAGCTCGACGGCCGCCGGCTCGGGCTCGGGATCCGGCTCGGGCTCCGGCTCGGCGATCGGCTCGGCGGCGACCGGCTCAGGCTCCGCGTCCGCGACAGGCTCGGGCTCCGGCTCGACGGCGACCGGGTCCGGCTCCGTCGCGACCTGCTCCGGAGCACTCTCGCTCGCCGGACCGAAGAACCACGCCCAGAAGCGGCGTCGCCGACGGGTTTCGGGCTCTGCTGGGCGCGGCCTCGCTCCGGTGCGGCTCCGGCTCTCAGCCTCGGGTGGGCGAGGATCGTGCTGGGTTTCGACATCCTGGGCACCCACCCGGGTCGGCGGCTCGGCTCGGGCTCGGGCTCCGGCTCCGGCTCGGGCTCCGGCTCGGCTGTCTCGGGCAGCTCGGCCTCCAGGGTGACCTTCGTTCCCCACCCGGAGGGCTCGATCGAGACGGTGCCGCTCGCGTGCTCGCCCTCCCAGGCGACCTTGTGCTCCGGCTCGAGCTTCGTGATCTTGATTTCGCCGAACGCGCCGAGGTGCTTGGCGAGGCCTTCGACCTCGCTCAGCTCCTCCCAGAGCTCCGGCGGGGACTTGACGAGGGTGCGCTTCGCGGTGAGATCCGGCATTAGCCCCCGTTTCGATCAGGGGCGGCGGTCTCCTCCCGGGCGGCCGGTGCATGACAGGCTTCTCGCGCGTGCTTGGCGACGACCTCGGCGAACTCCTCGGAAACCGCATCCCGGCGGACCACAGCCGCCAGGTCCTCGCGGACCACTACGCGGCCCGGCTGCGGCCCCGCCGGGTGCTCGATCTCGGGTGCGGCGCCGGCGATTCGGTGGACCTGTTCCGCGCCGCGGTGCCCGACGTCAGTTGGGTCGGCGCGGACGTCGAGCGCTCGCCGGAGGTGGACGAGCGCATCCGGGCGGACGCCGAGTTCGTGACATTCGACGGCCGCCGCCTCCCGTTCGACGACGCCGGCTTCGAGCTCGTCTTCTGCAAGCAGGTGCTCGAGCACGTGGAGCATCCGCACGAGCTGCTGAGGGAGGCCGCGCGCGTGCTCGAGCCGGGCGGCCACCTCGCGGGCTCAACCTCGCAGCTCGAGGCCTTCCACTCGCGCAGCATCTTCAACCCGACTCCGTACGGCTTCACCCGCGCCGCCGAGGACGCCGGCCTCGAGGTGGTGGAGCTGCGGCCCGTGATCGACGGCTTCACGCTCGTCGCCTGGAGGGCGCTCGGCCTGCCGGCCTTCTTCCACCGCTGGTGGGCGCGCGAGTCGCCGCCCTACCGGCTGATCGAGCTCGCGGCGCGCGCCGCGCGGCTCGACGCCCGCACGCGCAACCAGGTCAAGCTCGTGCTCGCGGGGCAGTTCGCCTTCCTGGCCCGCCGCCCCTGAGCGGAGCGGCGGGCCAGCAGACGTTGATCTCGTCAGGCCGCGACGGGCTCAGGGGCAGCGCGTCCGGCGGGCTCGGCGGCGGGTTCGACGGCCTGCAGGGGCTCGCGCTCGATGTCACCCTCGCGCACGAGCCACAGGGCCCCGATGGCCGCGGCGAACGCAAGGAGCGCGCCGAGCACCGAGATGTCGTTGAAGCCGGCGAGGAATCCCTCGCGGGCGGCGTCCGCCACCTGCTCGCGCGAGCCGGCGGGGACTGAGGCGAGTGCGGTATCGAGGTTGCCGGAGGACACGGCCTCGACCAGCTCGTGAGAGCGGTCGCCGCCGATGCCCGTGAGCTCCTCGACCTTCGACGACCCGCGGGAGAGGAAGATCGCTCCCCACACCGCCACGCCGAGCGCGACGCCGACCTGGCGGAACGTGTCGTTGATCCCGGACGCCATGCCGCTCTGGTGCTTCGGCACCACGCTCACGGCCACGTCCGCGATCACCGGGTTCAGCAGGCCGATGCCCGCGCCCGCGACGATGAAGCCGCCGAGCACGCCGGTCCACTCGTCCGTCATGCCGACGCCCGCGATCAGGAGCAGGCCGGCGCCCACGCCGAGCAGGCCCACGGACATCATCAGGCGCGCCTGCACGCGCGAGAGCAGCACGCCCGCCACCGGCGCCACCAGGAACACGGCGACCGTCAGCGGGAGGTAGATGAGGCCCGCCTCGGTGGCGCTGTGCCCGAGGAAGCTCTGCAGGTACAGCGTCATGTAGAGGAACAGGGCGAACATCGACGCGGAGACGCCGAACGCCGCCACCTGGACGCCCGTGAACGCGGGGCGCTTGAACAGGTGCAGCGGGAGCATCGGCTGGGACACGCGCCGCTCGATCGCGATGAACGCGGCGAGCAGCACCGCGGAGGTGCCGAACAGCCCGAGGATCAGGCTGCTGCCCCATCCCTCCTCGTTGCCGCGGATCAGCGCGAGCACGAGCAGGAACAGCGCGCTCGAGAACGTCACGAGGCCGCCCCAGTCCACGCGCGTGGCGCTCGGGTCGCGCGACTCGCGCACCCGCGCGTACGTGAGCGCGATCGCGACCACGCCGATCGGCACGTTCAGGAAGAAGATCCACTCCCACCCGAGCGAGTCGACGATGATGCCGCCCACCAGCGGGCCGAACGCGACGGCGAGGCCGATGGTCGCGCCGTAGACGCCCATCGCCATGCCGCGCTCGCGGCCCGCCGCGAACTCCTGCGCGATCAGCGCCAGCGAGACGGCGAACATGATCGCGCCGCCAACGCCCTGCGCGCCGCGCGCGATGTTGAGGAAGGTCGGGTCGGTGGCGAGCCCCGCGACGAGCGAGGCGAGCGAGAACACGCCCAGTCCGATGGCGAACACCCGTCTGCGGCCGAGCCTGTCGGCAAGCGAGCCGGCGGTGAGCACGACCGCGGCCAGCGTCAGGGTGTACGCGTCGACGACCCACTGGAGGTCGGTGAAGCTCGCGCCGAGGTCCTCCTCGATCGCGGGGAGGGCGGTGTTCACGACCGTGATGTCGAGAAGAAGCATGAAGGTGGCGACCGAGACGAGTCCGAGCGTCCACCACTTGGTTGTGGGCCTAGCTGCCATTGTGAATTCCGTCTCCTGGGCTATACTTGTGCGGGAACCTGACCATCAAGAGTCCTGACCGTAACAGGCAGGCATCCGAACTGTCAAGTAACCTGACGAAACGTGACCGAAATCACACAGACCTGGACACCGCTCCCCGCGCTCATCGATGACTTCGCGGCGGATTGCTTCGCGGAGTTCCGCGAGCGCCTCGCCGACGCCGGCCATTCCTCGATCCGGGCCGGGCACGGCTGCGTGTTCCGCTTCATCCACGAGGGCGGCAGCCGCCTCACGGACCTCGCCTGCAGCTCCGGCTTCAGCAAGCAGGCCGTGGGCGAGGTCGTGGACGACCTGGAGGAGCTCGGCTACGTCGAGCGCGACGCCGACCCGGCCGACAGGCGCGCCAAGGTGATCAAGCTCACGAAGTCGGGCGCGGACGCACAGCGGGTGGCGCTCGGGATCTTCGCCGACATCGAGCGCGCGCTCACCGAGCGCTACGGCGCGGAGCGCGTGGAGGCGATGCGCAGCCTGCTCGAGGAGATCTCAGCCGACCGCATCGCGGCCGGGCGCGGCGCCGCCGCCTAGGCCTCGGAGTACTCCCCGAACTCCTCGCGCATCACGCCGCAGACCTCGCCGATCGAGGCGTGGTCCTTCAGGGCGGCGCGCATCGGCTCGAGCAGGTTGGCGTCGCCCTTGCAGGCGGTTCGGAGCTCCTCGAGGCGGGCGTCCACGGCCGCCTGGTCGCGCTCCTCCTTGAACTTCTCGAGCCGCTCGACCTGCTGGCGCTCGGACTCCGGGTCCACCTTGAGGATCTCGACCTCGTCGACCTGCTCGGTCACGTACTCGTTCACGCCGACGACGATGTCCTGCTTCTGGCGGTAGCGCTCCTCGTAGCCCCAGGCGGACTCCTCCACCTCGGCGCGGATGAACGGGATGCAGTTCACCGAGCCGCCCATCTCCTCGACGCGGTCGATCAGCTCCTGGGCGGCCTCCTCGATCTCGTCGGTGAGCGCCTCGACGAAGTAGGAGCCGGCGAACGGGTCGACGGTGTCGGCCGCGCCGGACTCGTGGGCGAGGATCTGCTGGGTCCGGAGCGCGATGCGGGCGGCGGTCTCGCTGGGCAGCGCGAGCGCCTCGTCGAAGCCGTTCGTGTGGAGCGACTGCGTGCCGCCGCCACCGCGGCGAAGCCCTGTAGCGCCACGCGCACGATGTTGTTGTGCGGCTGCTGCGCGGCGAGCGTGACGCCGCCGGTCTGGGTGTGGAAGCGCATCTTCAGCGAGCGGTCGTCCTTCGCGCCGAAGCGCTCGCGCATGATCCGCGCCCACATGCGGCGGGCGGCGCGGAACTTCGCCACCTCCTGGAAGACGTTGTTGTGGCCGTTGAAGAAGAAGGCGAGCCGGGGGCCGAACTCGTCGACCTGGAGCCCCGCGTCGATGGCGGCCTGCACGTAGGCGATCGCGTTGGCGAGCGTGAAGCCCACCTCCTGCACCGCCGAGCAGCCCTTCTCGCGCATGTGGTAGCCGGAGATCGAGATCGTGTTCCACTTCGGGATGCGCTCGCGGCAGTAGGCGAACAGGTCCGTGGTGAGCCGCATCGCCGGCCCCGGCGGGTAGATGAAGTTCCCGCGCGCGATGTACTCCTTCAGCACGTCGTTCTGGGTCGTGCCGGTGAGCTTCTCGGCGGGCACGCCCTGCTCCTCGCCGACCAGCTCGTACAGCAGCAGCAGGACCGCCGCGGGCGCGTTGATCGTCATCGACGTGGACACGTCGGCGAGCGGGATGCCGTCGAACACGCGCCGCATGTCGTCGATCGTGTCGATGGCGACGCCGGTGCGGCCGACCTCGCCCATGCAGAGCGGGTCGTCGGAGTCGCGGCCGAGCTGGGTGGGGAGGTCGAACGCCATCGACAGGCCCGTGGAGCCGTGCTCGATCAGGTAGTGGAAGCGCTCGTTGGTCTCCTTCGCGCTCGCGTAGCCCGCGTACTGGCGCATCGTCCACTTGCGCCCGCGGTACATGTCCGGGTGGATCCCGCGCGTGAACGGGTACTCGCCCGGCTCGCCGAGGCGCTCCTCGAGGTTCGGCTCGACGTCGCTCCCGTCGTAGCGGTGCTTCGAGCTCGATGCCGGAGTCGGTGAAGCGGCGCTCGTCGTCGGGGCCGACGATCGGCGCGATGCTCGGCTTCTGGTCGCGGGCGGTCGCCATGCGGGTCTCCAAGGATAGGACCCAGCGGGCGTAGCATCCCCCGCATGGAGGTCACGGTTCGCCTGTTCGCGATGCTGCGCGAGCGCGCCGGCGGCGCCGGCGAGCTGGTCCTGGAGCTGCCCGGAGGGCGCGCGGGTGCGCGACGCGCTGGCGAGCGAGCAGCTCGCGGAGCTCGCCGACGGGATCCCGCTGGTGATGGCGGTGAACCGCGAGTACGCGGACGGCGAGCACGTGCTCGACCCGGGCGACGAGCTCGCGCTGATCCCGCCGGTGAGCGGCGGGTCGACGGCCGCCGCCCCGTGGGTGCGGGTGAGCGCGGAGCCGCTGTCGCTGGACGACCTGGCGGCGCGCGTGCGCGATCCGCGCGCGGGCGCCGTGGTGACCTTCCGGGCGTGACCCGCGAGGTCGAGCGGCTCGAGTACGACGCCTACGCGGAGATGGCGGAGGAGCGGATGAGGGCGATCGCCGCCGACGCGATCGACACCCACGGCCTGTGCGCGGCGGCGGTGGAGCACCGCGTGGGCGACGTGCCGCTCTCCGACCCGAGCGTGATCGTGGCCGCCTCGGCGCCGCACCGCGGCGAGGCGTTCGCGGGCGCCCGCGAGATCATCGACCGCGTGAAGGCCGAGGCGCCGATCTGGAAGAAGGAGATCGAGGGCGGCGACGAGCGCTGGGTCAGCGGGACCCGGCCGCGCTGAGCGCGCTGAGCAGCAGGTCGCGCAGCTCGGCGCGCGTCAGGTCGCGGTGGTCGAGCCAGTCGAGGATCGCGCCGTCCATGAACCAGAGCCAGCCTCGGACGGCCGTGCGCAGCTCCGGCGGGGCGGGCGTGCCCGCTCCCAGGCCGTCGAGGATGCGGGCGGCGGTCGAGGCCCTGATGCCGTCCACCAGCGACTTGACCTCGGGCACGCTCCCGGCGCTCTCCATCAGCTTCCGATAGGCCGTCTCGTTCTCCTCGATCCAGCCGAGGAAGGCGTCGAGGCTCCCCGCGATCGCCTCGAGCGGGGGCAGGTCCGGGTCCGGCTCGGTTCGCCGCGCGATCTCCTCGGCGCCCTCCTGGAGCGTGGCCACGAAGAACTCCTGCTTGCTCGGGAAGTAGTGGTAGAGGAGCGCCTTCGAGATGCCGGCCTCGCGGGCGATCCGGGCCATGGACAGCTCGGCGAAGGAGTGCGTCGCGAACAGGCGCCCGCCGAGCTCGAGCAGCTGCCGGCGGCGCTCGTCGACGTTCAGGCGGGTGTAGGCGGGTTCGGCCACGCGCCGAGAGTCTCGCGCAGGATCGTTTGCAGCGGGAGGGAGCGGGCGGCCGCGCGCGAACCCGGCGGGCATGCATCCGAAGTCCCTGGTCGTCGACCGGAAGGCCCTGGTCGTCGTGCTCGTCGCGACCTTCGTCGCCCTGACCCTCCCGCTCTCGCTCGCGCTCGCCACCTCGGCGTTCGCCCAGGAGCCCGAGCCGCCGACCGGCGGGCCTCAGGACCCGCCGCCGGACGAGCCGACGCCTACCCCGCCCGATGACCCGACGCCTGAGGAGCCCACCGGCGAGGCGCCCACGACCGAGGGTGGCGGGACCCTGCCGCGCACCGGGTGGGAGACCCTCCTCTACCTCGTCCTCGGCGTCGGCCTGCTGCTGGCCGGAGCGCGCCTGCGCGTGATCGCCCGGATCAAGCAGGTGGTCGAACGCGTACGCCGCCGCAACACCGAGGTGGCACTGCGCGAGGCGCTCGAGCCGATCAGGGCCGCGCGCCTCTCACCACCGTCACCGGATCCGGACACCGGCCCGCTGCACGTGGAGCCGAGCACGCCGACGGCCAAGCGGCTGACCGGCGTGGCCGACGGCGACTAGGGCGCGAACTCGGTACTTCCGCCGCTCGAGCCGCCGCCGGCGGCCGGCGCGATGGATTCCCGCTCCGGGGGCGGGGCGGAGGCGGGCTCGGGCTCGGGCGCTGCCGCCGCCGGCATGAACTCGTTCGCCGGGTCGGGCTCCGGCGCCGGTGGCTCGGCGGGCGGCGGCTCGGCCGGCGCGGGCGGGACCTCAGGCGCGGCGGGCGCCTCCACCGGCGGCGGAGGCGTGGGCGCCACGTCCACGGACACCTCCTCCTTCACCGAGCCGTTGTCCTCCGGTTGGACCACCGCGGCAGGCGGCGGCCCACCGCGGTTCGCGAACTCGTCCAGCGCCGTGCCGCCTCCCGCCAGCGCTGCCGCGGATGCCGCCACGGCGGCGACCTTCTGCGCGCTCGCGATCTCTGTCGCCGCCTGCAAGCGTTCGCCCACGAGCGCGGACTTCTGCTGCGCGGCTCCCACGAGGCTCTCGAGGAACCCGCGGAGCGGGCTGTCCACGGCAACGCCGACGGGAGGCAGCGCGCCCGCGACGCGGCCGGGTGCGGCCCGGTACTCGCGCAGCGCGGCGCGGCAGCTCAGGCAGGTGCGCATGTGCGGGCGGAGCTGCTCGAGGTCGTCGGCGCTCGCCTCGCCGTCGGCAAGTGCCGACAGCAGCGGCTCGTAGCGCGCGCACTCGGCGCCGCGCTGGATCCCCGAGACCCGCCGGAGGAACGCGCGCCGTCCCTCGGTGAGCAGCCGGTTCACCTTCGTGTACGACCAACCGGTCATCGCGCAGATCTCGCGGTAGGAGAAGCCCTCCGCCTTGAGCACGAGCGCCCGGATCTCGTGCGGCTTCAGGTGCGCAAGCGCCTCCGCGCCCTGCCGCAGGCGCTCGAGCCGCTCGGCCTGCTCGTGCGTGACCGCGGTCGGGGCCGGCCGGTCGCGCAGCTCGCCGTCGTCGGTCACCGGGGAGTGACGGTCGCGCTGGCGCCGCAGCGCGAACGCCTCGTGCTTCACCACCGTCTTGAGCCACGGGATCAGCTCCTCCTCACGGGTGCTCGGCGCCTTCGTCAGGAGGATCTCGATGCCGCGCTGGTAGGCGTCCTCGGCGTCCTCCGCGGTGGCGGCGTAGCGGCGCGCCGTCGCAAGGATCTGCGCGCCGTGCCGCCGCAGCAGCTCGAGGGCTGCCGCGTCGATGTCGCCCCGCGGGGGCCGGGTGCCCCGTTTCGTCATCGCCACGGCGTTGAGGCCGATCCTCCCGCTCCTCGCCCCGGGCGCACAGCTTGAAGTACGCAAAGTGCGCAACATTTATGCTCCATCTCGTATGCGCCACGCCGCTACATTCGCGTGGCGCACCTGTTTCACTACGTGCCGACACTGACCCGCCGTGGCCAACGGACTTCTCAAAGAGCTGCAGGAGATAGAGCCCCCCGTCTCGCTCCCCGAGCGTGACGTGCGCGCGAGCCAGAAGCCGCTGCTCAGCGGGCTCCTCCGATTCGACATCGGCCGCGCGGTCGTCACGGATCAGCACGCTGGCGGTGCTCGACCTCGCCGGGCTCCTCCTGGCGATCTACACGGCGCTGATCGTCAAGGCGGCACTTCGCCATCCCGAGACGATCGACCAGATGTGGAACCAGGCGCTCGACTACCTCCCGCTCGGCGGCCTGGTGATGCTCCTTCTCTTCGGGCGCTCCGGCCTGTACCGGGAGCGCGCCCAGCGGCCGGGCCTGCCGCGGGTGATCGCCTCGCTCTTCCAGACGACGCTGATCGTCCTGCTCTACGCCCTGCTCGAGGGCGAGAGCTTCCAGTCGTACTACATCTTCTACGCCTCGCTCTTCTTCGCGCTCATCTACGTCTCGGCGTTCCGGTGGGCGTTCGAGAAGATCAGCGGCACGATCCTGCGAGCGGCCGGCTACCGCCGCCGGGCCGTCCTCGTCGGCTCGGGCACGAACATCCAGGCCGTCTCCCACGCGCTGAGCGACAGCCGTGAGATCGAGCCGTACGGCTTCGTGGCGCGCACCCCGCTCGCGCTCGTCGACGGGCTGCGCGACTTCCGCTCGCTGGAGCAGCTCGAGCGCCACTTCGACGCCGTGGACGAGGTGCTGATCGCCGACCCCGACTTCCCCGAGGAGGAGGCGGTCGAGCTCGTGGAGCGCTGCCACCGCCAGGGGGTGCGCGTGCGCGTGGCGCCGTCGACGATGGAGATCCTGATGGAGCGCGTGGAATACGTGCCCGGCCAGGCGCTGCCGCTGTTCGAGCTGAAGCCGCCGGTGTTCGAGGGCGTCGACTTCGCGCTCAAGCGCACCTTCGACCTGGTGGGAGCGACGCTGCTCCTGCTCGTCCTGTCGCCGGTCATGCTCGGCGCGGCGATCGCGATCAAGCTGAGCTCGCGCGGGCCGGTGCTGTACCGCTCGCCGCGGCCCGGGATCGGCGGGCGGTCCTTCGAGTGCCTCAAGTTCCGGACGATGGTCCGCGGCGCCGAGAGGCTTCAGGACCATCTCGAGGCGCACAACGAGATGGGCGGCGCCCTCTTCAAGATGCGCGACGACCCGCGCGTCACGCCGGTCGGCCGCTTCCTGCGCCGGTGGTCGTTCGACGAGCTGCCGCAGCTCCTCAACGTCCTTCGCGGCGAGATGTCGCTGGTGGGACCGCGGCCGCTGCCGCAGCGGGACTACGACCGCCTCGACGACTGGCACCGCAAGCGCTATCTCGTGCTTCCGGGGATGACCGGCCTGTGGCAGGTGTCCGGCCGCTCCGAGCTCGACTTCGACGAGCTGGTGCGGCTCGACTTCCTCTACCTCGAGCGCTGGTCCGTCTTCCTGGACCTCACGATCCTCCTCAAGACCATTCCCGCCGTGTTCCGCGCGCACGGCGCGTGGTGAGCGAGCCCTCCGGGGCCGGGTGACGCCGAGCCGCTACGACGACGAGCTGTGGGAGCTCGTGCCCGAGGAGCCGGGGCCTCCGCCGCTCCACCTGCGCGAGTTCGTGCGGTCGCTCGGGCGCGTGGAGCGGGCGCTCGACCTGGGCTGCGGCGACGGCCGGCTCACGACCGAGCTCGACGCCGCGCACCTCACCGCGGCCGACGTCTCGCCGGTGGCGCTCGAGCGGGCGCGCCGGAATCTGCCCGAGGCGACGCTCGTGGAGCTCGAGCCCGACGCGCCGCTTCCGCTCGGCGACGGCTCCTTCGACCTCGTGCTCTGCGCGGAGACGCTCGAGCACGTGCGCGACGTGCAGCTCCTCCTCTCGGAGGCGAGGCGCGTGCTGAGGCCGGGCGGGCTGCTCGCGATCACCACTCCGGCGAGCTCGCCGCTGGTGCGTCCACCGGCCCCTCTGTCGCCGCACCTGCGGCTGTTCACGCGCCGCTCGCTGCGTGAGCTGCTCGGCGAGCTCGGCTTCGACGTTCAGAGCTTGCGCCGCAGCCGGCGCACGCTGCTCGCCCGCGCGACCCGCTGAGCGCCGCTAGCCGTCGACGCGAGGCAGGGCGCTGCCGGTCTTCTCCCGCAGGCGCGCTCGGGCGTTCAGGAAGATCTGCCGCGCCCGCGGACCGTGCGGGTCGAGGTAGAGCGCGCCCTTGATCGTCTCGAGCGCCTGCTCGGGCGCGTCAAGCACGCCGAGCTCGAAGACGGCCAGCCGCAGCCAGGTCTCCGGGTCACCCGGGAAGC
Organism: uncultured Thermoleophilaceae bacterium; assembly: GCA_963741455.1. Lineage (GTDB taxonomy): Bacteria > Actinomycetota > Thermoleophilia > Solirubrobacterales > Thermoleophilaceae > JACVRW01. The sequence goes on from CAVUIF010000010.1 coordinate 163,944, forward strand.
GGAGCACCGCGCGCTCGAGCGTCAGGCCCGCCTGCCCGGTGCGGCCCGCCTGAGCGTCGATCCCCGCTCGCACGAACAGCGGGCTCGGGCTCAGCGGGTTGAGGTCCTCGGCGTCGGCCGTCCGGTCGCGCGCCTCGCCGACCTTGCCCTCGTCCGCCAGCGCGAGCGCGTCGTCGGTCGCTCGGTGGGAGGCCTCGGGCTGCCAGATCGCCCACGCCAGCAGGGTCGCCGTGGCGAGCGCCGCGACGGCGCCCACGATGCGCCCGGTGGAGGGGCGGCGGCCGATCGGCTGGAGCGCCCCGTAGTCGTCGAGCGGGGCGCGCGCGCACACGAAGCCGCCCGCCACCAGCGCCATCGCCATCGGCATCGGGATGAACCACGTCCAGTCGAGGAACGACTGCACGCCGAAGACGAGCGGCACGGTCGCGAGGGCCACGAGCGCGATGCGATCCCCGTCCCAGTCGCGCCGGGGCAGCGGCGCGTCCTCGTCGTCGGGGTCGCGGACCCATCGCCGCGGCAACAGGTCGGTGGCGCTCAGCGCCGCTGCGGTCCAGGCGAGGAACAGGAGCGTGGCGACGACGATGCCGATGATGCCGAGGTCGGCCATGGTCTGCGGCACCCATCCGTGCGCATGGAGGGTGTTCGCCGCGTCCGTCCGGTGCCGCAGCCGCCCGATGGCGAAAGCGCCCGCGCCCACGCCCTCGACCGGCCGCGCGTCGAACACGCGGAAGGCCTCGCGCCAGTACTTCCCGCGGGACGAAGACGCGGCGAAGACGCGCCCGCCGCTCTCCTCCGGAGAGACCTCGGACTCACTCGTGAGCTGGTCGATTCGCTCGCCGATCCCGCGATCGCTGAACGCGACGGAGGTGAAGGCCGCGAGCGGCACCAGGCACGCCATGGCCACCGCCGCCACTCCGATCCGGCGCCGCATCCGAGCGGACGGCGCGCGCCGGGCCGCCACCATCTCGACGGCCGCGCCGGCGAGCGTGAGGAGCACGATCATGAGGACGACGAGCACGCCGAAGTCGCTCGCCACGGCCTCCTTCGCGGAGACGGGGAGAAAGGCCTTCGTGAACGGGTCCTTCGACAGCGCCCAGGCGCTCACCGCGAGGCCGGCGCCGAGCGGCAGGAGCACAGCGGGGAGGCTGCGCAGCCGGAGCGGCACGACCGCGAACCATGCGGCGGCGCCGATCAGCGCCGCGAGCGCTGCGCCCCTCGACTGGGTGAGGGCGATCGCGACCACGCACACACCCAGCCCCGGGTACGCGACCACGCGCGCGATGGGGCTGCTCGTCCGCCTCGTGGCGAGCCAGATGCCGATCGGGACCGCCATGGCCGCCACGGTCCCCACCGCGTTCCAGTAGTCGAACGGCTGCCCGAGCCGGTTCGACACCTCGCTCTCGCCCAGCGAGCCGGGCCAGACGCGCGAAGCCAGCGCGTACGTCACCGGGACGATCGCGCCGATGAACAGGCCCTCGAGGAGCTGAGGCGCGCCCTGCGGGACGAGCCGCGTCGCGGCGGCCGCCGCCGCGAACAGCGCGAGGTACGCGAACGTGCGGCCGGCCTCGATGTAGCTGAGCTCGGGCGCGATCGACCACAGCACCGACAGCGCGGTCAGGAACGCCAGCAGCGCGAACAGGAGCAGCGTCGTGATCCCGCGGGTGCCTCCGGCGCGGCCCCAGAGGAAGGCCGCGGCGATCACGAGCCCGCCCACCGCCACCATCGCGATGTGCGCGTACGTAGCCGACGTGAGCGCGGTGCCGCCCTGGGCCCCGAACGCGAGGCCCACGAGGGCGCCGCCGACTATCAGCGGGAGCGCTCTAGCTGCGACGGCCGATGAACGGGACACGCGGAGTGGGGAGCTTCGAGAAGTGCGGGAAGCGCGCGAGAGCGGGGACGCGTTCGCGAAGCCCGCCGACGCCGCTCGCAAGCGCCATGACTCCGAGCAAGAGGAGCGCGATCATCAGCGGGAGCGGCACCTGGTTGCCGCGTTGCCGAGCCCGAAGAACCCGCTGCTGTCCGGCGCGAGGCTCGTTCCGCCGACGTCCAACCGGGGGTTGTCGCTCCCGTCGGCCGCCGCGGCGAGGTCCGCCTGGTCGGCGGCCTGCGCGGCCGTCTCGCCGGCCGGGTCGCTGCCGCCGATCCCCGGGCTGCCCGCGCCGCCGGTCCTGCCCGAGCTGCCGCTGGCCGCCGCCAGGAGCACCTCCCGGCAGTCGGAGTACTCGCGGAGGTCCGACGGGAGGTTGTCGGCGGCCTCCCGGAGCTCCCTGTCCGAGTACTTGCGGTCGAGGTCCTCGTCGAAGGCGCAGTCCCTGATCGCCTGCTCCGAGCTCGCGAAGGCAGGGGCGGGCAGCGCAAGCAGTGCCAGCGCGGCAACTAGCGGAAGATGTAGTAGCAGTCGCCTCATGCTCGGGTTCCCCTCCCGAACTCAAATTGTGCCGGTTCCGACCTTGCCTAAACGTCTGTGACCCGTGCCATAAGGCAAAGTTTCGGCGTGCCTCCGCGAGTGTCAATCCTCCCGCCGGTGCCCGTGCCGTACCGCGAGCCGCTGTTCAAAGCGCTGTCGGAGCGGGGAAACGTGACGCCGCACGTTAGCTATCTGGCCGAACGGCAGCACGGTTGGGACCAGCCGCCGGAGTGGTTCTCCTCGTCGGACGGCTATTCGAGCGAGGTGCTGTCCGCGTGGCACCGGAGCCGCTCCGGGCGGGCGCCCATCACGGTCGCGCGCGGCCTCGGCCGCGCGCTGTCGCGCGCCGCGCCCGACTGCGTGGTGAGCTGGGAGTACGGGCCCGCGACGATGCGAGCGCTCGCGTGGGCCGGGCGGCGGCGGGTGCCGGTCGTGATCTTCAGCGAGCTGACGCCCTGGAGCGATTCCGAGCTGTCGGGCGCGCAACGTCGGCTCCATCGCCTGCTCGCTCCGCGGGCCGCGGGGTTCGTGGTGGCCTCCTCGCAGGGGATCGAGCGCCTGCGGGCGCTCGGGGTGCCTCCGGAGCGGGTGGAGGTGGCGCTCCAGAGCGCCGACCTGGAGGCCGTCGCGGGCGGATCGTCCGGCGCTCCCGCCGCGCCGGGCGGGCCGGTCCGGATCCTCGCCGTCGGCCGGCTGGTCGAGGACAAGAACCTCGACGGGCTGATCGCGGCGTTCGCCGGCGCGGGGTTCGAGGACGGCGAGGCGGAGCTCGAGCTGCGCGGGACCGGGCCGGCCGAGGGCGAGCTGCGGGCGCTGGCCGGCCGGCTCGGCGTGCGGGTGCGCCTCGGCGGCTCGGTGCCGCCCGCGGAGCTCGGCGCCGTCTACGCCGCGGCGGACGCGCTCGCGCTCGTCAGCAGCTACGAGCCGTTCGGGGTGACGCTCCGGGAGGGCGCCGCCGCGGGCCTGCCGCTGATCGCGTCACGGCGCGCCGGGGCGGCGGGGGACGTGGCGGTGGACGGCGAGAACGCGATCGTGGTCGATCCCGACGACCGGGCTCAGATCACGGCCGCGCTGCGGCGGATGGTGCGAGAGCCCGAGCTGCGCGAGCGGCTCGCGGCGGGCAGCCGCGCCGTCACCGCGCGGCATCCGCCGGAGGCCGATGTGGAGGCGTGGGAGCGAGCAGTGCTGGCAGCAGTTCGCCGGTGACCGTCTCCTGCACGGCCTCGGAGCGGTACGGGCGCAGCAGCTCGGCCGCCCGGGCGCGGTAGGCGCGAGCGGCGTCGCCGGGCAGCTCGAACGCGGCTCGGATGGCGCCGGCGAGCGCCGCCGGGTCGACGGAGGCCGCGACCAGCGAGGGGGCCAGCTCCCGTGCGAGCCGCCCGCCCTCGTAGGGGCCGCCCGCGGGCACGGTCGCGAGGAGCGCGCCGTCCGCCAGCGCCTCGAGCGGGGCCTGGCCCCAGTCCTCCCAGCGCGCGGCGTGCACGAACGCGTGCGCCCGCCGGAGCCGCGCGCGGAACTCGGCCGCGGAGACGGTCCCGCGCAGGTCGAGCGAGTCCGGCTCCGGGACGCCCGCCCTGCGGAGATGCGCCCGGGCCCGGTCCGGCTCGAGGCCGTAGACCTCGAGCCGCGCGCCCTCGATCCGCGCGGCGGCCCAGCCGGAGACCAGCACGTCGAGCCCCTTCGCCTTCGGGTCGGGCACGTAGGCCACGGCGAGCCGCTCGCGGGCGGGCGGCTCGTCACCGTCCGGCGAGGACGGGTCGATCGGCGGCGACACGACGATGGGCCGCGCCGCCCCCTCCGGCAGGGCCTCGGCGCCGGCCACGCTGTACGGGATCGTCACGAGCGCGCGGCGCATGGCGCGCCGCTCGAGCGGGTGGAGGAGCGCGTTGCGCTTTCCGGGCCGGTTGAGGCGCGCGGGCGCGTCGAAGCGGATCGCGTACGGCATCGGCAGCCGGGGGAGCAGCATCGCGGCGGTGGTCGACGAGACGATCACGGCGCGCGGCTCGAGCCTCGTCACCGCCGTCGCGGCGGCGCGCCGCGCGGCGTACATCTCGACCAGGTCGTTCACCGGGTAGCCGCGCCGGAGCCGGTCCGCCGCGCCGCGGCCGATCGACACGATCTCCGTGGCCGCGCCGGCTCGCTCGAGCTGCGCGGCCAGTGTCTCGTCGACGACCCGCCAGCCGAGCGTGGTGCCGAGGGAGAGGAGCAGGACGTCAGGCCTGGCCACGCGCCACCGCCCGTTCGAACGCGCTCACGTATCCGTCCACCATCGCCGCGCCGGTGAAGCCGTGTCGCTGGCGGAGCCGGCCGGCGGCGCCCATCGCGCGGGCCCGGCCCGGGTCGGACGCGAGCGCCAGCAGGGCGCGGGTGATCGCCGCGGCGTCGCCGGGCGGGGTGAGGAAGCCGGTCTCGCCGTCGACGACCAGCTCGGCCGTCCCGCCCACGTCGCTCGCCACGACCGGGCGCGCGAGCGCCATCGCCTCGACGATGCTCATCGGCAGGGCCTCGGCCTCGCTCGGAAGGCACATCGCCTCGGCGGCCGCGAGGAGCTCGAGCACGTCCTCGCGGGCGCCGAGCAGCCGGACTCCCGCCCGCGCGGCGAGCGGCTCCAGCCGCTCGCGCTCGGGACCCGCTCCGGCCACGTACCCGCGCACGGCGGGGTTCTCGGCTCGCGCGGCCGCCACCGCCTCCAGGAACAGGTCCACGCGCTTCTCCGGCCGGAGGCCCGCCACGCACACCACGGGGAAGCCGTCGCCGGCGAGCTCCGGGGAGGGCTGGACGCGCTCGACGTCGCGCGCGAAGACGCCGTTCGGCACCACCTCGATGAGCCCGCCCGGATAGCCGAGCTGCTCGAGCGGCGGGCGCTGGCGCTCGGTCACGGCCACCACCGCGTCCACGCGCCGGGCCACGAGCCTCGTGAGCGCGCGCTGGTGGGCCCGCGGCGGCACGAGCCGGCCGGCGGGAGTGAGCGGCGTGTGCTCGTTGTAGACGTGCACCGCTCGCGAGCGCCGCGCGATCGCCTCGCCCACGAGCTGCCCGCTCACGCCGCGGGTGACCACGACGTCCGGCTCGAACGCCGCCGCGACGGCGAAGGCCCGCCGGAGCCCGCGCGGGTCGGTGCGCCGCCGCAGGTCGAGGGACTCGGCGGGCACGCCCCGCGCGACGACCTCCTCGAAGAACGGCCCGCGCCCGGCGAGCGCCAGCAGCTTCAGCGCGGTGCCGCGGCCGGCGAGCTCGGTGACGAGCGTGGCCCAGTGGCGCTCGGCCCCGCCGGTCCGCATGTCGGGGCAGACGAAGAGGAGGCGCACGTCAGCGCCGCGCCCGCCGGTGGACGGTCACGACCTCGTCCGCCCGGGCGCTCGGGAGATACGGCTTGCCGGCGAGGAAGCGGGCACCCTCCGCCTCGGCCTCGGCGCGCGAGTAGGTCGATCCCACCACGGCGGTCTCGTGGCGGACCGGCAACGCGTCGACCACGCCCAGCCGCCAGCCCCGCTGCCCCGCCAGCGCCGCCCAGTGCGCGTCGAGCCCCCAGCCGTACCTGAGGCCGGGAAACGGGATCAGCTCGCCGGCCGCTCGGCGGCTGAACGCCGTGACCGGCCCGATCTCGACGAAGCGCGTCTCGCGCACCAGCGAGGCCGGCCGCCGGCGCGTGACCTTGTAGGCCGAGTGGCTGCGGAGCGTCTGGGCCGGCTGCGCCAGGTCCAGGGCGAAGTGCTCGCACACGGCCACGAACCGGTCGAGGAAGGAACGCGGGAACGCCACGTCGTCGTCCACCACGATCACCCAGTCGGGGGCGGCCCCGTCCGCGGCGTTCGCCGCTTCGAGCAGCCGGTTCAGGTTCTCGAACTTGCCGCCCCGCATGCCGGCGGCGACGGTCTGCTCGGCCAGCGCCGGGTCCGGGGCGTCCATCGACCCGAGCGCGAACCGCACGCCGTGCCGCTCAGAGCGAAGGGCGGGCATCGCGGCCGGCAGGAGCGAGCCGGGGCGGTACACGCCCACTATCAGCACCTCACGGGCGGGGGTGGCGCGGGCAAGGCGCGCGGCGCGGCGGCGCGTTCCCGCGACGGCGTCCACCGAGGCGAAGGCCACCTCGCCGAGCGTGCGCTTCGCGCGCCGCCAGCCGGTCACGTCGCCGGCGTCCCCGGACAGGAAGGAGTCCGGCTCGGGAGGCGTGGTCACGGTCGACGCTCGGGGCCGGGTGCCTCGCGCGCCCCGGGGCGTCCGGCCACCCCGGCGGCCTCGGGACGGACCCGCCAGGTTCCCGCGAGCGCCTCCGTGATCCGCCCGGCCGCGTGGGCGCCCATGATCACGCCCTGCGGGCAGGCGCGCCGGATCGTGTGCCATCCGCAGCCGGCGAGGATCCGCAGCTCGCGGCCCATGCCCGGGGCGGTGCCCGCGCGCGAGTCGGTCTGGCGAGCCGCGCGGCCGCGGTCGTAGGCCGCCCGCGACAGCGCCGAGAGCCGCGAGTCCTGCGCGTCGCGGCGGTGGTCGAGGCCCGCGTCGGCCAGGTACATGATCGTTCCCCCCGCCGCGCGCAGCCGGAGCAGCCAGTCCTCCTCGTCGCCGTGGAGGCGCCCGCGCGACTCGTCGAATCCGCCGATCCGCTCGATGGCGGCACGGCGCATCGCGAAGTTCGCCCCCCAGACCATGTCGGCCTCGCGGTCCTCGCGGCCGAGGTCGAGCGCCGTGATCGGAGGCGCCTCGCGCCCGCACGCGCGCGGAGCGTTCCCCTCGAAGCGGGCGCGGATCGGCCCGCCGAAAGCCTCGGCGTCGGGGTAGCGCTCGATTCCCTCCATGAGCGCGTCGAGCCAGCCCGGCGGCACGTACACGTCGTCGTCGAGGAACGCCAGGAGCTCGGCTTCCGTCTCGCGCACGCCGGTGTTGCGCGCCGCGTTCGCATTGCGCCGCTCCTCGTGGCGGATCAGGCGCGCGCCGTGGCGCGCCGCCACCTCGGGCGTCGCGTCCGTGGACCCGTCGTCCACGACGAGCATTTCGTACGGGATCCGCGTGCGCTGTCTCTTGAGCGAGTCGAGTGTCACCTCGAGGTACGCCGCCCGACCGCGCGTGGGAACCACCACCGTGATGGCCGGCCGGTTCATCGGCTGGATAGCGTAGCCCGGCCGCATGCGCGTTCTCGTCGTTCACAACCGCTACCGCTTCCAGGGAGGCGAGGAGCGCTCAGTCGAGCTCCAGCTCGACGCGATGCGCCGCGCCTCGGTTCCGCACGCCCTCCTGGAGCGCCGCTCGAGCGAGGTGTCCCGCCCGGCAGCGGCGCTCGCCCTGCTCCGCGGGGGCCGCGACGAGGACGACGTCCGCGCCGCCGCCCGCGAGCTCGAGGCCGACGTGGCCCACGTGCACAACATGCTCCCGCTCCTCGGCCCGCGCGCGCTCGAGGCGGCCGGCGCGAGCGGGGCGGCCGTGATCCTCCAGCTCCACAACCTGCGCCTCTTCTGCGCGATCGGAGTGGCCGCGCGCGACGGCGGGCCCTGCTTCCGCTGCCACCACCGCAACACGCTCCCGGGCCTCGTCCTCAACTGCCGCGGCTCGGTGCCGGAGGCGGCGGTGTACGCCGCCGCGCTCGCCGGCCACCAGCCGGCGGTGTTCGACGCGGTGGACCGGTTCGTGGTCCCGAGCTCGTACGCGGCCGGCCAGGCCGCGAAGCTCGGGGTGCCCGCCGGCCGCATCGACGTGGTGCCGCACTATCTCCCCGCCGAGGCCTTCGCCGACCGCAGCCGCGCGGCCGACGGCCGATACGCGCTCGTGGCGGCCCGGCTCGCGCCCGAGAAGGGGGTCGACACGGCGATCGAGGCGGCCGCGCTTGCCGAGATCCCACTGCGCGTGGCGGGCGACGGCCCCTCCGCGCGCGAGCTGTCCGCGTTCGCGGAGGTCAACGGCGCGCCCGTGGACTTCACCGGCCGCCTCGACCGTGCCGGCCTCGACCGCGAGCTCGCCGGGGCGGCCATGCTCCTGATGCCGTCCCGCTACCACGAGTTCGCCGGCTACGCGGCCCTCGAGGCGATGGCCGCCGGCGTGCCGGTGATCGCCTCGCGGCTCGGCGCGCTGCCCGAGCTTGCCGGCGAGGAGCACTGCCTCCCGGCGGGCGACCCGCACGCGCTCGCGGCGCGAATGCGCATGCTGTGGCAGGACCCCGCCCGCCGGGCGAGCGAGGGCAACGCGCTGATCGAGCGCGCCCGGGCGAATCACTCGGAGCAGCGCTACCTGGAGCGGCTACTGGCCGTCTACGCCGGCGCGCGCCGGGGCTGACTCGCGCAGCCACTCGACGGTCCCGGCCAGGCCGGTGCGCAGGTCGATCCGCGCCTCCCAGCCCAGCAGCCGCTTCGCCTTCTCCACCGAGGGCCAGCGGCGCTGCACGTCGACCTCGAAGCTCGGCAGGTGGCGCAGCTCGAAGTCCGCGGGGTCGCGGCCGCACGCCTCCCAGATCAGCTCGGCGATCTCGGCCACGGTGCGCTCGTCGGACGCCGAGATGTTGAAGTCCTCGTTCTCGGCGGCCGGATGGTCGAGCGCCGTGACGATCCCGTCGGCGATGTCGTCCACGTGCGTGAGCGTGCGCGTCTGCTCGCCGGTGCCGAAGATCTCGAGCGGCCGCTGGCCCGACAGCACCTTGCGGATCAGGTCCGGGACCGCGTGCGCGATCCCGGGCTCGGCGTCCGGCAGCTCGCCGGGGCCGTAGGCGTTGAAGGGGCGGCAGATCGTGTACGGCAGCCGGTGCTCGTCGTGGAGTGCGCGGCAGTAGACCTCGCCGGCCAGCTTCGAGAAGCCGTAGGCCGACCACGGCGCCGGGCACTCGCGCACGTGCTCCTCGGTCGTCGGGAACTCCGTGGCGTTCTCGAACACCATCGACGAGGACACGTACAGGAGCCGCTCCACCGGCTCGTCGAGCGCCGCGCGGAACACCGAGTTGTAGAGCCCGTTGTTCACCTCGAGCAGCGTGTGCGGAAGCTTGTGGAAGTTCGCGATCCCGCCGACGATCGCCGCCAGGTGCACCACGTGCGAGCAGCCCGCGGGCGGCCGCGCGCGCCTCGTCCGCGCACGCGCAGGTCGCCGCGGTGGACCTCGCAGGTGTCGGCGATCCAGGCGGGCGCGTCGCGCTGGTCCGACACGCGCACCTCCCAGGCGCCGTCCCGCAGCAGGCGCCTGACCACCGCGGCGCCGATCGTGCCGGCGCCGCCCGTGACGAGCACGCGGCTCACTCGGCCGCGACGCGGTCGTGCACGAGCTGGAACACCGCGCCCGCGCCCGTGACGTTCCACGGGTCCACGAGCAGCGTGCCCTCGGGCAGGCGCTCCAGCACGCTCTCGAAGGCGGAGTGGTTCGTGGCGACGACGACCGCGTCGGCGCCCTCGAGCGCGGCCTCGAGCGGCTCCGACTCGCGCCGGCACGTGCGGGTCGTGGCGCGCCACGTGCGCGAGCTCGCGCTCGAGCATGCGCACGAGCTTGTAGGCGAGCGAGTCGCGCACGTCGTCGGAGTCGCGCTTGAAGCTGAGGCCGAGCACGGCGATCTTCAGGTCGCGCAGCGAGCCGCCGAGCCGCGACTTCAGCCCCTTGACGATGAAGAGCGGCACGGTCTCGTGCACGCGCGACACGGCGAGCAGCATCCCCGGCGCGTTCGAGCGCTCCTCGGAGAACGTGAAGTCCTTGCGCAGGCACGCGCCGGCGGTGAGCCCCGGCCGCGCCATCCCGCCGCGCGGGTAATCGTGGTTGATCAGCTCGATCACGTCGAAGACGTTCGCGCCGTACTGCTCGCACTCCATCATCAGGAGGTTCGGCAGCGCGAACTGCGTGTAGCGGAGGATGTTCGTCCAGATCTTCGCGAGCTCGGCCTGCACCGGGCTCGTGTGCGACGATCTCGGTGCCGAACACGTCGAACAGCTCCGCGGCCTTCGCGCCCGAGCTCTCGCCCACGCCGCCGACGATGCACGGCAGCGTCGCGATCTCCTCGAGGAAGTGGTTCTCCGCGATCCGCTCCGGCACGTGCGAGACGAACAGGTCCTCGCCCACGCGGAAGCCGCGCCGCTGCTCGATGTAGCCGGCGACCCACTCGGTGGTGCCGGGAGCGACGGTCGAGCGGAGGATGAGCGAGTGGCCCTCGCGCAGCACGGGCAGGAGGTCGTCGATCACGCCGCGCACGTGCGAGATGTCGATCTCGATGTGCACGTGCGACGGCGTGTGGAGCGTGAGGACGATGTGGTCGGCGCGCGCGGCGTCCTGCACGGTGCGCGTGAGCTCGAGCCGGCCGCCCGCGACCACGCGCTCGAGCACCTCCTGCGTGCCCGTCTCCGAGAACGGCATCTGGCCGCCTGCCACCTGGTCGAGCACGGTCTGCTGGCGCTCCACCCCGATCGTTGGGAGGCCGCGGTCCGCGAACGACAGCGCGAGGGGCAATCCGACTCGGCCGAGGCCGATGACGGCGACGCTCGCTTCCATGCGCGGGAGTCTAGGGCCGCCGGCTCAGGTACTGGCGAGCGAATGCCAGCACGAAGCGCGGGTTGAAGTAGAGGTAGCGCGGGAGCAGGCGGCGTGGCTCCTGCGCGATCCGGTAGATCCACTCGAGCCCGCGCTGCTGCATCCACGACGGCGCCTGCGAGATCCGCCCGGCGTGGAAGTCGAACGCGGCGCCGACCGCGCACATCACGGGCACGTCGAGCCGGTCGCGCATGCGCGCCATCCACTTCTCCTGCTTGGGCACTCCGATGCCCACCCAGAGCACGTCCGGGCGCGCCTCGTTGATCTGGTCGACGAGCGCGTCCTCCTCCTCTTCCGTCATCGGCCGGAACGGGGGCGAGTAGCCGCCGACGATGTTGATCCCCGGGTGGCGCCGGCGCAGGTTGAGCGCGAGCTGCACGAGCGAGCCCTGGTCGCGGCCGCCGTACAGCCAGACGCGGTGGCCGTGCTCGGCGCAGTGCTCGCTGTAGCGGAGCATCAGCTCGGGCCCGTACACGCGGTCCCCCAGGTTCGCGCCGAGCAGGTTCGCGGCCCAGACCACCGGCATGCCGTCGGGCAGCACGATCGTCGCCTCCCGAAGCGCATCGGCCATCTCCGGGTCGTCGAGCCCGACCGTGAGGGCGTGGACCGCGACGGCGCACACGTAGCCGCGCTCGCGGCTCGCGATCATGGCGTCCATCGCGTCGATCGCGCCGGCGTAGTCGGTCATCGCGACCGGCACGCCGAGGATCTCGCGCGTGGTCGATCGTGGCGGCAACCGATGAGGCCTCGGCTGTCGCCTGCGGCTGCGGCTGTGCGGTCATCAGGCGGTCGGGAAGTGTAACCCCGGCGAGCGTCCTCCGATGCGCCCCGTAATCTGGCGCCCATGCGTGGCCCCGGCGAGGCGCGACTGCTCGCGTCCGGCGCGCTCATCCAGCAGGTGGCGCAGGCCTCCGGTCTGATCGCCCTGCTGGTGATCGTGACGCTGCTCGCGCGCGACCTGACCGTCGCGCAGCTGGGCGCCTACGGGCTCGTCGCGTCGCTGGCCGGCTACCTGCTCGTGCTCCGGAACAGCGTGGCCAGCCGCGGCGGTGCGGGCGATGGCGGCCGCGGTCGACCGTGAGGAGCGCGCGGACGTGTTCGCCGCGGCCGCGGCGCTGTACGCGGTGGTGGGCGTGGCGACCGGGATCCTGATCGCGCTCGTCGCGGTCGTGCTCGCCGCCACCGTGCTCGACGGCGAGCTCGCCCGCGACGCGCGGCTCGGCGGCATCGGGCTGGGCGCCCTCACCGCCGTGGGCATCGCCGCGAGCATCCATCTCGACGCGCTGAGGGCGGAGCGCATGTTCCCGCGCGCCGCCGGGGCCGAGATCGCCGCGGTGGCGATCTACCTCGTGCTGATGGTGGCGCTGATCGTGAGCGGCGCGGACCTGGCCGTGGTGATCGCGCTGAGCGGCGCGCTGCCGCTCTTGAGCGGGCTGATCTGCGCGGGGCTGCTGCGCCGGCTCGGGATCGCCTACCCGCTCGCGCGGCACGGCGCGTACGCGCGCCACCGCGCGGCCATCCTGCCCACGGCCGGCTGGCTGCTCGTGATGGAGCTGTCGAACCTGGCCATGTACGCGTCCGGCCGGATCGTGCTCGGCGCCTACCGGACGCCGACCGCGGTGGGCCTCTACGAGGGGCCGGTGCGGGCGCACAACCTGCTGTACGCGCTCGGCGGCGCGCTGGCGGTGCCCACGGTGCCGACCGCGTCGCGGTACGTGTCGACCGGCGACGATCGCCGCCTGCGCGGGCTCGCCCTGCGCGGCAGCCGTTACACGCTCGCGCTGTTCGTGCCCCTGTGCGTGACGCTGATGGTGCTGGCCGAGCCGATCATCGGCGTCTGGCTGGGCGAGCGCTACACGGGCGGCGCGGGCGCGCTCACGATCCTCGTCTCGTACTGGCTCCTGTACGGCGCGCTGATCGTGACCCCGGGCTTCCTGGCGGGAGCGGGCGAGGCGAGGGCGGCCGGCCGCGCGCTCGCGGGCGCGGCGGTGCTCAGCCTGGTGCTCGCGCTGATCCTGACGCCGGAGCTGGGCGTGGAGGGCCCGGCGGTGGCGACCGCCGGCGCGCTCGCCGCGGCGTTCCCGCTGCTGCTGGCCGCCGGGCTGCGGGTGTCGGGCGTCTCGGTTCGGGAGCTGCTGGACCGCGCGGCGATCCCCGCGTACGGGCTGGGCGCCGTGCTGGCGGGCGTGCTGTTCGGGGTGCGCGAGTGGCTCGACCCGCAGGCGCTCGTGCCGGTGGCCGCGCTCGCGGTGGCCGGAGTCGGGGCGTACTGGGCCGCCTTCTACGCGCTCGTGCTCGACCCGGACGAGCAGGCGCTGGCGCGAAGCCTCGTGATGCGGGCGCCGGACGCGCGGTAGCGAGCGTGTCTTCGAGGCGTGGCGGTCCCGGATGCATTGACGGTCCCGTAGCACTCGACGCAGGCGAGGTACACCTGCTGCGCTGATGGAGAAGCCTGCAGAAGTTCCGGGACTATTTGTCCCGTTTCTTCGACAGGCGGTCTAGGCGGCGTCGAGCGCGCCTAGCCGAGCGCGCTCTCCACCCGGTCCGCGATCAGGCGCGCGAGCGCGAGCGAGGAGGTGGCCGCCGGCGACGGCGCGTTGCGCACGTGCAGCGCGCGCTCGGTCTCCGAGACCACGAAGTCGTCCACGAGCCGCCCGTCGCGCGCGACGGCCTGCGCGCGCGTGCCGGAGTACCAGCGCGTGAAGTCGCCCGGCTCGAGCTCGGGCACGTAGCTCGCGGCCTCGTGGGCGAAGCGCCGGATGCTCGCGGCGCGCGCCAGCTCGCGCGCGCCCGTGCGCCACCAGCGGCGCGCCATGCGCCAGGTGCCGGGCCAGGCGAGCGAGCGCGCGAGCCGCGTGGGCGCGAGCAGCGCGCCCGGGCCGAGCGAGACGGTGCCGTCCACGTGCCGGCTGAGGTGCACTCCGAGGAACGGCAGGCGCGGGTCCGGCACGGGATAGACGAGGCCCCTCACGAGATCGAGCCTTCTCCGCGCGCAGCCGGAGATACGAGCCGCGGAACGGGACGATGCGCGGGTCGGGATCGGCGCCCGCCATGACGGCGAGCCGGTCCGCCCACGCGCCGGCGCAGAACACCGCGAAGCGGGCGCTCGTCTCGCCACGGGTGTGCCGGAGGACGATTCGGTCACCGCTCAGCCGGATGCCCGTCAGCCGTCGCAGCCCGTCGCCACGTCGCTCACGTCCGCTCGCGAAGGCGCGTGCCACCTCCGCGAAGTCCACGACGCCCGTCTCCGGGGAGTGCAGCGCGGCCACGCCGCGGGCATGCGGCTCGATCTCGCGCAGCCCGTCCGCGTCGAGGCGCCGCAGCCCCGGCACGCCGTTCGCGCGCCCGCGCCGCTCGAGCTCGTCGAGCCGGCGCGAGCTCCGCTCTCGTCGCGCGCGACGATCAGCTTGCCGCTGCGCTCGTAGCGAATCCCGTGCTCGTCGCAGTAGGCGTACAGGTCGCGCGCACCCTCCACGCACAGTCGCGCCTTGAGCGACCCGGGCTCGTAGTAGATGCCGGCGTGGACCACGCCGCTGTTGCGCCCGCTCTGATGGAGGGCGACGTCCCCCTCCCGCTCGAGGACCACGGTCGCCGCCTCGGGCCGCCGCGCGCGCAGCTCGCGCGCGACCGCGAGTCCCAGGATGCCTCCGCCGACGACGGCGAGGTCGCACGCGGACGGCGGGGCCGACGTGTGCCTAGGCTGGGCTGCCATGGCGCCCGCGGCCCGCATCCCGTTCGCACGTCCGAGCCTGCCGCCGCTCGCCGCGTTCGCGAGCGAGCTCGAGCCCGCGTGGGAGCGGCGCATGCTGTCGAACTTCGCGTCCGAGGCGCAGCGCTTCGAGGGTCTCTGCCGGGACTACACCGGCGCCGACCACGCATGCTGCGCGGCGAACGCCGACCTCGGGCTCACGCTCGCGGTCGCCGCCCTCGAGATCCCGGAGGGGAGCACCGTCCTGCTGCCCTCGTTCACGTTCAACTCCACCATCAACGCCGTGATCTGGAACCGGCTGCGGCCGCGCTTCGTCGACGTCCACCCGGACACGTTCTGCCTCGACCCCGCCGCGGTCGAGCGCGAGCTCGGTCCGGACGTGGGTCTGGTGCTCGGCGTGCACCTGTACGGCTCCGCGTGCGACGTCGACGAGCTCGACCGCCTCGCGGCCGGCGCCGGCGTGCCGCTCGTCTACGACGCGGCGCAGGCGTTCGGGACCCTCGTGTCGGATCGCCACGTAGCCCGGTTCGGCGATGCATCCGTGTTCAGCTTCAGCCCACCCAAGGTCGTGACCGCCGCCGAGGGCGCGCTCGTCACGTTCCGCGACCCGGACGCCCGCGAGCGGTTCGAGCACCTCCGCAACTACGGCTTTCGCGACGGGTACGAGACGCGCTACATCGGCATGAACGCGAAGCTGTCCGAGCTCCACGCCGCGCTCGGCTGCCTGACGGTGCCGACCGTGGAGCGGGAGGTCGCCGCTCGGTCGCTCCGGATGCGGCGCTACGAGGAGCGCCTGGCGGGGCTCGCCCGGCTCCAGCACATCCCCGCCGCGGTCCGGCCGAGCTGGACCTACTGCGCCGTCGACCTCGGGCAGGACGCGGAGCGGGTCGAGCGGGAGCTCGCCGAGCGCGGCGTCGAGACCCGCCGCTACTTCCGCCCGCTGCACCTGATGGAGCGGTTGCGAGAGCTCGCCCCGGCGGCGCTGCCGGTGACCGAGCGGCTCGCCACGTCGCTGCTGTGCCTGCCGCTGTTCGCGGACCTGCCGCTCGAGGACGTGGACCGGGTGGCCGCCGAGCTCGAGGCCGTGGTCGGCGCTCACCGAGCGGCGTCCGGCTCGATTGCCCGGGCCGGAACCCCCTGAACGCGCGCGCCCGGAGCCACGTCGCGCACCACCACCGCGCCCGCGGCCACGACCGCGCCGGCGCCCACGCGCATGTGGTCGCTCACCAGGCACCCGAGTCCCAGGAACGCGCCCCGCTCGACGACGGAGTTGCCGGCCACGTTGACGCCCGGGTTGAGCGTCGCGAACTCCTCGATCGCGGTGTGGTGGCCCACGAGCGCGCCACGGGAGACCTGCGCGCCACGGCCCACGGAGGCGCCCGCCCCGAACACCACGCCCGGCCCCACCACGGCGCCCGCGCCGATGCGAACGGACGGCGGCACGTGCGCGGTGGGGTGCACCACCGCCTCGAGCCGCCAGCCGTGCGCCTCGAGGCGCTCGCACGGCCCGGCGCGGTCGCCGCCCGCACCGAGCACAGCGGCCGCGTCCGGCGCCGGCGGCTCGTCGATCGCGACGACGGGCAACCCGTGGACCTTCGTGCCGGCCCGGGTGTCGTCCATCAGCTCGATCAGCCCGCCGACCTCGTGCCCGGCGTCGCGCGCGATCTCCACGACGTCCGCCGCGAGGGAGCCGGTTCCGGCCACGTAGAGCACGGTGGTTTCGGTCGTCGGCACGCGGCTCGAAGCCTATGAGGGCGTCGCGGGCCGAACCGCGCTCACGCTGTAGCCGGCCGCGTCTCCGTCCAGTGGATCGACGCGGTCGAGACCCCACGCGACGAGCTGGATCGCGGCGAAGAGCACCCCTAGCGGCAGTCTGAGTGGCCCTCTGGCAGCGCGCTCGAGGGCGTAGCAGAGCCGCAGGCCCGCGGTCGCCCAGTAGCCGCACAGGGGCCTGATGTCGATATCCCGAAAGCCGGCCTCGCCGAGCAGATGCCGCAGGCCATACGGCGTGAAGCGATAGAAGTCGCGCGGCGCCTCGTGCACGCCCCAGATGAACGGCACGGCGAGCAGGAGCCTGCCACCGGGGCGCAGCACGCGAGCCATCTCCGCCAGCACCCTGGCCGGCTCCTCCGTGTGCTCGAGGACGTGAAACGAGACGACCGTGTCGAAGGAGTCGTCGCCAAACGGCAGGTCGTCGGCGCTCCCCCAGACATCGACGCCCTCGCGGGAGTGCGCGGTGTCGGGATGCTCGAGCCCGACGTAGCTGTCGACGTACGGGCCGAGCAGTCGCTCGTACGGCTTGTCTCCGCACCCGACGTCGAGCAGGGCGCCCTTGGACAGCGGCGCCATCCGCTCCACGTGTCTCCGGTTGAGGCGCAGGATGAGCCAGTTGTGCGCGGCCATGGCGGCGTCAGCCGCTGCCGGTGCCGGACCAGCGGGGTTGCTCGACCTTCGCCGGGGCGCCCCAGGCGAGGCCCTCCGCGGGAAGCGACCGCGTGACCACCGAGCCGGCGCCCACCCAGGTGTCTTCGCCGACGGTCACGCCGGGGAGCACCACGCTGTTCGTCCCGATCGCGGCGCCCGTGCGGATGACGACGGGGGACGACACCAGCGCCTGATCGGCCTCGGGCGCCTGGGAGCCGAAGCGGTACCGGCGCACGTCCTCGTCGTCGTCCAGGTTGCGATGGTGATGGGAGAGGGAGTACACGCGAGCGCCCGCCCCGATGGTCGTCGTGCCCTCGATCAGCAGGCCGCCGTGCCCGCTCAGGAGCGAGTGCGCCGAGACGTGCGTCCTCGGGCCGACGCTCAACACTCCCTCGCCCCCCGTGTAGTCGTGGTTGGGCCGCCGCGCGACCTTGCGCTCGCCCTCGTGCGGCGGGCCGCCGAGGAGGATCGCGTAGCGGTCGATCCAGCAGTGATCCCCGATCGAGATCCACTCCGGGTTCACGAGCTGCACCCCGACCTCGATCTGCACGTCCACGCCCATGTGGCGCACGCGCCGCGCCCAGTAGCGGTAGCGCAGCCATGCTCCGGCCGGGCCGGGGAGCCCCACCACAACGAGCTCGACCAGCCCCACGGCGAAGGCGCACGCGCCGCGGATCAGCTTTTCCAGGGCGGGCATGAAGGCCGAAGCTACCGCAGCGGGCGGGCGCCGGTCTCGAGCGCCGCGGCGATCAGCGCGGCGGCGTCGGCCTTGTCGACGAGCGGGTGCGTCGGGAGGTTGATCGCGTGCCCGGCCAGCGCCTCGCCCCGGGGCGCGGCTCCGGCTGGAAGCCCGAGGCGGTCGAACGGTGGCTCGCTCGGGTGCAGCTGAGACGCGAACCAGGGTCGCGACAGGTCCCAGCCCGCCGTCCGAAGCCGCTCGGCGGTGAGATCCCGGTCGTCCGCCCACAGCGGGTAGCGCACGAGCGGCTCGGGCTCCCGCTCGACGCCGGCGGCGGCGTCATAGACGCGCACGAGCTCGCGCCTGCGGCGAGCGATGGCATCCGCCCGGCGTAGCTGGGTCGTTGCGAGTCGCGCGACCGTCGCGGGCGGGCGACCGAGAAGCACGGCGTCCACGCCGCTGCCGGACAGCTCGTCGACGCTCTGCCCCTTGGCCCGGTTCGGCGCGAGGGCGAGCGCGGTCCTGTTCAGGATCTCCGTGGGCACCCGCCTGCCGGCGAACGCGGCGCGACCGGCCGCGAGGCCGAGCAGCGTCAAGAGGGCATGCCCGCGCCCCGCGCCCGGGTCCGCGTGAGCGTCCCGGCGCTCTCGCAGGCGCTCGGCGATCGCGGCGTCCGGCGCGACCGCGATCCCTCCCTGCCCCGCGGAGATCCACTTCGACTGCTCGAGGCTCGTCACCGTAACGGCCACGGCGGGAGCGGGCGAGAGCACCGTGTCGGCACGGTGCGCGGCGTCACGAATGACCGCGCGACCGTGGGGCAGCGGCGCCGCGAAGCCGTACGTGTCCTGGGCGATGCACACGTCGGCTTCCGGCCATCCGTGCGCGGGTACGAGCCCGCGCGAATCGACATCGGCCCAGACCGGCGCGGCGCCGGCCGAGACGACGGCGTTCGCGACGGCCATGCACGTGTACGCCGGCAGCGCGGCTGACCCCTCTGGAGCGAGCACCGCGACGGCCGCGGCAAGCGCCCCTCGCGCGCTCGCGAACAGCACGGTCGGCATCCCGGTGAGGCGCTCGAGCTCGTGCTCGGCGCGCTCCACCGCGAGCGGACGTCGCAGAGCCTCCAGCACCTCACGGGCGCTCAGCGTCGGGCTCGGCACGTGCGCTTGGCGGAGCACCGCGAGGACGCTATCGATGCGCTCTGCCTCTAGGCTGCGGCTCCTGCCGGGCAGCGACGTCCACACACGCCAGGTTCTGCACCTGACCCAGGAGCTCGGCAATCTGACCGACCGCTGGATCGAGCTCCAATGCCGCTCCGGGGAGCGCTATCGCGGACGGCTCGCGGGGGTGCAGGTAGCGCCGGGCGAGCCGCACCGGCCGCACTGGGTCGTTCTCGGCGACCGCCTGGACAGGCGGCTCGCCTTCAAGGGCCTGAACAAGTCGGGCGGGCTCAGCACGGCATGGCTCGCGGGCGCCTTCCGCGACGACCCGCCGGACCTGATGCACATCCACTACGGCGTGCTCGCGTCGCAGCACCGATGGCTGGCCCGTGCGCTGCGGCGACCGTTTGCCGCCAGCTTCTACGGGTTCGACGCGACCGAGCGGCGTATCACGGAGAGCCGCCTGTGGCGTGCCCGCTACCGCCGCCTGTTCCGGGACACCTCGGCGGTGATCGTGGAAGGCCCGGCGATGGCGGCGCGGGTCGCGGCGCTCGGCTGCCCGGAGGAGAAGCTCGCCGTCGTGCGTCTCCCGGCGGACGTCGAGTCCGTCGAACGTGCCCGCGCGCCCAAGTCGGACGATTTTCTCGTCACGGTCGCGGGCCGGTTCATCCCGAAGAAGGGCTTCGACACCGCCATCCGGGCGTTCGCCCGGGCTCTGGGCGGGCGCGGCGACGCGCGCCTGCTCATCATCGGCGGTGGCGAGCTCGAGCCCGAGTACCGGCGGATCGTGGCGGAGGAGCGGATCGAAGCCCAGGTGGACTGGGGCGGGCGGCTGCCGTTCGACCGCTTCATGGCCGCCGTCTCGAGCTCGCACGTGGGGCTCTATCCGAGCCGCGCGGCGCCGAACGGCGACAGCGAGGGGGGCGCCCCGGTGACTCTGATCGAGGCGCAGTGGGCCGGGGTCCCCTCTGTGGTGAGCGATCACGACGACCTGCCCTTCGTGGCAGCTCCGGACGGCGCGATCGTGCTGGCGACGCAGGCCGTCGGCGACTGGGCGGACGCGCTTCGTATGCTCTACGACGACCCGGGCAGGCTCGCGCGGATGAGCCGCGCCGCCGAGGCATTCGTCGTGAACCGCCATTCACCCTCGGCCAACGCCCGCGCACGAGAGGAGGTCTACGATCGCGTCGTCTCCGCATGAACGCCGCGCGCTCGCGCGGCGCGCCGACTTCCTCGTCTTCGGGAGTCCCCTGATCGGTGAGGCCGAGATCGCGGAGGTAGTCGACTCGATGCGCAGCGGCTGGGTCGGGACCGGTCCGAAGGTCAGCCGCTTCGAGCGCTCTCTCGAGGAGTACGTCGGCGTGGAGCACGTGCGCTGCGTCTCGTCCTGCACCGCTGCGCTGATGCTCGCTCTGCGCACGCTGGACATCGGCCCCGGCGACGAGGTGATCGTGCCGTCGATGACCTTCGTCGCGTCGGCGAACGCCGTCGAGCACAGCGGCGCCACTCCCGTGCTGGTCGACTGCGAGCTCGACTCGGGGCTGATCGACCTCGACTCCGTCGAGGCCGCCATAACGCCCGCCACGCGCGCCGTCATGCCGGTGCACATCGCCGGCCGGCCGGTCGACCTCGAACGCCTCGGCAGCATCGCCGGCCGGCACGGCATCCATGTGATCGAGGACGCCGCCCACGCGCTGGGCGCCGAGTGGGCCGGCAAGCGCATCGGGAGCCACGGAAACCTGGCGGCCTTCTCCTTCTACGTGACCAAGAACGTGACGACGATCGAGGGCGGCGCGCTGGCAACGCCCGACCCGGACGTGGCGGCCCGAGTCGAGCGCCTTGCGCTGCACGGCCTGAGCCTCGGCGCCTGGCAGCGCTACTCGGACAAGGGCTTTCGCCACTACGAGGTGGAGGAGCCCGGCTTCAAGTTCAACATGACCGACGTGCAGGCGGCCGTCGGGATCCACCAGCTGGCGCGACTCGACGAGTGGATCGACCGCCGCGCCGAGCTATGGCAGGCCTACGACGCCGAGCTGGCCGGCCTGCCGCTCCGCTTGCCGCTTCCGCCCACCGGCGACATGCGACATGCGCGTCACCTCTACCAGGTGCTCGTCGAGGACTCGGCGCCGCTGAGCCGCGACGAGCTGCTCGACGCGCTGACGGAGCGGAAGATCGGGACGGGCGTCCACTACCGCGCGGTGCACCTGCATCCCTACTACCGCGACCACTACGGCATCGATCCGGCCGCGCTGCCCGTCGCGACCGACATCTCCGAGCGCACGCTCAGCCTGCCGCTGGGTCCGAGCATGTCCGGCGAGGACCTGGCGGACGTCGTCGCGGCCGTTCACGACGCACTCGCCTAACCGCCGCCGCGACGCCCGATGCCGCGGACATAGTCGCGGCCCCGCGCGGCGAGCTCCCGATAGTCGCGCAGGTCCTCGCGCCGGGGGAGGAGGTCTCGCGCGTGGAGAGAGGTCGCGCGGCGGAAGTAGTGCAGGTTCAGCAGGGCCGCGGCCAGTCCCGAGACGGTCGACACCACGGCCGCGCCCTCGGCCTCGTACTCCGGGATCACGAGCACGAATGCGGCCACCGTGAGCGGCGCGACGATCAGCCCTGTACGCAGGGCGAAGTGCGGGAAGCCCCTGCCCGTGAACACGGCCGCCAGCACGGTCGCCAGCCCGGCGAGGATCACCCCGGGCACCAGGATCAGCCCGGGCACGATGGACTCCTCGAAGTCGGCCCCGAAGACGAGCGGGATCGCGAACATCGCGACGACCAGCACCACCGCGACGAGCGGAGCGAGCACGATCGTGTGCCTGATCGCCTTCGTCATCACCATGTCCTGTCCGGCCGCGTCGCTCGGGTCGTGCAGGGCTGAGACGCGGGGGAGAACGACCGCGGCCAGCGAGCGCGGCAGCAGGAGGCCGAGCTCCGCCACGAGCAGCGCCACCGCGTAGTGGCCGACCGTCGCGCCCGCGGCCACGGCGTTGAGCACGAACAGGTCGGCCCGGTACGTGATCAGCTGAAGCACCTGCGGGATGTGTCCCGGCAGGCCGAAGCGGATTGCGCGCCGCAGCTCGCCCGGTGTGCGCCCGAGCCAGCCCCGCTCGGGCGGCGGGAGGGTGCGCCGGCCCACGATGAGCAGGCGGCCCGCGGTGAGCAGGTGTGCCAGAGCCAGCGCTCCCACCGCACCCTCGACGCCGAATGCCGGTGTGAGCCCGAGCGTGAGCACGAGGGCGGCGAGGTTCTGGGATAGGGGCGCGAGGGCGTAGGTCTCGTAGCGGTCGAGCGCCACCGCGAGCGCCGCGCTGAACGTCCACGATTGGACGAGCGGCAGGGCGCCGAACACGATCAGCAGCGCCTCGAACGGCACTCCCTCGAAGACGCTGTCGCGGCCCAGCACGGCCAGTCCGATGCCGACCGCCGCGCTGGCCAGACCCAGGACGAGGGCTCCGACCTGTGCCTGGCGGAAGGCGTCACCCGGCGCCCAGCGCTCGGAGCTGGCGTAGTAGGTGATGCCGAGCGTCAGTCCGAGCGTCGAGATGCTCTGCGCCAGGAGCAGCGTGGTGGTGGCCACGTTGTAGGCGCCCGTGCCATCCGGCCCGAGGTTGCGCGCGACCACGATGCCGAGCAGGCCGCCGGCCAGGGCGGTGCCCACGGCCGCCAGCGTCCCGATCGTCGCGCCGCCGCCGACCGTGCGCCTCAGGATGGGCTCCCCGTCGCCGCTCACTGGCGCGAGGCTAATCGGCAGAGCGGCCCGTACGCTTTCGCCCCTTGCGCAAGCTGCTGGTGATCGCCTATCCATATCCGCCGATGCCGTCGATCGGCGCGAGCCGCTGGGCCGCGATGGCGAAATGGCTCCGGCGGGCCGGTCACGAGGTGACGGTGCTGACCACGTCGGGCTTCGGCTCCCTTCCTGGGGACTCGGATGACGGAGTGGTGCGCAGTCCCGACCTGATCGCCGATCCGCGGCTGCGGCGGCTCACGCGTCGCCCGAACCTGCCGGAGCCCGGAGGGCCGGTGGAGGTCGACAAGCCGGCGCCGTCCCTGTTCACGCGCGTGCTCGTGCCCGACATCTACGTCGCCACCTGGGTCCCCGGTGCGGTCCGCGCGGCGCGCCGGCTGCTGCGCGAGTCGGACTACGACTGCGTGATCACGACCTCGCCGTGGGAGTCCGGGCACCTGGTCGCCCTGGGCCTCGGCGGCGACCGGCCGGCGTGGGTCGCCGATTTCCGGGACTCGTGGTGCTTCGAGCCGTGGCGCGAGCCGTTTCCCACGCGCCCCCAGCGCGCCCTCGACCGGATGCTGGAGCGGCAGGTGGTGGAGCGAGCCGACGGCGTTGTGGCGGTACACGGCGTGCTGGCCGAGGACTTCGCGCGCCGGCTCGGCGTGCCGGCCGCGCACGTGCCGAACGGCTGGGACCCCGACCTCGACGCCGCAGCGGAGGGCGCAGACGCTCCCGAGCTGGATCCCGGCAAGCTCTCGCTCGTGCACACCGGCAAGCTCTGGGGTGGCTGGGGGCGCACGCCGGCCGCCCTCTTCGAGGCTCTGGGCCGCCTCCGCGCGGAGCAGCCGGACCTCCCCGAGCGCCTGGAGCTGGTCGTGGCCGGAAGGCTCGACACGGAGGAGCAGCGGTTGCTCGACGCTGCCGGCCTCGAGGATCTCGTAAGGCATACCGGCGCGATTCCCCGCGCCTCGGCCATCGCGCTACAGCGGCGCGCCGACCTGCTGCTCCTGCTCACGTCGCGGCGGCTCAGCTGGGAGGCGCCCGGGAAGCTGTTCGAGTACCTCGCGGCGGATCGCCCCATCCTCTGTCTCGCCGAGGGAAACGAGGCCGCCAGGATCGTCGCGGAAACCGGAACGGGCGTCACGGTCGCTCCCGATGACGCGGACGCGATCGCGGCCTCCGTCACGGAGGCGCTCAGCGGAGGCGTGGCGGAGCGGTACGCCCCGCGCGGGCTCGACAGGTACGTCTACCCCGCACCCGCCCAGGCGATGGTCGCGGAGGTGGAGCGCGCGATCGATCAGCGCGGCCGGCGCGCCACCGCATGAAGCAGGTCGCCCTGCCCGGTTAGCCGGTCGGCGAGCAGGGCGAGCGGGTAGGCGAGCACTGC
The DNA here is from genome assembly GCA_963741455.1 of uncultured Thermoleophilaceae bacterium. Classification (GTDB taxonomy): domain Bacteria; phylum Actinomycetota; class Thermoleophilia; order Solirubrobacterales; family Thermoleophilaceae; genus JACVRW01. The sequence continues at coordinate 187,921 of CAVUIF010000010.1, forward strand.
GGCCGCCGACGCCAGCCTGAGCGGCATCCCCTCCGGGAACAGGCAGCGCCCGGCCACGAGGTACTGGACGCTCCCGGGCAGCCCGACCGTGCTCGAGCCGGTGTGCGTTCGCACCTCCTCGAAGCCGGCCCGCTCGAGCGCGCGCCGGAGCCCCTCGGCGGTGAAGTGGACGCGGTGGCGCGGAAGGTCGAGGTGGAACCACCGCGACCGGAAGCGGCGCGCCTGCCACGAGCCGAAGTTCGGGACGGTGATCGACACCACGCCGCCGGGCTCGAGCGCGGCGGCGACGCGCCGCAGGTCGGCCACGGGGTCGGTCACGTGCTCGAGCGAGTGGTGGAAGACGGCGCCGGAGTACGAGCCCGCTTCGAGGGGCACGTCCGCGAGCGTCCCGGTGCGGGCGTCCACACCGCGCGCCCGCGCGACCTCGCACGCGTCCGGCGAGGGCTCGACCCCGGTCACGGCCCAGCCCCGGCCGACGAGAGCGGCCGCGAGGTCGCCGCGCCCGCAGCCGACGTCGACCGCTCGCCCCGGTGTGAGCGCGCGCAGCGGCCCGAGCGGCATGCCGCGCACCGCAAGCCACGCCTGGAGCGAGCGGATCGCGGCCGACGCCAGCCGGACGGCCGGGTTGGCGGGCAGCTCGTAGGGGCCGTAGCCGGAGGGATAGAACGCCGACAGCTCCTCGGGGCTCGCGTGCGGCATCGTCCTGCCCGACCCGCACGACGCGCAGCGCAGCACCTGGAAGGCGCCAGGCGTGCGGTGGAGGCGGTCGGCGCCGTCGCGGCACGGCGAGCGTCAGCCGCGCGGCGCCGCACGCCAGGCACTCGTTGTCCGGTGCGGCGGTGGGCAAGGAGCGCAGCGTAGAGCGCTGAGTACGCTGCGGTCCTCATGCCCCGTGTGCTTCACGTGCTGCCCCATCCCGGCGGCGGGGGCGAGGACCTGGTCGACATGCTGGAGGAGGACGGCGGGGGCTTCGAGCACCGCCGCACGTATCTCACGACGAGCAGGGCGCCGCTGCGGGCCGTCCTCGCCATGGCGGCCGGCCGCCCGCGCCTGCGCCGCGAGGTCGCGAGCGCAGACCTCGTCCATGTGATCGGCGACGCCGCGGCGTGCATCACGGCGGGCATGCTGGACCGGCGTCCGTCCGTGTTCGGAACCCACGGCCTCCACCTGCTGCGCCGCAGCCGCGGCCTCGGCGGCCGGCTGGTGCGCGCCAGGCTGCGCAGGGCGATCGGCAACACCCGCGTGACGATCTGCTCGTCGGAGCCGGAGCTGAGCGAGCTGCGCTCCATCTGCGGCGCCGAGCGGGCCGGCCGCCTGCGGCTGCTGGAGAACGGGATCCCCGTTCCCGATCCGATCGAGCCGGAGGAGCGAGCGAGCGCGCGCGCCGAGCTCGAGATCCCGGACGGCACGCTCGCCGTGCTCTACGCGGGCCAGCTCGAGCCCCGCAAGCACCCGCTCGTGGCGGCGGAGGCGGTTGCCGCGATGCACTCGGACGCGGTGCTGCTGGTCGCGGGCGAGGGCCCGCTGCGGGACCGGCTCGAGCGCTTCCCGTCGAGCACGATCCGGGTGCTCGGGTTCCGCCCGGACGTGGCCCGGCTGCTCGCCGCGTGCGACGTGTTCGTGATGCCGTCGGAGCGCGAGGGCCTCTCGCTCGCGGTGCTCGAGGCGATGGGCCGCGGGACGGCCGTGGTGGTCTCCGACGGGGCGGGCAACCCCGAGGCGGTCGGCGACGCGGGGATCGTGGTGCCCCTCGGAGATGCGGCCGCGCTGACCCGCGCGTTCGACGAGCTCGCGGCGGACCCCGAGCGCCGGCGGCGGCTGGGCGAGGCCGCGCGCGAGCGGGTCATGCAGCGCTACACGGTCGAGCGCTGGCTGGCGGACATGCGCGACGTCTTCGGCGAGGCGCTCGCGGCCTAGGCGCGGCGCCTGCGCACGACGAGCTCCTGTGCTCCCAGAGCGGCCGCGCCCACCAGGAGCGGCAGCATGGGGACGAGGTAGCGCCAGTTGTAGATCAGGGTCGCCGAGGGCAGCAGCACGGCCATCGCGGTGAGCGACAGCATCAGGGCGATCGCCAGCCGCTGGACGCGCGGGGCGACGAAGAGGCCGGCCAGGGCCACGAGGAACACGATCGCCACGAGAGGCGGGTGCACGTACACGATGCGGTGGTAGGAGCGCAGCTCGTCCGCGAGCGGCGTGCTCACCTCCACTGGCCCCCAATGGGCCTCGGCGGCTCCCTCCGCGTTGCCGAGGTAGATCGGGTTCGGGTCCGAGAAGGTCAGGCCGAGCGGAGTCGTTCCCGACCCCGTGCGCCCCTCGCCGACGCTCGGCACGACGTAGCGCACGAGGTCGGTGGCGACCGCGCGCACGTAGGCCACCGGCTGGTTCACGACGACCGTGCGCCCGAAGGCGCCGAGCTGGTCGTCGCCCTCTGGCGGCGGCCCGAACAGCCGCCACGCGGGCGACGCCGCGTTGTGGTGATAGAAGCTCGATCCGGCACGCTCGCCAGCGGTGTTCGGATCCTCACACAGGGCCTCGGTGCCCTTCGGAGGCTCGAACTCCCGGCAGTTGGCGAAGTAGGCCACTCGCGAATACAGCGACCAGCCGCTCGTCCTCGACAGGCCGGTGAAGTCCGTGGCCTCGCGCTGCCCGATCACGTACACCCCCACGACGGACAGCCCCGCGACGGCCGCCGCGGCGGCGGCGAGCAGGCGCATGCGGGTACCGGGCCCGGCCACGAACAGCAGCCAGACGAGCAGCAGCGGGAGCATGAACAGCGCCACGGTTCGCACGGTCGAGGCGGCGCCGAGCAGGGCCGCCGCGGCAGCGCCCCACGCGGCGGCGTTCCCGTCGATCGCTCTCGCCGAGCAGTAGACCACCGCCGCGAGCAGGAACCCGAACAGGGCCTCCGAGAGCACGGCGTGCTCGAAGAAGATCTGGTCGCCGGAGAGCAGGACGACGGCGGCCGGGACGAGCGCCACCCATTGCGACGCTCCGAATCGCCGCATCGCCAGGTAGACGAGCACGGCGGTCGCGAGCCCGAGGCCGTGCTGAACCGCAATGAGCAGCGGCAGCTCGCCGAACAGCAGGAAGTCGCCGACGCGCAGGAAGGCCGGGTAGCCCGCCGGCCGCTCGGGATAGTCGAACAACCCCGTTCCCGCCGCGTCGAGATAGGCGAATGCGTCCGGGTTGGCGATGAATCCGGGCCGGAACCCGAGCATCGCCGCGATCCGTAGCGCCACCCCGATCACGCCCAGGACGACCGCCGCCACCCACACCCGCATCGCCGGGCACTCTACGGAGATTGACCTCGCCGGCGTCTGATCGCGCGCTTCAGCCGAATCGGCGCGACCCAGGCGGCCACTCCGACCGCCACGCCGCGGAGCCCGCGCGCGCTGCGCCGCCGTCGCATCGCGCGCACGCGCATCGCGATCGTCTCCGCGATCTGCTCGCGTTCCCTGCGCGCCGCGACGTTCTGCCCGGACATTCGCCGGGTCGCGAGCGGCTCGTCGAGCGTCACGACCGCGTGCGACTCCGCAACGCGCAGCCACAGGTCGTAGTCCATCGCGTACAGGTAGCGCGGATCGAAGCCGCCCGCCGCCAGCACGGCGTCTCGGCGCAGGCAGACGCAGGAGTTGGGGATCGGGTTGAAGCGCATCAGCACGGGCCTGACGTCGCCGGCCGCGAACGACGTGCGCGGGGCGAGCGCTCGGCCGAGCTCGTCCACCTCGTGCATGCGGCTTCCCACCACCGCGACCTCCGGCCGCGCCTCGAGCACCGCCAGCTGGCGCTCGAGGCGCTCGGGCTCGGACCAGTCGTCGGCGTCCTGAATCGCGACGAACGGAGCCCTCGCCTCTCGCAGTCCCTCGTTCAGGCTCCGCGAGATCCCCATGTGCGGCAGCGCGAGGCGGCGCACCCGGTCGTCCCCGAGGCCCTCCACCACGGCGGGCGTGTCGTCGGTCGAGCCGTCGTCCACGACGATCAGCTCCAGGTCGCGCACGGTCTGCCGAAGGATCGAGCGCGCCGCGCGCTCGAGCGTGTCCGCGTTGTTCCAGCAGCCGATCAGGACGCTCACGCGCGGGATCCCCTGGCTCATCGGCTCGCGTAGGCGTCGAGGACGGTGCGCAGCGAGGACTCGAGCGAGAGGCGCTCGCTGTTCGCGCGAAACCAGGCGGCGGTGGAGCGGCGCAGCTCGTGGCCGCCGTCGTGCACCCGCTCGATCGCGGCGGCGAGGTCCTCCGCCGAGGCCGAGCGCGCGACCACCCCGTTCACGCCGTCCTCCACGAGCTCCACCGCCGCGTTGTCCTCGCCCAGCACGACGATGGACGGAGTGCCACGCGCCGCGGCCTCGAGCACCACGAGCCCGTAGCCCTCGCGGCTCGACGGCAGCAGCAGGCAGAGCGCGCGCGCGAGGGCGTCGTCGATCCGGTCGGGCGCCACGAAGCCAGGGACCTCCAGCACGTCCTCGAGCCCGAGCTCCGTGCGCAGCCTGAGTACCTCGTCGCGGTCGGGCCCGTCGCCGTAGATCGCTCCGCCCAGCTCGGGAAGCCGCTCGCGCGCAAGCGCCAGCGCCGGCACGAAGGCCGGCACGCGCTTCTCCGGGATGTGGCGCCCGGCGAACACCACCACCGGCTCCGCCACGGCGGGCTCGTCCACCGGCGGCGCGCCCGCGTACTCGCCCTCGAGCACGGTGACCGGCCCTCGCACGCGCTCGGCCAGCAGCCGCCGCTCGTGGAGACGCGAGAAGCAGAAGGCCCGCTGGCGCACGCGCAGGCAGGCCGACTGCACGAGCCGGCCGATGCGGCCGCCGAACCCGCCGAGGTAGTCGCGCCAGTACTCGCGCGTCCAGACCTCGTGCCAGTCCACGACGATCCCGTAGCGGCCGAGCGGCGCGGCGGCCGCGGCCGCGAGCAGCGAGAAGTAGGGGAACGATGCGGTGTGCACGACGTCGTACCGCCGGCCATTCCGGAGCAGGTGCCAGAGCACCCCGAGGCCGAACACGAGCGGCGGCGCGATCCGGCGCCGGCCGCCCGCCGCGTAGAGGGCCATGCGCGGTCCGGCCACCACCACGCGCACGCCCGGGCAGCTCGACGCGCTCGCCGCGGTCCCACTGCCGAAGCGTCAGATAGGTGACCTCGTGGCCCTCGCCGGCCAGCCGCTCGGCGAGGTTGCGGTACCACCGCTCGGCGCCGCCGACCGTGTGCGGGAACAGGCAGTCGTAGACGAGGCAGATCCGCATGGGAAGGGGGAAGAGCCTGCCAGACGGTCCGCTACCATCGCCGCGCAGGTTCCGCAGGCGCCTCGCGAGGCCATTTCTTGAGCACCGTCGAGCACACAAGCAGCCCTTCGGCTGCGGGGGGCGAAGGCACGCAGGCCGTCAAGGTCTCCGTCGTCATCCCCTGCCTGAACGAGGCCGATTCGATCGAGCGCTGCGTCGAGCGGGCGCGCGAGGCGCTGGATCACCAGGGCTGGGAGGGCGAGGTGGTGGTCGCGGACAACGGCTCCGACGACGGGAGCCCGAACCTCGCCACGCGGGCGGGCGCCGTGGTCGTCCACGAGCCGCGGCGCGGCTATGGCAGCGCCTACCTGGCCGGCTTCGCCGCCGCGCGCGGGCAAGTACATCGTCATGGCCGACGCCGACCTCACCTACGACTTCGCGGACATCCCTCGCTTCGTCGAGAAGCTCGACGCCGGCGCCGACCTGGTCATGGGCAACCGGATGCGCGGCATCCAACCGGGGGCGATGCCCTGGCTGCACCGGTACGTCGGGAACCCGGCGCTGACCGGCATCCTCAACCTCTTCTTCCGCACGGGCGTCCGCGACGCCCACTGCGGCATGCGCGCCGTGCGGCGCGAGGCGCTGCCGCGCCTCGACCTGCGCACGACCGGGATGGAGTTCGCGTCCGAGATGGTCATTCGCGCCGGCAAGGAGCGCCTGGCGATCGAGGAGATCCCGATCCACTACCACCCGCGCGAGGGCGAGTCGAAGCTCTCCAGCTTCCGCGACGGCTGGCGACACCTGCGCTTCCTGCTCGTGCACAGCCCGACCTGGCTGTTCATCGTGCCGGGCGCGCTGATGGCGTTCCTGGGCGTGCTGGTGGCCGCGACCGTGCTGCTCCAGCTCGACATCTTCGGCCGCGAGTGGGACCTGCATTCCATGGTGGCCGGGGCGCTCCTCATGATCGTCGGGACGCAGGTGCTGGCCCTCGGCCTGTGCGCCCACGCCTACGCGACGTACTTCATGGGCGAGCAGGACCCGTGGTTCGACCGGATGCGGGCGCGCCTGCGGCTGGAGCACGGCCTGATGCTGGGCGGAGTCATCCTCGCCGCCGGCCTCGTGCTCGCCGCCGTGATCGCGGGCACCTGGATCGACCGCGGCTTCGGCGAGCTGTCGGAGGAGCGGCTCGCCGTGCTGGCGGCGACGCTGATCATCGTGGGGATCCAGATCTTCTTCTCCTCCTTCCTGCTGAGCATCCTGGGGTTGCGCCGGCGCGGCTGAGCCCTTGTCCCGAATGCGCACAGGCGCGCTGCTCGCGGCTGCGCTCGGGGTGGTCGCCGTCGCGGTCGTGGTCGTACTGCTGGACTCCGCGCCCCGCCAGGCGGGCACCAACTACGTGCCGGAGCTCGCCCCCGCGCTGACGATCGAAGGTCGGGGGGAGCATTGCCAGAAGGGGCAGATCGTGCCCGGCGGAGCCGCGGCCCTCCGCCTCCTCGTCGGCACGTACGAGCAGCCGACCCCTCCCATCACGGTGACGGTCAGTCGCGACGACAGTCGCCTCGCCCGGGGTGGCCTGCGCGCCGGCCGCCCGGAGGGCCACGTCGTCGTGCCGCTGACGACCGTCGAGGACACCACGGCGGGCGCCACCGTCTGCGTCCGCGTGGGGGAGGCCGGCGAGGGCCGGCGCACGGTGCTCTACGGCACGCTCGGCCAGGTCCGGTTCGAGTGGCTTCGCTCAGGATCGGAGAGCTGGCTCGAGCTCGTTCCCACCGTCGCCCATCGCTTCGGGCTCGGCAAGCCGCTGCTGCCCGGGTGGTGGTTGCTCGGCGCCGCGGCGCTGCTGCTCGCACTCGCCTGGGCGGTCGCCCTGCGGCTGCTCGGCCGGGAGCTGGCGCCATGAGGCGCCTGCCGGCCGCGGCGCGGTGGTGCGCTCTCGTGGCGTTCGCGAACGCGCTCGTGTGGTCCATCGTCACGCCCCCCTTCCACGTGCCCGACGAGACCGGGCACATCGTCTACGTCCAGCATCTCGCCGAGACGGGCGACATCCCGGACGACCCGGACCTGGAGCCGTTCTCCGCCGAGCTGGTCACCGTCCTCGACTCGCTGAGGTTCAACTCCATCGTCGGCCGCCCGCGCGATCGCGCGGTCTTCTCCGAGGCATACGACCGGTCCGTGCAGGACGCGGTGCGAGACCCGGCCAATCCCGTCGGGCTGGACGGAGACATCGAGAGCTCCGGACAGCCGCCGCTCTACTACGCCGCGCAGGCGGGCGTCTACCTCGCCTCACCGTGGCAGGACCTGCTTCACCGCCTCTACCTGATGCGGATCCTGTCCGCGCTGCTCGCCGCCGCGACCACGGTGTTCGTGTTCCTGTTCCTGCGCGAGGTGCTCGCGCCGCCCTGGGCGGCGACGGTGGGCGCGCTCGCGGTGGCGTTCCAGCCCCTGCTCGGCTTCATGTCGGGCGGAGTGACGCCGGACACGCTCCTGTTCACCGCCTCGGCGGCGCTCTTCTACGGGCTCGCGCGCGGGTTCCGCCACGGCCTCTCCCTGCAAACGGGCCTCGTCATCGGAGCCGCGCTCGCGGCCGGTGCGCTGACGAAGCTGAACTTCGTCGCGCTGATCCCGGGCGCCCTGCTCGGGCTCGCTCTGCTGCTGTGGCGCGCGCCCGACCGCCGCACGGCCGCGAAGGGCGCCGCGGCGGCCGTGACGGTGCTGGTAGTCGCCGTCGGCGTCTACGCCGCGCTGAACCTCGCCCTCTGGGATCGCACCGCGTGGGGGGGCGGGGTCGAGACGGCCGTGACCGCGGCCACGAGCGGCGAGTCCGTCCAGGGGTCGATCTCGCCGGGAAGGCAGCTCTCCTACATGTGGCAGCTCTATCTGCCCAAGCTGCCGTTCATGACCGACGAGCTTCCTGGCTATCCGGTCTGGAACGTGTGGTTCAAGGGCATGATCGGCGTCTTCGGCTGGCTCGACACGACCTTTCCCAAGTGGGTCTACTTCATGGCGCTCGGGTTGGTGTTCCCGCTCGGTCTCCTGCTCGCGGTGGCGCTGTGGAAGCGGCGGCACGCACTGCGAGACCGCTGGGCCGAGCTCCTCACGTACACGGTGATCGTGCTGGGCGTGCTCGCCTCGATCGGAGTCCTCGGCCTCCGGTACCGCGAGGACACGGGCAACGCCTTCGAGCAGACGCGCTACCTGCTGCCGCTCCTGCCGTTGTACGCGGCGGGGCTGGCCCTGGCGATCCGCGGCGCCGGCGAGCGCCTGGCGCGGCCGCTTGCCGCGCTCGTCGTCGTGCTCGCCATGGCGCATGGGCTGTTCGCCCAGCTGCTCGTGATCTCGCGGTACTACGGCTGAGGGGCGTCCGGCACGCTGGCGGAGCGCTCCTGCTCGCGCAGCGCCTCGCGCAGGCCCGCCTCCACCTGCTGCGCGGCCACCTCCCAGGAGGCCGACTCCACGAGGCCGAAGCCGGCGCGCATGCGCCGCTCGCGGAGAGCGTCGTCGCTCAGCAGCCGCTCGAGGGCGTCCGCGAGCGCGACAGGATCCGCCTCAGCCAGCTCTACGCCGCTGTCCCGCCCCAGCTCCGCCTCCGTGCTGCCGCCCGCCAGGTCCACGCACGGTAGCCCGCAGGCCAGCATCTCCTGCGGGATCAGGGAGTAGTTCGTCAGGGAGAGGCACAGGCCCGCGGTCGCGGCCGAGTAATGCCACGCGAGCACCTCGGGGCTCACGACTCCGAGGTGCTCGTGGGAGAAGGAGGTCGCCAGCTCCTCGGACTGGCCGAAGAAGACGAAGCGGGTGTCCGGCCGGCGCCGGTGGAGCTCCTCCATGGCCAGCAGACCCAGGGGCACGGCGCGCCTCGCGGTGAACTCGCGCGCGTAGAAGACCACCGTGTCGCGACGGCGCTCCACCGGACGGGGCCGGTACACCCCGCGGTCCACCCCCAGCCGGAACCACGTGCCTCGCTGCCCGTAGCGCCGCGCCAGCAGGTCGCGCAGCCACCGGCTCGCTGAGATGCCGTACATGCCGAGCTCGTACGTCCGGGCGGCCCAGATCCACTCGGCCGACTGCGCGTAGAAGTCCGGCTCGTGGTCGTTCACGAGGTACGCCCGAGCGCGGCAACCCGGTAGCAGCATCACCGGGTACGCCGTGTCCCACCCGGTAGCGACCGCGACGTCCGCGCCCGACCAGCCGGCGAAGTCCCTGAACACGGGGGCGCGGACCGGCGTGAACTCCTCGACGACGCGTCGCCTCAGGACCGACCCGGCCTCGTGATGGCGGCCCTGCGGGTCGTACATCCAGATCGAGCAGGTGTGGCCCATCTCCTCGAGCAGGCGTATCAGGGTGAAGATCGTGTTGTGGCCGCCGCTGCCGCGCTGAAACGGCGGGATCACGACGGCCACGTGCAGTGAGGCGCGCTCGGCCATGCCCGGCACGGGGTCGTCGAGCGGTGCCGGCCCCTCGACACGCAGGCGGAGGACGTCCTGCCACGTGCTGCCACCCGGCCGCCCGGGGACCTCGCGGCCATGTGGGACCGGATCGCCGGCGGGGGCGGGCGAGCTCCGCCCTTCGAGGGACAGCCCGCGCTGGAGCGGGGCCGGCAGGCGCGCGGCCCGCGAGCCGAGCGCTGACGCGGCACGCCGCCCCGTCTGATGAACGGCGGACCGCACGAGCCAGGGAGCGCGACGGCCGGCCGGCCACCCCTGTGCCCGCATCCAGCGAGCGTCGGCGCGGATCTCCCGGGCCGCGGCACGCGGCGCCAGCGGCTCGACGTGGCCGCTCGCCTCGCGCAGGCCGCGGTACTCGTCGAAGTAGCGCTTCATGAACTCGACGGGCCCGTAGTCGTGCGCGTGGCGCACGGCGGCGGCGGGGTGGAAGACCTTCACCCATCCCGCCGCCAGCATCGCCCGGCCGAACGCCTGGTCCTCGGAGTAGTCGAGGTCCGCGAACCGGATCTCCTCCCAGCACGCCCGGGCATAGCAGGCGTTCACGTTCGAAAGGAAGGTGAGGTCGCCCTCTCGCTGGATCGACGGCCTGCCGTTCGGTGCCAGGCCGCGGAAGAACTCCGTCAGCTCCCGGGCGATCATGGGACTCGTGGCGTCGTGGGGCAGATGCGGGCCGAACGCGGCGCCGACCCTCGCGTCGAGCGCAAAGGAGTCTCGAAAGGCGTCGAGCCACCCCTCCTGGGGCACGGCGTCCTGGGTCAGGAAGCAGATCAGCTCGCCCGCCGCGCGCTCCGCCCCGAGGTTCCGCGTGCGGCCGTGGCCGAACTCCTCGGGCGGTATCTCGATCAGCTCCGCGCCCGCCGCTCGTGCGATCTCCCTGGACCCGTCCCGCGATCCGGAATCGATCACGATCAGCTCGAGGTCACCCTGCCGGCGCACGGCGTCGAGCACCTCCTCGAGGAGCGGCCCGCCGTCCTTCACCGGAATCACGACCGAGACGTCGTCGAGCGCCACGTCAGACGCGCTCGAGCACGTAAAGGTCCTGGTTGCCCTCCACGCGCCCGGGCCGGTAGAGAACCGCCCGCCACTCTGGTGTGAGGCGGGCGAGCAGCCACTCGGGTGTCAGGAACGCCGTGCCCCAGTCCTCGTTCGCGATGCCGTGATCGCCCTGCTCGCCGAACTCCGGGGCGTACCAGAAGCCGTGCTCGAACAGCGCGGCGCGGACGTGCTCGAGCTGCTCGGTCGAGCGCAGGCCGAGCCGCCGCGTGTGCACGATCGTGTGCTCTCCGTGAGAGGTGAGCACGAGCCGGCCCCCGGGCTTGACGATCCGGCGCATCTCCGACAGCCAGTCGAGCGCGGCCGCCTCGGAGAAGTGGCTCCAGATCGAGATCGCGAAGGCGAAGTCGACGCTGCCGTCCTCGTAGGGAAGCGGCGGGTACTCCGGGCTGCGCTCGAACCGGATGCCGGGGAGGTTCTCGCGGGCCCAGTCGATCGCGTCCGGGATCGGGTCGCAGCCATGCCACTCGATCTCCGGAAAGGCCGCGGCCAGCACGCGTACCACGCGGCCCGATGAGCAGCCGAAGTCGAGGCCCCTCATCGCGGCGGCCGGCTCGAAGCCGGTCGAGCGCAGCGCGTCCACGACCAGGTCGGCGTAGTAGGGGGCTCCGCCCGCGGCCGCCGCTCCGTGCGCCATCGAATGGACCCCGGCGCCCGGCATCGCCGCGCTGAGACCCGTGCGGCCGAGCGCCGGCTCGACCCGGTAGTGGGCGGCGAACGCGAGAGCGAGCCGCTTGCGGTCCTGCAGGTCGGCCGTCTCCCAGAGCGCCGCCTCGGAGGGCTCGAGGCGGGCCTCGATCGCGGCGAGGTCTTCCTCCGAGAGCCGGTCGTGCAGGATGTCCGTCACGGGCGACGCCCGCAGGGGGCTCGGCGAGAGGGTGCGGCTCAGCTCCTCCTCGCGGTCACCCGCCGAACGCTCGCGCTCCTCCGTCACGGTCCGCCTTGCCTCCGCCCAGCTGAGCGGGACACCGGAGGCCCATGCGAGCTGGCGGGCGTCCTTGAAGAAGCGGTAGACGGCGCGCAGCACGCGCAGGCCGGCGCGGAACTCCCCCGCGCCGCGGCGGCGCATCAACGCGTTGAGGTCGACCTGCCAGCGATCCAGCCAGTAGCTCCTGTCCTGCGCGGCGGCGAGCGCGTTGTTAGCCCGCGCCGTCCGCTCCGCAGACTCACGCTCGAGCGCCTCGAGGCGCTCGTGCAACGCGCGCAGCTCGGCGCTCTGGCTGGTGTGCTCGACTGCCATGGTCAGAGGTTCTCAGCAATCCTGGGCGCCTCGCGGGCGAACACCCACAACCCCAGGGCGAAGACGATCGCCACGATAGCCAAGGGGATCGCGAGTCGCGGCCATCCGCCGAGGACGTCCACGGCGGTCGGCGCGTCGGCGTCGATCAGCGCGTGGCGCATCTGGGTCAGCACGGTGGCGATCGGGTTCATGGCAGCGAACTCGCGCACGTTCTCCGGGATCGCGGTCGCGACGTACAGGACCGGGGATCCGTAGAAGAGCAGCTGGAGGGTGACCTCCCAGATCGGCTCCATGTCCCGGTACCGGACGTAGAGCGCCGAGAGCAGCATCGTCACGCCGGTCCCGAGCACGATCAGCACGGCGATGAGCAGCGGCAGCTGGATCCAGTCGAGCCTGGGCTCGATTCCCGACGCCAGCACGAACACCATCACCGCGACGAGGTTCGCGGCCAGGTTGAACAGCGCGGCGAGTGCCACGGCCAGCGGGATCACCAGCCTCGGAAATCGCATCTTGCGGAGCAGGTTCTCCCGCTCGACCAGCGCCGTGACCCCGCGGGTGGTGGTCTCCGAGAAGAACGTGAACAGCACTATCGAGGCGAGCAGGTAGACCGGATAGTTCTCGACGCCCTCCCCGAAGCGGACGATCTGCGTGAACACGACGTAGATGACTCCGAAGAGCAGCAGCGGCCGCATCAGCGTCCACACGTAGCCGAGCACCGATCCGAAGAAGCGCAGCTTGAAGTCCGTCGCGGCGAGCGTCAGCGTCAGGCTCCAGAACCGGCGCAGGTCGCCTCCGAGGATGGACGGACCGCGCTGGGGCGAGGCGGTTGCCTCCACGCTCATCCGCGCGTCACCTCCAGCTCGTACGGCAGGTCCACGACACCGCCGGTCCAATGCGGCGCCTGCACGAGCAGCGCGGCGATGTCATCCGCGCGGGCGTAGTGGTCGCGCTCGCCGCCCGGAGCGCCCACCGCCGGAGTGAGGGTGTAGCGGCTCGGAGCGAGCCGGTTCTCGAACGAGAACCTGACAGTGCACCGCTCGCCTCCACGGAACTCGCCGGTCGGCACGCCGAGCGTGGTCGAGCTCGCGACGAAGATGGTGTGCCGGACGTCGTTCCGGAACACGAGGCTGAGCTTGGGGTTCTCCACCGTCTCCGAGAACTCCAGCTCGAAGCATGCGACCACCGGCTCGCCCTGTGACGACGCGACGATCCGCTCGCCGGCGGGGGTCTCGCACCAGGCGCCGAGGATCCTCACCGGGCCATCGCCACCCTGGGGACCGCCGAGCTGCCCGAAGTTGAGCTCGCTGTAGGTGCGCGTGATCTGCTCGGGATGGCCGATGTCCACCACCTCACCGCGCTCGAGCACCAGCCCGCGGTCGCAGAAGCGCTCGACGCTGCCCATGTCGTGGGTGACGAAGAGGATCGTCCGGCCCTCCGCCTTCATGCGCTCGAACTCGTCGAAGCATTTCCGCTGGAAGGCGGCGTCGCCGACCGCGAGCACCTCGTCCACCAGGAGAACGTCGGCATCGACCAGCACCGCGACCGAGAATCCGAGTCGCACGCTCATGCCGGACGAGTAGTTCTTGAGCTTGAGGTCCACGAACTCCTCGAGCCCGGCGAACTCGATGATCTCGTCGAAGCGGGCGCGCGCCTCGCGGCGCGAGACGCCCAGCATGATCGCGTTGATCAACACGTTGTCCCGGGCGGTCAGGTCGGGGTTGAAGCCCACCCCGAGCTCGATGAAGGGGGAGAGCCGGCCCTCCACGTCGATCGTGCCGCGATCCACGCTGTAGATCCCCGCAAGGCACTTGAGCAGCGTGCTCTTGCCGCTGCCGTTGCGCCCGACGATCCCGAAGAACTCGCCGCTGGGGATCTCGAAGCTCACGTCCCTCAGCGCGCGGAGCTCGTCGTACGTGTTGGAGGCGAACGGGTGCAGCGCGCGCTCCTTGAGCGTGGAGTACTGCTGGTGGGGGAGCCGGAAGCTCTTGCTCACCCCCTGCACGGATACCGCGGCCGGCCTTGCGCCGGAGCCGGGTGCCCGCCGCTCCTCGATATTGCGGGCGGTAGCGGTCAACGGCGGCCTGACGCTAGCAATCGGCGCGCCCGCGCCTGCCAGCGGCGGACGCCGCCGGCCTCGCGCCGCGCGACGCGTTCCTCGAGGCTCTCGACGCGCGCGCGGGCGAGGTCGAGGGCCGCGTCGCGGCGGTCGATCTCCCGTTGGAGGCGGAGCTGCGCGAGGCGGAGCCCCTCGAGGCCCGCGTGCGCGTCCGCCAGCAGTTCGGGAACGCCCGCCTCGTGGTGCGGCGGCGGCCCACTTGCGATGTCGCGCAACGCCGCGGCCATCAGCTCGGTGCTCTGCTCCCACGACGGCCACTCCCGGGCGGTGTCGAGCGCGCCGGCGCGAAGCCGCGCCAGCAGCTCACGGTCGGTGGCGAGCAGGTCGAGCCAGCGAGCGGTGCCCGCGATGTCGTCCCATCCGGCGACGATGCCGTTCGCCCGGTGCCGCACGTACTCGTCGTGTCCCGTGACCGGCCAGACCACGCAGGTCGCGCCGCGGTGAAAGGCCTCGATCGGCGGTCCGAACACGCCCTCCACGCGCGAGAGCTTCAGCAGGACGTCCGCCTCCGAGTACACCGCCGGCATCCGGTCGTGTGGCAGGGGTCCGACGACATGGTCCACTCCGGCCGCGATCTCGGGCGGCGGCGGCTCGGGGGACACGAGCTTGGCCTCGTGCTCCTCGCGCATGCCGGCGAGGACGTCGACGGCCTCGCGCACTCCCTTGAACCACAGGCTCGGCGCTCCCTCGATCAGCACGCGCAGCGGGCCGTCCCTGCCGGGCGGGGCCTCCACCGGCCCGAACAGCCGCTTGTCGACGCCGTTCGGAACGTGGTAGCAGGGCGCGTCAGGCCGTAGCTCGGCGAGCTCTTCGACCATCCATGACGCCTCCGTCAGGAACGAGAGCGGAAGGCCATGAGTGAGGACCGCGCCGAGCTGTTCCACGTCGCCGGGCCTGTAGAGCCGTTCCTCGAAGTTCTGCGCGAAGTAGGCGCGGCGCCGGGCCGGAATCCGGAAGAGCGAGTACACCGTTCGCCACCAGGTCGCGACGGCGAGGTCGAACTGCCGGTCATGCGCCTGCTCCGCCCGGATCAGCTCGACGCCCTCCGGAACCGCGCCCTCGGCGGGGCCCTCGGTGACCGCCACGACGACCTCCATGTCGTGCGCTGTCGCGAGACCGTGGGCATGCTCGAGCACCGCCCGAACGCCGCCGGACGGTCCCAGACGGCCGAGGACAAAGCACACCCGCATGAGCGCTGCACAATACGGAGGCGGGTGAGGCCGGACGGCTAGCATCGCCGCGGTGCGCTCGATCCGCGTGGCATTCGCCGGGGACCCGCAGCTGGCCCTCGAATGCGCGCCGGCCGCTCCTGGGATCGGCACGGTGGACCTCGCCGGCCCGTCGCCCCCGGATGTCGTGCTGGCGCTCGCGCCGGAGCCGGGCGCGGTCGAGGCGCTTGCGGATTCGCCGGCCCCGGTGCTGGTCTGGCTCACCGGCGGCGGGAGCGTCCACGGCCTCCGGCCCCAGGACCGTGTGATCTCGACGGACCGCCGCCCACGTGGCGTGTGGCGCACGCTCCCGCTTCCGGTCGGGGACGCCCGCTTCGCGGCCGCCACCGGGACGGCCGCCGCGGGCCGCGCGCTGTGGCTGACCGAAGACGGCCCTAGGCGGCGGGAGTACCTCGAGCACTTCGAGCACTCCGTTGCGCTCGTCGAGCCTCCGGAGGACGCCGCGGTCGCGATCAATCTTCGTGACGACGGCGACCACGGACGGCTCACCTCCCGCGCGGCCGCCGCGCTTGCCGCGGGACGGCTGCTCGTGAGCGAGACGCTCGAGCCGTCGTTCGGCCTCGAGCCCGGCCTTGACTACCTCGAGGGGCGGGAGCTCGACGACATCTTCGTGACCGTCGAGAACGCGGCTCGCACGCCCGAGGCCTTCCGTCGCGTGCGTATTCGCGGCCGCCGAAAAGCCGAGTGGTTCCGCGCCTCGCGGGTGATACGGAAGCTGGTCGAGGACCTCGAGCTGGAACTGCCGTGACTCCCTTGGCGACGGTGCTCATGCCGGCCTTCAACGCCGAGGACACCCTGCTGGAGTCGGTGGAGTCGGTCCTCGCTCAGAGCGTCGGGGAGCTCGAGCTGATCGTCGCGGACGACGGGTCCCGGGTGCCGGTCGCCGATGTGCTGCGTGAGGTGCGCGACCCCCGCGTGCGCATCGTGCGCCGCAGGCTCAACGGAGGCACCGGGCGAGGTCGCAACGCGGGGCTCTCGCGTGCGTTGGCGCCGGTGGTCTGCCAACTCGACGCCGACGACCTGTGGGAGCGCGACTACCTGGAGGCGGTCCTGCCGGAGTTCGAGGATCCGGCGGTTGGGCTCGTCTACGCGAACGCGACGATCCTCGGCCATCCGTTCGGCCACGAGGACTACATCGGCGATACGTCGATTCACCCGCGCGACCAGTTTCCCGAGCTCGCGGAGGCCAACCCCGTGCCGTGTCCCACCGCCGCGATCAGGACCGTCGCGGCTCGCTCGGTCGGCGGCTACGCCACCTGGTTGCCGGGAGTCGAGGACTGGCACATGTACATGAAGCTCGCGGCCGCCGGCTGGCGCTTCGCGTACGTGGACCGGCGGCTGGCCAAATACAGGTGGCCCTCCCCCGAGCGCGGCATCAGCTACGACACGGGGCGCCTCGAGCGCAACGTCCGCCTGGCGCTCGCCGCCCTCGCGATCCGCCATCCACGGCTCGGAAGCGTCCGCCGCCAGCTCATCGGCCGCGTCCGCGCGGGCGGCTCGCACGGCGCTCGCTGAGCAATGCGAATACTCGTCGACCCAGGCAGCCACCACCTGCTCAACCTCGGGGACGTCGCGATGCTCGAGGTATGCGTCGAGCGGCTTCGGGCACGCTGGCCCGCGGCTCGCGTGGAGGTGCTCACCACCGCACCCGGCCTCCTCGAGCGCCACGTGCCGGGTGCTGTGCCGCTCCCGGCGGCCGGCCGCTACTCCTGGCTGCGCCAGCCCGAATCGAGAGGACGGCGCTCCCCGGAGCTGAGAGCCGCCCACGCGCTTCCCGCGCGCTTCACGAGGCCACTGCTTCGGACCGAGCGGGCGAGGCGGGGACGGCGGGACCTCGAGCTGCGGCAGTTTCTCGACGCCCTCCTCGGCGCAGACCTGTTCGTGATGAGCGGGCGCGGGGGCATCGGGGACGCGTTCCCGGACGAGACGGTCGCGGTGCTCGAGGAGCTGCGTGCCGCGAACGCGCTCGGCGTGCCCTGCGCGCTGCTGAGCCAGGGGATCGGCCCCCTCGAGGACTCCGGCCTGCGCCGCACGGCCGCGAGGGTGCTGCCGTCAGCCGACCTGGTTGCCGTACGCGAGGGCCGCACCGGCCCGCGGCTTCTCGATGAGCTGGGCGTGCCGGCGGATCGGGTGATCGTGACCGGTGACGACGCGCTCGCGCTCGTGCCCGAGCGCCCCCCGGCCGCGGGCCAGGCGGTGGGTGCTGGCATCCGCATCTCGCCCTACTCCGGCATGCCGGCGGAGACGGCGCAACGCCTGAGCAGCGCGGTCACGTCACTGGCCCGCGGGCTCGGCGCCGCGGTCGAGCCGCTTCCGGTATCTCGCCACCCCGCCGAGGCGGACGCGGCCGCGCTCGGGAGTCGTGCGGCCGACCAGCCGGAAACGCCCGCCGACCTGATCGCGCGGATCGGGGGCTGCCGCGTCGTCGTGAGCGGCAGCTACCACGCCGCCGTCTTCGCGCTCGGCCAGGGCGTGCCGGCGGTCTGCGTGGCCACCTCGCCCTACTACCGCGACAAGTTCCTTGGCCTGCGCTCGCAGTTCGGCGACGCATGCGAGGTCGTCCTCCTCGAAGGAGATGCCGCGCTCGAGCGCGTCGCCGATCTCGCCGCCCGCGCGTACAGGGCATGGCCGTCGCAGCGGGAGCAGCTCCTGCGCGCAGCGCGCGCACAGCGCGCCGCCGGCCTGACCGCCTACAGCCGGCTCGGCGAGCTCGTCGCGCCCTGACCCCAGCGCCGCGCCCAGCGCAGCGCGGGCCGTGCGATGCCGCGCCGGCCGGTGGCCGGCGCGTGGTCCTCGATATACCCGAGCAGCTCCGGCTCTCCGTAGCCCAGGGCGACCGGTTCGTGCGGCTCGGTCGTGAGGAGGACGTCGGGAAGCGCGGGGTGGGGCGCGGCGAACAGCGCCAGACGCCCGGGCCCACCGTCCCGGTGCAGCCACCCCGCGATCCGTGTCCCGTTCGCCTCCGGCTCTCGCCGGCCGCGGAGCGCATCGCGCGACCGTCGCGCCACCGACCTCGCCCGGGGGACGGGTCCCGCGAGGTCTCGCCACCGAAGCGGGGACATCACCCAGCGTGCGGCTTCCCGGCGAGACCGCGCTCGCGAGCCATCCGCGAGCATCGGCGCGCCGGCCTCATCCAGAAGCAGCGGGACGCCGCCCTCGCGCGGCTCGGCCGCGAGCAACGCGCCCAGCTCTCCGATGAAGGTGCCGGGCGGCACGACGCCCGCTCCGTATGCGTGGCGCCTTTCGTCCTCGTCCACGGTCACGAGCAGGCCGATCCGTCCCTCGGGCACATCTCGCGGCGGCGGCCACGAGCCGTCAAGCTCCCGGATCTCCGCGCGCGGGAACTCGGGGCCGGCGGCCCGCGGCGGGTAGGGGTCGCCCGCCGAGACGGCTCTCAACAGGCGTTCCTGGTGCACGGCGATGGTGGACGGCCCGGGATTCAGGGGCACGCGACTCGAGTTGCGCAGCAGCTCCGCGATCGCGTCGCGCAGCGGTTCGTTCTCTGCAGTCGGCTCGAGCGCGGCGAACGCCGAGTTCCAGCCAAGCCTGGTCACGAGCGGCGGGAGCGCCAGGGCGCGCACCGCGTCCAGGTCGACGTGCTTGGGGAAGGCGGCAGAGCGCCCGCCCCCGCCGGCCGCTTGGAGGCACGCCATGGTGAGCAGGCACTTGGAGCAGCTTCCGCAGTTGGTCGCGCTGTCGCCACCGAAGCAGACGAACAGGTGGTCGAGCAGCTCGGGACGCTCCTGGACGATGTGAGCGAGCTTGCCGGGCCGGCCGAGGGCGGCGCTGTCGTGCGCCACCTCGACCCGCTCGGTCGACCACAGCGGATCCAGCTGAGGGTGCGACCCGCGCGGAAGGAAGTTCCCGTGGTCGACGTTCGAGGCGAGCGTGAAGCGGCCGTAGGCGCCCGGCAGCGACAGGCCGAGCATGGCGAGCGTGGCTCCGTGCGCGTCGATCCAGTCGAGGACCCGCCACATCACCTCGCGCACATTCGTGCCCACGACGATCACATCGAGGCCCACCACGGCGGCGGCGCGCCGCGCCGCATCCACGAGCTCCCGCTCGGTGCTCTCGCTGTCCCCCGGGTCCCAACCCGTGGAGAACACGAGCGCGGTCAACCGCTCGCTCGGATGACGCGGGGCGATCGCGCTGTACGTGGAGTCGACACCGCGTGAGAAGCCGCAGCCGTGACCCGGCCGTGGGGCACCGGGATCGAGCGCGCGCGCGGCCCGCACCGGAACGCGCGTCAGCCCGGGGTCCCACGCGCTCAGCAGCTGCTGGGCCTCGGGCAGCTGGCCCATGAGCCGCGGCGAGACGGGCCCGTCGAGCTGAAGCGGCTCGCTGCGCTTCATCGCGAGCATGGTCGCCACCGGCACGAAGGGACTGAGGTCGTCGTCGGCCGGCGCGTAGGCGGCGGGCGCGCGAACCCAGAGGCGGGTCTCGCCTCCGACCCAGGAGAGGCGCACCGACCGGACCAGGTCGTCCCCGACCTGCTCCGCCTTGAGGTCCTCGACACGCACGCGGCCGAGGATCCTAAGGAACCGGTCCGAGCTTCCCGTTGTAGTTACAGGCACGGTGGAGGACCGGCCACCACAGGAGGCGGAGCTCGTGGCTCGCGCGAAGCGCGGCTTGCCTGACGCCTACGAGGAGCTTGTGAGAGTGCACCAGACGATCGCGTTCCGGACCGCGTGGGTGATCACGCGCTCCGCCGCAGACGCCGAGGAGGCCGCCCAGGACGCCTTCGTGAAGGCGCACGCCGCGCTGTCCCGGTTTCGCGAGGGAGCGCCCTTCCGGCCCTGGCTGCTCGCGATCGTGGCCAACGAGGCACGCAACCGCGTGCGGTCGGCAGGCCGCCGCGACCGGCTCGCGAGGCGCGTGGTCGAGGAGCGCCGCCCGGACGACGCGGTCCCGTCGCCCGAGGCGGCGCTCCTCGACTCCGAGCGCCGCGAGTCGCTGCTCGCCGCGATCGACCGGCTGCCCGACGGAGCGCGCGAGGCGATCGCGTGCCGCTACCTGCTGGAGCTCTCCGAGGAGGAGACCGCGGCCGCTCTCGACTGCCCGCGCGGCACCGTGAAGTCGCGCGTGTCGAGGGCACTCGAGCGGCTGCGCGCGGAGCTCGGCGAGGAGGTGGAGGCATGACCGACCTCGAGCGGCAGCTCACCGCGCTCGGCCGCGAGCTCGACTGGCCGGCGACGCCGGCGCTCGCCTCCTCGGTCCGCCGGCGCATCGAGACCCCCTCGCGGCCGCGGCGCCCGGCTCTCTTCCGGCAGATCCTTCGCGATCGCGGTCGCGGCGCTGCTGATCCTGGCCGGGGGCGTCGTGGCGGCCGTCCCGAGCGTGCGCGACTCGGTGCTCGAGTTCTTCGGGCTTCAGGGCGCGACCGTCGAGCGGCGCGAGCAGCTTCCGCCCGCTGCCCGAGTCGGCTCCGCTCGACCTCGGCGAGCGCACCACGCTCGACGACGCGCGCGGAGTCACTCCGCTTCGACCCGCTCGTCCCGAGCGCCGCGGGCCCGCCCGACGGCGTGTTCGTGAGCGACGAGGCGCCGGGCGGCGAGCTGTCGCTCACCTATCGCGCGAGCGACGAGCTGCCCGAGGCGGGCAGCACCGGGCTCGGCCTCCTCGTCACCGAGTTCCGCGGCGACCTCTCGCCGCAGTACACCGGCAAGATCGCCGGCGAGGCGACGCTCGTGGAGACGCTGCGCGTGGACGGCGAGCGCGCGATCTGGCTCGAGGGCGCGCCCCACTTCTTCTTCTACCGCCGTGGCGACGAGGAGATCGTCGAGGACCAGCTCCGCATCGCCGAGAACGTGCTGCTCGTGGAGCAGGGCAACCTGCTCGTCCGCCTGGAGGGCGCGTTCGACCGCGAGCAGGCCGTGCGGCTGGCGCGCTCGCTCCGCTAGTTGCTGTCGAGCAGCCGCTTCACGGGCCACGCGAACCAGAGCCCGGCGAACGTGAGCCCGACGGCCGCGCCGACGATCGTCACCGTCGTCTCCTTGTAGAGGAGGTCGGTGATGAGCGTGACGGCGCCGGTCATCGCGGCGGCGAGGAGCGCAAGGCCCGCGATGGCGAGCCTGGTCGCCTGGAAGACGATCCGCTTCTTGTCCTGCGCCCGGAACTCGATGCGGTGGTGCGCGGTGGGCGCGATGAGGCACGCCGAGGCGGCGGTGGCGAGGAGCAGCGTCACGAAGTAGGTCGTGCGCTGGAAGTTCGTGATGTCGGCGAAGCTCTGCTGGAACGGCACGACGAGCAGGAACGCGAACAGCACCTGCACGCCCGGCAGCGCGACGCGTAGCTCGCCGAGCAGCTCCTGAAGGTTGCGGTCGAGCCGCTCCTTCTCGGTCTCCTCGCGGCCCTTGTCGTCTTGATGTACCGGAGCGTCCATGTGTGGAAAGGAAACAGAAACGCCCGCCCGCCGGAGTCCGGCGGGCGGGCGCTGAGGACTAGCGGGAGCGCGCCCGCGAGCTCTTCGCCCGCGTGCTGCCGGACTTGGCGCGCGTGCTGCCGGACTTGGCGCGCGTGGAGCCGGACTTGGCGCGCGACGAACTGGACTTCGCGCGCGACGAGCTCGACTTCGCCCGCGTGGAGCTCGACTTCGCGCGCGTCGAGCTGGACTTCGCCCGCGACGTGCTCGCCTTCGCCCGCGTGGAGCGGCTCCGCGAGGAGCTCGCCTTCGCGCGGGACGAGCCGGAGCCGTTCGACGAGCTCCTCGACCGGCTCGACGACGCGCGGCGGCGTCCGCCGGACGACCCGTTGCGGCGCTCGGCCGCGGGGATCTCCTCGCGCGCGACCGCCTTCGCGAGCTGCGCGATCTGCTTCTCGAGGAACTTCGCCATCTTCTCCTCGTCGCGGCGAATGCCCTTGCGCGAGCCTCGCCGTCTCCTTGTCGCCGACGGTGTCGGCGAGTGCCTCGATGCTGGTGTAGAAGCCGATCTCCTCGAACTCGTTGTGGTACTCGGTCCGGGCGTTCTTCAGCATCTTCTCGGCCTGGCCCGTGCCGCGGATCGCGTGCAGCGGGCCCTGGGCCGCGGCGACGGCCTTGCTTGCAAGAGAGGTCGCGGTGGTCGCCGCCTCTGTCACCACGTCGGGACCGCGCGACACCGGTCCGGCCTCGGCCTTGCCGCCGAGCTCCTTGATCCGCCGCTTCACGTCGCGCGCGTGACCCTTCGTCTCCTTGAGGTGCTCCTGAAGACGCTTCTTGTACGGCGTCTTCGTCGTCATGGCGATGTGAGCCTGGAGCGCGGTCTCGAGCTCCTTCTCCTTGCCATAGGCCTCGTTGAGGTACTGGATCAGTTTCGTGTCCCTGGCGTTGGGATCCGCCATTGGTCTTGTTGCCTCCTTAGGGGGTTACAGGGGGTGTGCGTACCCGGTGGGCAGCGTGCGCAACCTCGCGGCGGGGTACGGTCGAGACATGAGCAACTTGGACGACGACGACGATTGGACGGGCACACCGCCGGAGGGACATCACTCGGCGTCGCGGGCGAACCCCGGCTTCTGGGCCGAGAACCGCACGCCGATGTCGATCACCGGCATCGGCGTGGGCGCCGCGCTGATCGTGCTCCTGATCGTCTGGCTGCTCTGAGCGCGCTCAGACCGGCACGCGCTTGCGTGCACGCGCGGCCTTCTGGCGCTCGACCGGGTCGAGCACCAGCTTGCGCAGCCGCACCGCGTCCGGCGTGACCTCCACGCACTCGTCCTCGCGGATGAACTCGAGCGCCTGGTCGAGCGAGAGCCGGTGGTGGGGCACGAGCTTCACGGTCTCGTCCGAGCCGGCCGCGCGCATGTTCGTCAGCTTCTTCTCGCGCACGGCGTTCACGTCGAGGTCGTCGGCGCGCGCGTTCTCGCCGACCACCATCCCCTCGTAGACCTCCTCGCCGGGGCCGACGAAGAGCTGCCCGCGCTCCTGGAGCTTCAGCAGCGCGAACGTGGCCGTCGGGCCGCGGCGGTCGGCCACCAGCGAGCCGGTCGGGCCGCGTGCGGATCTCGCCCTGCCACGGCTCGTAGCGCTCGAACACCGAGTGGAGGATCCCCGAGCCGCGCGTCTCGGTGAGGAACTCGGTGCGGAAGCCGATCAGGCCGCGCGTGGGCACCAGGAACTCGAGCCGGACCCAGCCGGTCCCGTGGTTGACCATGTTCTCCATCCGGCCCTTCCGCAGGGCGAGCATCTGGGTGACGACGCCGAGGAAGTCCTCCGGCACGTCGATCGACAGCCGCTCGATCGGCTCGTTCAGCTCGCCGTCGATCTCGCGCGTCACGACCTGCGGCTTGCCGACGGTCAGCTCGAAGCCCTCGCGGCGCATCGACTCCACGAGCACGGCGAGCTGGAGCTCGCCGCGGCCCTGCACCTCCCAGGTGTCGCGACGCTCGGTGTCGAGCACGCGGATCGCCACGTTGCCCACGAGCTCCGCCTCGAGCCGGTCCTCGACCATGCGGGCGGTCAGCCGCGAGCCGGACTGGCCCGCCAGCGGCGAGCTGTTGATGCCGATGGTCACGCCGAGCGCGGGCTCGTCGATCGCGATCACGGGCAGCGGCGCGCGGGTCCTCGGGGTCGGCGATCGTCTCGCCGATCGTGATCTCGGGGATCCCGGCGAGCGCGATGATCTCGCCCGGGCCGGCCTCGTCGGCCGGCAGGCGCTGCGAGGCCCTCGTTCACGTACAGCTCGCTCACCTTCACCGTCTCGCTCGAGCCGTCGCGCTGCAGCCACGCCACCTGCTGCCCCTTCCGGATCGTGCCGTGGTGCACGCGGCACAGCGCGAGCCGGCCGACGTACGCGTCGGCGTCGAGGTTCGTGACGCGCGCCTGGAGCGGGTGCGAGTCCTCGTACTCCGGCGCCGGCACGCTCTCCACGAGCAGGTCGAACAGCGGCCGGAGGTCGGAGCCCTCGACGCCCTCCTCGGTGGACGCCCAGCCCGCCTTCGCGTTCGTGTAGACGATCGGGAACTCGATCTGCGCGTCGTTCGCGTCGAGGTCGAGGAACAGCTCGTAGACCTCGTTCACGACCTCGCCGATGCGGGCGTCGGGGCGATCTACCTTGTTCACCACGAGCACCACCGGCAGCCCGGCCTCGAGCGCCTTGCGGAGCACGAAGCGGGTCTGCGGGAGCGGGCCCTCGGACGCGTCCACGAGCAGCATCACGCCGTCGACCATCGTGAGGCCGCGCTCCACCTCGCCGCCGAAGTCGGCGTGGCCGGGCGTGTCGACCAGGTTGAGCTTCACGTCGCCGTACCGGACGGCGGCGTTCTTGGCGAGGATCGTGATCCCGCGCTCGCGCTCCTGGTCCATCGAGTCCATGACGCGGTCGGTGAGCGCCTCGTGCGCGGCGAAGACGCCCGACTGGCGCAGCATCGCGTCGACCAGGGTCGTCTTGCCGTGGTCGACGTGGGCGATGATCGCGACGTTGCGGATGTCGGAGCGTTGGGGCACGAGGCCCCAACGCTAGACACCTCCTGCCGCTAGTCGTCGTCGCGGTCGTCGCCGCCGTGCTGGCCGCCGCCGCCGGAGCGCTCGACCTCGATCGCGATCCAGCGCCCGTTCGAGCGCTTAACGATCGCCTCGACGCGGTTCATCCCGACCCTCAGGCCGCGGATGCCGTTGATCCGCTCGAACCTCGTGTTGCGGGTGATCCTGATGCGGATGGTGCCGCGCTCCGAGTCGCGGAGCCGGAACGTCTTCTTGGCAACGCTCTTGCCGACGACCGTGCCTTCGTACTGCGTGGCGGCCGAGGCGGTGGCGACTCCAAGCGACAGGGTGAGCGCGAGAGCTGTGATGAGAGCGATGGTCTTCATGCACCCACTGTTGCGCCGGGCACGTCAACCGCCGCCCAAGCGAGTTACAAGAGCGGGTAAGGACTTCTGGAGCCGGCGTCTACGCGGTGGTCGGCGCCGGAATCGGCGTCAGCCGGCGCGTGACGAGCACGTCGACCGCGGCCCAGGCGGCGAACGCCAGGCCGCCGACGGTGCCGGTTGCCGTGAGGAGCACACCCGCCGCAGCGGCCGCGGCGACGCCCTGCGGGCCCAGGATGAGGACGCTGGCGGCCGCGCCGACGCTCAGCCCGAAGGGCAGCTGGCCGAGCGTCACGACGGCGATCAGCACCGCGATCGCGTCGAACACGGAGGCATCCACGCCCACCGCGTGCAGCAGGAGCCAGTTGCGCGCGATCTGCGCGAACACGGCCACGAGCACCAGGCCAACGAGCAGCCCGCGGTTGCGGGCGGTTCGCATGACGGACAGTCCCTGCGCCAGCCAGCGCGCCCGCGCGGCGGCGACGCTGCGGAAGGCCAGCCCCACCGCTCCCACGGCCGCCAGGCATACGAGCGGCGACCACCAGGGCAGGCCGAGCGGACCGACGAGCGTGAACGAGGTGAGGGCCGCGAGGGCGGCCTCGACGTAGAGGATCGGCAGCTCGGCGGCGATCAGCGCCGGGACCCGCGGGGTCTCCTCCGGCGCGAACCGCCGCAGCGACGCGATGCGCGCCGCCGTCCCGAGCTGGCTGTTCAGCAGCTGGCCGACACAGCCCATGCTCGAGGCGCGGTAGAGCTTGCGCCGGCTGACGGTCCCGCCCGAGGCGTTCACACAGACGCGCCATGCCTCGCTGCGCGACACGAGCGCGATCACCTGAAGCGCGACCGCGACGGCCACGATGCTCGCGGCCGCGCCGGTGATGCCGGCCTCGAGCTCGTCCCACCTCCCGACGAGGACGGCGACGAGCGCCACGCTCGCGCCGATGGAGGCACCCAGCGTCAGGGGCCTTCGGAGGCCTTCCGGCAAGCCATCTCCCACACCTCTCTCGGAGATACCGCACGAAGGCAGAGGCGGTGGCCTGGGGACGGTCTGCAAGAACACCATACCCGCAGTTGGTTAGGGTCCGGCCGACCCCCTACCAGGAGTGAAGCGCAATGGTCGAAGGAGTCCGCGACCAGCAGACATCCACGCCGGGCAGCGGCGCCGCCGAGGCGGTGCCCCACGGAGTCGAGTTCAAGCGTGTGAACACGCTCGTCGACGAGCGCGGGACTCTCTGTGAGATGTTCGACGAGCGCTGGGACTGGTCGCCCCACCCGCTCGTCTACTCCTACTTCTGCACCGTCCGGCCCGGCGTGGTCAAGGGCTGGGCGCTGCATCGCGAGCACGAGGACCGCTACTTCGTCGTGCAGGGCGAGATGGAGGTCACCCTGTACGACGACCGCGACGGGTCGCCGACCCAGGGCATGGTCGCCCAGATCTACCTGACCGAGTTCGAGCGCCGCCTCATGAACATCCCCGCCGGGGTGTGGCATGCCGACCGCAACGTCGGCGCAAAGGACGTGCTGCTCGTGAACTTCCCCACCCAGCCGTTCGACCACGAGAACCCGGACAAGTACCGGCTACCGATCGACACCGAGCTGATCCCGCACTCTTTCGGCGATGCCCGGGGCTGGTAGCCCTGGAGCTCCCGCGCGACGCCGATCCCCGCGCCTCGATCCTGATAGCGGCCTTTAGCCCGCCGGAGTTCGGGCGCTGTGTGCGTTCGCTCGCCACGCATCTCAGCGGCGAGCCGGCCTGCGAGGTGATCGCCACGCTCAACGGCCCCGCCGACGCCCTGCTCGAGGCCGCGAACGGGGTCGAGGGACTGCGGAGCATCGACCCTCGGGTGAATCTGGGTCTGGCGGCGGGCCTGAATCTCGCGCGCGAGTCGGCTCGCGGCGAGCTGTTGGTGCTGGTGCAGGACGACGCCGAGATCGAGGCGGGCTGGCTGGAGGCGCTCGTGGCCGCGGCCGACGCGCACCCCGACGCTGGTGCGGTGGGCGGCCTGGTCTGCTGGCCGGACGGCGAGCGCGTTCAGACCGCGGGCCTCGTCCTGTGGGCCGACTGCTCCCACTCGGAGGTGGGCTTGGGCACCCGGCCCGGCGAGTGGGACCGCCGCGAGCCGTTCGCGGTCGACTACTGCTCGTCGAGCTCGCTGCTCGTGCGGGCGGAGGTCTGGGATGAGATAGGCGGGCCCGACGACGCATTCTTCCCCGCCGGCCACGTGGACGCCGACCTTGCCATGCGCATCCGGCGCAGCGGTCGCCCGGTGCTGGTGGAGCCGCGCGCTCGTTCGCGCCATCGCCGTGGCGCGAGCAGCACCAAGCCGTTCAAG
The DNA here is from genome assembly GCA_963741455.1 of uncultured Thermoleophilaceae bacterium. Classification (GTDB taxonomy): domain Bacteria; phylum Actinomycetota; class Thermoleophilia; order Solirubrobacterales; family Thermoleophilaceae; genus JACVRW01. The sequence continues at coordinate 215,329 of CAVUIF010000010.1, forward strand.
CGCTTCATCGCCGTGCGCAACGCCGAGCTGTTTCGCGAGCGCTGGGGCGAGGAGCTCGCCCGCACCCAGGAGCCGCGCGGCGAGGCCGGGGCGGAGGAACTCGACCGGGCGCTCGCCCGAGCGGCGGAGCGCCGCGGCGCCGCGCCGGCACCGGCGCCGGCCCGGGGCCGAGCTCCCGCTTCGGGCCCGGACCCGCTCGACGTGGCCAACCGCCACATCCGGCTCCACCGGGCCTACGAGGCCGAGCTCGAGCCCGCGCTCGAGTACTTCGAGACCGAGGCGGCGGAGCAGCGCGAGCGCGCGAACGAGTTGAGCGCACAGCTCGAGGCGATCACCGGTGGCGGCTGGTGGCGGCTGCGCGAGCGCCTGCTTCCGCTGCTCGGCCTGGCCGGGGCGCTCCAGCGGCGACTAACCCGGCGCCGCCCCGAATCGCTCCGTGCGAATGACTGACGGGTCCATGCCGAGGTCGAGCAGGAGGCCGGCCGCCGTCTCCACGAACCCGTTCGACCCGCACACGAACGCGAGCCGGGCGCCCGCGGCCGGCTCGCGCAGCAGCTCGGCGTCGACGTGCCCGGTGTGGCCGGTCCAGCCGCCGGGTGCCTCCCGCGTGTAGGTGAGCGCGGCGTCGTCGCCCAGCTCGTCCGCGTAGATCACGTCGTCCGCGTATCGCACCGAGTACACGAGCCGCATGTCGAGCTCGGGCATCGTGCGCCGCTTGTGGCGGAGCATCGCCATCAGCGGCGCGATTCCGGACCCGCCGCCCACGAGCACCACCGGCGACTCGCCGCGCCACACGAAGTACGACGTGAACGGGCCGCGCACCTCGACCTGGTCGCCCTCCTCGACCACCTCGTGGAAGTACGGCGACACCTCGCCGTCGTCGAGCAGGTCGATCGTCAGCTCCACCTCGCCCTCGTCGAGCGGGGAGGACGACACCGAGTAGGAGCGCTGGGCCCGGTAGCCGTCAGGATCGGTCAGCCGCACGTCGTAGTGCTGGCCGGGGAGGTGGGGCATCCACATCGGCACGACGAGCCGGAACGACTTGACGCGCGGCGTCTCGACCTTGACGTCCTTGACGGTGGCGATCTGCCACCGGCCTGGCGCCTTCTGCTCGACCGGCGTCAGTCGTTCCAATAGCGCTCTTCCTTCCAGGGGTCGCCGCGGTTGTGGTAGCCGTTCAGCTCCCAGAAGCCCGGCTCGTCGTGGTCCAGGATCCGGAGCCCGGCGACCCATTTCGCGCTCTTCCAGAAGTAGAGGTGCGGCACGAGGAGCCGCGCCGGGCCCGCCGTGCTCGCGCGGCAGCGGCTCGCCCTCGTGCTCTGTCACGACCCAGGCCTTGCCGCCGGTGAGGTCGGCGAGCGAGACGTTCGTCGTGTAGCCGCCGTAGGAGTACGCCGTCGCGTAGCCGCCCTGCGGCTCGGCGCCCTCGAGCAGCGTGTCCACCGACACCCCGCCGAAGCTGGTGCCGAGCTTCGACCACTTGGTCACGCAGTGGATGTCGCACGGCACGGTCTCGAACGGAAGCGCGTGGAACTCCTCCCAGGTCAACTCCGTCTCGCGGCCGACCATGCCGTCGATCCGGAAGCCCCAGGCATCCGTATCGACGCGCGGTGTGGGGCCGGCGGTGAGCACCGGGAAGCCCCGCTCGACGTACTGCCCGGGCGGCACCCGGTCGGCGAGCTCCTCCGGTGTCTGGCGGCGGCGTGAAAAGCCTCTCGAGACGAAGTTGCTCATGTCTTAACCGTAAGGTGTGAGCCAACCCGGTTACATCTGTCAAATGACTGCCTGCGCACACGTCGACAGCGTCCAGATCACCGAGTTGCCGGAGACGGTTCCGGGGTGCGAGGACTGCCTCGCGATCGACTCCCCGTGGTGCCACCTGCGGATGTGCATGACATGCGGGCACGTGGGCTGCTGCGACTCGTCGCCGAACAAGCACGCGACCGCTCACGCCGGCGCCACGGGCCACCCGATCATGCGCTCGGTGCAGCCGGGCGAGAACTGGGCGTGGTGCTACGTGGACGAGGTGTCGATGGTGCTCCCGCAGGTGACGGGCGAGCCGAGCATCCCGCCGTCGCCGCTATGCCCCTAGGCCGCGGTTAGACGCCGGATACGCTCGTGGACATCCGCGTCACGCACATCGGCGGACCGACGACGCTGATCGAGGTCGGTGGCTGGCGGATCCTCACCGACCCCACGTTCGATCCCCCCGGCCGGAAATACACCTTCGGCTGGGGGACGTCGTCGCGGAAGACGGAGGGGCCCGCGCTGGCGGCCGACGAGCTGCCGCCCATCGACGCCGTGCTCCTGAGCCACGACCACCACGACGACAACCTCGACGACGCCGGCCGGGCGCTGCTGCCGTCGGCCGGCGTGGTCGTCACGACGGCGCCGGGCGCGAAGCGGCTCGGCGGCGGGGCGCGCGGGCTGGAGCCGTGGGAGACGACTCGCCTCGAGGCGCCGGACAAGCCGGCGATCGAGGTGACGGCGACGCCATGCCGTCACGGCCCGCCGCTGAGCCGGCCGATAGTCGGACACGTGATCGGCTTCGCGCTCCGCTGGGACGCCCAGGAGCACGGCGTGCTGTGGATCACGGGCGACACCGTGCTGTACGACGGCGTGCGCGAGGTGGCGAACCGCCTCGAAGTCGACCTCGCGCTCGTGCACCTGGGAGGCGTCCGGTTCCCGATCACCGGCCCGGCCCGCTACACGATGACCGCCCGCGACGCGGTGGAGCTGCTCGGCCTCGTCCGGCCGAACACGGCGATCCCGATCCACTACGCCGGCTGGAAGCACTTCCACCAGCCGCGCGAGGAGGCCGAGCGCGAGTTCGCGAGCGCGCCCGCCGAGGTGCGCGACGCCGTGCGATGGATCCCGCAGGGCGAGCCGGTGACGATCGAGGCGGAGCTCGCGCGCCGCCGCCCAGCCACTCGGGCGCAGTAGGACGAGCCGCCGCGTACGACCCAGGCGGCCTGCCTCCCTTTGTGGTGGCGGCGTGTCAGCGTCAGCCGGGCACTGCTGTGAATTATCCACCCGCCCGGGGAGGAATGGAAGATGGAGCAGAGCGAGATCGAGGATGTGGTCCGGCGGGCATACGCCTTCGAGCGTTGCTGGCGACCGGCCTTCGTAGAGAGCGATGAGGTGTTCGTGCGCTACGAGTTCGAGCGAGACTACGGCGTCCCGAGGTGACGAGCCATCGCCTCGGCTTCGCGGTGAAGGTGCTCGGTGACGGCGGCCTGCCGTCGCACGACACGCGCCGCTGGCAGTCCGGGCCGCACCTGCGCCACTCGCTCGAGCGGCTGCGGGCGATCCTCGACTACTGCGACGCGCACGACATCCGGATGTACCGGATGGCGACCGCGCTCGCGCCCTACTCGAGCCATCCCGAGCTGACCCAGTTCCACGGCCAGGTCGAGGAGTGCGCCGGCGAGCTCGCCGCGGTCGGCCGGCTCGCGCGCGAGCGCGGCATCCGGCTCTCGACCCATCCCGGCCAGTACACGGTGCTGAACTCGACCGAGGAGCGGGTGCAGGCGGCTGCGGTCGCCGAGCTGGAGGTGCAGGCCGCGCTGCTCGACGCGATGGAGCTGGGTCCCGAGGCCGTCGTGGTGCTGCACGTGGGTGGCGCCGCGGGCGGAGTCGACGCGGCGTGCGACCGCTTCCTCGCCGGCTTCGAGATGCTCGGCGAGGCCGCCCGCCGGCGGCTCGTGATCGAGAACGACGACCGCTCGTTCGGGATCGGCGACGTGGTGGCCCTGGCGGAGCGCGCCGGCCTGCGCGTGATCTGGGACGCGCTCCACCACCACTGCCACGACCCGCACGGGATGAGCGACCGCGAGGCGCTCGCGGCCGCGTTCGCCACCTGGCCCGAGGATGAGACGCCGAAGATCCACTACTCCTCGCCGCGGCTCGACATCGACCCGCGCACGCTGCGGATGCCTCAGCTCCGCGCGCACGCCGACCTGGTCGACCCGCTCGCGTTCGAGGGCTTCATGCGCGACGTCGCGGGCGAGCGCGACTTCGACGTGATGCTCGAGGCGAAGGCGAAGGACCTCGCGCTCCTCCGGCTGCGCGAGCAGCTCGCGGGGCGCGGCCTGGCCGTCTCGTAGCCTCCACGGGCGATGTCAGCCGAGAACGTCGAGGTGGTCCGCCGGATCCACGAGACCCGGAACCGCGAAGGGGTGTCGATGCGCGAGCTGCTCGCGGAGGACCTCGAGTACGTGAACCCCCCATACGCGGTCGAGCCGGGCACGCGCGTGGGATGGCGGTGGTACGGGTCCGTGCGCGAGACCTATCCGGACTTCGAGTTCCGGGTCGACCGCTATGTGGACACCGACGGCGACCGGGTCGTGGTGCTGGGCCGCTACACGGCGTCCGGCGGCGCGAGCGGGATCGAGCTGGAGGGCGAGCACGGATACGTGTGGACGATCAGGGACGGCCGGGCGGTTCGCTTCCAGTGGTTCCAGTCGCACGACGAGGCGCTCGCGGCCGCGGGCATCGCCGGCTGATTCGTCTCCGCGCGTAAGGAACCGCGCGCTTCCTTCTCTCTCGGGGTGGAACCCATAGGTGCCCGGCCGCCCTCCCGGCCGGATCGCCCCGACCGAAAGGACTCGCGTGGTGCACAGACTTCCGTCCTGGCGCGGGCTGGACCCCTCGCCCTGGCCGCCCGGAGCCGACGACGACGCCATCGCCCGCCTGCTCGACCTCGCCGAGGAAGCCGCCCCCGAGGTCGCCGCTCACATGGAGCGCACGTCACGGCTGATCCGCCTCTTCGCCGTGGAGGCGGGCCTGCCCGACACGCTTGTCCGGACCGTGGTCCGGACCGCGCGGCTGCACGACATCGGCAAGCTCGCGATCCCGCCGTGGGTGCTGGAGAAACGCGGGCCGCTCAACGAGGTGGAGCGCCGCCTCGTCCGCGGACATCCCGTGATGGGGCAGAAGATGGTCGAGCGAAAGCCGGCGCTCATGTCGCTCGGCCCGCTGATCCGCTCGACGCACGAGCGATGGGACGGGAACGGCTATCCCGACAGGCTCAAGGGCGCCGCGATCCCGCTGCCGTCGCGGATCGTCGCCGTTGGGGACGCGTTCGCCGCGATGACGAACAGGCGTCCCCACAGCCCGCCCAAGACGGCCGAGAAGGCGCTCGCGGAGCTGCAAAGGGGCGCGGGTGCACAGTTTGACCCCGGGGCCGTTGCGCTGTTCTGCGACGTGTTCGAGCTGCGCATTGACCTGATTGCCATGGGGGCGTAGCGTGGCCAAAGAGCCTCGTGTCGGCAATCGCCGCTGGCCACCGCGAGTCCACGACCCCGGACGGGGTACTGGTCCAGGAAGCTGCTGCGGGCAGCGGGACCTCGTACGGCGATTTGTACGACCGCTACGCGGAGCAGGTCTACAACTACTGCCTGCGGGTGACGGGATCGCCCGACGACGCGGCCGACGCCACGCAGGAGGCGTTCGTCAACGTGCTGCGCCGGCTCCAGGATGACGACAAGCCGGTGCTGGAGTTCTCCTCTTACCTGTTCGCGGCGGCACGGAATGAGAGCTACGCGCTGATGAGGCGGGGCGCGCGGGTCGAGCCCTCGGACACGCTTCCGGAGCAGCCGGCCGTCACGGTCGACGTCGAGACCCAGCCCGAGCGAGCGGCGATCCTGCACGACTCGCAGGAGGCCGTGCGGCGGGCGAACGCGACGCTGCCCCCGCGACACCGAGAGGTGCTCGCGCTCCGCGAGCTCGGCGACCACTCCTACGGCGAGATCGGTCAGATCATGGGGATCTCGGAGAACAGCGCGGCGCAGCTGATCTGGCGCGCGCGGTCGAAGCTCCGCGAGGCGATGACGGCCGGCGCGGTGGCCTCGGTGGTGGCGACCTCGACGGACTGCGAGCGCGCCCAGGTCCTGCTCAGCCGCATCCAGGACGGCGAGCCGGTGGACGAGCTCGACCGGCACTGGCTGGACCGGCATCTCGACGAGTGCGGCTCGTGCCGCGCGGCCAGGGGGATGCTGCTCGAGGTCGGTGCCTTCTACTGCGCGTGGGTGCCGGTCGCGGCGGGCCTGGCGCTGAAGGCGGACACGCTCACGGCCGCCGGCAGCCTGATCGGCGCCGACTGGAGCGGTGTGGCCGCGAGTTCCGCGGGTGGAGGCGGGGCCTCCGGTGGTGGAGCGGGCGGAGGAGCGGGCGGAGCGGGCGGGACCGGCGGAGCCGGTGGCATCGGCGTGGGCGGAGCGGTCGCCGGCGTGGCGACGCTCGCCGCCGTCGGCCTGGCGCTGTCGGCGGTGCTCCCGGGTGGCGACCCGAAGCTCGAGCGGAACACCGTGCCGCCCCCGAAGGAGCCCGCCGCGAGCGAACCGGCGCAGAGCGCAGACAGCCCCGCTGCCGCGCCCGCGAAGATCTCGTCGCTGGCGCGCGGTCCGCGGGGCGAGGCCGCGCCGTTCGTCGCGTTCAGCCCGGCAGCGGTCCCACCAGGCGACGAGACGGCCGCGACGCCGTCGCCGGACTCATCCCCATCACCGCCGAGCCGCGAGCCGCGCGGACGCGGCTCGCCGGAGCCGCGTGAGGATTCGCCGGCGACTGACTCGCCGGTAGTGCCCGGGCCACCCGGACCCGATGGTGGACCGGCGGCGCCGGAAGGGCGGTCCGGCGGCGAAGCCCCGCCCGATCCACGCGAGCCTCCGGTCGACCCGAAGCCCCCGCCGGATCCGCCCGACACGAAGCCGGACCCAACCGACCCGCCGCCCCCGCCTGACGACTGCACCTGGCCCGGCCGCGGCCAGGGCCCCGAACAATGCCCGCCGGGACACGACGACGGCGACCGCGGTCCCGACGGGTAGGCTCGCGCCCCGTTGGCGACCGTCTCCTACACGCGCATGGCCGACATGACGGAGGAGGACCTCCGGCTCGTCAACCAGGACGCAGACGAGGACGCCCGGGAGCTGCCGAACCGGCTGATGGCCGCGGTGGCGGCGCTGGAGGATTTCCAGGGACCGGTCAAGGTCACCCGCCTCGAGCACTCGCTCCAGTCGGCCACCCGCGCGCTCCGCGCGGGGAAGGACAACGAGTACGTGGCGGCGGCGCTGCTCCACGACATCGGCGACACCCTCGCGCCGCACTCACACGGCGAGATGGTGGCTGCGGTGCTCAGGCCGTTCGTGAGCGAGCGCGTCTGCTGGATCATCGAGAAGCACGGGCTGTTCCAGGCCTACTACTACGCCCACCTGATGGGCGAGGACCGGAACGCCCGCGACCGCTACGCCGACCATCCCTGGTACGACGACTGCGTCGAGTTCTGCGAGCACTTCGACCAGAACTGCTTCGACCCCGACTACGACTCACTGCCGCTGGAGCACTTCCGGCCGATCGTGGAAGAGGTCTTCAGCCGCCCGCCCGAACCAGCAGCCTAACTTCAACGATGTCAGCGCACGCGTTGACTTCGGTGGCGGCCGAGAGGATGCTCGCCTGGATGGTCGCGGACACGTCGGCCACAGGGCAGGACTCGCACGAACCGCCGGAGGGCGACTCGGAGCCAGGACTCGCGGTTCGAAACGAGACGGCTCGCAAGGTCTTGATCCGCGGCGACGGTGGCTTGGAGATCGTCGTCGCTCCGTTCGACGAGAGGCGGCTCTTGCCCACGCAGCGGCGCCATGTGGACGAGGAGGTCCTGCGGAGCTCCCGCTACCTGTCGATTCCAGACCCGGCTGACGATCAATCCGGCGACTCCAGTCCGAACACGTGGCTCGCGCTCCTGGGGCTGCTCGTCTGGGCAGTGCCCATCTGGGCAATAGTGGGAGCGTTCGTCGGTGGCCCGGGCTACTGGCAAGCCGGCGTGCTTGGGATCGTCGGGTTCACGGTCGTGATGCTCGCGGGTTGGAGGCTTTCGAAGTCGCACCAAGACGATCCGGGCGCCATAACGTCACGGCTGTCGAGGGCGGTGGACTGGACCACGCAGCAGGTCTATCTCGGCGCCAACGTCGCCATCGGCGTACTGCTCCCCGCCGCGGTTATCATCTTCTCCGCCCAGTTGCTCGACGTCGTCGACACGATTCGGTCGGCGGAGCCGGGCGCCGACCTGCATCCGCACGTGTTGACGCTCGTGGGACGTGCGCTCCAGCTCGTGTTCATCGCGGTCGCCTCGTTGCTCCCCGCGCTGCTGTTCTTCTTGTTCGACCGCGAGCAGCTCTCGACTCAGCGCGACCGCTTCATGCGGCAGATCGTCCGCTTCGACGGCAGCGTGGAGACTCGGGCGGAGATCCTGGCCAAGTACGGCCATGCGATGGAAGAGGCCTATGGCCCGGAGGACGCGAGCGCCGGCCGCCTACTGCCCGGGAGGCGCTCGCCGGTGCTGGTCGCGACCGTCGTGATGACCCTGGGGTGGGTCATGACCCTTGCGCATGCCGACGCCGAGCTCCTCGCGAATGAGACTGAAGTGTTCACGCTGCTCGAGCCGCCGCGGGAGCCCGAGGTATATGCGTTCCTGGGCGCATATGTGTATGCCCTCGGGACGGTCCTGCGTGGATACGTGCGCAAGGACCTGCGCCCGAAGACGTACAGCCACATCACCGTACGGATCATCCTCGTGATCGTGCTCGCCTGGGTGCTCGAGCTTCAGTGGAGCGGCGACGTGCTGCTGGCGATCGTCTTCGTGGTGGGCCTCGTCCCGGAGACGGCGTTCGTGCTCATCAACGAGTCCCTTCGAAGCGCCACGAAGTTGTCTCCGTTGGAGGAGGAGCCGGCTCCGCTGACGAAGCTCGAGGGGATCGACCTGTACGACCGCGCGCGGCTCATGGACGAGGGCGTCACGAGCGTGGAGGGGCTGGCTCACCACGACGTGCCCGAGCTGATGCTCCAGACCCGGATCCATGCCCCGCAGCTCGTCGATTGGGTGGACCAGGCGATTCTCTACCTGCACGCCGGGCCGGACAAGCACAAGGATGATGAAGGGGCGACGCGCGAACTCGCGCTCGCGCAGCTGCGCGCCTACGGCATCCGCACGGCGACGGACTTGGTTACGGCGGTCGAACTCGCCCGCGAGCGACACGACCGCGGCCTGGACCATGTGCTCCCTGCGAGACACGGAGATACCGACCCCCTGCCCCCGCGAATCCAGGTCATCCACGACGTCATCTGCGACGAGGAGTGGATCCCGAACCTCCGTAGGTGGCACAGCATGCGGGTGATGAAGCAGCCGCCCCACGAGATCGAGGCGCCGCGGACGGCGCAGCGCGTCGCTCCTCGAGCACCCGCCCAGGAGCCGCCGTCACCCTGAGGCGGCGCCTGCTCGCGGACGCGATCCCGGCCCGCTGACTCAACACTCAGCCGCAGCCGGTGTTGTTGCCGCAGCTCGAGCACGTGTAGCACGAGCCGGTGCGCTGCATCATCCCGCCGCACATCGCGCAGGCCGGGCCCAGCTCCAGGCCCTGCAGCTTCGCCGGCGTGACCGGGGGCTCGTCCGTCAGCGCCGCGGTTGCGGGCTTCGGGGTCGAGTCGCCGTGCCCGCCGTTCGCGTGGCCGTTGCCGCCGTTCCCGCCGTTGGCCGGCTCGGGCGGGCCCGCGGTGTCCGCGCTCGGGGCCGCGATCTCCGCCGCCTTGCGGGCGCGGATCTCGGCGGTGAGGATGCCGAGCTCCTCGTGCAGGTCGGCGTCGCCGTAGCGGGAGGCCACCCAGCGCATGATGTAGTCGGGCATCGACTTCGCGAACGGGATCTCCGGGTTGCGGGTGATCCCCTCCGGCTCGAAGCGCACGTACGCGAACTTCCTCACGAACGTCTCGAGCGGCACGCCGTACTGGAGGCCGAGCGAGATCGCCGTGGCGAACGCGTTCATCATGCCCTTGATCGTCGAGCCCTCCTTCCCGATGTCGGTCAGGAAGATCTCGCCGAGCGTGCCGTCCTCGTACTCGCCGGCCGTGATGTAGCCCTCGTGGCCGCCGATCGAGAACTTGTGCGTGAGCGACTGGCGCTCGCTCGGCATCCGCCGGCGCACCGGGCGGGCGGGCTCGAGCGCCGCCGCCTCGGCCGCCTCGTCGGCGGTCTTCGTGCCGCCGTCGGTCTTGAGCGCCTGGGCCGTCTTCGACCCGTCGCGGTAGATCGCGAGCGCCTTCAGGCCGAGCTTCCAGCCCTCGGTGTAGATCGACGCGATGTCCTCGACCGTCACCGACTCGGGCAGGTTCACCGTCTTCGAGATCGCGCCCGAGATGAACGGCTGCGCCGCGGCCATCATCTTCACGTGGCCCATCGCCGAGATCGCGCGCTCGCCGACCGCCACGTCGAACACCGGCAGGTGCTCGTCCTTCAGGCCGGGCGCGCCCACGATCGTGCCGCGCTCCGCCAGGTGCGCCTCGATCTGGTCGACCTCGGCCGGCGTGTAGCCGAGCGTCTCGAGCGCGAGCGGCACCGTGCGGTTGACGATCGTCATCTGACCGCCGCCCACGAGCTCCTTGAACTTGACGAGCGAGAAGTCGGGCTCGATGCCCGTGGTGTCGCAGTCCATGAGGAACGAGATCGTTCCCGTGGGGGCGAGCACGGTCGCCTGCGCGTTCCGGTAGCCGTTCCGCTCGCCGACCTCGACCGCCTCGTCCCAGGCGCGCTGCGCCGCGGCCAGCAGCTCGGCGTCCGAGCAGAGCTTCTCGTCGAGCGAGTACGCCGCCGCGCGGTGCTTGCGCATCACGTGGTTGTGCGGGTCGCGGTTCTCCTCGTAGCGCTCGTACGGGCCCATCGCGCCGGCCACCTCGGCCGAGGTGCGGTACGCGCGGCCGGTCATCAGTGACGTGATCGCGCCGCAGAGCGCGCGGCCCTCGTCCGAGTCGTACGCCACCCCGTTCGCCATCAGGAGCGCGCCCAGGTTCGCGTAGCCCATGCCGAGCTGGCGGAACGCGCGCGCGTTGATGCCGATCCCCTCGGTCGGGTAGCTCGACGGCCCGACGACGATCTCCTGCGCGAGGATCACGACGTCCACCGCGTGCTCGAACGCCTCGACGTCGAACGTGCCGTCCGCGCGCCGGAACTTCATGAGGTTCAGGGAGGCCAGGTTGCAGGCGCTGTCGTCCACGTGCATGTACTCCGAGCACGGGTTCGACGCGTTGATCCGGCCCGACACCGGGCAGGTGTGCCACTCGTTGATCGTCGTGTCGTACTGGACGCCCGGATCGGCGCAGCGCCACGCGGCGTCGGCGAGCTGGTTCAGCAGGTCCTTGGCGTCGACGAGCTCGTTCGCGGCGTCGTCCACGCGCGCCTTCAGCTCCCACTCCTCGCCGCGCTCGGCGCGCTCCATGAACTCGTCCGTGACGCGCACCGAGTTGTTCGCGTTCTGGTACTGGATCGAGGCGAACGCCTCGGAGTCGAGCCGCATGTCGAAGCCGGCGTCGCGGAGGGCCATCGCCTTCTCCTCCTCGCGCGCCTTGCACCAGATGAAGTCGAGGACGTCGGGGTGGTCGACGTCGAGCACGACCATCTTCGCCGCGCGGCGCGTCTTGCCGCCCGACTTGATCGTGCCCGCCCACGCGTCGGCACCGCGCATGAAGGAGACCGGGCCGGAAGCCAGCCCGCCCTTCGACAGGTGCTCCTTCGAGCCGCGGATGCGCGAGAGGTTGATCCCCGAGCCGGAGCCGCCGCGGAAGATCATGCCCTCCTTGGTGTTCCAGTCGAGGATCGACTCGATCGTGTCCTCGACCGAGAGGATGAAGCAGGCGGAGCACTGCGGGTGCTCCTCGAAGCCGACGTTGAACCAGACCGGCGAGTTGAACGCCGCCATCTGGTGGAGAAGGATGTGGGTGAGCTCGTCCTCGAAGGCCTGCGCGTCGTCGTCCGTCGCGAAGTAGCCGCCGTCGCGTCCCCAGGTCGCGATCGTGCCGGCCACGCGGCCGATCATCTGCTTGACCGAGCTCTCGCGCTCCGGCGAGCTCGCGCGCCCGCGGAAGTACTTCTGGGCGACGATGTTCGTCGCGTTCTGCGACCAGGTCTTCGGGAACTCGACCCCGCGCTGCTCGAAGGCGGGGTTCTCCGGATCGCCGATCACGGCGTCGCGGATCTCCCACTCGATCGCGTCGAAGGGGCTCTCACCCGGCGCCGTGAAACGCCTTCCCACGCTGACTCCATCACCGGCTGCGGCGATGGCGGGGGCGGTGGCGTTACGGCTGTCTGGCATGACCTCTCCTCGTGTGAGCGACTCGTCGGGACTTCCCCAGGGGGGAAAGACCGATGTTGCCCCTGGGGTCGGACGGACCCGCCTCGCCGTCGAGCGCCAGCTGATCGGCGCCCGGCAGGGGGTCCTCCTTGTATCTGCGGACGACCGCCTCGAGCTCGTCGAGGTCGGCGAGATTGCGGTAGACGGAGGCGAACTGGATGGCCGCGACGGGGTCGATCAGGGCGAGCCCGCGCTCGGCGAGATCGCCGACCTGGCTCGCCTCGACCTCGGGGCCGGAGCGCCTCACCGCCGCCGCGATCTGGTCCGACAGCGCCTCCAGCTGCTCCGAGCTCACGGGCCGCTTGTTGGCCGCCCGCTCGAGCCCTCCCAGGAGCTTCCGGCTGTCGAACCGCTCGCGGCGGCCGTCACGCTTGAGGACGGTCACGTTCGCTTCCGCCCGCTCGTACGTGGTGAAGCGGTTGCCGCAGCCCTCGCACTCGCGACGGCGGCGGACGGCATCGCCCGTGTTCCGGCTGTCGACCACGCTCGTGGCCTGGGAGTCGCAATAGGGGCAGTGCACACAGGCAATTCTACTAGCCCTAGTGCCTGATTCCTCCCCCGGGCACTACATATTGTGCCTTCTATGCGGGATGAATCGTCTCGACGATGGCCTCGGAGCGCGGGCGGCCGCCGTCGGCGGGTGCGTCGAAGCTATCCCAGACGAACTCCGGGTCGCGAAGGAAGCTCGCGAAACCCGCGCTAGGTGCGTGAAGATTGAGCCAGGTGGCTTCCCCGGGCCCCTCGTTCCGGAAGGTGTGGATCACCTCGGGCGGCGCGAGCACGAACGTCCCGGGCCCGGCGGTGATCCGCTCGACCTCGGGGCCGATGCCGAAGTTCAGCTCGCCCGTGAGGATGAAGAACGCGTCGCAGTGCTCCTTGTGGATGTGCGGCCCCGGGCCCTCCTCGCCCGCCACGTAGCGCGTCCAGGTCACGCACACCTCCGGCAGGTCGGCGAGTATCCGGATGGTCCGCTCGGGCCGGTCCGTCACGACCTCGCCCTCCTCGGCGAACGCGAGCGCGATCGCATCGCTCGCCGGGCGGCCCGGCTCCGGCGGGTCGAAGATGTTGTCCGCCTCCTCCGGCGGCCGCTGGCCGAACAGGTACTCGGCGAAGTCCATCGCGGGCGCGTGGATGTTGAGGAAGGAGCCCTGCTCGGTCGTTTCGTGCTCGTAGCGGTGGATCACCTCGGGCGGGATGAAGATCGCGGTGCCGGCGCCGTGGGTCGCGCGCGTGTCGCCGAGCTCGAACGCGTACTCGCCCTCGAGCACCATGAAGCCGTCGGCGTGCTCGTGGTGGAGGTGGCGGCCGGGGCCGCCCTCGTTCCGCGAGCGCATGTACGTGAGCACGATCTCGGGGCGGTCGGCGAGCACCTTCACGGTCGCCTCGGGGATGTCCACGAGCGTCTGGCCGGTCCGTGACATGCGCGCGAGCCTAACCAGGCACCCCAAACTGCGCAGGCTGGCGCCCATGACCTTGTGCCGTTCGGACGAGAGGGTCATAGTGCTGGGCAGAGCGCCGTACGCTCGCCAAGTCCCCGGCCCAGGACGAGGTGGGATGTGACCCAGCTGGTCAAGATGGATCTCGCGGAAGGTGGCTCCGTGCTGGTGGAGGTCGCCGAGACGCAGACCGGTCCCGTAACGCGCGGAGGCCGGGCGGAGGACCTCATCACCGACGCCGGCGCGACGCTCGACAGCGCGCTCGACCAGCTCGGCCCGGTGGTGAGCGGCGTCCTCACGCGGCTGCGCGAGGCGGCCGACTGGCCGGACGATGTGACGGTCGAGTTCTCGATCAAGCTGTCGGCCGACGCCAACGTGATCATCGCCCGCACCGCGGGCGAGGCGAACTTCAAGATCTCGATGCACTGGTCGCGCGCCGCCGAGGGCGGCTGATGCCCGACACGATCCCCGAGTACGACGAGCTGAAGCTGCGCGTCGAGCCGCGGGGGTCGGGCCAGTACGACGTGGTGGCGTTCGCCCCGGACGGCGGCACCGCCACCGGTCACTTCGAGTCGCCCATCTCCGAGCTCGAGCTCGACAACTTCATCCTGCGCGTCGCGCGGCCGCGGAGCGTCCGCGCCTACCACTCGACGCACATGGAGGAGGCGAAGGAGCTCGGGCGGGAGCTGTTCGAGCACCTGATGGTCGACGACGTGGGCGACGTGTACCACGGCGCGCGCCGGGTGGCGGACACGAAGGGCCGCGGCCTCCGCATATCGCTCTCCATGACGGGCGCGCCGGAGCTGGCCGAGATCCCGTGGGAGCTCCTGTACGACCCGAGCGAGGCGTTCTTCCTCTCGCAGTCGATCTACACGCCGGTCGTGCGCTCGCTCGACCTGAAGAGCCCGCCCGAGGCGCGGAAGGTCACGCTGCCGCTCCAGGTGCTCGCGCTGGTGAGCGCGCCCCAGGGCTTCATCGCGCTCGACACCGAGGCCGAGCGGGCGAACCTGGAGCAGGCGCTCGAGCCGCTGATCGAGAGCGGCGCCGTCAAGCTCGAGTGGCTCGATACGGCGACCCTGGCCGAGCTCGACCGCCGGATCGCCTCGCCGGACGAGCTCCACATCATCCACTACATCGGGCACGGCGCCTACGACGAGAAGGGCACGAAGAGCGGCATCCTCGTGCTCGAGCGCGAGGACGGGCAGCCGCACGAGGTGACGGGCGAGGAGCTCGGCGGGCTGATGCGCGACGAGCGGAGCCTGCGGCTCGTGGTGCTGAACTCGTGCGAGGGCGCGCGCTCCTCGCACGTGGACCCGTTCTCGGGCGTGGCGTCGTCGCTGCTCCGGTGCGGCCTGCCGGCCGTGATCGGCATGCAGACGGAGATCACCGACGAGGCGGCGATCACCTTCTCGGACCGGCTCTACACGGCGCTCGCCCAGGGCTTCCCGATCGACGCCGCCCTGGCCCAGGCGCGGCGGGCGATCTTCGCGGCCGGCCGCGAGGTGGAGTTCGGAACGCCGGTGCTGTTCATGCGCGTGGCCGACGGGCGGATCTTCGACGTGACCGGCGCTCCCCCGCCGCCTCCGGTCGGGCGGCTCGAGGCGAAGCTGCGCCCGGAGCCGGCCGCGGTCCGGCCGGGCGCGACCGTCACCTGGAAGCTCGAGGTCCGGAACGCCGGCGAGTCGCCGCTGTCCGACGTGACGGCCCGGGACAGCGACGGCCAGACGCGCGCGGGGCCGTTCGGGCTCGAGCCGGGCGGGTCGCACGAGTGCACCTGGCCGGTGGTGGTGCACGTGCCGCTCGACGAGACGCGTGACGGTCGGCGGCCGCGGCTCGGACGGGCGCGCCGTGAGCGCGCAGGCGGCCGCGCACGTGGGGGTGAACGAGCACACCGAGCGGCCGAAGTGGCTGTACGCGGGCGCGGCGGCGGTGGCGGCGGTGATCGCGGCGCTTGGGGTCGTGGCCCTGGCGGGCGGCGGGGATGACGGCGGCTCCTCACCGGACGTGCGCGTCTACGACGCGCGGGCCACGGACGTGCCCGACCTGGACGTGCGCGGCGACAAGGCCGCCTTCCTGGCGCCGGTCGGCGATGTGGACAGGGAGATACGGCGGCTCAACCTGGGGAGCGGGGCAATGACTCCGGTCGTCGAGCCCGCCGTGCTCAGGAACCTCGATGTGGGGCTGGACGCCGCCGGTCATGCCCACCTCGTGTACGCGCGCTGCGACGAGAGCAACTCGTGCGACATCTTCACCAAGCCGATGACCGGCCCCGAGGAGCGGTCGTCGGTGTCGACCCGGGAGTGCAGCGAGGCCCGGCCCACCATGTCGAGCGGGATGCTTCTCTTCGCCCGCGTGGGCGAGGGCTGCGAGTCCGAGCTGCTCCTGAAGCCCCGCGGCGATGCGCCGGAACGGAGGATCGCCGGGGCGACCGCGGGCAACGACCTGAACGACGGCCACGCGGTCTGGCTCACCGGGAGGACGCTCTTCGCGGGGCGTGTTGCCTCGAACGGCACCGTGACGCCGCAGGGCGAGATGACCGCCGAGGGCGGCGACTCGTTCAAGCCGCCGCTGGTGGTCGAGGACCGATTCGCCTACTTCGTCCACTCGCAGGGCTCCCAGAGCTTCATCGCGCGCGCGGAGCTGCCGCTGGGCGACTCGGAGATCCAGCACTACGTGCCCGGTGAGAACGTGACGATCGCGGAGGAGTCGCCCCACTACGCGGTCACGGCGGGAACGCTCTTCACGACGAACTACCCGCAGCCGAACGGCGACCCGGGCAGCGGAGTGATCGTGCGGATCCGGAACCCGACGTTCGAGTAGGCGGGGCTAGCGCAGGCTCTCGAGCGTGCGCGCGAGACCCTCGTCCAGCTCGACCTTCGCTTCCCAGCCGAGCTCCTCACGCGCGCGAGAGGGGTCGAGGGCGATGTGCTGCACCTCGCCGGGCCGCTCGGGCGCGTGCTCGGGCTGGAAGCCGTCCTCGGCCAGGTCGTCCAGGACCGCGACGATGTCGAGCACCGACTTCTCCTGGCCGAGGCCGATGTTGACCGGCCCGCTCACGTCCGCCTCGGCGGCGCGGAGGTTGGCGTCCACGACGTCGTCCACGTAGACGTAGTCGCGCGTCTGCTTGCCGTCGCCGAAGATCGTCGCCTTGCCGTTCTCGAGCAGCTTGCCGCAGAAGATCGCGATCACGCCGGCCTCGCCGAGCGGGTCCTGGCGCGGGCCGTAGACGTTGCCGTAGCGGAGCGAGACGGTCGAGAGCCCGTGGAGGCGGGTGAAGATCTCGCAGTACTGCTCGGCGCACCACTTCGAGAGGCCGTAGGGCGCCTCCGGGGCGCTCGGGTGGTCCTCCGGCGCGGGGATCTGGCGGCCCTCGCCGTAGATGGCCCCGCCGGTGGAGGTGTTCACCACGCGCGGGACGCCGTGCGCCTGCGCGGCGCGGAGAACGTTAACCGTCCCCTCGAGGTTGACCCTTGCGTCGTGCGCCGGGTCCGCAACGGACTTGCGCACGTCGATCTGGGCGGCGAGATGGAAGATCACGTCGGGCTTGGCGCGGCCCACGGCGTCGCTCACAGCCTCGGCGTCTCGGATGTCGATCTCCTCGAGCGTGGCTCCGCCGGCCAGCGCGTCCTCGAGGTTTTCGCGCTTGCCGGTGGAGAGGTCGTCGATGACGTACGACCTCATCCCCGCGCGCGAGGAGTGCGTCCACGAGGTTCGAGCCGATGAATCCGGCGCCGCCCGTTACGAGTGCGTCCATGAGGCGGCCACTCTAGGGCATACCAAATTGGGTGTTTTAGATCTGGAAGTTGGGTAAGGGCGGCGTAACGGAGCCCCACTAAATGCCGAAACCCCTGCGGCTGGAGGTGAAGTCTCCATGAATACTGCCGTCCGACGAATCGCCCTGGTTGCGACTTCTGTCGCCATCGCCTACGCCGTCGCCGCACCGGCCGCACCCGCCCAGCTCCCCGAGCTGCAGCTGCCGCGGTTGCCCGTGGACGCGCCGTCGCTCCCGTCCACCGGGCCTGCACCGACCCCCAGAGCCGCGCCCGCGCCTCTCCCGGCGCCGTTGCCCTCACTTCCCCTCCCGTCCCCGAGCCCCGAGCCGTCGATCACGCCGATCGTCGACGCCCTGCCGACTCCCGTCGGACCCGGGCCCGGGCCGGTCGGCTCGGCTCCCACCCCTGGGACCGTTCCGCTTCCGGGCGGCGGCGCGCTTCCAGGCGGCGGCGCGCTTCCAGGCGGCGGCGGGCTGCCGGGCGGCGGCGGGCAGCCCGGCGTGATCCTCGCCCCCCTTGGCCCCGGCGGAACGCTCGTCAACATCGCCTCGGGTGGGCGAGGGCGTGCTTGGCAGTGCGGCAGCGCGGGCGGCGGCCGCTCGCGGGTTCATCGCTCATCACACCCGGCGAGCGCCGCCGTGCGAACTCGCCCTTCTGGCGCGAGCGGCTCAGGGGCAAGCGGCTGCGCAACCTTCGGGACCGGGTGCTGGCGCACTGGAGCTGCGCCGACGCCGTTCCCGCGGGCCAGCGGCGAGCGCTCATCCTGCGCGCGGGCCTGTTCGGGCGGCAGCCGGCCTCGTGGCGCGCGATCGCGCGCCGCATGAACGTGACCCTCGCGCGCGCGGTCCGGCTGGGACGGTCCGGGCTCAAGGGCATCACCTCCGCCCGGATGTGCATCGAGTCCGGTGGGGCGGCGCTGGGCACGTCGGCGGATCCGATCGCCATCTCCTTCGCGTCCACCGCGGCCGACGCGCGTGCGGGTGACGACGCGGCGGGCGACAAGGCCGGCGTCCTCGGCGTCGAGGAGACGCGGCGCCTTCGCCAGACCGAGCCACCCGACATGAGCCACGGCGACACCTTCGGCCTCGGCAGGTCGGACGAGGGCGGGCCGGGGATACCGGATGCGCTGTTCGCCCTGCTCGTCGCCCTCCTGTGGCTGATGCTGGCCGCGGTCTTCGCCATCTACCGGCGTGGCGCGCTCCCGCTCCTGCCGCCTGTCCCGCAGGTCGGACGGTCGGGCAAGCCGCTGCTCTTCCTCGACGTGGACGGCGTGATCGCGCTGTCGCCGTTCGCGGGTCCGCTTCCTCCCGGGCGCTGGCACGACGCCGACGACACGCAGGTGTACGTGGCGGAGCAGTCGGGCGAGCTGGTGCGCCGGCTGGCCGAGCGCTACGAGATCGTGTGGGCGAGCGGATGGGGGAAGGAGGCGGGCCGCTTCAGCCGCGTCCTCGGCCTCGAAGAGGAGGCCCACGCCCTCACCTTCGGCCGCGATGCACGGTCCGACCGATCCGACTGGAAGATCAAGTGGGTTCAGCGAGCGGCCGGCAAGCGTCCGCTCGCCTGGGTGGACGACACCTTCGGGCCGGACCACATCGAGTGGGGCACCGCACGCGATGCTCCGACGCTGCTCGTGAAGACCACGCCCCACGTCGGTCTCTCGGACGACCACGTTCGCGAGCTCCTCGAGTGGGCGGACGCGCTGGACCACGCGAACGGCAGGCGCTTCGTGCGCGGCCGTAACCACCACAGGGTCGAGGCAGGGCGCTAGCCGAAGGCGGCGGGGTAGCGGACGGTGCCGCGGGCCTCGGGCGTGTAGGCCGGGAGCTTCAGCGCCATCCAGGCGTCGTCCGGGACCTCGAACGGGGGGATGACGCCGAGCGGATCGGCGCGGCCGAACCCGAGGCGCGGGTAGTAGTCCGGGTGGCCGAGGACGGAGATGAGCGGGAAGGGGGTCTCCTTCGCGCGCTCGATGGTCGCGTGCCCGAGCGCGGAGCCGATGCCGTGCCGCTGGACGTTCGGGGCAACGCCCATCGGGGCGAGCACGAGGATCTCGTGACCGCTCGGGTCGAGCGTGGCGCGGCTGAAGAGCACGTGGCCGATGACCTCGCCGTCGTCCGTCGCGACGAAGGTCAGCTCCGGCACGTGGAGGCCGTCGGCTCGTAGCCGGTCGACGAGCTTCGCCTCGACGTCGCTCGGCGCGAAGGCGGCGTCGTGAAGGGCCCGGATCGCGTCGAAGTCGGCGGGGGTCTCGGGCCTCACGTCGAGCATGAGGCGAGTCCATCACACCGGGAGCGTCAGTCGTCGTCGGGTTCGTCGCCGCCGGAGATGCCGTCGCCGCCGCGTCCCCGGCCGCGCCCCTGCCCGCTGTCGTCGCTGCCGCTGCCGCTGTTGTCCGAGCCGCTGCTGCCTGAGCCGCTGTTGTCGTCCTCGGCGGTGGTCGTGGGCGGGACGAAGTCGTCCTCGATCTCGGGCGACGTGGTGGTGCGGACGCCGTCGTCGTCGCCGCCCCGGTTCCGGTTGCGATTCCGGTTGCGGCGCTGGCGCTGCCTCTGCCGTTGCTCGGCGCGGTCGTCGGACCTCGGCTCCGCGGGCGCCAGCGTCTCGCCGGCGGAGAGCGGCTCGGCGCCGAGGCCGACGCTGTCGCCGGAGATCGTGTTCGCCAGCAGGCCGATCCCCACCGCGGCGGCGAGGCCTACGAGGGCGAGGGCGGCGCCGGTCGCAAATCGTCTGAAGGTCATCGCTCTCGACCCTACGCTCCGCTCGGCAAGGACTCGTCAAGGGGAGAGTCAGCTCTTGGCAAAGCGGCCGTGGCCGCCTCGAGCGCGACCTCGGCGCGGGCGCCGCCCGTGGGGCGGTTCGAGAGCGTGACCTCGCCGCCCCAGCGTGCGGCGAGCGCCTCCACGACCGCCAGGCCGAGGCCCGTGCCCGAGGCGCCGCCGGCGCTCGCCGAGCCGCGGTAGAAGCGCTGGAAGACCCGTTCGCCCTCGTCGGGGGCGAGGCCGGGGCCCTCGTCGAGCACGGCCAGGCGCACGGTGCCGCCGTCGCTCTCCCACGTGAGCGTCACGGTCGAGCCGGCGGGCGAGTAGTTGAGCGCGTTCTCCGTGAGGTTGTCGAGGATGGCGGCGAGGTCCGCCTTCGACGCCGCCACGACCGCCGGCGGGCCGGGCTCGACGCTGAGCTCGTGGCCGGTGCGCTCGGCGGGCCCCTGCCAGCGGACGGCCGCGGCCTCGATCGTCTCCTCCACGTCGAGCTGCTCGGCCGCCGGACGCTCGCCGCCGCCCGCGAGGGCGAGGAGCTCGGAGAGGAGCCGGGCCAGGCGCTCGGTCTCGTGCTCGGCCGCGGCGAGCTCGCGCTCGACCTCCGGGTCCTTCGACTTCAGCGCCGCCGCCTCGAGGCGCAGCCGCAGGCCGGTGAGCGGGGTGCGGAGCTGGTGCGAGGCGTTGGCGACGAACTCGCGCTGGCCGCGCAGCGTGCTCGCCATGCGGGTGGTCATGTCGTTGAACGCCGTGGCGACCTCCTTCTGCTCGGCGGAGCCCTCCACGTCGGCGCGCGCGTCGAGGTCGCCGTCCGCCACCTTGCGCGCCGTGCCGGCGAGGCCGCGCAGCGGCTTGGCGAGGCCGTTCGCGAGCAGCCAGGCGACGGCCACGCCGAGCAGGAGGGCCACGATGCCGACTCCGATCAGCGCGGCCACGTCGCCGCGGATGGCGCGGTCCACGGCCTCCACGCTCTGGGTGATGCGCACGGCGCCGGTCACGCGGCCGGCCCGCGAGATCGGCACGGCGGTGAACAGCAGGTCCGTGTCGAGCTCGTCGCTGCGGCGCTCGCCCTGGACCGCCCGGCCGTTCAGCGCGGCGCGGATCTCGGGACGGGAGCCGTAGTCGTCGCCGCGGGTGGCCGGCCCGAAGGAGTCGGCCAGGACGCGACCATCCGCGTCCACGACGATCACGCGGCCGCCGAGGGTCGCCTCGCTGCGCCGCACGAGCTGCGGGAGCCCGCGCCGGTCGTCGAGGTGGTCGGACGCGCCGATGGCGATCAGCTCGGCCTGGCTCCGCGCCTCGGACTTGATCTCCGCGTCGACCCGGTTCGACAGGTTCAGCGCCAGCGGCACCTCGAGCGCGACGATCACGAGCACGAGGACGTACGCAAACGCGACGACCAGCCGCGCCCTGAGGCTCATAGCTCGTCGGCGGAGGCGAACCGGAAGCCCACGCCGCGGACGGTGTGGATGAAGCGGGGGCTCTGGGAGTCGTCGCCGAGCTTGCGCCGGAGGCTCGACACGTGGACGTCGAGCGTCTTCGTGGAGCCGAACCAGTTGGTGTCCCACACCTCGTCGATCAGCCGCTCCCTCGACACCACGTTGCCCGCCTCGCGCATCAGGAGCTCCAGCAGCTCGAACTCCTTGCGGGTGAGATCGAGCTCGGTGCCCTCGAACTTCGCCTCCCGCCGCGCCGGATCCAGGTTCAGCGCGCCGATCTCGACCGCGCCCGCGCGCTCCGCGGGAGCGGCGCTCGCCGCGTCGCCGGTTCTGCGCAGCACCGCCCGGATGCGCGCGGCGACCTCGCGCGCGCTGAAGGGCTTGACGATGTAGTCGTCGGCGCCGAGCTCGAGCCCGACGATCCTGTCGGTCTCCTCGCCGCGGGCGGTGAGCATGATGATCGGGACCTTCGACTGCTCCCGGAGCGTGCGGGCTACGTCGTAGCCCGAGCCGTCGGGGAGCATCACGTCGAGGAGGACGAGGTCCGGCATCTGCTCGCCGGCCGCCTCGAGGGCCGCGGCGACGGTGCCCGCCACGCGCGTGTCGAACCCCTCGCGGTCGAGTGCCTCCGCGAGGGGCTCGGTGATCGAGGACTCGTCCTCGACCATCAGGATGGTGCGCCGGCCCGCCATCGGATCAGAAGGGTAGGCGGGCCGGCGGGTTGTGTCGGCTAGTCGTCGTCTCCGCCGCGACCGCGGCCACGTCCGCGACCGCTGTCGTCGTCGTCGTCCGAGTGGTCGTCGTCACCGTCGTGCGAGTTGCCGGGCCCGGAGTTGTCCTCGTCACGGTCGTGCGAGTTGCCGGGGCCGGAGTTGTCGTCGTCGCGGTCCGAGTGCGAGTTGCCGGGGCCCGAGTTGTCGCCGGGCGCGCGCGGCGCGCCGGTGCAGCGCGGGTCGTTGGCATGCTCGGCCTCGTCGCAGGGGCCGGAGATGTCGACTCCGCCCGTCCCCGGCGCCTGGCCGCCGCCCTGCACGGGCGCCTGGCCGGTGCAGCGCGGGTCGTTGGCGTGCTCGGCCTCGTCGCACGGGCCCGAGATGTCGACGCCGCCGGTGGCCGGCGCCTCGTTCGTCCGCGTCCGCCCGTCGTCGCCGCGGGCACGGTCCGGGTTGTCCTCCGTGGTGGTGGTCCGGTCCGTGGTGGTCCGGTCCGTGGTGGTCGTGCGCTCCTCGGTCGTGGTGCCGGAGGCGCTGCGACCGTCGTCCCCGCCCGTGGCCGCGACGACCACCGCCGCGAGAATCCCGAACAGAGCGACGCCGAGAATGAGTGTGAGTGTCCTTCGCATGGCCTGGCTCCCTGTGTTGCTGGGTTGTCCAGACCAACATCCCGCGCGACCGGTCAGCCGCTCCCCAACCCGGGGTTACGACTTCGTAAAGCCTGGGCCGCTGCTAGGTTCGCGCCCGCGAGATGCGCGGCCTGTTCGTCACCTTTGAGGGCATCGATCGCTCCGGCAAGACAACGCAGGCGGGGCTGCTCGTCGACGCGCTCGGGGACGAGGCTCTGGGCGTCCGCGAGCCGGGTGGAACCGCGGCCGGCGAGCGGGTGCGCGAGGTGCTGAAGGACCCGGACGTGGTGCTCTCGCCGGAGACCGAGGCGCTGCTGTTCGCGGCCGCCCGGGCGGAGCTCGTGAACGAGGTGATCCTGCCCGCCCTTCAGGATGGGCGGGTGGTCGTCTCCGACCGGTTTCTCGACTCGTCGCTCGCCTACCAGGGCGGGGCTCGCGGGCTCGGGATCGAGGACGTGGAGCGGGTGAACCACTTCGCGACCCGCGGCCTCAGGCCCGACCTCACCTTCCTCCTCGACCTCTCGCCGGAGGATGCCGCCACGCGAGCCGGGGAGAGCGACCGCTTCGAGGACGAGGGAGCGGGACTCCAGGAGGCGGTGGGAGCGGCGTACGAGCGGCTGATGCGGACGGACCCCGACAGGTGGCGGCGGATCGACGCGACCCGGTCGCCCGACGAGGTCCACGCCGACGTGCTGGCGGCGGTCCGGGAGGCGCGCGCCGAATGACCGTGGCGCTCGCGGGAACGGAGGACCACCCGCAGGCACGGATGGTGCTGGCTACCGCGCTGGCGTCGGGGCAGCCGTCCCACGCCTATCTGTTCCACGGGCCCGCCGGCACCGGCAAGCGGACGGTGGCGCGGGCGTTCGCCGCGGAGCTGCTGGCCGAGGGGTCGGACGATCCCGACGCCGTGCGCACGCGCGTGATGCACGGGGCGCATCCCGACCTCACCTGGGTGGCGCCGACCGGGCGCGCACGTGATGCGCGTGGACGACGTGGAGGGCCCCGTCGTCAACGCGGCCACCCGAACGCCCTTCGAGGCCCGCCGCCGCGTGTTCGTGCTCGAGCGCGTGGACACGATGAACGACGAGGTGGCGAACCGGCTCCTGAAGACGCTGGAGGATCCGGCGGCGTACGTGCACCTGATCCTCATGACCGATCAGCTCGGCCGCGTGCTCGAGACGGTCATCTCCCGCTGCCAGCTCGTCCGGTTCGAGCCGCTCCCGGCGGCCACCATCGCCTCTCATCTCGTGGCGGAGGGCATTCCGGCCGAGCGCGCGGAGGCATGCGCCCGGCTGGCGCTCGGGAACGCGGCGCGGGCGCGGTACCTGGCGTCGGCGGAGGGGGAGGCCCTGCGATCCGAGGTGGAGGCGCTCGTGGCGGCCTCGCTGTCCGGAGGCGGCTCGGCCGGGGCCGAGCCGTGGCGGGCGCTCCTCGACCGGGCCGAGTCGCGCCGGAACGCGGCCGAGGAGTCGATCGCGGCCGAGGCGAAGAAGCGCCTCGAGCTCGAGCCGAAGGGCCGCGAGCGAAAGGCCATCGAGCGCGAGTACGAGGAGGCGGCGAAGCGCGACGGCCGCAGGGCGCGAACCGAGTCGCTCGACCTCGCGCTCACGCTCACGGCGCTCACCTTCCGCGACCTCGTCTGCCTCGCCGAGGACGCGCCCGAGGCCGTGCTTGCGTCAGACCACACGCCGTCGCTCGCGGAGCAGGCGAGGAGCCGCGATCCGCGCAGGCTGCGCGAGGCCGCCGAGCGCTGCGAGGACGTGCGCCAGTCGCTCGAGCTGAACGTGACCGAGGACCTCGCGCTCTCGGCGCTCAGCTTCAGGCTCGCCGCCCTGGCGGGCGCGCGCTAGCCGGTCAGCGACGGAGCTTGACGGTGCGCTTGAAGCTGTCCGTGTTGCCGGCCGTGTCGCGAACCCGGAGCACGATTCGGGTCTTCAGACGCTTGGAGGGACGCCTGCGGAGATACGCCTTGATCGCCTTCCGCGCCTTCTTCGGCACCATGAGGCGCAGTGTCGCCCTGGTGCCCCGGGGTACGAAGCGGTTCCTGACGGCCTTCAGCCGGTAGACCTTGGACGCGCCGCCGGGCACCGACACGGTTCCCGTCGCGGACGCGATCAGGTCCTCGGTCGTCGCAGCGACCACGATTCCGACGCTCGTACCGGCCTTCTGCGTCGTCCTCCCGGTCATCTTGATCACAGGCGGGGTCGTGTCGGTCCCACCGTTACCGCCGCCGCCGCTGCCCCCGTTACCGGGGGCGGGGTCTGGGTCTGGGTCGGGGGTTCCTGACCCGCAAGGTGAAACCGCCTGCGGCTGGGCACCGGGAGCGATGCGTACCCACTTCGCGACCGACGGCACGCCGTCCGAGTCGACCAGGAAGAGCATGTAGTAGCCGGGCGGGGCGACGTTCGCGTTCGTTGGGGAGGCGAGGTCGAGGGTGCACGGGCGGCGCCCCGTGATCCGAAGCGGCACGTAACGCTGGTGCATGTCGGTCGCGTGCGTGGTCGCGCCGGGCGCGATCAGGACGGCGCGGTTGATGTTCGCGTTGGGGGTCGAGACGCTGAAGCCCTGGTTCCAGTCGACCGCCGTGGGGGCGCTCGCGATCGTGGGTCGCGGCGCCCTTGAACAGGTAGGGCGGCTCGTAGATCTCTGCGGAATCGGTCCACGCCGTGTTCGTGGGGGCGTTGCCGTCGTCGCCGGCCGAGAGCACCCGTCCGTCTGGCAGCAGCATGGCCACGGAGTGGTACGCGCGCGTCTCCTGCTGCGCAGCGCCGAGCCGCCAGGTCCTCGTCAGGGGATCCCACAGCTCGACCTGCTTCAGCGGGTCGCTGCCGATGTATTGCTCCCAGCCGATCCCGCCACCGACCGACACCATCGAGGCGTCCGGCAGCAGGACGGTGTTCTGGTAGGTGCGCGCCTGCTGGTACGACGGGCCCGCCTGCCAGCCCGCGCCCGACTCCGACTCGTCGAAGTACTCCGAGGTCTTGGTGCTCTCGTGGGTCGTGTCCGACGCTCTGACCCGGCCGCCCAGCTGAATCACCCTGTCCGAGGGCGTCGGTGCTTCCGGGCGGCGGCGGCTCGAACACGGCGTTGCCGTACAGCCTGCGCCGGCTCGGGTTGTCGAGGTCAACCCACGACAGCGCGCTGTCGTTGGCAGTGCCGGGAGAGTTCATGTACCAGGAGTCGTTCACAGCCGGGCCGGCCACGACGTGCGGCCGCTCGGCATCACGCGCAGGTTCGGGTAGAGGTCGCCGATCGGCGGCATCCCGGGCCCGCCGAGCTCCCCGGCGAGCGTCGTCAGCGTGCCCTGCCCGCCTCGGGTCGCGGGCGGGTTGAAGACCTGGATGGTCGTGTTGATGATCTGTTGGACGGGCGGGGTGACCTGGGTGGACGCCTCCTGGATAGACCCCTGGATGATCACCTGGCGGCCGTCGGGGAGCAGCACCTGGCTCGGGTACCAGCGCCCCTGCGCCATGCTCGGCTGCTCGGTCCAGGTCTTGCTGAACGGGTCGAAGGTGAGGATCTTGTTGAGCCCCTTGACGCCATTGAGGCGAGTGAGCTCGCCGCCGACGACGAGGAGCTGGCCGTCGGCGAGGAAGGCCTGGCCGGAGCAGTAGATGTTGGCCGGCGGGTCGACGCGCTCCTGCTGGCCGGTGACCGGGTCCCACAGGACGGCAAGGGTCGTGCTGTCGTTGAAGCCGCCGACCGGCGGGCCCCAGAGGAGCACCTTGCCGGTCGGGAGCATCGCCGCGTGGATCGCGTACATCGGGAGACT
The DNA here is from genome assembly GCA_963741455.1 of uncultured Thermoleophilaceae bacterium. Lineage (GTDB taxonomy): Bacteria > Actinomycetota > Thermoleophilia > Solirubrobacterales > Thermoleophilaceae > JACVRW01. Next base: position 242,017 of record CAVUIF010000010.1, read on the forward strand.
CGAACAGACCGTTCCAGGCGCCGGTCGTGGCGCCCGGCTCGACGGCCGCCGCCTGCACGTCCGCGGCCCGGAACACGCTGTTCCGGTAGCTGCCGTCCTCGCCGGAGAGCGCCCCCCTGTTCAGCGCCGCGCCGAACTGCGGCGTGGCGGCCTGCTTCGAGGCGCGCGCCCGCTGCCGCGCGTGCTCCGCGGCGTGGCTCTCGCCGAGGACGCTCGTCTCGAGCGCGCGAACCTGGCTCTCCGGGAGGCCGGGGAGGGAGGGAGAGGGGTGTTCGGCGGCTGCGGGACCAGCGAAAACGAGACTGGCCACCACGGCCACCAACGCCACGGAGAGGGCGGGGCGGGGGGGCACATAATCACGCTACACGCGGTTTGAAAGTTTCGCTACCGAACCTTTTTCGCCCGGTCCCAAAAAAAGCGGCTCAGCGCCGGAGCCGCACGGTCTTCCGGTAGCGCGCGACGTTGCCCGCGCTGTCCCGGACGCTCACGACGATGCGGACCTTGACGCGCCTGCGGCTGCTCGTGCCGAGGAACGTCTTGATGGCCCGGCGCGCCTTCAGCGGTAGCGCGAGCCGGAAGGTCCGCCTGGTACCGCGGCGCACCAGCCGGTTCTTGATCGCCTTCAGCCGGTAGACCCTCGACGCGCCCGGCACGGAGACCGTTCCGACGGCCGACGCGCGCAGGCTCTCGGTCGTCGCCACGACCGCGATGCCCACGGCCATGCCGAGCTTCTGCGTGGTCTTGCCCCGGAACGTGAGCGTCGGCGGAGTCGTGTCGTCCGGCGGACCCGGATCCGGCGGGCGGCGCCGGGCAGCCGTCGAAGGTCGCGGCCGCGACCAGCGGGCAGGCGTCGCCCGAGTCGGCGAGGCCGTCGTTGTCGTCGTTCGAGTCGCACGCGTTCCCGAGGCCGTCGCCGTCCGTGTCCGTCTGGCTGGAGTTGCTCACCGTCGGGCAGTTGTCGGCGCCGTTCGCGACGCCGTCACCGTCGCCGTTCCGGTTGGGGACCGAGTGTCCCGGTGTAGGTGAAGGGCTCGGAGCACTGCGACAGCGTTGCCCACGGTGTCGGTGGCGGTCACCGTGAACTGGTACGTCCCGTCGTCCCGCACGGAGGCGCTGAGTGCCCGGATCGGCGAAGGTCGACCGCCGGCCCGGCGGCCATCACGATCCCGTGCAGTCGCCCGATCGGTAGAGGCGGACCGTCGAGCCCGACTCCGCGGAGCCGATCAGCTTCGGGTTGTTCACGTTCGAGGGCGAGTCCGGATTGCTCTCGTCGATCGAGGGCCGTGGCCGGCGCGGTGATGTCGACCGTGAACGTGGCGGTGTCGGTCGACTCGACGTTCCCGGCGGCGTCGGTGGCCCGCGAGCTGAGGGTGTACTGGTCGTCGCCCGGGGTGAACCCGCGGCTCCACGGGGAGGTGCCGGTCGCCGGCAGCCACACGGCCCCGGTCTGCCAGCTCGTGCCGTTCCAGTAGTGGCTGTCGCTCTGGCGCTGGATCCGCACCTCGACCGCCGCGAGCCCGGATCCGCCCGTGTCCGAGGCCGTGCCGCACACGTCGGCGTGGCCGCCGTGCTGCAGCCGGCGTTGAAGGTCGCCGCCCGTACGACGCTCCGTCGACCGGGAAGGTGATCGACGGACGCGGCTGGTGGAGTCCTCGACGTAGGCGCGCGCGGCCGAGCAGTCGACGTGTGCCCGACCGCGTCGGTCGCGGTGGCGCGCAGGTTGGTCGTCTGGTTCTCGGGCACGGTCACCGTGAAGCCCGGTGCGCGGTATTGAAGTCGGCCGCGGACCCGGTGCCGATCGGAGTGCGCCGGTGCAGTCCGACGTGGAGTAGATGTCGACGGTCGAGCCGTTCTCGGCCGTGCCGCTCATCTCGGGCTGGTGGTCGTTCGCGGGCGAGTCGGGAGGTCGCCGTGATGGACGGCGCGTCCGGGGCCTGCGAGTCCTCGATGTAGGGGAACGCGGCGGAGCAGTTCGACGCGTTCCCGGCGGCGTCGGTCGCCGTCGCGCGGAGGTTGGTGGTCTGGTTGGCGGGCACGGTGGCGGTGATGCCGGTTGCCAGTTGAAGTCCGCCGCCGGCCCGGTGCCGATCGGCGTGCCGGTGCAGTTCGAGGTGGAGTAGATGCGCACGGTCGACGCGGCCTCGGCGCCGCTGCCCCTCACCTCGGGCTGGTCGTCACTCGACGGCGAGGGGGGCGTCGTCGCGGTGATCGACACGGCCCCGGGCGCCTGCGAGTCCTCGGACGTACGCGTGTGCCGCCGAGCAGTCCGAGACGTTGCCGGCCGCGTCCGTCGCGGCCGCGCGGAGGTTGGTCGTCTGGTTGGCCGGCACGGTGGCGGTGATCCCGGTTGCCGAGTTGAAGGTCGGCGGCCGTGCCGGTGCCGATCGCGGTGCCGGAGCAGTCCGAGGTCGAGTAGATCCGGACGGTCGAGCCGGCCTCGGCGCCGGTGCCCCTCACCTCGGGCTGGTTGTCGTTCGACGGCGAGCTCGGGGTCGTGGCCGTCACCGACGGCGCCCCCGGGGCGGTGGTGTCGACCGTGAACGTCGCGCTGTCGAGGGCCCCGACGTTCCCGGCGGTGTCGGTCGCGCGCGAGCTGGCGGTGTACTGGTCGTTGCCGGGAGCGAAGGCGCGGGTCCACGACGATGTGCCGGTGGCCGGCAGCCATACGACTCGCCGGCCTGCCAGCTCGTCCCGTTCCAGTACTGGTCGTCGCTCTGGCGCTGGATCCGTACCTCGACCGTCGCGAGTCCGGCCCCGCCGCGTGTCCGACGCGGTGCCGCAGACGTCCGGCGTGCCCGACCCGCAGCCCGCGTTGTAGGTCGCGGTCCGGTACAGCGCGCCGTCGACGGGGAACGAGATCGCCGACGACGGCGCGGTCGAGTCCTCGACGTAGGGGTGCGCGCGCCGAGCAGTCCGAGACGTTGCCGACCGCGTCGGTGGCCGTCGCGCGCAGGTTGGTGCGTCTGGTTGGCGAGCACGGTGTGCGGTGATCCCGGCCGCGGAATTGAAGTCGGCGGCGGAGCCGGTGCCGATCGGGGTGCCGGTGCAGTTCGAGGTCGAGTAGATGCGGACGGTCGAGCCGGCCTCGGCGCCGGTGCCTCGCACCTCCGGGTTGTTGTCGTTCGACGGGGAGGCCGGGGTCGGTGGCGGTGATCGTGGGCGCGCCCGGCGCCTGGGAGTCCTCGGTGTAGGGGAGCGCGGACGAGCAGCCGGACACGTTCCCGGCCGCGTCCGTCGCGGTCGCGCGCAGGTTGGTGGTCTGGTTCGGACGCGACCGTCGCGGTGATGCCGGTCGCCCCGTTGAACGTCGCGGCCGGGCCCGTGCCGATCGGCGTGCCGGTGCAGTCCGAGGTCGAGTAGATCCGGACCGTCGAGCCGACCTCGCGCAGTCGACCCGCGCACCTCGGGCTGGTTGTCGTTCGAGGGCGAGTGCGGGAGTGGTGGCGGCGAGGATCGGCGTGGCGGTAGCCTGGGAGTCCTCCGCGTACGGCAAACGGGGCCGAGCAGCCCGAGACGTTGCCGGCCGCGTCGGTGGCGGTCGCGCGCAGGTTGGTCGTCTGGTTGGCCGTGCACGGTGGCGGTGATGCCGGTGGCCGTTGAAGTCGGCCGCCGTGCCCGGTGCCGATCGGCGTGCCGCTGCAGTTCGAGGTCGGGTAGATCCGCACCGTGGAGCCGGCCTCCGCGCCGGAGCCCCTCACCTCGGGGTTGTTGTCGTTCGACGGGGAGGCGGGGTCCGTGGCGGTGATCGTGGGTGCGCCCGGCGCCTGCGAGTCCTCGGTGTACGGGAATGCGGCACGAGCAGCCCGAGACGTTGCCGGCGGCATCCGTCGCGGTCGCGCGCAGGTTGGTCGTCTGGTTCGCGGTGACCGTCGCGGTGATCCCGGTCGCCCCGTTGAACGTCGCGGCCGGGCCCTGAGCCGAGCGGCGTCCCGGTGCAGTCCGAGGTGGAGTAGATCCGCACCGTCGAGCCGGCCTCGGCGCCGCGCCCCTCACCTCGGGCTGGTTGTCGCTCGACGGCGAGGCGGGCGTCGTGGCCGCGATGGATGGCGTGTCGGGACCCTGCGAGTCCTCGGTGTAGGCGAACAGGGCCGAGCAGCTCGACACGTTCCCGGCCGCGTCGGTGGCCGTGGCGCGCAGGTTGGTCGTTTGGTTCGCGGCCACGGTGGCCGTGATCCCCGTCGCGCCGTTGAAGGCGGCGGCGGTGCCGGTGCCGATCGGCGTGCCGCTGCAGTCGGAGGTCGGGTAGATCCGCACGGTCGAGCCGGCCTCGGCGCCGGTGCCTCTCACCTCGGGCTGGTTGTCGCTCGACGGCGAGGCCGGGGTAGTCGCCGAGATCGTCGGCGCGCCCGGTGCCAGCGAGTCCTCGGTGTAGGAGATCGAGTTGGAGCAGCCGGACGGGCCGTTCGGGTTCGTCGCCCTGGCGCTCAGCGGCGTCACGGAGTTGTTGCCCACGGCGACCGTGATCCCGGCTCCGGTGAAGTCGGCGAGGCTTCCGGTGGTCGGCGTACCGGTGCAGTTGTTGCTCGGGTAGACGTCGACGGTGGTCGTGCCCGTGCCGCAGCCGCTCACCGTGCCGCGCACCTCCGGGTTGTTCTCGTTCGCGGGCGAGGGCGGGCTGGTGCCGGTGATCGCCGGCGTGTCGCACGGCGACACCGCGGTTGTTCGTGAACACGCAGCGCACGTGCTCCCCGGCCGCGACGCGCACGGTCGCCGTGCGCGTGGCCACGTCCTCGCCGCTGTTCGAGTCGTCGCAGGCGATCGAGCCGAGCGCGTAGCCGCTCGGTGGTGCCCTCGGTGACCGTGTAGGTGCCGGCCGGCACGTCGCCGGTCCTCGTGCCGTCGTCGGTCAGCGAGAAGTTCCCGAGCGCCGAGTCGCTCGTGAAGGAGAACGACGTCTTCGGGTTGGCCGTGTCCGCCGGGTTCGTCTGCTTCTCGATCGTGATCCGCCCGGGCGCGGCGCCGGGGAGGATGCGCACGAACTCGGCGACCGACGGCACGCCGGCCTCGTTGATGAGCCAGAGCATGTAGTAGCCGGGCGGGGCGGCGTTGGCGTTCGGAGGGGCGGTGAGGTCGACGCCGCCGGCGCGCTCCTCGAGCTCCAGCGGGATGTAGCGCTGGTGCATGTCGGTCGCGTGCGTGACCGCGCCGGGCGCGATCAGGGCAGCGCGGTCGATGTCCGTGTTCGGGGTGTCGACGCCGAACGTCTGGCCCCAGTTGACCGCGCTGGGGGCGTCGGTGATCGTCGGCCGCGGCCCCTTGAACAGGTAGGGCGGCTCGTAGACCTCGGCGGAGTCGGTCGCGCCGCTGGCCGGTCCGTTGCCGTTGTCGCCCGCGGAGATCACGCGACCGTCGGGCAGGAGGGTGGCCACCGAGTGGTACGCGCGCGTCTCCTGCTGTGCGGCGCCGAGCCGCCATTCGCGTGTGACCGGATCCCACAGCTCGACCTGCTTCAGCGCGTCGTTCCCGGTGAACTCCGGCCAGCCGACGCCGCCGCCCACCGAGACCATCGAGGCGTCCGGGAGCAGCACCGTGTTCTGGTAGGTGCGCGCCAGCTGGTACGACTCGCCCGGCTTCCACGACGGCGAGGGCTCGGACTCGTCGAAGTACTCCGAGGTCGCCGTGCTGCCGTGGCCGGGCGACGACGCGCTCGTGCGCCCGCCGAGCTGAACCACCTTCGTCGACGCCTCGACCTCACCCGGAGCCGGGGGCTCGAGCACGGCGTTGCCGTAGATGCGGCGGCGGCTCGGGTTCGGCGTGTCGCTCCAAGAGAGCGGACTGCCGTCCGCGAGGCCGGGGGTGTTCATGAACCAGGAGTCGTTCGGATGCGGGCCGGCCACCAGCGTGCGGCCGCTCGGCATCACGCGCAGGTTGGGGTAGAGGTCGCCGATCGGCGGCATCCCGGACCCGCCGAGCTCCCCGTTGAGCTTCGTCAGCGTGCCCTGCCCGCCCAGGGTCGCGGGCGGGTTGAAGATCTCGATGTTGGTGTTGATGCTGTCCGGGCCGGTCTCGTCGGACCCCTGGACGATCACCTGGCGGCCGTCGGGGAGCAGCACCTGGCTCGGGTACCAGCGCCCGTGCTCCATGCTCGGCTGCTCCGTCCAGGTCTCGCTGAACGGGTTGAACGTGTAGATCTTGTTCAGCCCCTTGATGCCACCCGAGCGGGTGAGCTCGCCGCCGGCGATGAGGAGCTGGCCGTCGGCGAGGAAGGCCTGGCCCGAGCAGTAGATGTTGTCCGGCGGGTCGACCCGCTTCAGGTTGCCGTTCAGGGGATTCCAGATCACGCCCCAGCTCGTGCTCGTGCTGAAGCCGTCGGTCGGAGGCCCCCACAGGATGACCTTGCCGGTCGGGAGCGTGGCGGCGTGGATCGCGTACATCGGGAGGTTGAACGGCGCGCTCCAGGCGCCCGTCAGCGCCCGCGGATCGTCCGCCGCGGCGGCCGCCGCGAACGACTCGCTGTCCATGAGGCTGCCGGTCTCGCCGCTGAGCGGACCGCCGTTCAGCGCGCCGCCGAAAGCCGGGTCGCCCGTCGGCGCCGCCCGCTGCTCGGCGTGCTCCTGCGCGTGCGCCGGGCCGAGCATCTCGGTCTCGAACGCGCGCAGCTCGGCCTCCGGAAGCCCGGTAGGGGCAGCCGTGGGGTGACCAGCGACGGCCGTCCCTGACCAGATGCAGCTCCCCGCGACCGCCAGTAAGACAGCGACCCGCCCGCGATGCACCAAATGACGCTACACCCGGTCTGCGGTATTCGCCAGCCCTTTTGGGCTACAAAGTGGGCTCTGCAACGAGGTAGTAAAAGGCCACCGCCATGACGCCGGTGGTGGCCGCCCAGAGAGCCGCCCACATGACGCGCTCCTTCGGCTTCATCTGAGGCCTCGCGATGAAGAAGATGACCGCCAGCTCGAAGACCACGCAGGCGGCGACGAACACCCACCAGTCCCACAGCTCCGTGAGCGCCATGACGAGGTACAGCGGCACCTGAGTGCCGGCCACCGACCCGATCGCCGAGACGACGAAGACCAGGTACTCGTTGTAGGAGTCGCGATAGAGCGGCACCCGCGGATTGAAGGCCTCGAGCCAGCGATTGGGACGTTGCTCCGCCATGAGGCGCGCATCCTAATGGCGGAGGCGGTAGTGGCGGTCGGCGTGGCCGGCTTGCAGTTCGATGACGGCCGCGGCCCCCCGATTCGAGACCACCCGCCTTGGCTTCACGGCTCGCCGAATCTCGATCGGCCAGCCGTGGTGATCGAGAAACACGACGTCGATCGGGAACCGCATGCCGAAGGTGTGGACCGACCGGCACCGCGGGATGAGAAGCGCCCAGCCCTCCGGCGGCTGCCGCCGCCAAGCGAGCCCGCGAAGCCTGCGCCAGCCCGACTCGGCGACCACAACCCGCACACAGAACTAAGCCGCAGCCGGGCTACACTCGTCCCCGCGCCGACGTAGCTCAGATGGCCAGAGCACCGCTCTCGTAAAGCGGGGGTCGAGGGTTCGAATCCCTCCGTCGGGCTTCGGGAAACGCGCCGCGGTCAGATTCGCCCGGCGGCTGAACCGCCGCCCCGCCCTTGGCGGGCGCTGCAGCCAATTCGGTGTTAGCTCTCGCGAGACGATTCCGGCCTCGCCGTACGCCTGTTCGCGTCCTGTACAGCTACAGCGTTGGCTGCACGCTGGATGGCGGACCCCGTCGCAATTGCGCGACTACCGCGACCAACAACGGTAGGCGGTTGATTGAGCGGTCCACAGCGCGAAAGTCCTAGCCCGCTCGCCGCTGATCTCCACGCGATAGAGCGCCGGGCGACCGAGTCCGGAGACGCACATCCCGGGATGTCGCGCACGTGGGCTAGAGGGATCAACCGTTCTAGGCGGTGAGGCGCGGGTCCGGGCTGATGGGTAACGATGGTTCGCATGAAAGCGCGAGCGGACATTGCGAATTCAGCGGTACGGATCTTCTTGCAGCAGTTCGGAGCGGCGTACGACGACGCCCGCGGGCTACCTCGTTATCAAAAGAGCAAGCACTTCAACGACATCCAGACATTCTTCGGCCGCCAGTGCTGTTACTGCGGGCGCGACTTCACCGACGTCAAGGCTGTTCAAGACCACCTCGTGCCCCTCAATCAGAGCGAGCTGGGGCTCCATGCCTGGGGCAACATTGTGCCGGCATGTTCCAGCTGCAACGCGCTCAAGCAAGGTCGACCCTGGCACCAGATCATCGCTCAGCAAGCAGGCACGCGAGCAGCGGAGCGGTATCAGCGCGTTGAGCAATTTGTTCAGGAGTACAGATACGAGCCGCCCTTTGATCTGCGGAACGCCACAGCAGATCTCTACGCGGAGGTAGGCAGCGTCGCGATGGCACTAATCCAGACGAAGATCGAGCGCACGAAGCAAGTGACGTAGCCGACGTGGCGCATTTGTCATGTGGAAAGTGTCTCTAGCGGCCGCAGCGGCAACGGCAATTCCCCGACGTGCGTCCGAGCGCGAAGCTACTTTCGGCTTGCCTCGCATCGATAGCGCAGGACGACCACCGATAGCTGTGTCTTTATCACTCTCACATCACCGACCAATCGCGATTGATCTTTTTGCGGGAGCGGGTGGCCTGAGCCTCGGTTTTGAACAGGCTGGCTTCGACGTCGTATCTGCTGTCGAATACGACCCGATCCACGCGGCAGTCCACGCATTCAACTTTCCCTCCACTGCCGTTCTTTCGCCGTGCTGACATCTCGCGATTGAGCGGTTTGGACCTACTCGAATCGGCTCGGCGAGGTTACGTCCTTCACGGTAGAAACCCTCAAGGGTGGGATGGCCAAGTCGACGTAGTCATCGGCGGTCCACCGTGCCAGGGCTTTTCGACGATAGGCAAGCGGTTGGTAGACGACCATCGGAATCAGCTCGTATTTCACTTCTTCCGCTTGGTATCCGAAGTACGACCCCGGTACGTCGTCATGGAAAACGTGCCGGGCATGCGATCAGGGGGGCAGGCGAGCATCCTGATGCAGTTGCTGGACGAATTCCGGCGCATCGGATACGTGGTGCCTGAGCGTCCCTCAGTTCTCAACGCAGCTGACTACGGGGTGCCTCAGGATCGCCGCCGCCTGTTCGTGATTGGCAGTCGCGACGATGAACCAGCTGCTACGTATCCCGTTCCGACTGTACGACCGGTACCCAAGCGACCAGGCATGCGAGCGACGCGTCAAGAACCCGCGCATCGCCCTCGGTCCCACAGTGTGGGACGCGATTGGCGACTTGCCCAACCTGGACGACTATGAGCTCTTGCTGGAGACAGACGCCATCAGATTGTCGGAGGCAGAGGCGCGGGGCGGTGAGCAGAAAGCGAGCAGCTACGCCGCGCGTGCGCGAGGCTTGCAGCGGGATGCTGACGACAGGTCCTATCCGAGGAAGGTTGATCGTCGCCTCCTGACCAGCTCGACGAGGACCGTGCACATCCCGCGCTCGATCGAGCGCTTCCGCGCTACCACGCCTGGTGCAACTGAACCGATCAGCCGTTTTTACCGTCTCCATCCAAACGGCCTGTGCAACACGCTTCGCGCCGGGACAGGTAGCGAGCGCGGCGCCTACACGTCGCCCCGGCCGATACATCCAAAGAGACCACGTGTCATCTCCGTGCGGGAGGCCGCGCGCCTTCATTCCTTCCCGGACTGGTTCCGGCTTCACGCAACAAAGTGGCACGGGTTCCGGCAAATAGGCAACGCCGTTGCTCCGTTCGTCGGTGCGGCCGTTGGTCGCGAAATTCGACGCGCATTGGGCGTGGATCCCGCAGTCCCTAAGCGTGCCCTCGCCCTTGGCGATGAAGAACTACTCTCGCTCCAGATGGCCGCGGCAGGCGAGCTTTTTGGCGCTGACCCCGATTACATGCCTGCTGCGCGGGCGCGCCGTGAGCAACCCGTCCGGGTTGCTGCCTAGATGGCAGATCGCGCGAGCCGTTACGAGCAGATCATCGAGGAAGTCTTCTTTTCGCACTACCGAGAAGGGGACACGGAAGTCGAGTTCTCGCGGACCGACATCGAGACCGTCGCCGCGCATCTCGGGATTGATCTTCCAAAGAACCTCGGCGACGTCGTCTACAGCTTCCGATATCGCCGAGCGCTCCCAAGCCGAATTCGGGGATAAGGCTCCCGGTTCCACCGAGTGGATCATTCGACCGGCGGGCCGGGCGAAATATTGCTTTGTGGCGGTCGGCCAGGCACGGATCGTGCCGGCCGAGCGCATTGTTCAGACAAAGATTCCGGATGCCACGCCAGGGATCATCGCAATGTGGGCACTAAGCGACGAACAGGCGCTGCTCGCAATGCTGCGTTACAACCGGCTTGTTGACGTCTTCACGGGCGTCACGTGCTACTCGCTCCAGAACCACCTTCGCACAACCGTTCCGGGCCTCGGTCAAGTGGAAACCGATGAGGTCTACATCGGCGTGGGCCGCGGGGGCGCACAGTACGTCTTCCCAGTCCAGGCAAAGGGCGGGAGCGATCAGCTCAGCGTGGTTCAGATCGAACAAGACTTCGCTATGTGCGCGGACAAGTTCCCCGATCTCGTCGCTCGCCCTCTCGCCGCGCAGTTCATCGGGGATGGCGAGATCGCGCTGTTCGACTTCAAAAAAACCGACGCTGGTGTCTCAATTCGCTCGGAGGAGCACTACCGCCTGGTGCATGACGCGGAGATGACCGAAGCAGACCTTCGTCAGGGACCCCGGTGCCGACGCGCCCCATGACTGACACCCGAACGCCTGAACAGCGTCAACGGATCATGGCGGCGGTCCGCAGCAAGAACACTCAACCGGAGGTGTCGCTCCGGAAAGCGTTGTACGCAGCCGGCGTGCGCGGGTGGCGCTGCCACTACAGGGGCGCGCCTGGATGCCCCATCTGGCTTGGCCAAACGCCGATTGGCGATTTTCGTCGATGGCGCGTTTTGGCATGGTCACCCATCTCGGCATAAGCCTGGACGGTCCGGCCGTTACTGGGACGAGAAGATCGAGCGGAATATCGAGCGCGACCGTCGCGTGGACTCGGAACTAGCCGCGGCGGGCTGGGAAGTGGTGCGGGTCTGGGATTTCGAGGTCCGCAAGGAGCTGGACCTCGTTGTCGCCCGCGTGCTTGACGCCTTTGAGGCGCGCTGCGTGCGTGAGAGTTCTCGTCATGCGCGAGGGCAGAGTTCCTAGCAGGCGGATTATGGAACGAAACGGTACTTCCGTAGGCGTTTCGCCTCAAGCTCGTCCGGATCGGATGTCGCGTTGAACTCGACGAGCACAATCTCCTCGTCGCTGACCGCCTTCAGGCCGACCGGGCGAATTGCCAAATCGGGATGTATAGCGCGCAACTGACCGACGGCCTTTGCGATCTGATGGCGGACGAGTTGGTCTCCCGCCCCTTGGCCTCGACTGGTACCAAGCACACGCGCCCGTTCGATACTGCGCAGTGGACTTCGTCCATCTCGGCGGCCCCCGTCTTCCAGTGCGCCGCGACTCGTACGGTGGCTTGGGCTCCAAGAAATAAAGCCAAGACGTTGCTCTCTCCCACACGCGCCAGAAGGCCCTGCTCATTGCGCGGGACTAGCCCACGTACCGTGTCAGGCACCAGGTCGCGAATCCGCCTGGTTGTCCGGAGACTGCCTGGGTCCGGCAACAGGATCTGTGGCGAGTGCCGACCCTTCCAAAGGAACCATTCCCCATCGACGTCGCGTGTCGAGCGAAGCCCAGCTGCCGGAGCGAGTGCGGAAAGCTCGTCCTTCTGCCCGCGAATGCGTGCAGGATGTCAGGCGCATTCGTGCGAGAACCCGGCTTTCGGACGTACCAGCCGGCTCTCGTCCCGATCCGCTCGGCCTTGATGATCGCCTGGTCGAGTTCCTCGTATGTGAGCGGAACCTTCTTCGTGAGTCGCTTGCCGCGAACAGCGAGCTCAAGCGCCCGCCCGTAGAGGGTTGCGTCGGTCGGTCGAAAATCGAGCTTTCCGGACGGCACACAATCATGATTCGCGATAGCACCCGCCACGCCTTCGCGGCCAGGCGGGTGGCGAAGGCGGTCTCAGACCAGGTCCTACTGGCTAGCTCCGGCGTTGGATTCTCGCCGCGCTGCAAACTGCGTTGATCGATCGATGCTGCCTCCGGCACCCTCACGCGGACTC